>DKQT01000039.1 GCA_002471845.1 Fidelibacterota bacterium UBA7301 | reverse complement strand
ATCACATAGATTTCCCCCTTTATATTATTAAACTCGGGCAAGTATATTTAAATATTTCAATCCATGAATAAGACCATTCAAAAATCGAGAAACGTGGTTCAGTTTTTACTCGTTGATATTTTCCTCATATTGGGGGCACTGTATATTGCTTTCCTTTTAAGGTTCGATTTTTCAATACCTGCCTATATCAGTAACAATCTATTTACCTATATACCGGTTGTTTTAACAGCTAAGCTGATTTCCTTCTCTATTTTTGGTATGTATCGAGGGATGTGGCGTTATACGAGCATTTCTGATATCATAAATATTGTCAGGGCCTCTTCTCTGGGTTCATTAATGGCACTTTCTATTTTAGCACTATTATTCGGATTAAGCGGATTCCCCAGGTCAGTATTATTTATTGACTACGCTTTATGCACAATCTTTTTAGGCGCGAGCCGTGCCAGTGTACGATTGTATTTTAGTAATTTAGCTCAAACCCAAAATATTTTTTCCCAGAATGCACTTTTAAAGGGCAGAAAAAAACTGATTATGATTGGTGGAGGGGATAGCGCTGAAAAAATCGTTCGGGAAATCCGTGATAATACAGGATTGAAATATGTCGTTGTCGGAATTGTTGATGATAATACATCAAAAATCGGTGCAACAATTCATGGAATTCCCATCTTGGGCCCGATCGATGAATTAGCCAATCTAAAAATTCCTTTCGATGAAATTATCATTTGTATTCCAACTGCTTCTAATATTGCAATGCGGCGGATAGTAGCCATTTGTAAAGCAACCGGTAAATCTTACCGTACAGTTCCCACATTCATGGAATTGATAGATGGTAAAGTGTCCATGAAATCTGTCCGGGACGTTTCCATGGTTGATCTATTGGGACGTAAAGAGGTAGAATTGGATCGATCTTCCATCTCGCACTACATTTATGGGAAACGGGTATTGGTCACAGGCGCGGGTGGATCAATCGGCGCAGAGTTGGTACGTAATTGTTTAACCTTTGACCCTGACTTATTGGTTTTGTTGGATCAAAGTGAACATAACTTATTTAATATAGGAAGAGAATGTGAACATAGTAAACACCCCGTTTCCTTTCAGCCGGTCCTAGGCGACATCAGGGATAAAACATTGCTTTACCGGGTTTTTTCTTCTTTTAAACCAGACGTTGTATTTCATGCTGCAGCTTATAAACACGTTCCAATGCAGGAAGATCATCCCTGGGAAGCTATCCTAACTAATATTCAGGGCACTCTGAATTTGATCGATGTTTCTGAAGAGCACGAAATTAACCGTTTTGTATTGGTTTCAACGGATAAAGCAGTGAATCCTACCAACATTATGGGCGCCACAAAACGAGTGGCCGAAAAGTTGATTCAGAGTAAATCCATTGATTCCAATGTAAAATATATGGCCGTTCGTTTTGGCAATGTGATTGGCAGTTCAGGAAGTGTCATACCTACATTTCAGAAACAAATAAGAAATGGCGGTCCTGTTACAATTACTGATGCCAATATGCATAGGTACTTCATGTCTATTTCCGAAGCGGCCCTTCTTATTTTACAGGCAGGAGCTATGGGTACCGGTGGTGAGATCTATGTGTTAGATATGGGTAAGCCGGTCAATATCAAAGATGTAGCTTATGAGCTTATCCGCTTGAGCGGATTGGAGCCTGAAACTGATATTGGAATAGAATATATTGGAATGCGCCCCGGGGAAAAAATGTTTGAAGAATTACAGACCCAAGATGAAAATATCAACGATACAAACCATGAAAAGATTTTGGTATTAAAAAATGGAAACGGGTATAACTGGGATAATCTGTTAGATCATGTAGGAAAAATTGTAAGTTCCGCCCGGTCATATGATTATGGGGAAGTGACCCGGGAATTAAAAAACTTTATCCCAGAATATGTACCCGATTCAAAAACAGTTCAACAGCGATTAAAAACAACTTTAATTGACGGAAGTTAAACAAAACCTATTCATTTTTCTTTTAACCGTTGCCCATGTTTGTCATGGGCAATTTTTTTATACAGATTTTCAAGAGGCTGAAAAATGGGTTGAAACCCATTCAGGGTCATTTCAAAAAGAAACAAAACAACAAAATATTTGGGCCGATTATTTATCCCTGAAATCAATCAATAAAAGCGGCCATAGTTTTGGATCTTTTATCCATTTTAAAAACGGATTGGATATAAAGGGTGTCCATCAAAAATCTGATTTGATCGGCAATGGTTTAATGACAAACTATCAATATAAATCGAACCATTTTCAGGTCCTCAATTCAATGTTCCTTACCTATGATATGCATGAGGCAGAACGGGGATTTTTCAGAACATTGAAAAATGTAACCATGTATACTAACCAGGCCTTCTTTACAGTCAATCATCGTATTGATGAGTTGGATTTTGAAATTAAGGGAGGCAGAGATTTTCTCACGGTTGGTCATGGGTTGGATGGTTATATGTTTTTCGGCGATTACTCTCGCCCCTTTGATCAGTTCACCCTAAAAGCAGAAATGGGAAAGTTTGATGCCCTTTTTTCTGCTATTGAACTGGATAGCATCATGTTTCATAACCGTTATCTCTATGCTCACACCTTTGGATATAATTCAAATAAGATTTCGATTACCATAGGAGAAGGCGTATTAACCACAGGATATTCTAAATCTGTTGAGTTAAAATATTTGAATCCTTTCAGTTTCTGGTCCTGGGAAAATGTAGGGAGCACCAATAAAGGATTAAACGCATTTTTATATGCCGGGGCAACCTATTTCCCCCGCCCAGGATTAAGGATTTTTGGTGAATTCATAATAGATGATATCAACTTTCACCAGGAAGATGCATTCTACTTGAATCGGTTCGGTTATTTAATCGGGTTTCAAAAAACGGGATATCCTTTTAACTCATCCAATATCTGGGTTGAATATTCAAATGTCTTGAACCAGGTTTATCAGTCTTACCATCCAACTCACATCTATACCCACCGCGGGTTTCCAATCGGGCATTATTTGGGAAACGATTTTATTAATTTAAGAATGCATTATTCTCAACTATTAAAGAAGGGAAGAATCAAACCATTCATCGATGTCTCCTATTTGATGGATGGAGCCAACGGCTTGGATACCCCTTTTGATGACCCATGGGTAAATGAAAAAGGAGAATTTCTCAAAGATTACGATCCTCCTTCCCACCCCACACCTCCGATCAACAAATTAATGGAAGTGGAATTAGGCGGAGAAATCAATGTTCGGGATCTGACTTACCTGACCATTACAGCCCAGTATCAATCCAAAGAAATTGAAAATACTTCTTTGTCAGATTTCGGGCTTGGGATTCGGTTCTGGTCTTATTTGCAATTTCCCCTAACAAAAAAAACTTCTGAAAACTGATCTTGCCATAATCACCGAGGAATTCCGCCCGTCTCAAAAAGGAGGGATTGCCTCCTGGGCACAGGGTCTGGCGGATTATTTGGGAGAACAAGCCCAATATAACATAACCGTGTTTGTTAAAAAACGCGGTGGTATCATTCCTTCCGAAATTGAGGAGGGAATACCCTATAATATCAAATTGATGGGCGGAAGGGATTGGCCCTCGTATAAAAAATGGTATATCCAATTTTACTTGAGCCCCTTTATTAAGGGTACCGATAATCCGGTCATTATATCAGCCAATTGGGAATTATCCGCAGGATTGATCAAGTATAGAAAAAAAAATGATTTTTCTCTGATTACTGTTTTACATGGGTTGGAAGTGACGAGACTACACTCCCGGAAATATCAACAGAGATCAGGAAATTTTAAAAAAACCCTTTTTAACTCCGATGCGGTTGTTGCTGTAAGTGATTTTACAAAAACTGAAGCGATTGGAATCAGTAGCTATGAAGAGATAGTAACAATCCCCAATTTTGTAGATACAAGAAACTTTTATCCGAAAGAAAAGAACGAATGCCGGAGCCTATTTCAATTTCAAGAATCAGATAAGATCTTGTTAACCCTATCTCGCCTTGTCAGGAGGAAGGGGCATGAAACAGTTATAAAAGCCCTGCAAACTGTTAAAGAAGAAATTCCTGATATAAAATTCGTGATCGCCGGGACGGGAGATAAATCATATGAAAATAAGCTCAACCGATTAATTAGTGAACTGCACCTTAAACAAAATGTTGTTTTTTTGGGATATGTTGAAGAAAGCTCTAAAAATACCCTGTACAATGCTAGTGATGTCTATATCATGAACAGTACAGCGACAGATGAAAAAGGTGATTCAGAGGGATTTGGGATCACATTTTTGGAAGCCAATGCCTGCGGTAAACCGGTAATCGGTTCAAAATCAGGTGGCATTCCTGACGCCGTTGAACAAAATGTGAATGGATTATTGGTTGAACCTGACAATCCCGGGGATACAGCAACGGCGATCTTAACTTTATTTTCTAACAAAGAATTATACCGGAGGATGTCCCAGAACGCAATTTTTCGGACTAAACAGAAATTCGATCTTTTAAAGATAGGAGCAGAATATGAGAAGATAATTTCTAGCCTTTCTCCTTCGCATTGATAATATAATTACCTTAAATTCCCCGCCATTATGGTGAACAAAAATCCCCGCAAGGCAAACCCGTGAATTTCCGAACCCCGGGGATCCAATATTTTTCCTAAAAACTTAATTACGAATGCACCCTATGCGGTGCATTTTTTGTTTCTGAAAGGAGCCGGATCTGAATGAGTGTAATTCAGAAAATCGTAGCACTTCAGCACCTTGACTCACAACTTCAGGATATTGCTGAACTCCTCGGGGATCTCCCCGGAAAGGTGAATGCATTAAAAGACGAAGAGTCATCCCTTATACTATCTGTAGAGAGCGGAAAAGCCCGAATTAAGGAATTGAACCTTGAATTAAATAAGTTTGAAGGTCAAATGGTAGATATCAAGGGTAAGATTGATAAGCACAAAGATCAGCTTTTTTTGGTGACAACCAACAAACAATATGATGCCCTGCAGCATGAGATTGATCATCTCAAAAGTGAGTTGGACAAAATTGAAATCCAATCTTTGGAATTCACTGAAGAAAAAGAATCTCTGGAAGAGCGTATTAAATCTGAAGAAGAAAACTTGGAATCCTTAAGCAGGGATCTTGTAGGCCGCCGAAAAAAGCTTGAAGTGCTGATGAATAATTCTTCTGAAGAGAAAGCAAAATTGGAATCTGAAAGAAATGAACAGCGCGGTGGTATCGACGGGGCAACTCTATCCCGTTATGACCGAATCCATAATGCGCGGAGAGGATTATCCGTTGTAACCGTTCAGAGATCAGCCTGCGGCGGGTGCGGCGCATTTATACCACCCCAGATTATTTCCGAGGTACGGGCAGGAAGAGGGCCCCATACCTGTGACAGCTGCAGCCGGTTCCTCTACTGGGAATCTGCATAGCCTTTTCTAAAATTATTTGTAATTTTCAGCGATTATTGAAAATAGAGCCGATCGGATAGTTGCTCCCAATCCGCAGTAAGCGTAATTGGGGGAGGAAAGTCCGAGCACCGCAGGACAGGATGCCTCCTAACGGGAGGGCGTCGTTTTTAGGCGACGGAAAGTGCAGCAGAAAATAAACCGCCATTTGATAAGCTTAAGGGCTTGCCCTGAGCTTGTCGAAGGGTAAGGGTGAAAAGGTGGTGTAAGAGACCACCAGTTCCCGCTGCAAAGCTGGATGCTTGTAAACCCCATCCGGTGCAAGATCAAGTATACCCCGAGATATAGTTCGTATCGCTAAAGGGGAGGGTTGATCGCGTGATCCTTTCAGAAATGAAGGGACCAGATGAATGGCTATCAATTACAGAACTCGGCTTACAGATTGGCTCTATTTTCAAAAATCCCCTTAATTAAAAAAATGATTGAGTAAAATCTCATAACTTCGTGAGATTGCAATATAGTGATATGCTCGAATCCGCACTTGATTAGTATTATTATATTTCCGTAAACTGTACAGGAAATATGTACATATATTAGGAGAAATTCCCATGAAAGAATACTCATATACCGAATCAAGGCAAAATTTAAAGTCCGTTATATCAGACGCTGCCATTGACCATGAAGTCGTTCGTATCAAAAATCGAAATGGACAATCAGTTATTATGATTGATGAACAGGACTATAATTCCTTGGTTGAGACAGCCTATTTGCTTAGAAGTCCAAAAAATGCCAAAAGATTAATTGAAGCCCGGAATCGCTCAGAAATTGATGCTATTGAATATAGTGAATTAATTGAAAGCCTCGATCCTTGAGGCAAATTCTTTTTGATCCAAATGCCATTGAAGATTTAGAGTATTGGATTAAAGAAAATCGGAAAAAAGCGCTGAAAATACTAAAGTTGATTCAAGAGTCAGGAAAGGATCCATTCCACGGCACAGGAAAGCCAGAACCACTAAAATATGAATTAAAAGGATGTTGTTCCCGCCGTATAGATCAGGAACACCGCTTAGTGTATGAAGTCCAAAAAAATATTATCAGAATTTTAGCCTGTCAATACCATTACTGATTTCCCTATTTATTTATCAATTTTACATTGAATATTGATCATGAAATGGATGATTAAAGCGCCGGATCCCGAACTTGTCTCTTCCCTCAAGCAGGAATTCAACACTTCGGACATCATCGCCAAAGTGATGGCCAACAGGGGGATTGAATCCCTCGAAAAATCCAGAGATTTTTTTAATCCTTCTTTCGAACAGCTCCACGATCCATTTATGATGAAAAATATGGATATTGCTGTAGATCGTATCATCCGCAATATTCAGGATGAAATACCCATTTTGGTTTTTGGGGATTATGATGTAGATGGCACAACCGGCGCCTCACTACTGCACCTTGGTTTAAAAGATCTTCATACGAAAGTTGAATCCTATATTCCCGATAGAGAAAAAGAAGGCTACGGATTGTCTGCAGGTGGTATTGACTATGCCAAATCAATTGGTGCTGATTTACTTATTACTTGCGACTGCGGCATCAATGCCTTCGATCCCGTGGATTATGCCAATCAAAAGAAAATCGATGTAATTATAACAGATCACCATATTCCTGATAAAAAACTCCCCGTGGCATACGCAGTCCTTAATCCCAAACAAAAAGGCTGTGAATACCCTTTTAAGGGGCTCTGTGGCTGTGGTGTGGCCTTTAAGCTTCTTTCTGCCCTGTCTGAAAAGAGTGGCGCCCAATCCAATGTAGGGTTGAAATACCTCGATCTGGTCGCCTTGGCCACCTCTGCTGATATGGTTCCGATTTTGGATGAAAATAGGGTGTTGGTCCACAACGGCCTTGAGGCCTTGGAAAATACACATAAACCGGGCCTTCACCAATTGTTGGTACAAACTGGATTAGCCGGTGAATCTCTGAATGTAGGGAAATTGGTATTCGGTCTGGCTCCCAAGATCAACGCGGCAGGTCGTATGGGTGACGCCAACCGCACCGTAGAATTATTTACAACCGCCGATAAAGGTCGTGCGGAAGAATTGGCATCTATTTTAGTGCGGGAAAACAAACGCCGGCAGTTGATCCAGGAAGATGTGGTCAATGATGCCATTCTTCTTGTCCATTCCCAGGTTGATCTCGAACTGGATAAAGTGGTTATTCTAGGCTCTAGGGGATGGCACCCCGGCGTGATTGGCATTGTGGCTTCCAGGATCAAGGATGAATTTTCACGGCCCGCCATTATCATTTCCTTTAATGAAGATGGGGTTGGAAAAGGGTCGGCTCGAAGTATTCCCAAACTTGATCTTTACGATGCTCTATCCCATGCCAGTCAATTTTTAGATGGTTTTGGCGGGCATCCCATGGCGGCAGGGATGACTGTTAGGGAAGATCAATTTGAAAGTTTCAAGTCTGTTTTCCTGATGCATGTGAATAAAATCCTAAACGAGGATGACTTGATTCCCCGCATCAGCATTGACAGTGAAATGGCCCTCACGGATATCAATCCACGGTTCATGCGGTTCCTAGAAAAATTAGGTCCCTTCGGCCCCGGGAATATGCGCCCCAAATTTGCCAGCAGAAATTTATCAATTTCCGGCCAGCCCCGATTGATCGGGCATGGGGAGCATATTCGTTTCACTGTCAGTCAAAATGGTAGGAAATATCCTGCCGTTGGGTTCAAATTATCTTCCCATTATGAAGATTTGATTCGAGGCATCCCTGTCGATCTCGCCTACGTGGTTGAGGTAAATGAATGGCAGGGATCATCCACAATACAGCTCAATGTCCGCGATATACAAATTCCAGATCAATCCGGTTAAACCTTAATGTACCGAAGTAAAATTACAGGTATGGGATTTCATGTTCCCGATATCGTTCTTCAAAATAACGATCTGAAACAGTGGATGGATACTTCTGATAAGTGGATTCAGGAGCGCTCAGGGATCAAAGAACGACATTGGGTCAGCGAAAAAGAAGCTGCCTCAGATTTAGCCTTGGTTGCGTCGAAAAAAGCCATGGCCATGGCCGGTATAGAAGCAAGTGAAATCGATCTTATCGTTGTGGCCACTATTTCACCCGATTATTTTTTCCCCGGCGTCGCCAACCAGCTTCAGTCTATACTGGGATTAAGAACAGTGGGTACTTTTGATATTAAAGCAGCCTGTTCTGGTTTTATATATGGCCTTTCTATAGCCGATCAATTTATTAGAACCGGTCAGCATAAAACAGTTATGGTTGTAGGCACTGAGGCCCAGTCAAAATTCATAGACCTTTCCACCCGTGGCAGAGATATGGGTGTTCTATTCGGTGACGGCAGTGGAGCTGCTATCCTCCGGAGAAGTGATGACGAAAGTGGTGTTCTATCTACCCATATTCATAGTGAAGGTGCCGATATGAAAAACCTGTGGATGGAAGCACCCGGCACATCCGGAAAAAATTGGATGAACCAGAAAACAATCGATAATGGTGTTCACCACCCCTTTATGAATGGCCGTGAAGTATTTAAAAATGCCGTACGTCGTTTTCCAGAAGTGATCAACGAAGCATTGGAAGCGAATAACCTATCCATAGGAGATATCAAACTGGTGATTCCCCATCAGGCGAACTATCGAATCAGCCAGGCCGTGGCCAAGAGATTGGGAGTCGGCATGGACGTGGTTTACAGCAACATCCATAAATACGGCAATACCACCGCTGCTTCCATCCCCATTGCCCTGTCCGAGGCCTTGGATGAAGGGCGGATAGAAAGGGGAGACCACATAATTTTAGCTGCCTTCGGCGCTGGATATACCTGGGCTTCGGCCGCCATCCGGTGGTAAAATCCTGATTAATATCCAACCTTTCAGGAATTAAATTTCACCATATAAATAAAAGAAAAATGGACGCCTTATTTTTTACCGATGAACATACCATGCTCGTGAATATGGTTCGTGACTTTGCCGATAATGAGATCACCCCTATTGCCGCTGAATTGGATGAAGTGGAATCCTTTCCTCGGGCTTTAGTCAATCAAATGGCGGAGCTGGGTCTCATGGGTATTCCCATCCCCGAAGAATTAGGCGGCGCCGGTATGGATACGGTAGCTTACGCAGCAGCAGTGATGGAATTAGGTTGCGCTGATGCCTCCGTAGCCATCACTATGGCTGCCCATACATCTTTGGGAACTTCACCCATCGTCATTGCCGGAACCGATAAACAAAAGAAAAAATTTGTTCCCCCACTGGCATCAGGTGAAATGATCGGCGCGTTTGGCCTTACAGAACCGGAAGCAGGGAGTGATGCCGGTGCCACCAAAACCAGGGCAGTAAAAAAGGGCAATGAATACGTAGTCAATGGAGGGAAGATTTTTATTACCAATGCGGGGGAAGCGGGAATTCTGAATTTAACATCCCGCATTATTGATGACGGGGAAGATCTGGGCATCGGCGCTTTTATTGTTCCCACTAATACACGGGGATTAAAATTAGGTCCAAAAGAAAAGAAAATGGGGTGGCGCGCCAGCGATACACGGCAGATTTTCTTTGAAGATATGGTTATCCCCGCTGAAAATATGCTGGGAACACCGGGAAAAGGATTTAAAACGTTCCTGGAAACACTGACGGGGGGCAGGATATCCGTGGCGGCTCTTTCTGTTGGAACAGCTTTGGGTGCCTACGAACGGGCATTAAAATATGCTACCGAAAGAAAAGCATTTGGTATGGAGATTCATGAATTCCAGGCGGTGGGAAATAAACTAGCTGATATGGCCACCGAAATTGAAGCAGCAAAACTGCTTACATTCCATGCAGCATGGATGAAAGACCAGGGAAAAAATATCATTAAAGAAGCCGCCATGGCTAAATTGTTTGCCAGTGAAATGGCCATGAAAACAACCACCGAGGCAATCCAAATTCTTGGCGGTTACGGTTACGTAAAGGAATATGATGTAGAGCGGTATTTTCGGGATGCAAAAATCCTGGAGATCGGCGAAGGCACCAGTGAGATCCAGCGCCTGATTATTTCAAAAAACATTATTAAGACAGTCAAAGGTCTTTAATGGTCCGAATTCCAAACAAACCAACCCTATACCAGCAATTTTCAGGTATTATGAGTCACTATTGGCGGCAAATTTCAATTTTGTTGGCCGTGATCGTTGCCCTTTCCTTCTTTTTCCCCAGGGGAAAAGCACTCCTTTATTCCTATCAGCTTAACGACGTGGCCCAGGAAGAAGTGGTGGCACCCTTTAATTTCCCAA
Organism: Fidelibacterota bacterium UBA7301; assembly: GCA_002471845.1. Classification (GTDB taxonomy): domain Bacteria; phylum Fidelibacterota; class Marinisomatia; order Marinisomatales; family TCS55; genus TCS55. The sequence continues at coordinate 23,790 of DKQT01000039.1, read as the reverse complement.
TCCTTAAAACGGCGGATGAACTTCAGTCCGATCTGGATGAAGCGATCAAATCAGAACCATCCTTGTTTTTACGTTCCCAGGATGTGGTTGACGGACAAGTGGTCGCTATGGGTGAATTTTTTAATCTGGTGAGGTCTATCCAAAAAGCCAGTAAGCAGTTATCCGATTCGAAAGACTCATTATACCGAAACCGTTTTTCAGACCAATATGATGTGGCTCGCGTTGCGGTGCAGTCTGACAGCACTGCATTGGCCGTCCAGATAGAAAGGATCAAGACCGAATTTTCTTTTGCCTTTGGGGATGAAAAATGGGAAAATATTTTTGTGTCTGATCCCAATAACCCTTCAATTATAGACCTTGATAAACTGCAGAATGATATGATCCAGATCTCACGAAATAGATGGGCTGAGGGGATTTATGATATTGAACTGGCTGGGATTGTCAGTCGTAAAGTGGCTGTGAATATAGGGAATGATGAAGCCCCCGAATTAACCGATCCAGGCACCTACAATGATCTCCAAAATGCATGGACAAAAGCCCGCGTAGAAGTGACCAACCGCTATCCCGATGAGGTGGACATTCGGCGGGACCTGGGCTATTCCCTGGTGGTGGAGTTTATGAAGCCCAATCTGGTCTTCGACCGCGAAACCACTGAACGCAGGCAGCAGGCGCGCCAGGATCGCGTTCCCCGAAACAAAGGCATTATCCTGAAGAATGAAAGAATTGTGGACGCCAACACCCGCGTCACCGAGGACGATCTTCAAAAACTCCATTCCCTGTCCGTAGCAATTGATACTAAGGCGATGGAAGAAAAAGGCCTTGATGTCATTTTTGCCTATTTAGGCCGGATCCTGGTGATTGGCATAATAATTTCCTTTTTCTTTACCTTTTTACTTACTTACAGAACACCCATTTTTGAAGATTGGAAGATGGTCCTCCTTATCGGACTGGTATTTGCCATCGAAGTGGGCTTGGCCTATCTGTTCACCCAAAAACTGGATCTATCCGAATACCTCATTCCCATTACCGTGGCGGCTATGGTCCTCACCATCATGTTTGATGCCCGCATCGGATTCATGGGCATCACTTCCATCATTTTACTGGTGGGCATATTGATTGGGAACAACGTGGAATTCATGGTCACTTCCATGTTCACCTCTTCCGTGGGCATTTATGCCGTCCGCCAGCTCCGAACACGGAGCCAGCTCTTCACCGCTATTTTTGCCCTTGTGGCCAGCAGTGCCCTCGTCATTGTGAGCCAGGGCCTTTTCAAAGGCCATCCCTGGCCCATTATGGGCTATGATATGCTGAATTTATCCGTGGTGGCGATTCTTTCTCCCATTGTTACTTACGGCCTCATCGGCCTTTTGGAAATATCCTTTGGGATTACAACGAATTTGACCTTGATCGAACTTTTGGATTTTCAGCATCCCCTGCTAAAGCGCCTCCAGCATGAAGCCAACGGTACATTTAACCACAGCATTGTTGTGGGGAATTTGGCTGAAGCCAGCGCCGATGCCATCGGCGCCAATTCCCTCCTTTGCCGTGTGGGGGCTTACTATCATGATTTGGGGAAAATGGTTCGTCCTGAATATTTTATTGAGAACCAGTATGCCGGTGAAAATAAACACGATACCCTTACGCCGGTGATGAGCGCCAAGATCATTAAGAACCATGTAACGGAAGGACTGAACCTGGCCAAGGAATATGGCCTACCCAGCATTGTGAGTGATTTCATCCCCATGCACCATGGAACAACACGGGTGGAATATTTTTATCGGAAAGTACTGGAAGAAGCGGACAATGGAAAAGTAAATGAAAAACAATTCCAGTATCCCGGACCGAAACCTAACACCAAAGAAACGGGTATCCTCATGATCTGCGAAGCGGTGGAGGCGGCGGTCCGTTCCATCAAGGAACCTGATATTTTCAAGATCGAGGAAATGATCGACAAGATCATTAACATGCGTGTATCTGCCGGCCAGTTATCGGAATGCCCTTTGACCATGGATGAATTAACCCGCATCAAGGGCAAGGTGGATGGCAATACCGGTTTGCTTCTCGTCCTCAGGGGCATATACCATATTCGGATTGAATATCCTGAAAACAAAATAGAAGAAGCGCCCCAAGAGGCAGCCCAGGCGTGATCTCTATCCGGGTTGAAACAGATCCTACATTCAAAGGGACAAATGAACCAGCCGCAATTTCAATTATATCTCATGTGTTGCAGTCCGAAGGAATTGAAACAGCAGAAATCACCTTGGTTTTCGGTTCCGATGAATTATTGAGTAACCTGAAAAAAGAATTCTTCAATAAGGAACAATTTACTGATGTGATCGCCTTTCGCCTGAATGATTATGAAGAAAAGAACGTGGAAGGTGAAGTGTATATCAGCCTGCCCCGTGCGGCAGAGAATGCGGAAAAATTCAATGAAGTGCCGGCCAAGGAATTGGGGCGGCTAATTATTCATGGCGGACTCCATTTGCTTGGATACGAGGATAAATCTGAGGCAGAGAAAAAAGCCATGACCAAAAAAGAAGATTATTATTTAGAACAGGTTGATTGGAGTCAACTCTATGGGTGATATCGGGAAAAAGTTTGAAGAATTGGTAGAAATTGTTGAGAGGCTCAGAGCCCCGGATGGATGTCCTTGGGATCGGGAGCAGACCAATGAATCATTACTGCCCTATTTTATTGAAGAGGCCTACGAATTGATCGAGAGCGTGGACGAGGAAAACTGGAAAACAGTGACAGAAGAATTAGGCGATCTTTTGCTTCATGTAGTGTTTCAGGCTGCCATTGGTGCCGATAAAGGCAAATTCAAATTGGAAGAATCTTTGTCCACCGTGAATGAAAAACTGGTGAAGCGCCATCCACACGTATTTGGGGATGTCCAGGCGGATGCCGCCTTTCACGCCAAGCAGAATTGGGAAGCGGCCAAGCATAAAGAAAAAAGGCGGAAGTCCCGTTTGGATGGGGTTCCAAAAAATCTGCCCGCCTTGGTCCGGGCCCAGCGCCTCCAGCAAAAAGCGAGTTATGCGGGCTTTGATTGGGATAAAGTGGAACAGGTTTGGGATAAGATCCACGAAGAAATTTTAGAATTAAAAGAGGCCCAATCCAAAAGTGCAAAAGAACATATTACTGAAGAAATCGGTGATGTTTTATTTGCAGTAGTGAATTTGGCGCGGTATCTGGAAATCCCTGCGGAAGATGCTCTAAGAAAGACTAACCAGAAATTCACGAGCCGTTTTAGCCAGGTTGAGAAAGGCATCAAAACCCAGGGAAAAGAACTGGAAGAAGCTACTTTAGAAGAAATGGATGTCATTTGGAACAAGGCAAAACAGAAGGAATAATGTATTCTCAGAATTGCAACGATGAGTAACACAAATCATTGCAGAAGAAGCTTATTCCATTTAAATGGTACTTTTTTTAATGCAAAGACCCGTCGGGGAGCGGGGGGGCCGAAGGCCGGGGTGTGTTATTAAGTAAAGGTTCCTATTACTATATTTTACTCTCCCTGAATCGTTACCACCAACCACCGGCTGCCCCCATGATTCCGATGCTCGCATAAATAGATCCCCTGCCAAGTACCCAGGTTTAATCTGCCATTGGTAATGGGAATATTGACCGACGATCCCAAGATAGATGATTTTAAATGTGCCGGCATATCATCGGGACCTTCAATGGTGTGACGGTAGTGTGGGGAATTTTCAGGGACCATTTGATTGAAGTGCGATTCAAAATCCGCTCGTACTGTGGGATCCGCATCTTCATTAATTGTCAGTGAAGCGGAGGTGTGTTTGATAAACACCTGCATGGTGCCGATCTCAATATTCTGAATTTGCGGCAACCCATTCAAAACTTCATCTGTAATGAGGTGAAATCCCCTCGGTTTAGGGTTTAATGATATTTCTTTCTGAATCCACATAATTTTCTGTCATAGGGGTGAGGCATGCCTCACCCCTACAAAACTTTCTCCATCCAAATCCTGATTTCTTGGATATCTTCGTTGGGTTCTGAATCAATGATATTAAACTCCCGATCAATGGCGAAGGAGATCATGGTCTCATGCTTATTTCGGGTTTTTAATTTAATGGATTTATATTCCTTTAACCTTGCCCATTCCTCTTGGTAATCCGCAAGAGCGGATGCCACACCATTTTTCCTGTGTTCCGGGAGGATGCCCCCCATCCAACTGTAAAATGACCCATCCTTGAATCGGTCATATCCAATTTTGAATCCTATGGGTTTGTCACCTAATTCTGCTGTGAGGATCAACGGTGAATCATCCAATCGTTTTTCATATTCTGAAATATCATAAGGCGTATCGAATTCTGGGATATTTTGGGAAACGCTAAAAGCCTCCTCCAAATCTCCTGAAACGATATGGATATCCACCTCAGGTCTTTCGCTCTTTTTTCCGGGCGGCGGGAAAAAGGATATTGTTCAAGATCAGCCGGTAGCCGGGCGAGTTCCGATGGAGGGACAAGTCCGTTTGGGGATCCCCTACAAAATGCTGGTAATCCTCGGGATCGTGCCCGCCCAAAAAGGTGAATGTCCCCTGTCCGTGATTTCCGTGTAAATATTTCACTTGGGGTGTGGTGGGATCTTCTCCCATGACCAATACATGTTTTTTGATTTTTTCCCGGTTGAACCCTGTTGTTTGGCCCATGAATCCTTTCACCACGGGTACATGGTTTTGCGTAAGCATGGTAGGGACGGGGTCATACTTGGCGGAAAATTCAAATAGCGTGAAATAGTCCGCTTCAGCGCCCCTAACCACGGGGTTATCACTGGGGGGATAATCAATATCCGAATATTCATATACCATGGGGTCGGGGATGATTTGGAAATTGGAAAAGGCCAAAGCGTTATTATAATCCATTTTTTCAGGGACATTATTTTCAATAGGTGTACCGTCAAAAACAGAATGGGCCACATCCACTTTTTGGGCCGCCAGGGCGATGTCGAATGAATCCGTAGCGGAGCACATGGCAAAAAGGAATCCGCCGTTGGTCACATAATTTTTTATCATCTGGGCCAAGGCTTTTTTCTGAGCGTGGACGGAGGAAAATCCAAGCCTTTTCGCCAAGCCTTCAAATTGCTCCTGCTGGCTGATATACCAGGCCGCAGTGTGGTAATTCCGGTAGAATTTTCCATACTGTCCCGTGAAATCCTCATGGTGTAAATGGAGCCAGTCGTATTGCCCCAGGGCACCATTAAACACTTCCTCGTCCCAAAGTGTGGTATATGGTACTTCAGCATAAGTTAACGCCAGGGTCACCGCATCATCCCAGGGTTGTTTATTGGGCGGCGTATAGATGGCAATCTTGGGCGCCTTTTCCAGGAGAACCACATCCATATTGTTGATCTCCACCTCGTTATAGATGGCCAATGTCTGCTCTGCCCCAATGACTTCGTAAGAAACGCCCCGCACCCGGCATTCCTGCTCAATATCAGGGTAGCTGTCCGTCATGAATGAACCACCGCGGTAATTCAAGATCCATTCCACGTTGATATCCTCATTCAATATCCAAAAGGCTGTTCCGTAAGCTTTCAAATGGTCCTTCTGGGCTTGGTCCATGGGTATCAGGATTTTTTGACCATAAATGACCTGGATGGATACAAGGACGGATAGAATAAACCGTTTCAATTAACTCTCCTGGGGTTGAGATAATTTTCGGATATGAAGCCGTACCGGTTCAATCAATAGGGAAGATTGACATTCGGATAAAATGCGGTGGTAATGTATCAGGGCCTTGTCCGGGTTGCCTAGGATTCGTTCTTCAATTTCTCCCGCCAAGGCTAATCCCTGATCCTTCAAAGGTGAATTTTCAATGGATAAAGCCTTCGCCAGTGCCGCTTCCGGTTGATCGAATTCCAATAACAAAATTGCCATCCTTAAGGTAGAGAGAGGTGTAATCAATGCATCGGGATGGCTTTCCTGAATGGAAGTTAAAGTCTCAAGTGCCTCAGATATTTTATATTGTCTTATGAGTGCTTCCGCTTGGAAAAAAGATTCAAAGGCCGTTCGATCATCCCGTGTGCCGTCGAAATAGTAATTTACCAACAAATCATGCATTTCCATCAAATCGTTGAAATAGCGATGATTGGGATCCAGCGCCAAAATAACGGAATCAAGGAAAGCCAAAGGGGCATTAATTTCACGGTTGAATAGCTGACTGTTCAAATATCCGATGGTAAATTCATCAATTCCATCCCCGCGCAGGTTTTGGAATCTACCTTTGCCAAAATAATTAACGGCTACCGTATACTGGCCTGCTGATAATAACAGATTGCCCAATCGAATCCTGATTTTTTTCCGTAGATCAGACTGGGGCAGCGATTGGAGTGCAGTTTCGTAAGATATTTTTGCTCCATTTAAATCTCGTATCATTCGCGATTGAATTTCGCCCAAGCGGTAATGAACCGTCGCCGTTGTATTCGATGGGGGCAGCATAGCCAAGATAGATTGGTAATGTTCAATTGTATTTGCCAAAAGATCATCAGCGATTTGAGGTGCTTTTATAATATGATTTTGAAAAAATTCATTTTCGGGGAACCATTTTACAAATTTCATTTCCGTTTTGTTTTGAACAATTTGCTCCTCAAATGTTTGTCCTAACCCCAATAAAGCTTTCCCGATAATATTTGGATCGTTCTTGGTCATGTTTTGCAGAAGATGATGATAGGCCTGGATAGACAGTTCATACTGTTTTTCTTTACGCAAATTTTCAGCAAATTCCAGCCAGCGTTTTGAATCTCCGGGATTGCTCACTCCAATTTGACGATGTTCATTGAGCGCATTTTCAAATCTCCCTGTCTTATAATAAAACCCGGCTAATATGTATCGTACATCTGGAATTTCTTCAGATGTATTACGCAATGTAGAATCAATCAGGGCATGGGCGGTAGTGTCATCACTCATGAGTAATAAACGGTCCGTGGTATATCTTAAATATTCTTTTTGGTAGCGGATCAAAGTTAAATATTCTCTTAAAGAACGATCATAGGTTTGGCGGGATTGATAGTAATTGGCCAAATCAATGGCAAAAAAGTGGTGTTCATTAAATCGTTCCCGCGCTTCCCGCGTGAGGGCCTCCATAGCGTCTACCTGCCCAAACCTCACATAGGTATGAAACAACAGACGAAATGTAGTCTGATTGGTTAATTTGGTTTTCCGAAAATGATCCCATATTTCCAGCGCCTTTTCATGGTCTTGGTTCCGGTAATAAAATTCTCCCAGGATAAGTAAAGACTGGAGGTCATCAGGATGATGGTTCACCCATGCTTCAACCATGGAAATCCCCGCCGCTGCATTACCGGTTCTGGAATAAATATTTCTTAATTGTAAATAGACCCGCTGATGGTTTGGATTCCCGGCCAGGATATTTTGATAAATTTGAATCGCACCATCTAAATTCCCGGCCCGTTCCATGGCCATGGCCTGGACAAAGGCCGCTTCACCTTCAGGAAGCACCTCAATGGTCTGGGCCAATAATTGTCCCATAAACAGGAATAGCCAGATGCGCTTCAAGGGTTGATTCCTTCAATGGAAATGGTGGAATTTGTATTCGGTAAGGGGACCGATTCTGCTTCATTCAGGGCGTTAAAATAGCGCCGGATCATTTTTTGGTAATCCCGGGAATAACCCGATTTCAAGGCATGGTTCATAGCATTCATGATTAAAGACTGGCGTTGGCCGAGATCCTGGGGAAGTCCAGCAGGACCAGTGAATAAAGTTTGATCCCCTGTTTCCGATTTCCGCTCTTCTTCAAATCCCCTTTGGGTCATGGATTTTTGGCTATCCAGCATGCGAGAAAGGATACGTTGCTGACGGTCCGATGTCTGCCGGGTATATCTTTTCATCTCTAAATCTTTTAATACTTCATCCATTTCATTGGCAATTCCAGAAAGGTCACCCAAACCCTGGTTTCCGGCCTGTCTCATTTCATCCATCATTTGCTGGAGTGATTTTCGTACTCCCCGCTGTTGAGCTAGCAATTGCTGTATCAATTGCTGCTGCATAGAGGCGGCCATTTGGCCCAGGGCCAACTGCATACCCTGATCATTAATTCCCTTCTGCTGTCCAGCCATTTCTTCCATTCTTTTCAGGAATTCCTCATACCCGCTGGCAGAACCGCTTTCCTGCATCTGTTTCACAGTCTGAATGATAGTTTTAGCCCCTTCATTCAAAGACAGCATTGCCTTTCCCTGGTTGCCCAATGAACCGCTGCCATTGCGCTCAGCCAGTTTCCCCTTGGAGGCATCCATTTGTGCAAATGCAGATCCCATTTTTCTTCCCATTTCAGGAGAAACCATGAATGTTTCCCGGGATAAATCCATCGTGTTTTTCATCGTCTGAGCCAACTGATCCTGGAGCATTTGCTGTTGGCCAGCAAGATCCCTCAATCGTGGAGAATTTCGAGGGATATTCTGTGTTTCTTTCTGAAGTGATTCCTGTGTTTTGGAAAGACTTAATACATCCCGAAGAATTGCCCTAAATTTTTGCGCCATTTCCCGCGTTGTTTCCCGCTGGAAATCAGCCAGGATGTTATCCATCGAATTTTCCATGGATTCCAAGGATTGTAGTCCCGCATAACTTTCATCCATGGCACGGTAGGGATTTTGTTTTTCCAGACTTTTAACTGTTTCTTTTAGATGATTTTCAGAGGATTTCGCATCATCAGAATCCGCTAAATTTTCAAGGGCCTGGGTGGTTTTCCGGCTGAATTCCTTGACATCCCTGGCAGCAGAATTCATATTATCGCGAATGTCATCCAATTCCTTTTGGCTCATTTTTTCTTCTACACTGAGGTGTTCAAAAACAGATGGGTCAGTTTGTGGTGTCGTTCTGCGAATCTGCTTATCGATATTATCTTGGTTTTCTACCAATTGCTGGATTCGTTTTCTCAATTCATCTACTTGTTGTTCTGCCTTAACGCGCTTAAAGATGTCCAGGAAACGATCCAATTCCTGCTCAACCTGCTCTAAATTATTGGATATATTTTCAAGGGCAAGTAGTAAATCTTTTGCATCCAGTTTTTCCAGCGCTTCACGCATCCAATCCATATTCTTAAGCATATCTGGCGGAAAGATTTCCTCAATCAATTTTTGCAGATCCTGGAATTTTTGCATCAGGTCCTCAGAAAATAGTTTATGTTTTTCCCCTGAATGATTCAATGCTTCCAAATCTTCTGCCAACGCTTCAAAATCAGCCAACTTGTCTTTGACCTCTTCCAAGGTTTCCTTCAAAGCCTGTTGATCTTTCCATTCCGGCTTATCTGTTTTAAGAAGATTGAGTTCAGCTTTTTTCAGTTGTTTCTGCAGTTTTTGAATCTCATTCAATTCTATTTCAACCGCATCAGCAAGTTCTTCTTCTTTTTCATTAAAGGCAAGGAACAGATCTTTTAATGAAGGGACGCGAGCAATAAAAGTACCGGATATGGATTTTTTTGGTCCTGAAACCTCATCGTTATCATACAATTCGAAATGATAATGTACCTCGTCTTCAGGCATAAGGCCGAGCTGCCCCAGCCTCCAAATGGTATTTACTTCCTGTTTGGGATTGTTTTGGATTTCTATGGGAATGCTGAAAATGGAAATAAAAGGTTCCACCTGTATGTAACTAGGACGCTGGATTTCATAAGCCAACTGTAGGTTTGAAAATCCAAAGTCATCTTCTATCGTCATTATAATTGGAATGGATTGATCATTACCCAATTCCACGATGGGCGGAGGTTGAAGAATCATCATTTCTGGTGATACATCAGGAATCATTTGAATCTTAAATGGGATGGGATTCCGATTCGTAATACCACGCACATCTGTCAAATGGATGTAAAATTCACTATCATTTTCAACTGTAAATTGATAGCGGGCATTTTCCCGTTTCACTTTCATCTTTTTCCGTTCTCCATTCATGACCAATTTCGCCTTCGACAATTTGCGGTTTGAATTGAGCTGAACCAAGATTTTCGATCCCTTCAAGGCTTGGATCTCAGCCTGGTTTGCCTTTTGGATTTGTGACGCCAGTCCTGTATAGGCCGGGGGTCGGATGGTTACGGAGAATTTTTTTATAGTCGGCCTATCGGTGACCGATATGGAATATCTTTTGGAAGAAACCTCTTTCCATGGCTGCCAAAATTCTGTGGCAAAGTAAAATGCACGATAGCGGTAATCCTGGAAAACCTCTTTCAATTCAATCGCGAAATTATTATTCTCAGGTGAGGTGTAAACCGTTTCAACTATGAGTGAATCCCGCCCAGGTTCATAGGTTACGGGTTTGAATTCTATATATATAGAGTCCGGGATTTCCCCTTTGGCTGAGAATGAAACAGTAACATCATCGCCCCCTAATAAATGGACGTGCCGGGTAATACCCTTCAGCGTAAACGGCTTGGGTGCCACAAATTCCAACTCGGGGTGGGCCCAGCGGTAGAGGGAAGAAACAGAATGTTTCCACGTGAATGAAAGAGCCAGGATAGTTGTGATTAAACTTACCAGGGTGATGTTTTTCCATCGGTTGATCCGGTCCATGGGGAAGAGATCAGACAGGTTTAACTGTCCCAGTTTTTCAGTTGTTTGTTCTATAAATGCATCGCTGAGTTCAGCAGAAGCAGATGATTGTGCTGATCGTTCGATCTGCAGTGCATTGATTAGTGTGTCATCCTTTGGAAAAGCAAATTTGCCGGTTATTTTGGCCAACTTGGACCAGCGGTAACGATCAAATGTATTGTTGCGAATTTTGAATACTGCAACGATGAGCCAAGCCATCCCAATGAGGAGAAGCACAAAAATTATCAGCCAAAAAGTGAAACGGATAAAACTGGAAAAATAGAATACACTCTCCAGCATAAGACCTGAAAGAAATAATAGAAGTGAGATTGAATAGATTATCCAACCGGTTACTTTTATATCCGATTTGATAGCCACCTGGCGAATTTGGGCTAAATATTGTTCGATGGATTTCATTGCGTCAAGGCAAACCAAACAATGTTTACACCCATTTTAAGTGCCACCTGTCGAATTTCCTGGGGATCATTATGTACTTCGGGATCTTCCCATCCATCACCCAGATCAGATTCGTAAGAATAAAAAGTAATGAGGCGTTCTCCATCAAATAAACCCAATCCTTTTGGCGGATTCCCATTATGTTCATGTATCTTTGGTAATCCATTGGGAAAATCATAATAGGAATGATAAATCTCATGATCAAATGGAAGCTCTACCCAATCCCTGTCAGGAAAAACACGTTTCATTTCTCGCCTGAATGATGCATCCATGCCGTAATTATCATCAGCGTGGAGAAATCCGCCCTTTAATAAATAATCCCTGAGAATACCAACTTCATCCTCAGAAAACCTAATATTCCCGTGACCTGTGAGATAGAGGTAAGAATGATTGAAAAGGTCCGGATCATGGAGTTTAATCCGGTATTCATAAGGCTCAACAATGATAGAAGTATTCTGAGCAATAAATTGAAGTAGATTGGGAAGACTACTTGGATCGCCGTACCAATCTCCACCACCGTCGTAATGAACGCGGGCGATGGAAAACCCCTGGGCCGGGAGTAAGGTCGTAATTGCCAGGATTTTCAGTATATTATTTTTGGATGACAAATGAACCATGTCTTATTTATAAATACCGTTTTTTGCGATAGTTCCCTGCTTTAATCATGTTAAGGAAATTACCCCAAATCGCTTAAGGATTAATAGAATCTTTAGTTGATGGACACCTTGCTACAAGTGGTGAAATTCACCTATTTTGAATGGCTGTGATTCGAAAATCATTCCTTATCATCCCCTTAATTGTTGCCGTTCTTTCTGCCGGGGAAACCCCGGCAGTCCAAGATACATCAAAATCCCTCATCTTCCGTGTCTTTTCCTTGGATGAAGAAATGCGCGGTGATCATGAAAAAGGATATATCTGGGATCGGATTTTCCGCCGCAGGGAATTCCATAACCCGGTCAATTTTTTTCCCATGGAAATCCGTTATGGATTCGGGTATAATGCCGGCGGCGGATTGTTAGGATTGGGAAGCTTGAAGAGCAGTTGGATGTCCTATGAATCGGATGTGACCCAATTTGACGGGGGCAAATTTGCCTCAAGACTGGGGCATCAATTGGATTTGGATATTCTGAAAACGAACTTGGCTTATTACTGGTTTGGGAATAGCTGGCTGGATATGCATACGGGGATCAACCTGCGGTATTCCAAACTTTTCGTTCCCCCAACTGTTCCCTTGGAGTGGAGCGCTTCCAATGCCACTTGGCCCGCCGAGGCAAAATTCACCGGGGAAATGTTCGAGGTGGCCTTGAGTCAATCCCTAATGCTCCAGTGGTTTGAAAGCTGGTACACAACCTACCGCTATACCCTTGGTATCGCTTTTTCTGAATTTTATGCGGGGGATAGTTCTCCCACAGGATACGGCCCTTCCCAATCATTTACTTTGGGCGCGCGACTTATTCTCGATCCGGGAATGGTTAACCGATTCGCAGTTGGGGTGGACTTAAAATACTCCCACACAAGCATTAACAAGATCAAGGACTCAAAAGATTTGACACCGATCACTAAGTTCACGATCCAAACCGCCGGGGTCTATGCCACCGCTTCCGTTTTTTTTGGCGGACGAAAAACCAAAGGGGATACGGGGAAAATGTATTATTACCGCAAAGATTATATAGCTGCAAAAAGATTGTTGGAAGAATTTGTGGAGGAACATCCCACACATGCCAATATCCACCGAGCTAAAAAATTGATTGTCGAAAATGAGCGGAAAATTCCTTATCAGCTCATGCGTGAAGGTATGAGTTTTGATGAACGAGGTATGACTGAGCGGGCCGTTGAAAAGTATATCCGTGCAAGGGCTATGGCTGATACATTATTGTCTGGAGTCATTGAAGAGCGCCTGCGGGAAATTGCTTATAGAGAAATTGAAAAAGCTGAAGTCTGGCTGAACAAGGGGTATGGCGATACGGCCATTGTCCATGTAACAATGGTATCGGGGTGGTATCCTGAAATCAGCCATCACGTGAAGCGTTTTAAAATAACCCATCTGATAAACCAAGGGGAACAGTTGTATAAAATAGGGTTAAATGATCGAGCCTTGAGATATTTTAATAAAGCTCTTGAATTGGACCCGGCACTTATTTCAGAGATTGCAGCTTACAAATATCGAATAGCGTCTGATCTACTCACCATGGCCGATTCATTGAAAGATTTAAATTCCCTGCGATTTATGGTTTATGCACTGGAAGAAACCATAAAACTAACCGGGGGGCTTAATAAAACAAATGCCCGAATTTTAGCTGAACTAAAATTGAAATTAAAAGCTCAGGAAGAATTTGCAGCGCGACGAAAAATTGATGAAATCATTCGTAAAGAAAAAGAAGAAAAAGAAGCTCAAAACCCCATTAAAGTAGGCATGACCACCGCGCAAGTAGAAAATATTATGGGGCGTCCTTCAGAAGTTATATCAAGTGGAAATGAACAGGAAGATCAGCTATGGATTTATCGATACCAAAATGGAGTAGAAGTATATTTAACTTTTACAAATTATAAATTATTCAGAATAGAGGAAGATTAATTTCGTCACAAGAGATGAGCGTTTTGCCTCACGAAAGCAATTTCCTTCAAGATAACTTTTAACACACCTGTTGCCGGGACGGCAAAGAGCATTCCCAAGGGACCCAAAATTGTGCCGCCGATTAATAATGCAATCATTACAATCATCGGATGAAGGCCGACGCTTTTCCCCACCAGGGCCGGGGTGATTAAATTACCTTCGATCTGCTGAACGATTAAAAACATTAAAATAATATCCAGGATGAAAAAGGGGGATGGAATAGCACCAAACAGGGTGTGCGCCATGGCTGCCTCGTTGCCGATATTATTCATAAAGGCGATGAGAATGGCCGGGATCATGCCCACAAAAGGGCCGATAAGGGGGATCAGGTTGGCTAAACCGGCTATAATACCGATAAAAAATGTGAGTGTCAGGTTGGCCCCAAAAAGGTTGAGAAGTAAAAGACCAGCTACAGACATGGCAGCCACACTGGCGGCGGAGAGGAATTGTCCCCGCAAATAGCTGGAAACGGATTTTTCAATATTGTAAATCAGTTTTAATCCCACTTCAAAATATTTATTGGGGATGGTATTAACCAGGGATTTTCTGAACCCATGATATTCTGCCAGCAGGATGATGGTAAATATGAACACCATGGCAGCAATAAACATAAAGTTCCCGATCGCCCCTGCCATGGATGCCAATGAACCCACAACAGTATTGATCAGTTCGCTGAGTTTCCCAGCCATGTCTCCATCTGAAGGCTGCATATTTTGCATAAATCCGGGCATAGCCGAGGTAAATTTTTCCCCCAGTGTTTTGAATTCTTGTGTCAAGGTATCCTTATCAATACGGCTCGAAAATTCCATAGCCTGTTGGGACATTTGGGAAATAAAACTGCCGATGAAAGTACCTATACCTCCGAGCAAGATTATGATTACCGTAAGCACCGATAATCCCCGGCTGCCGATTTTTCTTTCTAATGCATCTACACTAGACAAAAGAACAGTTGTAAATAAAAATGCAAACACCAGCATAAGAATAACATCGGAGATGTAAGGCCATATAATAGATAAAAACCAAACAGCAATGAGACCGATAACAACTCGGTAGATTAGTTGAAAATAATTTTTTTGATTTGGCACTGTTATTCTGGTTTTTCTGATTGTGCTTTAATCAAAAGATTATTGGTGCCCCTTAAACGGTCACCTAAAATACCACCGAGATTAAAAAGTATTTTTTGTCCAAGCATTGGATTGCGTTCCTGGAGTGTCATGATATCCGGTTTAAAAAATCCAAGTAATTCAGAATCTTGGGTAGCAATGGCGTTGGCAGACCGGGGTTCATCATCGAAAAGAGCTAACTCGCCGAAAAAATCCCCTTCACCCAACTCCGCTAATATATTCTCATTGTCTGCCCGGGTCCCGATTGTAATTTTGATTGCACCGTGCATAATAATATACATTCCTTCACTGGGAGCACGGTTTTTAAAAACAAATTCTCCTGGACTATAAGTCCGGTGATGCATCATTTTTTCTAACTCACCGAATTCCTTTTGAGAAAAATATTTGAATATGGGGACTTGTTTCAGTGTTAAAACTGTTGCACTCTCTGAGCGGTTCCAGCCTTTAAATATATTTTCCCATTTGGCGCTTTTCAAGTCAGACTCCTTAATTTAGAAGAGAGATTATAGATATAGGAGAGGTAAAGGTTCAAGTAAAGACGGATTGACAATAAAATTGACCTGTCTTCAAGGGAAGGGCTACCTTTAAGGATTATGTTTCGGCCATTTATACCGGTTTTACTCATTATTTCTGTTTCGTTGTGCTGGTCCCAGAAAATAACACAGGATTATGAAAAAGAACTGAAAGCACAAAACAGTGCTATCCAATCCTTGAGGAATGAGATTGAAGCGACAAAAAAACGCATCCAGTCTGAAGGACAAAAAGAAAAATCTTCCGTGCGTCGTGTCAGTAACCTTTCAGAGGAAATATCCCTCCTCCAGAGATTGCTGAAAGAACTTAATAAAGAAGAAAAACTTTTGGTAGCGGATATATCCCGAACAGAAAGACGCATCAAACAAAGTGAAATAGAACTGGATACATTAAGGACGCGTTACGCCCGCCGTTTGGCTAAAATGTATAAAAAGGGCCAGCTTTCAAATTTAGAGAAAATTTTCAGTTCAACCTCTTGGCGCCAGGCGGTTTACCGTACGAAATATTTAAAGATCATTTCTGATATAGATAAAAAAACTCACGATATGATTCGATCCCTTCTTGTTGAAATTGGTAAACAAAAATTAGCTTTAGAAGCTGTTTTGCGGAAAAAACGCCGTCTTAAAAGAGATCGGGAAAAGATTTTGACTGAAGTCAGGATAAAAAAAAGAAAAGAACAACGGGAGTTAACAAAAATTCGTCAAAGTAAAAAAGAATTGAAAACGTATCTCACCGAAAAACAGGCCGGCGTAAAACAATTGGAGGCTATCCTGAAAAAAATCCGGGATGATATCGCCCGTGTTGAAAGGGAGGAGCGGATTCGCCAGCAGCAGATGGCCCTCAACGCCAAAGAATTTCCCAAACTAAAAGGCCAATTGGCGTGGCCCGCAGAAGGTCGTGTGGTAACCAAATTTGGCCGTCAGTGGAATCCAAAGTTGAAAACAACCACCGAAAACCCCGGTATTGATATTAAAGGAAAACCCGGTTCTGAGGTGCGGACTGTTTTGGGGGGCATCGTCACAACAATCACGTTTATTCGCGGTTTTGGGACTACAATCATCATTGATCACGGCAACGGTTTTTATACGGTTTACAGCCATGTGACCAATGTGGAAACCAATGAGGACAGTGAAGTCCGCAGCGGTGATGTGATTGCCTACATGGGAGACTCGGGATCGATCAACGGCTCCCAACTGCATTTTGAAATTTGGGGACAGGGGAAAAAATTAAATCCGGAAAAATGGCTGGCCAAAAAATGATTTTCAAGGATGTTCGACCCAAGGTGTGGCATCGGTTTCTCCGGGCCAAATCCAATAATCGGATTGGCACTGCCTATCTATTTACCGGCCCCCGGGGATGCGGCAAGGAATGGGGCGCCATTGAATTTGCCAAATTTTTAAATTGTGAAAATCCTGTAGAAGGATCCTGTAATCGTTGCCCCTCTTGCACGAAATTTGATGGACTTCAGCACCCCAACCTCAAATTGATTGTACCCCTTCCCGGGAGTGATAAGTCTACCCAAAGCACTAATCCTCTGGATGCCTTAAAGAAGGAAAACCTGGAATACTTGACGGATGCAATCGCTCAAAAGGGCGCCCATCCATTTTATAAGATCAAGGTCACCGCCGCCCGGCGAATCACCATCAATTCCATTCGGGATCTGCGTAGGACCATTTATTTGAAATCCCAGTCAAGTGGACGAAAAATGGTATTGATCTTTGACGCCCATTTATTGTCCGAAGGTATGGGTGAATCCGCCAATGCTCTCTTAAAAATACTTGAAGAACCGCCGGGCAACACGACACTTATTTTAGTATCCGATAAAAAATCGGCTCTGTTACCCACTATAATCAGCCGATGCCAGCCGATTTATTTTCCTGCTTTAAGCTTGGATCAAACAAGGAAGATTTTGGAACAGGACGGCATTGAAAATGAAACAGCAACCCAAATTGCCATGGTGGCCCGGGGGGATATTCATTTGGCAAAAGAATTATCCGCCCAATCCTCCGCTGATATTTTAAACGAAGCGGAAACACTGGCTAAACTCATGACCCGGGTTAATGAAAAAGGCTGGCGGGATTTTATCAACAGCAATGCCATGCTGGCGGCTCGAAAACCGGAAGAATTCAAATTCAAACTTTACCTGCTCCAACTCTGGTTTCACCAGGTTTACGAAATGAGGTCCGGGGCAGCGTCCAGCGGCATCCTGCCGGGAATGGCTGAATCCTTGGGAAAATTTAACGATGCCTACCCCCATGCTGATCTGGCGGGGATCAATAAAATCTTGGAAGACACGGCTGAATCATTGGCCCGAAATCTCTATACACCCTTAACTTTGACCAATCTATTAATCTCCGTTCAAGAACTTTTAAAAGGCAAAATCCCCCTATCCGTCGCGTGAATACTTTTTACCTCACAACACCCATTTATTACGTCAATGATAAACCCCACATCGGCCATGCCTATACCACTATTTTAGCGGATGTACTCACCCGCTTTCACCGCAATGCCAGCGAGGATGTTTTCTTTCTAACGGGATTGGATGAACATGGCCAAAAGGTTCAGCAGGCAGCGGAGAAAAGAAATGTTTCTCCCAAGGATCACTGCGATGAGATGGCCCCACGCTTCCTGGAACTCTGGAATAAACTCCATATTCAGAATGATGATTTTATTCGCACCACTGAACCGCGCCACGTGAAGGTGGTTCAGGATATTCTTCAGCAGGTTTACGACAATGGGGATATTTACGAGGACAAGTATGAAGGGTTGTATTCCGTTTCTGAAGAACGGTTTATTACGGAAAAAGAAGCGGAATCGGGCCAATTTCGGGACATTAAAAAACTGAAGGAAAAAAACTACTTTTTCAAGATGTCCAAATATCAGCAGGCCCTTATTGATCATATTAATGATAATCCAAAATTCATCCAGCCTGAACACCGGAAGAATGAGGTCCTGGGATTTTTAAAACAACCCTTAGGCGACCTCTGTATTTCCCGTCCGAAGACACGCTTGAATTGGGGCATTGAACTGCCCTTTGATTTTAATTATGTAACCTATGTTTGGTTCGACGCGCTCATCAATTATATAACCGCTCCGGGCTACAATGTGGATGAGGCCAATTTCAATAAATACTGGCCCGCCAATTACCACCTTATCGGGAAAGATATCTTAACAACCCATTCCGTTTATTGGCCCACCATGCTTATGTCCGCAGGCCTTCCTTTGCCTCAAGGTATTTTTGCCCACGGATGGTGGCTCAGCGGCGAATCCAAAATGAGTAAATCTCTGGGAAATGTGGTGGACCCATTGGGGCTGATTGAAGAATATGGTGTTGATCCGGTTCGCTATTACCTCATGCGGGAAATGGTGCTGGGGCAGGATGCCAGCTTTACTATGGAATCCTTCATCAAGCGCTACAACAGTGATTTGGCCAATGATTTTGGCAACCTCCTGAGCCGTGTATCAAATTTATTAAAGAAATTTTTTGATGGAAAAATACCCGATGCCGAAGATGATTCTGAAGAAGGTATTACCGTAAAAGAAAACGGCATAAAAGTGGTGGAAGATGTTTGGCATCAAATTGAAGCCATGCGTGTCAATGACGCCATTGAAACAACCCTACAGTTTGTCCGCAGCGTAAATAAATATATGGAAACCATGGCACCGTGGAAATTGGCAAAATCAGACCCAAAAGCCGGAGGGAAAGTTCTTTTTACCGCCGCAGAAGCACTGCGATTGAGTGCTGTTTTATTGGCGCCGGTGATGCCCAACCGGACCCAGACTGTTTTGGAAACGTTACGTGCAGAGAAAACCGGCCTTGTATGGGGCGGACTTACTTCCGGGGTGGATCTCAAACCACATGATGCCCTTTTCCCTAGAATTGATGTTAAGAAACTGGAGCAACCCTTCAAACCGGAACAGAATAAAGCGGAACCGGACAATGTGATCACTTTCGATGAATTCCAGAATGTGGAACTCAAAACAGCCAAGGTTTTGGAAGCGGAAAAAGTGGACGGCGCCGGTAAATTATTGAAGTTGCAGATCGAAGTGGGAGATGAAAAGCGGCAGATCATTTCGGGCATCGCCCAGCATTATACACCTGAAGAATTGGTGGGGAAAATGATCGTTGTGGTAGCAAACCTGAAGCCGGCCACCATTTTCGGAATTGAATCTCACGGTATGCTACTGGCTGCTTCTAAAGGTAAAAATCTCACCCTTATTACCATTGATGGCGATAAGGTTGCCAGCGGGATGCGAATCTATTAACTGAGTTCGCCTACGATCCACCGGCCGTGGTATTCTATGGCGCCGATGGACACATGGATCTCAACTATATTTTTATCTGTAATATTTCCCGCAGGAATAATGGTCAATTGCATTCTCCATTAATTTAAGTTCATCTTCTATATTAATAAAATTGCCGTCTCGGGGACGGATCATTACTTTAACAGGAATGGATAAAGCAGAGAGCGTTTCCTGAATCAATCCTTCATCCGGTGTGGGGCCATCTAGATCCAAACGGGAACAGAGTTCGATCCGGTTCACACCTTGGCGTTCAGCAAAAATGGATTCTGCTAAAGATTCAACGCAAACTTCTTTGGTCAAGATTGAATTGATTAAACTAATTGGATTGGGTATCTGTTGTTGGTCCATTCAGACCTCAAAATATAACAATAAATGCGAGATGTTTTATTGAGCGCTTCTGTTAAAACATTGGGGATAAGTTTTTTAGCGCTATCTATTTATCTCTAAGTAAAACCTGGCCATAACCTTTTTTCATCTTCCCATTAATAATGACATATTCAAAACCGCTTGCCAATTCATGGGGGGAATCAAATGTAGCATTGGCTTTGACTTTTTTGAGATTGAAAATAAGGACATCAGCTTTATATCCAGTTCGAAGAACTCCACGATCTTTTATACCCATCATTTTGGCTGGTAATGAAGTCATCTTTCGAATGGCTTCTTCCAGAGATAGGAATGAATCTTTCACAACAAATTGTTCAATGACTTTAGCAAATGCGCCATATCCCCGGGGATGATACATGGTAGGTGAGCCATCAGAAGAAACCATAACGTAAGGATCTTTGAGAAATCTAAATTGGAGATCATGATCCATTGTGAAATAGGCAGCACTGGCCCCGGTTGGACCAATATGATCTACCAGCAATTCTTCAAAGGGGATACCTATTTCGGTTGCAACTTGTTTCAGCGTTTTCCCTTTGTACGGCGATGTGCCAAAAAGCGTGGCTTCAGGACCATTCCTTAGATTTACTTTTTCTTTTACAAACTCTAGAAGATCTTCACGTCGATTATCTTGTACCTTTTCATAATCATTCGGTGCCAAAGCATATTTAGGGAATAGAATGCCAATGGTGGTATAACTGGCCAGGTAAGGATACATATCGGCCGATACATTGAAAGAAGATTCTGCTCTTTTTTGATCCAGTAGAGCAAGAATTTCCTCAGCGCGCTTTATCCCTTTTCCATGAACTACCTTCATGTGGGAGATCTGGATATTGGCATAATCACCTTGACTAAAAAGTTCAGCTAAATCCGATTCCATAGTAAGGTCATTTTCAGTACGCATGTGACTCATAATTAATCCATCATATTTCCCCACTACTTTAGCCAATTCATCTAATTCATATTGGTTGGCATATCGCCCCGGCGTGTATTCCAATCCAGTGGTCATTCCAAAGGCACCGGCTACCATTCCATCACTAAGCAAGTTTCCCATAATTTCAATTTCATTTTTTGTTGGGCCTATTTTATAACCAATTCCGGATTGTTTTCGAACGGTTCCATGGCCTATGAATGGAGCGATATTGGGGCCAAGAGAAAGGGTATCAACAGCGGTCAACCATTGTTCAAAGTTGGATGAGCTTACACTAGAACCATCTTGCCCCAAGGCGATAGTTGTGACACCCATGGAAGTGAAATTTATAAATTTTGGTGATTTAAATGGGTCACCGTGGGAATGAGAATCAATGAAACCAGGAGATACAATTTTGCCCTTGGCATCTAAAGTATCTCGAGAAACAAAAGGTCGATTTAATTTTCCGACAAAATGGATGAGATCTCCCTTGATAAACACTTCTGCCTTTACGGCCGGACCACCCTTACCATCTATTACCGTCCCATTTTTTATCCATATATCAAATTTTTCGGGTGCATTTTTAATGGAGAGTGTACACCCCAATAATAAAAGAATAAAAAAAGGTAAAATATGTTTCAAAATTATTTGAGTCGCGCTTCCGCCACAATATATCCAAAGGCGGACCATTGATTCCCATCCACTATCATTTTGAATAAAGCTTGGGCCTTTTCTTTGTCCCCATTTATTGAATAATAATTGCCTAGCCCAAAAGCCAAGGTGGTATTGTTCAGAGACTGACCAGACATGATCTCTTTTTCCAATGCACTGGGGTCCACTTTCCCCTGGTGAATTCTGAGGATGGTGTAGTAAGAATGGTTCTCAATCAGATTCATATCATCCTTGATAGTGCTTAATAATTCAGCCGCTTTGCCGTCCAATTCTAAATGGCGGTAGATTACGTAAAGCCAGTTTGTCGCCGCCACATAACTGTCCGGGTTTTCAGCCAGTTTCAGGCATTTTTCGTAAGTATACCGCGCCTTATGATATTTCCCCTGGATGTAATAGGTGAGCCCAAGATGATAATAGATATTGCCTTGGAGTGTGGAGGTAGGGATACCCAAAGCGTTCGGCAATCCATCCGGTTCAATCTCATTGGGTTTGTCACGCGTCAGGCCCACCGCTTTTTTGAAATCTTTAATGGCCAGATCAAAACACCGTGATGAAATATAGCGGTGCCCCCTATGTCGGTAGAAGCGGGCATCCTTGGGATATTTCATTATGCCTTTCGAATAGATTTCAATGGCATCTGCATAGTTTCTCAGATAAGCTTCCCGGCGGCCCAGCCAGATTAAATTATCTGGACTGGGATCCTTTTTAAAATTTTCTTTCGCCTCCAACATTTTGGCTTCATAAACAACTCGAGCCTTATTGCTGATATAAATATCTGGCAAATTTGTGTTACATACAACCTGTGCTGATAATGATGACCCTAGAAACAAAATGAGGAAAAACTTCATTGAATTACCTCCATAAATAAAACCATGAACCAATTGAAATAAGAATGCCAATAGGATAACCCAAAGGCATAATTTTCTTCCCTCGAATCTTGATCCACGGATAATAATCCGTAAAATCAGAGAAGAATTCCCGAAACTGTACAGCAGGATTCACTATAAAATAACAGAAATCTTCTATCACTAAACCGGTAGTATAAGCGCTGAGTAAAATACCAAACAATTTCCAATCCCACCCCACTATAATGAGAGGAAGTGTAATCAATAATGGCAGTATAATTACGAATAGGTAAAAATGGTAAGCAGGATAAATATATCCTCCTGGAAGTTTAATTTTCCAACCCAGTTTGCGGTGGTGCCAAGGGTTTCTGCCCTCTACATATCCTTCTACGAATGAAAGTGCAACCATTGCACCCTAAATCCATAAAAAGATTTCAGTAATTGAGTATAACATATTGTTCCTTCTATGTGAATAAGATGAAAATTTACTTTAATCTTTCTTTAAAAGATTTATTAATCAGGTTTAATAAAATTGTTATTCAGGATTATCTTCATGTCTGAATATAACCCATGAAAAAGAATTAATCATGCTAATCGATACCCATTGCCACCTGTATTACGAGGATTTGAAAAATGACTTAGAGGGTGTCTTGTCCCGGGCCAATGAACAGGGCGTAATACGTTTTATTTGTGTGGGCACCAATATTGCCGATTCTAAAGAATGCCTTACCATCACGGAAAATAATGATAATATTTTTTCTTCTGCCGGTGTTCATCCCCATGATGCAAAGAATGTATCTGATGGATATATTGATAATATTTATGCACTTATGGAATATGAAAGTATGATCGCTGTGGGTGAGATGGGCCTAGATTATTTTCGGAATATATCCGATCCGAAAGTGCAGAAAAAGGTTTTCAGGCGGCAAATGGGGGTGGCCCAGGACCTGAATCGCCCCGTGATTTTTCATAACAGGGATGCGGATGCTGACGTGATTGAGGTATTGGCAGAATATCCGGAAGTGATCGGCGTGGCCCATTGTTTTTCGAGTAACCTTGAAACGGCAAAGTCCTTTCTTGAAATGGGGTATTATATTTCTTTTTCAGGGAATCTCACATTCAAGAATAGCCATTTGCCTGAAGTGGCAAAAGAGATCCCCTTGAATCGAGTTTTGGTAGAGACTGACTCGCCTTATTTAAGTCCCGCGCCCCACCGGGGCAAGCCTAATGAACCGAGCAGAACCCGATTTGTAGCGGAAAAACTTGCGGATATTCACGGGATTTCGTTAGAAGAAATAGCCAAACATACCACTGGAAATGCCGTTGAACTTTTTCGACTACCATGATCGATAAGCCACACCCATTTAGAAAAAAATGGGGTCAAAACTTCCTCAC
>DKQT01000010.1:71803-135193 GCA_002471845.1 Fidelibacterota bacterium UBA7301 | reverse complement strand
ACAGCAAACATCAGCGGTGTAACCACTTTAGATGTGAGCGAAAAAGAAATAAGCGATTTGACGGGGATAGAAGCTTTTACGGCCTTGACCGTGCTGAAAATATACAATAATAAATTGACCAGCCTGAATGTGAGCGCTAATACAGCGTTAACTACCCTGGACTTTTGTGCCAATCAATTGACAAGCATGGATTTAAGCAAAAATACAGCTTTAACCAAGCTGACCTCTTGTGATAATAAATTGGCCAGCCTGGATGTGAGTAAAAATACAGTGTTAACCTGGCTGCACATTAAAAATAACCAATTAACCTATTTGAATATGAGAAATGGGGTCACCGATGGATTGACAACTTTTGATGCAACAGAGAATCCAAACCTGACCTGCATCGAAGTGTTAGACCCAGCCTGGTCCACTGAAAATTGGACTTCTGCAAAAGAGAATATAGATGCAGGCGTAACCTTTACTTACATTTGTGGAGTAGACGTAGATGGCGTATCTACTTATAATAATAATGGTATTAAAGCAATCACCTTTAATGTAGAGCTGCCAACTCATTCGCTTCCGGATACTAATATATCACTTGGATTCTGGAAATCGGGTGCAGAAAACCATGAATGTACGGGCTGCAATGGTAGAGATACTGTAAGTATGCGGAAGTTATCAGACGATCATTGGGAAGCAACTGTAGGGCTTGATACAACTTTAGTTGCAGGAGATACCGGAGAAAGTCAGTACTGGTATCATTATTTTAAAACAATACCAGATTATAGAATCAAAGAAGATTTAGAGCGGTTCAAATCGGAACCAAATCCTGATGGCTTAAGGCAATTAGAACCTGGTTGGCATAAAGAAACTTCTCTGGTTAATAAAGATACAGTTATTGCGTGGAACAATATTGCACCAGTTAGTTTTGAATGGATCAGTGATGTATTAGATACAGTTATAATTAATAAAGATAATATTACTGATACTTACAATCTTCAATGGGCAGAAAGTAAAAGTGTTGACCTTGATTCTATTCATTATTTAGTCTATGCTAAAATAGGTGTATACCCAGTAGAAGAAATATATGATACCACCGTAACAACATTACCGCTTACTTATCAAGAATTTCTGGAAAATGTATTTGAAGGTAGCCTGGTTAATGCGGCAACGGTAAAGTATAGCGTAAGTGCTACAGATGGCATAGACACTGTTAAAGTAACGGGTGATGATAGAGTGGTATATGTGAATCGATATGAATACCTCTCAACAGAAATGGAAGGTATACCAACTGAATTTGCATTGCATGAAAACTATCCAAATCCATTCAATCCAACTACAACCCTGCGCTTTGACCTGCCAGAGGTAAGTAGCATAACCCTGACCATTTATAATATGCTGGGGCAAAGAGTAAAAACATTCAATATGAACGATACACCTGCGGGTTTCCATTCAATTAAATGGAATGCCACGAATGACTATGGTGACCCTGTAGGTGCTGGTGTTTATCTCTACCAGCTTCGAGCAAACCAGTTTGTTAAGACAAGGAAGATGGTATTGCTTAAATAAAACGCACGGTTTTATCCGTAATCATTTTTGGTCCAGTCATTCTTCTGGCAATATTTATTGTTTTGGTCTTGACCAGCTATCTGGGATTGAAACCGACTTGGTGACCTATTTACTATTCTCTGGCAGAAGCACCTTCATGGTAGGATAGGGAATGGTAATATTATTGGTCGCGAACTGTTTATAGATTTGCGTATTTACCGCATCTACAGTTCGGCCGCGGATCTCCGGTTTATAAATCCAGAATAAAAGCTGAAGTTTGATCCCGGACTCGGCAAATTCTCGGAAGCGCACTCTTGGTTCCGGTGAATTCTGAACATTGTCATTGGCCAGGGCTATGGATTTTAGCAATATTTTCACCTCGTCTATATCGGAACCATAAGCTACCAGCAGGGTAATCCGGACCCGCTCAATGTCTTCTGGACCACCACTTTCATTTACAATCTTGGATGAGGCAATCACCGAGTTAGGGATCGTGATTTCAATATCATCCCGCGTCATGATGCGTGTGGAACGGAGGCCCATACTTTTCACATAGCCCCGCTCGCCTGTTTCTAGTAAAATATAATCCCCCTCTTTGAAGGGTGAGTCCGCCATGAGGAAAATGCCCGCAAAAAAATTGGCCACTGTATCCTTGGCGGCCAAGCCCAGGACAACTCCCAAAACGCCGGCGGAAGCAAGGATGCCGTTAATATTAATATCCCAGCTCAGAAAAATGAAATAAGCGCCGAAAAGGCCGATGGCGATCTTACCTAAATTGTTGAACAGCGGGAGTGTCTTTTGCTGCAGGAGACGGTTTGCTGTCCTGCCTGATGCCCACTCCATTGAAATCATAAATACTTTAGAAATAAGGAAAAGCCAAATTAGGATCGTGGCTGTTTTAAATAGTCCTACCAGGGCAAAATCAATATAAGCCGGCAAGGCAGCGGTCTTTACCGCCATAGAAAATCCAATGAAAAGAATGGAATAGAAAATGGGGCGGTGTAGGAGGTTAACGATCTTGTCATCCAGGCCGGTACGCGTTTTTTCCGTGAGTCGCTTGAATATACCCGTAAAAACTAGGTCCGTGATCTTGGCTACCACAATAGAGCCCAAAATAATGAGGGCGCTTCGGACAAGCGGGTTGGCTATTAGCACGGTGTAATTATCTTTTATCCATTCCATAATGAGGATAAATATAGATAAAGTTTGATAAAGTATCTATGGTTGGCAGCAGGTTAATTATAGATTATTAAATAAAAAGCAAAAGCCAGGCTCTCCAATCCTTTGACAGATTACATCGCCTGGCTTTTCTCCTAACTGACTGGTTGCTCTTTCAAACCGCCAGCTTGCCTCCGTTTTCACGTTGGCCCAGCTAGTCCGTGGAAGTCCTAGAATTTGATACTATCTTTTTCTATTCTCATTCCACGGTAAAGCTTAAAGAATTAATTTACCCGTGTCAAGGGTAAATTTGAAAAAATATTATTTTGTTTCATTTTCCTGATCCGGATTCCGCACCCATGACCGCCGCTCAGTGAATCTTTTTATCTTTAATTCTACCCATTCATCTACGATATTTTTAAGCAATTCCCCATCTTGGTTATCGGAACCTATTTTGTCATCGATGGTGCTGTGAAGATGGGCTTGAGTATCATGAATTTCCTTTTCACTGCGTATATTTTCTTTTGCCCATTCGTCTTTTTCCACTTTCATGGATTCTTTTTCATCATCCGCTTTTTTGACCCTGTGTTTTCGACCACCTAGAATAATGATCGCGAAAGCGAGTAGAATAATAATAATAATGAGTAATTGATTCATAAATGCTCCTATTGCAGCATAGCAGGTATTCTTAACACCGTGACCCAATAGAGGATAACCATAGCCGCCATTACCACCAGGGCGGTAGGCCAGGCGATCGTTGCCAGGCGTATAAAATCTTTAGCCTCTAATTGGCCCGCCGCATAAACAATTGAACTGGCGGGAGTTCCTATCACAAGCCAAAAAGCCAGGGATGTGGAAATAGCCAGGCCGACCCCTACCAATAAAGGATTCGTACCGGATGTAATGGCCATGTCAAGGACCACCGGCCCAATCACCGCAACGGTAGCGCCGGCACTCATAAGGTTGGTCAGACCGGCACCAATGGCTATGATAAGCAAGATCAGAGCAACACCCGAATTAATGCCTAAAGGTTCCAGGGTAGCGATAATACTGTCCGCCAGCCAACCGGCGGCCCCCGAGGTTCTAAACACTGTTCCCAGGCTGATGGCACCGGCGTATAGAATGATTACACCCCAGCTTACATTTTCTTCGTAGTCCTTCCAGGATGTCAACCCCAGCAACATATAGAGCACCGCCCCAAATATTGCTACACCCCCAAGGCCCAAAGAAAAACCAAGCAATCCCCTGGTGATGGATTTATCCGTAATCCACATAAAAACAACCAGGAACATAATACCTGCCACCAGCCATTGTTTACCTGTCATTTTCCCATGTTGGGCTAGATCGCTTTTGAGTATTCCCACCGCATCTGACAGATCGTTCACTTCCGGTTTAAACAGGAAGGGCAGGATAAATGACATCAAAGCAGCCATGGCGATGGTATAAAACACACCCATCAGCATCCACTGGAAAAAAGAAACTTCTACACCCACATTTGCCAAAAAGCCGATCATAATGGCGTTGCGGGCCCCTCCTGATGGACTCATGGGTGCACCGATCATACAACCGATGGCAATGGACATCATGAGCAATTTACCCAGGTTCGGTGCCGGTGTTGTTTTATTTGTTAGGGTATACAAAGCAATAGCAATGGGAATGTACATGGGTGCGATAGAAGCTTCGTTAATAAAGGCAGAGGGTATGGCAGTACCCAATAATAAACCAATTACAATCATCCTTGTTTTGGTTCCGCAAATATTCATCACCAGCATGCCGATCCGTTTATCCAGCCCGTATTTTACCAGTGTGGCACCGATGGCCAATGATCCTGCAATAAACCAGACTGCATCATGGGCATAGGTAGAAACAATTTTAGATGGTTCGGTGATACCAAAAAAGAGCTGTACCAATCCAATGAGCAGGGCGACGGCAGGCATGGGAATAGCTTCTGTAGCAAAAAATATCACACAGGCAGAAAGGAGGGCGATAATGATCTGGATATTTTTTGCGTTGGTGCCAACTTCTTCAGCTTTCAGCACCATAGATTCGGGTGTTGGAATTATAAACCCGATGGCAACAAATAATAAAAGGCCAACAGCAAGCCACTTAAAATTGGTTGTTTTACCAAAACCACCGGAATTACTTTGATCTTGATCAGCCATTTTCTAACTAAAGATGGGAATAAAATAGAATTAGGAACAAGTAAAAAATTTCCGCTACATAATATAATTAGGAAAATTTCACACTAATATTATACTTTATCAGACATGTTTGGCGGCACATACACTATTATTAAAATTAGTCAGTTTTTCATCGGACTCTTCCTGGGAATTTGTTTCATTCGATCGGGGTTGGATAAAGTGGTGAACCGGAAAGGGAATCTCGATTTTTAACCGATCGTTTCTCAAATATGTTCTTAAGTTCTTTTGCGGTCATTTGATGCGATCAATCTTTCCAATAATAAAGGAGTTACAATGCAGGCTTTTTTAATTTCAATCTTAACGTTGATTATGGGAAATACCTCTGTGTCCAATTCACTGGTGGTTAACCATTATACAACAAAAAAATCAATTGCTGGGAAGTATAAAGAGGACAGCCGAAGGATTATTGAGGCGGCCTTGAATGATTCAGCGGGCTTTGAACGATTAGGGGAATTGTGTGATACCTTCGGGCCCCGTTTCAGCGGTACTGATAATCTTGAAAAAGCTATTGATTGGATTCTTGGCGAAATGAAGAGTGACGGTTTAGATAATGTGCATGGTGAAAAAGTGATGGTACCCAAATGGGTGCGCGGGGAAGAATCGGTCCATATGATAGCGCCATGGAAAAAAGAATTGGCCATGTTGGGGCTTGGAGGCAGTATTGCCACTCCGCCCGGAGGTATTAAAGCTGAGGTTATGGTTGTGGGCAGTTTTGAGGAACTGGAAAATCGGTCTTCTGAAGCCCGGGGGAAAATTGTCCTTTTTAATGTACCCTTTACCAATTATGGCAGGACGGTTCAATACCGGTCAAAGGGCGCCGTTGCCGCCGCAAAGGCAGGGGCGGTTGCCAGTATTATCCGGTCTGTAGGTCCCTATTCAATGAATACGCCCCACACCGGCGGTATGCGCTATGAAGAAGGTGTAAAGAAAATTCCCCATGCCGCCATTACCGTTGAAGATGCGGCCATGATTTCCCGCATGGTTGACAGGGGACAGAAAGTAAAAATTAAATTGAAAATGGAGGCCCATTTTGAAAATGATTCCCCCTCCAGGAATGTAGTTGGGGAAATAAAAGGCAGTGAATATCCAGATCAAGTAATCGTCATGGGAGGGCATATTGATTCCTGGGATGTAGGGCAGGGCGCAATGGATGACGGCGGCGGCTGTGTGGCCGCCTGGCAGGCTGTGAAACTCATGAAAGATCTTGGACTTCGGCCTAAACGCACCGTCCGGGTCGTAATGTGGACCAATGAAGAAAATGGCCTGCGCGGCGGTAATGCCTACCGGGATGCTCACATGAATGAGTTGGATAATCATGTTCTCGCCATTGAATCAGATGGGGGTGTATTTAAACCCAAGGGGTTTGGATTCAGCGGTTCAGATGAAGCATTTGAAATGGTAACCGAAATCGGAAAATTGTTGGCACCCATCGAAGCGGGGGAAATTACCAAAGGTGGCGGCGGTGCTGACATTGGTCCTATCATGCGGGAAGGCGTCCCCGGAATGGGATTAAGGGTGGAAGGATCGAAATATTTTTGGTATCACCATACCAATGCAGATACATGGGATAAACTGGATAAAGACGAATTCAACATGTGCGTCGCTACCTTGGCTGTAATGGCCTATGTAGTTGCCGATGTGGATGAAAGACTGCCCCGCAAAGCAGACCAGTAATTCAATTGTCTGGGTAGATACTTTTTCCCTAATTTGAAATATCATTTGCGGTAATCGTGATTAATAAATTCAATCAATACCTCCTTTTTCTTTTTTTTGGATTGCTTTCTGGGCAGGCCACAAGAGCAACCATTCAATCGGGGCCTATCGACTATTTGGATCAATTACCCGAAATTCCTCTCTGTGCTGTTCCTACCCTTACAGATGCGTTTATAAAAGACCATCTTGAAAAAATGAAAACGGAATATCCTGATATATACCGCCGGATGAAGGCCCCGCCTGTGAGACATAAAACTTCACAGGTTGGGGATATTGAAACATTCTGGGTCTTTGTGGATGATGCTTCCAGTGGTGGAACT
This sequence comes from Fidelibacterota bacterium UBA7301, assembly GCA_002471845.1. Lineage (GTDB taxonomy): Bacteria > Fidelibacterota > Marinisomatia > Marinisomatales > TCS55 > TCS55. Next base: position 128,271 of record DKQT01000010.1, on the reverse strand, counting down.
AAAAGCGCAGAAATTGTAGCCAAACTCATGGCCAAAGGGAATTCAACAGCTATATGGGCTGATACAGCCCAATTGAAAAATGCTACCAACATTTCAGATGCATTGGCCGCTGATTATATCAAACTACTCGAAAATACTACTCCAGCCGGGTCGCGGGATTCATCAAAAGGGATTTATGACCTGGAATTACAATATTTCGGAGATGTGCCTAATTATGATGGAGATGGGATCGTTGATTTTCTATTTGCAGATATCTATACCGGTGCTGGTGGATATTTTTCTCCCCAAGATCAATCAAATCAAACGGGGAGCAACCAACGTGATATCTTATATCTTGATACATATGCCAGTATATCTTATACAGAGGGTACACTTTCACATGAACTCCAGCACTTGATCCATTATAATTATGACAGTTATGAGGAGATCCAATTCAATGAAGGTTTGAGTGAAATGGCGACCATGATTTGCGGGGGGGATTATATCTCACACGCCCATTATTTAAGCCAAGCAGATCAAATGGGCTGGGGCTGGGATTCAGATGCATCATATTATGCTATGGCATCCCTGTTTACCCTATATTATGTTGAACAATTGGGGGATGGGGCGATCAAGGATTTCATAAAAATCAATGCCGGGAATAACCCTCTCCAGGGCTGGCGAGCTTTTGATCAGCTTTTATCGAACTATGGCACTGGTAAAACTCATAGAGAATGGCTGGTGGACTGGTACACGGCAAATTATATTGATAATAAATTAATAAACCCAAAATATGGCTACGACCAATGGCTGCCCATGCGGGCCAAGTTGACAGCAAAACATTTATCAGGGAAAATTGAATCAACCGAAAATAAGGTCTTGGGTTATGGACCAAATTATATTGTTTATGCATCTTCCGTTGATTCTATGGAAATCACCTTTACCTCCCAAAGTGGGGGCATCCCTCATATCCGGTCAGTTGAATTCAACGATTCCACCGCCGTGACCAATACAATAACCGAAGGAGTAAAACACCTTGTATATCACGATAGTTTGAAAGTGAGAAGTGCCATTTTCGTTGTCGTGAGCCAGGAAAATTATTCCATGAAATATGATTACAATTCAGAAGGCACGGACGCCTCAGGTTGGACAGGGTTTGAAGAAATTGTCTACGATGACGGCTCTGCCGATGTATTCACTACATCCGATGGTAGTCAGTTTGGTTACTTAGGTTGGGGAAATGACCACATTGGTTGGGGGTGGGGGATGATGTTTGACCCAAAAATGGCCATAAATCAATTGGTGGAATTTAAAGTAGTTTTGGGCTTTGAGCAGGAATTTTCCGGATCCACAACCCCGGCGAATGCGGATAAAGATTTCAATGTTCATGTCTGGGAAATTGTAGACGATGAAGGTAATGTTAAAGATTTAATTGACCCGATTCTTTGGAAAACTAGCCGTACCAGCCTCAGTGGAAACTGGTCCGTCATTGATATGACGCCTTACAAAGATAAGCTCTCAAACCTGGGAAAAGTTGTAATCGGGATTGTTGAAGATGATACAATCGGCACTTATTTTGCAATGGATAAAAATGTTAATGGTGAAAATTATACTTATGCATTCAATTACAATGATGGCGGAGTGCTGGATTCCTTAAGTCTTTTTTCAGTCGGCGGTGAATCCATGGCTGGCTGGAATTATTTCATGCGTGCATCCTTTTTTATTGCTGATGCTACCGTACCGGCCATGAAAGCGGGATTTATGCAGAATCCTGTATTTACTGATGAATTAAACCTTTTTATTATCGGGAATTCTGTAATGGATGCTGACAAAATGTTAATTACAGCGAAAAATGCCGGTTATGAAACTGTTCTGGATGCCCAGATAGTAGCAGGTAATGACAGCATTTTAGTTACGGACAATTACCGTCTCCATGCCAGTGGTGCCCTTGATATTACTACCAAAGGCACTTTTCGGTACGGCCGTGCGGATATTGATACTACATTCACTTACAATGTGAATTATACACTGGCCAAAGTGGGGGGTGACATTGTCTCCCGGGATAAAAATTATATCATGACAATTCCTGAGAATAGTTTGGCTGAAGACGGCTATATTATCGTTGGGATAGATGATAACAGTCCCGCAGCCCAAAACATATTATTACCCGAAAAATCAGCTCCCATATATATTGTAAGTCCTGTAGGAAAATCTCTGGAAAAAGGGGCCAGGATTTCCATTGAGGTTGGGGATCTCAATCCTGCTGAGGTTTCTATCGGCTATTGGGATGGTGAAGCCTGGCTGGAACTCAATACAATGATTTCCCATGACGGAAAGCGTGTTGCAGGGGTCGGAACTCATTTGGGTCATTATACTTTAATTCCAAAGGGTAGTGGCAACCCCTTGGCTTTGGACGAGGAAAAGGTTATCCCGGTTGAATATGCACTTCATCAAAATTATCCCAATCCCTTTAATCCGGAAACATTTATCCATTTTGATCTCCCTAAAAGTGGTCATGTATCCTTGATGATCTATGATATCCTGGGTAGAGAACTGGTAAGTTTAATCAATCAGAATAAACCTGTCGGCCGTCACAAAGTTCTTTGGAATGGAAATAATTCTAACGGTCAACCGGCTGTCAGCGGAATTTATTTTTACCGGATTTCTTCCAATGGATTTTCTCAAACTAAAAAAATGATATTAACCCGATAATGCTTAAACGATTCAGTATAATCACTTTTCTTGCTCTCCTGGTTTTCTTTGCTTGTGAAGATAAATCAGGCCCTGAATTTGAAATTCTCTTCGAACCCGAAGAAGTGAATTTTGATAAGGTAGAGACCAATCAAATTGTCTCCCAAAAAATCAGGATCAAGAATACCGATAATTCAACAGAAACATTTATAGGAGAAATATCCATTGAGGAGTCCAATAATTTCACCATGGATTTCAAGGGTGTTCTGACATTACAAAAGAATGAATCCAAAGAAATATATATCACTTTTCGTCCTATCAATGCAGAGAATTACACCGGGAAACTGGTAGTAAAAAATGAATATACGTTCAATGAAATGTATCTGTATGGGGAAGGTGCTTCCCCGGTTTCATTCACTTTTACACCCGAAAAAATAAATTTTGGTTTGGTGAAGGAGGGCGAGTATAAGGATAGTGATATTAGTATAAACAATAGTTCTTATTCCGGTTTTGATTTGGCAATAAGTTATTCCATTGGCTCTAGTGAATTTTCGATTGTTGACGGCTCCTCGAGTGCTGTGATCGCCCCGGGAAAATCCAAGGTAATCGCCGTAAGGTATTCTCCATCATCGGTCAGTATTAACAGTAAAATTACCATTCATCACAACAGTTCGGTTCAGACAAATCCCCTGGTGATTACCCTTGACGGAATTATGGATAAAACTGTAGAAATCAATACATTGATTTCGGAAGGCTGGGATGAGTTTGAAAGTGCCAACTACAGCAGCAGCACATTAACATTTCAGCAGGCAATGAATTTTGCCGCCAAGCATACATCTTATGACAGTCTCTATGGTGAAGCTATGGTAGGACGTGGATGGGGATTTTTATTTAATCGCCAATATAGTAATGGACATTATGATTTCAGCAAAACAATAACGGATTTTGGCACAGATGTTTCTACCGCCGCAAAACTGGATGCCTTGGCGGGGAAAGCCATAGCAGGGAAATTAATAAATGATTATGCTAGTGCAATTGCAGCGGCTACCGAATTACTGGACACCAAACCAACCTATCAATTCTCCCATAAACTATCGGTTGATTATAAAGATGTTCGCATGGCACTCATCCAATCTTATTATAATTCAGGACAATTCGTTAAATCTGCTTTAGAAATGGATAAACTAGATCCGGCCAATGCACCCCATTCAGCTGATCCGGCTACCCTTTTAGCGGCAATTCAAACCCTGTCCGGTTCAATTTAAATTGGACATAGGAGGTAAAACTGCCATTGTCACGGGGGCATCCCGTGGGATTGGTCCTTACATTGCGAAATCCCTGGCGAAGCAAGGTGTCAATTTAATTGCGGTCGCTCGATCTGAAAGCGGGTTAAAGGAAACTCAAATAGATATTGAGAATGGAGGCGGCGTATGCCATATCCATCCTTACGATTTAACCGAAATCAATGCCCTCCAGGGATTAATTCATGATCTTTGGAGTCTGTATGGCCCTATCCATGTACTGGTGAATAATGCTGGAATCGAGCAGTACCAATTTTTTGATCAAATTGAAAAGGACGAAATATCATCCATTTTAAAAACGAATTTGCGGTGTCCCATGGAATTAACACGGTCGATCTTGCCTAAAATGATCGAACAAAAAGACGGGCATATCGTTAATATTGCTTCGTTGGCGGGTAAAAAAGGGTTGGCTTATAATTCAGTCTATTCGGCGTCTAAAGCAGCCGTGATCATGTGGTCTGATGGATTACGTCAGGAATATTGGGATTCGCCTATTGATATTTCAGTCATCTGCCCGGGATTTATTTCAGAAGCGGGGATGTTCTATGATGGGCAGATTCCACCACCACCATTACTTGGGGCATCCAAACCGCAAAAAGTAGCGGACGCTGTGCTTAAGGCATTGAAAAAGGGATCTTGTGAAATTATTGTGAACCAAGGGCCGATCAGGCCATTATTAGCTATCGGACAACTCTCGTGGAGGATCGCTGATATGTTGACACGTTGGTTTGGTGTTCCAGCCCTTAATCGGAAGCGGATTTCCGTTTAGCCGCCTGCTTTTGCAATTTTCTTAACTTTCGCTGAGACCACCATTTCACTGGTCGACTATTCATGATGGGGTGTATGATCGGTTGTGATTTTTTCCAAATCCATTCCGAAAGGGAAAAAACAAACATATTACGGGGAAACGGATCATTCTCATTCTTTGGCATAAAATAATTTGAACGGAGATCCCTATACCAATCGTAGCCCACCTTTCCCAGCGTTACAATTGGCACCACCGTTATGATCGTGCCATAGTTACCGCTCAATACGCTGGTTAAACCTAAATAAAACCCTTTCCGGACGGAATTTTCTACAAAGGACTTTCCAGTTTTAACATAATAAATATCCATCAGGGAATAATAACGGGGAGCCGTTGAGTCTTCTTTGTGAAAGGTCCCCACCTCAGGATTATTCAATACCTGTTCAAAATAAATATTATCAAATTGTAAGGTATCCCCACTATGAAAAACCATGAGGCCATCCCGGCGTTGGAGTTCCTTCATGCGGTCTTTCATGGATCTTGATTGATGAATGAAAATGCCGTAATCGTTATAAATAAAATATACCTTATCCAAATCTATGACGTGTTTGGTGAGATTATCGATATCAGTATAATAAACAGAGTCGCTAACCATGGAATCCACAATAATAGTGTTGGCATTTCCATTAAGATCAACAATGATATGGCGGATATTTATTGAGTCACTCGGAACAGGGATGGTTGGTATTCGCCGCATGAGGACCAAAGTGGTATCGGTATAATCAGCTGGAGTATATCTCGGAAATTCATTGAAAGGATAAAGGGTGCCGAGGTCTAAAGTTTCATTCACAACCTCAAAGCGATGATTAATATCAACCTCTTCGCCCGTGATAACTCGTATTTTATATTTGCCGGGCGATACATTGTTAAAAGAAAATTGTCCGCCTCCATAGCGTTTCATGATTTTTTTTGATGTATTTGATCGCGCAATGACTTTTTCAGTCGTATCCATGAGAATAACTTCAGCTTTTTCAATCACAACACCGGATTTGTACACCGCAATACCACTTACATCATATTTTGGCACACCTTGACTGAAAAACATAGGCACTAAAATGGCATTCAATAAAATGAATCGTACTGGGATCATGGTATAATTTAAATCAATTTAATTCAGAATGTGAGAGTTCATGACAATGGATAAAAAGCATCGTAATTTTTATAAATGATTCCACGCTTACAAACACTGTCTAAATTAGTATTTTACGCAATCATGCTATGGACAACCATAAATGCACAACCCAAATTGTCTTTTCATTTAGGGGGTGGATTTTATAGTCCATCCTTGGGATTTCTTGACCCCGATTCCAACAGTGTCATACCGTCATTAAGTTCTTTCAGTAAAAATATTCTTCTGGATTGGGGAGTAAAATATCAATTCTATCCCAATGCACGGATCGGTTACGCTCGATCAAATTCATATCATTCCGGGAAGATGGGAGATTCGGATTTTTTAAGAACGCTTTCATATCGTATGATTATTATCGAAACTTTTTATTATCCCCGCCAGCGGATGGAACTCAACTTTATGCTCGCGCCTATGTATAATAAAGCAATCGTAAAATTGACAGCAAAAAGTTCATCCGCCGGTTGGGATTCGCTTTTAGGTAGTTATGGCAATAGTTCAGTGAATTTATTCACTGGCGAAGAAATGACTAAACGCTGGTTTGGATTAGCCAGCACGATTGGATTTCGCTATTATATCAAATCATGGTTAGCCGTGGATGGAAGAGCAGGTTTTATTCAAAATGCTTACAGTGAAAAGAAATGGAAGCTGGAAAAGGAAAAAGTGGATGGGCCAAAGATGAATATTAAAAAACTCCCCGTTTTCAATGTTCATTTGGTTTTAGGATGGTAAAAAGCATACGAAATCTTCTTGTTTTCTCATTTTTAATATTGGCCCCTCTTTGTGCTCAAGTGGCTAAAAAACCGAATAATCCGTGCAATAGTGAGGTCGTTCAGAAAGCAAGAAAAGATGGATTCCGCTCATTAAAATTGATGGAAAAGATCCAATTTTATCGTGACTTGAAAAAATGTGAAGATAAAGTATTGGCTAAATCCATTAAAAAGGAAGTCAACGCGATCCAATTAAAAACCGATGCTGAAAATTCCAAATTATTTGTGGGGAGAACTTCAGGGTGCGCTTATTGCGTAATCGCGCTTTTTGTGTATCTTTTATTCTCATAAAATGAATTATGAAAAAGTTACTGCAACTTATTTTATTCTTCAGTATTCTTTTTTCCGGATGTGTGTATTTTATCTTGGGGAATAAACTTGATAATGCCAATAAAAATGAAACTGCACAAGACAGTACAGCCGTTACGATTCCCGATAGTACGATTCGTTAGCGTTTCGTTTTTATTAAGCGGGTTAATATCCGCCCAAAAAGTAGAACCGGATGAGAGTTACAAAACGGCCCTGAGGATGAAACTCAATGTGGATATAGAACCGTTATTTTATATGGATGAACTAAAATCAGGCCAACTTAATAAGGTGCATTACGGTATTGTTGGATACCTTGATTTGGCGGAGCAGAAAGCAACCAAATATGAATTAATCAGTCGCGCCAAGATTATTCAAATAGAAGCACAAAAATTTTCACAAATAAAATATGACCGGATAATTCCGGTCAAAACTAAAGAAAATATTCGATATAATTATTTTTCATCAAGGACAGACAGAGATTGAATGAAGTCATCACCTAATTCGTCTAAGATCACTTTAGCGATGGATTCGGCAACTTCATCCTCGCAGAGTCCTTCTTTTCCCAATGCCTGCCAGGATTGGCTCAGAGTTTCCAGATCATCATTATTGGCGAATATTTCATCCAATACGGCTGCAGGTACTTGAAAATCCCGCAGTCGTTGATACATGTTTAAGTTCTTAATTTTCATGTTCGAAATTAAACCCGTCTTGTTATAGACGAAAAGGAGTAGTTCTATGGACAAACATTTAAAAATTCTATATGGGTTGGTGATCGTGGGATTTTTGTCCATTTCCATCCAACTTTGGCTACAGACCAAAGCCATTCAAGAATTGAATGTAAAGATGGAAGCGGTTCGTGAATTATTATTCCGATTTGCTTGATTGTTTTATCGGGAAAAGACACTAATTTTTGCCCCAAATTCTGACTATAATTACAGAATTTTATAAGGCGTCGTACCCAAGTGGTCTAAGGGATCGGTTTGCAAAACCGCTATTCGCCGGTTCGAATCCGGCCGACGCCTCCAACAATTTTGCCCGGGTGATGGAATTGGTAGACATGACGGACTTAAAATCCGTTGGCTGAAGAAGCCGTGCCGGTTCAAGTCCGGCCCCGGGTACATAAAAAAGGGAGCAAAAATGCTCCCTTTTTTATTGAGGTGCTGATAAATTAATTTTATACAGAGAAGGTAAAATTATGAAAAGGCGTATGGATCGGCAATCAGCACTTAAAACAATAAGGAAAGCGGCAGTAGTGGAGGTTCGATTTCCTTATATCAACCAGAATTCTTGGCGGTAATTTCAAATGGGTATTATCAAAAATATAGAAAGGTTAATGTCATGAGAAAAATCACTGTGATTATTCCTTTATTTTTAAGTTTTACTTTGGGACAGAATGATATCTATGAGCGGAAATATCAGTCCGATCCAGATTTTGATATAGATGTACAGCATTATAATATATCCCTGCAGATTTATGATCACATCAAATCCTTCACAGGTAAAACCAGTGTCACATTTGAAATAAAAAAACCCAATTTGAAATCAATTAAACTGGATGTCGAAACAGTAACCATAACAGATGTTATCGAAGGGAATCAACCGCGTAAATTCATACAAAAAAATGGTCAATTACTGATAGACCCAAAAGGTATGCTACAGTTGGGTGAAATCATCCAATATACTATCTATTATGATTCTGAAGGAAAAGTGGCTGATCCAGCACAATTCAATATGGGAGGTGTAAAGGTATTGGGTATTGGATTTTTTGATGAATCTGAAGATAATCCTCAACTTGTTCAAAGCCATTCATTTCCAACCGGTGCAAGGCATTGGTTTCCTTCTAATGACCACCCGGCAGATAAAGCGACCAGTAGAATTACCACGACCGTCAGAAAAGATTGGAAGGTATTGGCTAATGGGTTACTCACAGACCAAATTACTGTTGGTGATTCGGCTACATATACGTGGGATTTAGATCTTCCCAATTCAACCTATTTGTATGTAATGGTAGCGGGTCCATTTGAAGTGATACAGGATTATCATGGTGATATTCCTATATCCTATTGGGTATATCCTAGAGATAAGCAAAATGCCGTACGGTCCTTTGAACGGACCAGCGAAATTATGGCCTTTTTAGAAGAGGAATACGGTGTGCCTTTTCCGTGGCCAAAAATGGATCAGATCACGATTCCAGGCATTGGTGGTGGTGCAGAGAGTACGACAGCAACGATTTTGGGGCATAATACAATCCATGATGCAAAAGCGGATAAGGATTTTCCCAGTCATTGGCTAGTAGCCCATGAAGCGGCCCATCAATGGTGGGGCGACTATATTACCATGGGAAACTGGCACCATGCTTGGTTGAATGAAAGTTTTGGTACCTATGGTGAATACTTATACAGTGCCCATCTCAAAGGATACGACGAAGGTCAAATCAATCTATGGAAAAAGAAACAAGCTTACTTAAGGGAGTATAGGAATCGATATTCAAGGCCCATGGTTCACCCCTACTGGGATTGGCCCAACCAGAATTTTGATAGCCATATCTATCCCCGTGGTGCGGCGGTTCTCCATATGCTTCGTCAAATTATTGGCGATGAAAATATGAAAGCATTTCAAAAATCATTTTTAACACAATTTGCCTATGGAAATCCAAAAACTGAAGATCTATTCAGGGTGGTGAATGAGACTGTTAGTCAGGATCTTAGCTGGTTTTTCGACCAGTGGGTGATGAGTGCAGGACATCCCCAAATTGATGTGAAAACTGAATCACATGATGGTATATTAACGATTTGGATTGATCAGACCCAAACCGGCCGAAATACCCCATCTCACTACCGATTGCCTATTGAAATTGACATTTATTTTTCAAATCGCGTTGATCGAAAATCCATTTTGGTGGATGATCGGAATACTATTCATCGATTTAAAACCAAAGTTGAACCAGTTTTGGTTCGCATAGACCCGGATGATCATTTACTTATTGAATTGAATCAGAGCAAAACAAAAGAGGGATTATTGGTCCAGCTAAAGAAAGATAATGTAATCGGTCGTCGGGAAGCAGCCATGGCGTTAATAGTACATCTTTCAGATGATAAAGTCGTGAAGGCACTCAAGCGATCTGCATTTCATGATAAGGCTTGGTTTGTGAGACAGGGTGCATTTTCTATACTCAAAAAACATCTCAGCAAAAAAGAATGGATTCGTGCTTATAAACGGGAATCACATTCCCAACCGAGAAAAACCATTATAACACAATTTTCAAAAGCGTATCCCAAATCGGCAGCAGAACTCATACGCAACAATCTAGATCAGGATGATAGTTATATCGTTCAAGCAGAAATGATCCAACAGTTAGGGCATATTGGGAATGATAAGGATATTCATTTGGTTAAATCATATATACCACCTTGGTCACCCAGAAAAATTGTACGGCGTGCAGCAAACAATGCTATTACGGTATTAAAAGAGAAATAAGATTTTTATTCGATCTCTCATTTTTATTTTTTTATTTATTACAAACGGTATAGGACAAACCCGTATTGATGGTCGAATAACAGATAAATTTACCGGTGATCCTTTATTGGGCGTAAATATCTTTTTCTCAAAAACTTCATTGGGTACAACTACTGACAAGGATGGTTTTTATACTTTTAAATATATTCCAGAAGGGCGATATGAGCTGGTCATATCCATGATTGGTTATAAGATGGAAAAAGAGGATCTCATCCTGTTCAATAAAGATCGTATCGCAATGGATTTTCGATTGACCCCTGAGCCAATTCAAATGAAAGAGATCAATGTGACGTGGAAATCTGATAAAGTCTGGTTAGAGAATTATGACTTATTTAAAAAAACATTCTTAGGCACTAGTGTGAATGGAGAAGCGTGTCGCATTTTGAACGAATATGTATTGACCTTTGACCGAAAGCGGGGATTACTAGTGGCTACAGCAAGCCGACCTTTGCAGATCGAAAATAATCGGTTAGGATATGGTATAGTTTACTATTTGGATGAATTCAAATTAGATGATGTGTATGTCAGATATGCCGGCGACTCATTTTTTACTGAAATGGAACCACAATCCGAAGGACAAACAAAGCAATGGATTAAAAACCGGCAAATTGCCTATAATGGATCATTACGGCATTTCCTGACAACCTTGGGTAAACGCTTCGAACTTCGATATAAAATGGATGGGGAAAATCTTGTGGAAAGAGATGACTGGTTATCGATTTCAGGGCGTAAGGGGGATCCGTTAATAAAGGAAGGCTTTGAAGTTTATTTAACAAAAAGCCACAAAAGTGGAATAACCATTTCCGATTATAGAGCATTGCTAAATGATAGCTTGGTATCATCAGCTAAAAATGATAGTGAACTGTTGCTGTCGTTTAATAAGAAAATGAAAGTGTACTATAAAAAAGAATCTGAGGAAATGAATTATGCACTGGATAATTTTTCCGAACCAAAACACCAACAAACCTCATATATATTATTAGGTAAAGATTTAGTAATTATAGATAAAAATGGACGATATTTTGAAACATATATGATTGAACAACAGGGGTATATGGGTTGGGAGCGAGTTGGAGATCAGTTGCCTTTTGATTATGTTCAGCCTAAAGATTGATGACAACCGCCTTCGTATGGGTTAATAGTAAAAATAAGATATCTCTGGTTATCATTTAATCTCATCTTGTTTAAATTGCCCTGAGTATAATTCAAGATATATGCCCAAGAAAAAAGAAAAAGAAAAAAATCCTGCTGAAGTTTTAACTGAGCTCATTAAAGAAACGGGAACCGGTTTCTTTAACAGCTTTGAAAACTTTTTTGATGATGTAGCTTCAGGAGCGGAAAACTTGTTTAATGGACCGGAAAAAGATAAAAACAAAAAAAACTGAAGAATTTATCTACAAAAAATGTGGAGATTTCTTTTGTTTTGTCGAGGAAATTACCTGAATCAAACTGTTTTAGGAAAATAAATGAAAATACTGAAAAATTTTATTGTTTTGGTTTTAACATGCTTGGTTGTGGGATGCAGCTCCAATAAAATATTATTCCCAACTCAATTGGAATACGCATCCAGCGCTCAGTTAGTGCTAGACGAGTTCTTAACCTATATTCAGTCCCAGGGGTATACAATACTTAATGTTAATGATACACGGATGACCATTATGGGTCCCAGTGGTTTTTTACTCACTGAATATATTGAGACAGAATGGCGTCCCACCGGATTTTTTGACGAAAGTACAGGTCAAGAATACATTGTAAAACAGAAAGTATGGATTATACTCGATTCGGGGATGATTACGGTAGAATCGGTTGTGGGCTATATGTATGAAGGGGAATTGTACACCCGGGAAAATGCGCCGCCAAAATTATATAATTTTGTTACCGCTCTGCCAGAGGGACTTCGAAACCTTGTTTCATCCAAGTCCCTGTAATTTTCTATAATTCGGCGGGAAAATTCAATTTGGTTTGGGTATTATGATTAAACTAATTATCACTGAGAGTGAAATTGGAATAGATTGTGATATAGGTCACAAATCTAAAATAGATTCTTGAACCTAATTATTAGATAGGGTAACTTGGCACAAGTTTAAGAAGAAGTAAGTCTTCTCTTAAGCTTAACAACTCATAAAAGGAGCTCATTATGAATCGTATTTTGAAACTAGTTTTCCTATTCCTGTTTGTTTCAACAGTTTCATTTGTGTATGCACAAGATGAAGTTGATGATACTAAAAGTGGTGGAAAATCATTAGTCAAAGACAATGTGAAAACAGGTACCGGTGCAAAGTTGGATGGTACGACTAATCCAGGTGGTGGCTCAAAACCAACACCTGCTAGATTAGCCGGTCATGAAGAAGGAAAATCTGCTGCTGTTGAGAAAGACCATGGTAAAGGGAAAAAGGGAAGTTTCTGGCAGAAAATCTTTGGCAAAAAGAAGGTTAAGAAGGAAAACCCGGAATAAAATAATCCGATATATTAACTAAAAAAATAGGGCGATCTATCCGCCCTATTTTTTTTATCTATATTTAATGTAAAATTGGCACCAACAATAAGAGGAATATTTTCCGATGAATCTCCGCACAATTTTTACAACTCTTTTTATTTTATCCTGTCTGGTCGGACAGCAATTCAAACATCAGGTGTCCGGCAGTTATTATGGTCGTGGTGGCAATTCGGATTATCAATACTACAATTTCAATTGGTCCACAACTGCCTATGGTGATCTAACATTTGGCGGAATGGAACTCAATGATTCAGAATTTCTTTTTTCTCTAGATAAGAATAATTCCACTTGGCAGGGTGACCCATATGAAAATGACCAAAGCATTCTTTTTAAGTTCGACTTGTGGGCTAATGGAAAATTTTCCCCGTTTTTAATTGCTGAGACATCATTTGATGAGGCCTTGGGTATCAAGGATCGGACCAATTTTGGTATTGGCGCCAAATATCGTATCCTGGGGGATATTCTTTCTATTAGCGCGGCCTTTTTACAAGAAAGTGAAGAGACGGCAGGTAAAAATGCGATTTATCTTTATGCAGACTATGGTGATTCTCTAGGTGTGACTGCATACAAAGATAACTCAGATTTGAAGTCTGCGTCTTATTCTCGTATTTCGATTCGCCCCAAATTAAAACTCCCTGTTGGAGAAAATTTTTATTACCAATCCGAATATTATTATAAACCGGCAGGAGATGATATTTTAACCTACTGGAAAAATATCGTCACAATTAAAACAGCGGAAGAGTGGCTGGATATTGTAATCAAATACAATGTAAAGAATGACAGCCAACCAGCACCAAAGATTTTCATGGCCTATGATCCGCAGTATTATACAGACGGTCAATTGATTACTTTTACCAATCCGGGTAACGGGACCATATCATATGACCGGACGCCTGAACAGTCAATAAGTGATGGATTTGGAGACTATTATATCAAGAATTATAAAGCTAACGACACAACTATCACCATTGGTATAAATATCACGTTCTAACCTACCACTTTCTACTTGAAACATTATTTCGCTATCACCACAGCGGCGTTCCTCGCCGGATGTATATCTATGCAGTCACCGGAAATGAATGTGCCCGCATCCACCCACACACCCTCGATCCCAAAATTGACGGAGCGGAATCGACTGTTGGGAGTACTTCTCCCTGAGCGAATTTGCTATGATGTGCAGCATTATGATATCAATATGGATATCGATGTGGAAAAGAAATATCTAAAAGGTTATGTGGACTTCACGGCCATTGCCATGAATGACTTTACCCGTCTCCAAGTTGACCTGGCAAAGGATATGCAGCTGAATGGGGTGTGGTACCGGGAAGAAGAATTAACTGCAAGTCGAAAAGAAGATGCGGTCTTTATTGATTTTCCTGCGGTGAAAGCCGGAACTGAATTTACCTTTCGGGTGAAATATGAAGGGTCTCCACAAGAGGCAAAGAATCCACCCTGGGATGGTGGTTTTATTTGGAATAAGGATGAAATGGGTAGAGACTATGTTTCTGTGGCCTGTGAAGGAGATGGATGTGGTCTCTGGTGGCCATTAAAGGATCATATCTCCGATGAACCCGATCGGGGCGCTAGGATGACATTCACTGTTCCACAAAACCTCTTTTGTGTTAGTAACGGTAAATTAGTAAATACCATCCAGGATACTCTTACCGGAAAACAATCATACACATGGGAAGTAAAAAACCCAATTAATAACTATAATATTTCTGTACAATTGGGTAATTATGTGGTTTTAGAAGACACTTTGCAGCGGAAAAGTCAGGTGGAGACTATGAATCACTATGTGTTGGATTATCACAAACAAGTGGCATCCACAGTATTTCCCCAAGCACGGAAAGTGATCCGTTTTTTCGAAAAATATTTTGGTGATTACCAGTTCTGGGATGACGGATATAAGTTGGTGGAAGTTTCTTATTTAGGAATGGAGCATCAATCAGCCGTTACCTATGGTAATGTGTGGAATAATTGGGGTGGCGACCATCGTTCCTGGACAAAAGATTATTACGGCATAATCGACGGACTATTATTCCATGAGACGGCCCACGAATGGTGGGGCAACAGTATCACCGCTACGGACCCGGCTCACGTATGGATCCATGAAGGAATGGCAGTCTATAGTGAATCTATGTTCATTGAACAGGAATTGGGATATAATGTAATGGTCGATTTCATGTTGAGAAAGCGGAAAGGTATTCAGAATAAAGTACCGATTGTGGGTCCAGAAAATGAGAATTATTGGGCCTTTGGTGATTCCTACAATAAGGGAGCTTGGGGGCTGCACACATTGCGTCACATAATCAATGATGACCGTATCTGGTGGGACTTGCTAAAATCATTTGCATTGAATAATGCCAAGTCCAATGTAAATACAAATGATTTTATCAAACATGCAGAAAATAAAACAGGGACGGATCTGGATTACTTTTTTAAACAGTATTTTTATGACCATCGACCACCCACATTGGAATACTACCAGAAGGACAGCAAATTATATTATAAATGGTCCAACGTAGTGAACGGGTTTAAAATGCCCATAGATGTGGATATTAACGGGATTCAGGGCCGTATTTTCCCAACCACAGAAGTACAGTCTGACGATATTCAGCCCCATTCTGTAATTCACTTTCGGGATTGGGAATTTTTGGTGACAAAAAAGAAGAATCCAGAATTAACTGGATAATTGTCTCAGCCGTTCAAATAGAACGGCACTCACAGCTGCCGATACATTTAGAGAATCGGTTTTCCCCTGCATAGGGATGGTGGACAGGAAATCACAACTATCTAAAACAAGTTTCTTGATTCCGCGCCCTTCACTGCCAGCAATGATTAATACTTTCCCTGTATAATCCACTTTATGCCAGGCTTTCGCTTGGACGCTGTTTTCCATGGCAATCACCCAGAATTCCTCATTTTTCAGATTAGTCACTGTTTGGTGAAGATTGCCTACCTTGTAAATGGGGATTTGGACAAAAGCGCCCTGGCTTACCTGCATAACCGTATCCGTAACATCACAACTGTCATGGGTAGAAATAATGATTCCACTTATTCCGGCACATTCCGCGGTGCGAATAATTTGTCCAAGATTTTGCGGGTCTTTAATCCTGTCAAGAACCAATAAACCTATATTTCCTGATTTATTTTTAAAGGAAGGAAGGTTTTTCTCAATTTTTCCGGTGAAACGGACTATGATACCTTGAGTACGCCATTTCCCGAATTTGGACTTGAATTGTCCTGAATTGAGGAATTGAATATGGCCGCCGTGATATCCCAGGACATGGGTAATTTTTCCGTCACGCTCAGCAGGGCTGCCGGATTGAATCAGTATATCGTTAATTTTATACTTGCGGGATTCAAGAACCGCCGCACAGCCATTGATACCGAAAATTGTATATTGATCTTTAGGCATATTGATCCTGAAAAGAATTTAATAAAATAATGTATCCCGGGATTGAATCAATTGTAAGATAAATTTTAAGTTGCGCCCTTGAATTAAGGAATGATATGGCTACCAGGGAGTTTCATAAAGTATCTGATGAATGTGCCGGTGTGAACGCGGGGATAAAATTCAAAACCATTAAAGCCCACCGGAAGGTTCAGGGAACCTTGAATGAAGGTGTCGAGGTTGTCCTTGATAGTATCGCCCATTTTCCCACCCGTTATCGTCTCAAGGATGATGAAGGCAGGATTTGGACTGTACCCATCCATTTAGTAACACCAATAGCGGAATAAATAAATTTTTTTTAATTTTAACCGCAAATAAAACATCCCAATGAGGAAACTGATGAAGTATAAATACCTACCCATTCTATTTTGCCTTTTTTTAACAGGTTCTATTACTGCGCCGAAAAAAGGACCTGAAATACTTTGGGATACCTACGGTGTTCCTCATATTTATGCCAATAATTATGAGGATATGTTTTATGCCTTTGGTTGGGCGCAAATGCGTAATCATGGGAACCTCCTGCTGCAATTATATGCCCAGGCGCGGGGGCAGGGTGCGGAATATTTTGGTGAAAAACATTTGCAGTCCGATCAATGGGTCCATACCCATAATGTGGTACAAAGATCCCGCGAATGGCTGGCACAACAAGATTCAGATTTACGAAAAATGCTGGCAGCGTTTACGAACGGAATAAATGCTTACGCAAAGGCATTTCCAGGTGAAATCGATGAAGTGAACCAATTAATTCTTCCTGCACGACCAGAGGATTGTTTGGCCCATTTTCAAAGGGTTATCCTATTCCATTTTGTCACCAGTCCCCAGAATGTAAATTTTAATCCGAGTTCCATGATAAAAAATAGAGGTTCAAATACCTGGGCGATTGGCCCTTCCAGGTCCGCGTCTGGGAATGCTATGCTGATCGCCAACCCCCATTTGCCCTGGTTTGATATGTTTACTTGGTTTGAGGCCCATACAATTTCTGGTGACTTGAATGCTTATGGGGCAGGTTTGGTAGGCATGCCGTTTTTAGGAATTGCCTTTAACGATTATTTAGGATGGTCACACACCAATAATGTTCACGATGGGCAGGATCTTTATGAATTAAAACTGATTGGTGATGGTTATCAATGGGGTGATGAAGTCATGGATTTTGTAAAACGATCGGTTGAGATAAAAGTTAAAGATGAAGCAGGCAATACGACTTCCAGCGAATATATAATCCGGGAATCGGTTCATGGACCGGTGGTGAATGAAAAAGACGGGAAAGCTTATGCCTTACGGGTAGTGGGCCTTAACCAGCCCCATATTTTCCGCCAATACTTCGATATGGCCAGGGCCAAGAATCTTGAAGAATTCCAGGATGCTATACGGCAGTTGCAGAATCCGTTTTTCACGATAATGTATGCGGACAGGGACGGTCATATTATGCATGTTTTCGGCGGCCGTACACCAATCCGGCCTGAAGGTGAATGGAATTGGTTAGGGGTCGTTCCCGGTGATTCACCTGAAACGAAATGGGATGAAACCCATTCTTATGATGAACTACCCAAATCTATTGATCCCCAAAGCGGCTGGCTCCAGAATGCCAACGATCCACCATGGACCACTACCTTTCCAAAGGCGATAAATCGTCATAATTATCCGGATTATATGTCCCAGAACTTTATGCATTTTCGTGCCCAGCGATCGGCACGGATGGCCTATGAGGATGAATCCATTACATTTGACGAATTGCTGGCCTATAAAATGGATACAAAAATGGAATTGGCAGACCGTATTATTAACGATTTATTAAAATTGACTTCAAATCGTGACGATAAAATAATAAACGCGGTCGGAAAGGTTTTAGCAAACTGGGATCGTCAAACGGATGGAGATAGTAAGGGGGCAGTACTTTTCAAAGCATGGATCGATTCTGTTAAGTTTTTTGTCAACAAGGATAAACTTTTTGAAGGTGGTTGGGAGGAAGAGAATCCAATGGATACGCCATTTGGGCTAAATCCGGATGTGGATTACCTGGGGCCATTAAAATCCGCGGCAGAAGCTGTTACAAAAAAGTATGGAAGACTGGATATCCCCTGGGGTGAAGTATATCGCCTGTTTAGGGATGATGTGGATCTTCCATCCAATGGGGGGCCCGGGGACCCTTACGGCTTATTCCGGGTTACAAATTATGTACCAATGGGAAACGATAAGTTTATGGCTGTCGGCGGTGATTCATACCAAGCTGTAATTGAGTTTGGGGAAAAACCAAAGGCTATGTCCCTTTTGAGTTATGGGAATGCCAGCCAAAAAGGGTCTAAACATCGGACGGATCAATTAAAGTTTTATTCCGAGAAAAAATTGCGCCCGGTTTGGCGGGATAAAAAAGAAATTAATCAACATTTAGAACTGAGAGAGATACTCAGCCCAAAGTAGGCTTAATAATTTCATACCCCCAGATTATTCCTGCCTCTGATTGTTCAATCCGGGTCAAATTCGGAGATAATATTTCAGAAAACCTGCACCGGCAGGTTTTTTTGTTTACACGTTATTTACTGGATCATACTTCCCCTGAAATCCTGAATATTCACCCCGCCTATAATTCGGTCATGGTTACAATTTCAAATGAGGGATCCATTAGCCGTGTAACTGAACATCTTCAAAAATCCATATCCAACGCGTTAATAGGGAAGACGCCCAGGGGTCGAGCCGTGGAGATTCCTGTTTTATATAACGGTAAGATGGGGCCCGATATGGGCCTCGTATGTAAAAAAACAGGGTTAGATCCGGCGGAAGTCATAAAACGCCATTCTGAAGCAAATTACCTGGTTTACTTTACTGGTTTTTCCATCGGCTTCCCATACTTGGGTGGAATGGACGAATCCATTGCCGCACCTCGCCTGGATTTACCGCGGAAGTCCGTTCCTGCAGGATCGGTAGGTATTGCGGGGAATCAGACCGGTATTTATCCCATGTCTTCTCCCGGCGGTTGGAACCTCATCGGCCGGACGCCCTTGTCTATATTTAATGCAAAAGCGCCGGGAGACAGCCTGGTGCAGATGGGTGATATAGTCCGTTTCCGACCAATTGACGAAACCGAATATGATGCTTTGGTAGGGAAATAATGAGTATTACCGTACTTCAGGGGGGACTTCAATCCACCATTCAGGATTTGGGTCGGAATGGATTTACCCACTACGGAATTTCAGCTTCAGGGGCGGCGGATAAATTATCCCTGCGAATCGGCAACTTACTGGTGGGGAATCCAGATTCGTTCAGCGGACTAGAAATGACACTTACCGGGGGTAAGTACCAATTCAATAAGGATGCTTTTATCGCCCTTACCGGCAGTGAATTTAAAGTACAACTCGATGGAGATTCATTTCCATTTAATAAAGGCGTCTATATACGAAAAGGCCAGATTCTAAGAATAGACGGTACAAAAAATGGTGCCCGCTGTTACCTCTGTCTACGTGGCGGTTTTGATATACCCAAATATTTATCCGGAACCACTACCCATATTATGTCGGGCTTGGGCGGTTTGAATGGCCGTGCAGTGCAAAAGGGTGATGAACTGAAAATAGGGACTTTTGAGAAAATATCTCAACCATTAATAATTAAACAATCACTTGATACTAATTATAATATCATTCGTATTACTAGTGGTTTACAGTATGTATGGTTTGATGATTCTGCCTGGGATTCTTTTACAAATCAATACTATACCGTTTCGGAAAATTTCAGCCGGATGGGGCTCCGATTGGAAGGTGACCCTATTCAATCGAAAAAAGGAAATGAGATTTTAACAGAAGGCATCCCTTTGGGGGCAGTTCAGGTGCCTGGCGGCGGCGATCCAATTATTTCTTTTGTTGAGCACCAAACCACAGGAGGATATCCCAAAATTGCCAATGTAATCACAGCCGACATGTATAAAGTCGGCCAATTGAAACCGGGAGATCAATTTCAATTTCAATTGATTACCATAGAAGAAGCAGAAAAATTGCGGTTAAAACAGGAATCATATATTCAATCCCTAAAATACCATGACTAATACTTCAGCCATACTTGTAACACTGATCATCTATAAGATCGTCCTCATTCTCATTGGGATTTGGGCAAACAAGCGAACAAAATCAACATCTGATTATTTTCTCGGGGGACGAAAACTCGGTCCCTGGGTAGCGGCCCTCAGTGCATCCGCATCTTCTTCGTCGGCATGGACGTTATTAGGTGTAAGCGGTGCGGCCTATTTATGGGGTTTGCCGGCCATTTGGTTATTCCCTGCCACCTTATCAGGATTTTTGATTAATTGGTATTATATCGCGCCGCGCCTCAGTTCACATAGTCAAAGGGTCGGAGCCATTACCTTGACGGATGTTTTGGCTACAGACGATCTTGGAAGATCAATTAAAGAATTACGCTGGCTCGCATCGTTCATTATCCTTTTTTGTTTTGTCTTTTATATCGCTTCTCAATTTGACGCGGCGGGCCAATCCTTTCAATCCACCTTTGGGATGGATAAAAATATGAGCATTCTCCTCGGTGCCGGGATCATCCTCATTTATACCCTTTTAGGCGGTTTTTGGGCCGTTAGCGTTAGTGATACCCTCCAGGGTATAATGATGGCCTTATCCGCCATTATTTTACCCATTGTGGCCGTATCCCACGCGGGATTGGGAAATATCTTCGCCAGTTTTCCAGATCAGCCTATTTTCAGTTCGCCCTCAGGAATGGGCGGGATTGTTGCAATTGGATTTATCCTCGGCACAATGGGAATAGGCATTGCTTATCCCGGCCAACCCCATGTGGTGAATCGTTTCATGGCCATTGAAGGGAAAGAAAAAATTAAACAAGGACGAACCATCGCCATTAGCTGGGCTCTCATCATTTATCCCGGCATGATCTTTCTTGGTTGGGCCGGGCGGATTCTTGTTGATATGACGGGACATGAACAAATACTCATTGTTATAGGAAATCAGCTTTTACCGCCTGTTTTGGCTGGGATTATCCTGGCGGCGGTATTATCGGCCATCATGTCCACGGCAGACAGTCAATTGCTGGTTGCATCTTCCAGTGTGAGCCACGACATCAAGGGACAGAAGGAAGAATTCAGCCTGAATCAGACCCGAATTGTGGTAGCGATTATATGCGTGTTGGCGGTGACCATGGCCATTTTCGTGGATAAAAGTATTTATAGCCGCGTTTTGTTCGCTTTTTCAGCAATGGGTGCTGCTTTTGGTCCTTTGTTGCTTGGACGTATGCAGGGCGGTGTGCCCAAGATTAATGCTATTGCATCCATGGCAGTTGGATTTTTCATGACATTATTTTTCTATTACAGCGATCTGAAACCGGAAGGTAATCCTCTAGAGCGGTTGGTGCCTTTCATTTTAGCTTTTCTTATCGTACAATGGGGGCGTAAAAAAGGTTGAGTATGGATATTAATTCCGATATGGGGGAAATCAATCGCCTCTTAGCTAATGGGACTTACGAAAAGCTTATGGATTATGTCACATCCATCAATGTGGCCTGTGGGGGCCATGCGGGGGATGAGGCAATGATGGAGGCAATGGTTCAATTAGCCAAAACAAAAGGGGTGTATGTGGGCGCCCATCCCAGTTATCCGGATAAAGAGAATTTCGGCCGGCTCGATATGGATATGAATGCCAATACATTACTAGATTCTATTCGAGATCAAATCCAGTTATTGGTGGATATAGGCGCTAATCTCGGTGTGGAACTCACCCATATTAAGCCCCACGGCGCCCTGTATAATCGAGCGGTAAATGATGAGGCTGTGGCGCAAACAATTAGCGAAGCCATCATCCAGGTGGATCCATCATTTAAAGTCATGGGTTTGGCCGGATCGAAGATGCTCACCGTGTTTGATGCATTGGGACTAGAAACCCTGGCAGAGGCTTTCGCCGATCGCACTTATGAATATGATGGCACCCTTCGTAACCGGAAGTATGACGACGCGTTGATCACCGCTCCGGAACAGGCGGCGGCACAGGCAAAATCCATGATAGCTGGTTATGTCGTAGCCGTTGATGGGAGTGAGGTGCCCGTAGAATCACATACTTTGTGTATTCATAGTGATACACCAAACGCGGTGGCGATCGCAGAGGCGGTAAGGAACGCAATACTATAATTAACTCCCCCCACGGTCCCCCTTCGTATAGGGGGAGAAAAAAATTATTGTAAGTCAAAAAGGAAACAACATGAAACACATAATACCAATCCTACTAACACTAACCATAGGCTTTTCCCAATCCCTGTCCAGTGAGGAAAAACAGATCCAATCCTATGTCGAGAAGCATACCGAAAATGCCATCGATTTGGTGGAAAAACTCGTCAATATTAACAGTGGTTCTCTCAACATTAAGGGGAATAAAAAAGTCGGTAAAATCTTACAGGCAGAATTAGACAAACTTGGGTTTAATACCTATTGGGTGACCTATCCCAAAGAAATTAAACGGTCCGGCCATCTCTTCGCTGAAATGCGAGGGGGTAAAGGAAAAAACATTCTCCTCATCGGCCATTTAGATACGGTATTTGAACCGGATCACCCATTCCAGAAATTCATACGCGATGGTGATACTGCATACGGTCCCGGCGTTTCGGATATGAAAGCGGGTGATGTATCCATGGTGTATATCATGAAAGCACTAAAACATATCGGCACATTGAAAGATATGAACCTCACTTTGGTGTTCATCGGGGATGAAGAAAAAACCGGTGGGGACGTGGCCATCGTACGGAAAGAACTGGTGGAAGCAGGGAAGTGGGCCAATATCGGCTTGGGATTTGAAGGGGCTGTTGGCATGAATACAGGCACTGTGGCACGCCGCAGTGCTTCTTCCTGGATGTTGACCGTAAAAGGTGTTCAAGGCCACTCATCTCAAATATTTAAGGACAAACTCGGCTATGGAGCGATCTTTGAAGCATCACGGATTTTGAATGCATTTCGGGAAGAATTAGCACCGGAAGAATACCTCACATTCAACCCGGGCACCATCGTCGGCGGAACCGATGTCACTTACGATCCTGTAAATTCACGGGGTACAACCTTTGGAAAAACAAATGTTGTCTCCCAATCTGTGACCGTTCATGGGGGGATTCGCACTATTTCAATTCCCCAATTAGAAAATGCCATGAAACGCATGAAAGAAATTGCTTCACAAAATTTGCCCCAAACATCGGCGGATATCACCTTTAAAACCAGTTATCCTCCCATGGAACCAACCAAAGCAAATTATGCACTCCTGGATCAAATGGAAAACGTAAACCTAGCCTTGGGTTATGGCGAACTGGAACCCTTAGACCCGAGCAAACGGGGGGCAGCGGATATTTCATTTGTAGCGCCCCATGTAGATGCATCCTTGGCCGGCATGGGCCCTGATGGTTTTGGCGATCATTCAGCTGATGAAGGATTGGATCTAACTTCCTTCCCGAAAACGACCACGAGAGCGGCGATTTTAATTTATCGATTGACGCGGTGAGTTTTAATATAGGGTGAGTTAAAAAACATACTTTATATTCCTAACAAAATTCAACTGAAAGGAACCCATTATGGAAATGTTAGTCATAATTCCATTTGTGATTGCCCTCATAATCGGCATCACACTACTAATTTCAATCCTTTTTCAATGGCTTTGGAATATGACCATCCCAGAAGTATTTGGATTTAAAATGATCACTTATTGGCAGGCATTCAGGATTATCATCATTGCTGCCATTTTATTTCACGGTAGTCCAAATGATGAGGTGCGAAAAGTTCGAAAAGGTGTTGAAGAAATTAATGAAAAGTTGGAAATCCTTATTGACTATGAAGATAAAGATTAGTCTTGCATGAAAAAAATCCAGATGTATTTGTGGAAGTTGAGACCGAAGGAATAACCGCTTATAAGTTTGTTGAAGTATGTGGAAACTCACTCCCCAAATTAAAGGAATTTACCCAATCAATGATTCACCGTTTCCCCTTCTCTTGAAAAAGAGGGAAATAGGGGGTGGGTCCTAAATCAATGCTCGCAAAATTATTCGTTACAATCCTGAACTTTTCTCCCGCTATCAAACGGGCCACATGGAAGTGGTGGTACCAACGCCTGGCCCATCGCGGCCGGGAGACAGACTGGTCTTTCATGAATTATGGATTTAAACCATCCAATGGGACTCCTGAACTTGAATTGTCCTCCAAGGATGAGCAGGACCGCCTCTTCATCCAGCTTTATCACTATGCCGCATCCCAAGTACCCATAAAAGGGGCAAATGTATTAGAGGTAGGTTCCGGGCGGGGTGGGGGCGCATCGTTTGTAGCGCGGTATTATAAACCAGAAAAAATGACAGGATTGGATTATTCTCCTTCCGCCATAGAATTATCCTCAGATTTGCATAAGGATGTAAATAATTTATCCTTTGTACAAGGGGATGCGGAATCACTTCCATTTGAGGACTATACCTTTGATGTGGTTCTCAACGTGGAATCATCCCACTGTTATGGCAATATGGATGCATTTGTAAATGAGGTGGCCCGGGTTCTTAAACCCCAAGGATATTTCTGCTGGGTGGATTTACGGCAAAAAGGACTACTGGATACTACGGAAAAGGCATTATACCATCCTGATTTAAAATTGATCCAAGAAGAAACAATTACGGAACAGGTACTCCATGCGTTGGATAAAATCCATGTAAGAAAAGTGGAAATGATCCAGAAACACGTTCCCGGCTTTCTTCAAACGGCCTTCCAGGATTTTGCCGGTGTAAAGGATTCCAAGATCTACAATGCCTTCAAAGATGGTGATGCTTTATATTTGGCCAAGGCATTCCAAAAGGTCTAAGCCATTTAGCCTTGATCAAACTATTCCGAAATTCAAAAATTGACCCCAATAAAAAATTCAAATATTTACATATATTTTCAGGAATTATTCATTTTAAAATTTTAATGATCAAAAGTCGTCGAATTAAAAACTTGCAATAAGTTATTCCCATGTCCCCAGCAGATTTTCCCACCTTCGGCACTGAACATAATTTTTACCTAATCGGTTGTCTGGCTATTTGGTTGCTTCTTCCATTCATTGGTAAAAAGTACATGACTGCCGAACAGCGGATCGGTATGGCAATATTCCTGGCTGTGTTTACCATTTTCCAGGAAGTTCTTTTTGATTTCTTTCAACTCTATATTGATGATTTTACTATTAAGGAAGACCTCTCACTTCACATGTGCGGTTTCAGTTTATTCCTGTCTAGCTATGCCTTGTGGAAAAAATCCCAGCCGGCCTTTGAATTGGCATTTTTCTGGGGATTGGCTGGTGCGCTTCAGTCCATTCTAACACCGGATCCCATGCGCTGGCCTTATGGGGATATTTCCATCTTCTGGAATTTCCTCTCCCACGGGATCGTTATTCTTAACGTCATTTGGCTCATTTTGGTGGATGGGATGCGATGCCGCAAGGGATCCCTGCTCAATACATTTTTGATTACTAACGGCGTCGTATTCATCATGGGTATTGTAAATAAAATTATGGGTGGTGGCACCAACTATTGGTTTATCTGTGAAAAACCAGGCGGAGACAGTCCCTTTCTTATCGGTGATTGGCCTTATTATCTGTTTACTTTTGAAATAGTAGGGTTTGCTTTGATGGGGTTGATTTATCTCCCTATGTGGATTGTGGTAAATAGGCAAGAAAAAGGAGGGTTTACTACATTCGATACTGCGTAAGTTTGATGTAGAAAATGTCCACATTACTCGGTTATTTCTTTCTCGCTCTGGGCGTATCTTTTATCTGTTCCACTCTGGAATCAGTAATTCTTTCTGTAACCCATTCCCACATCGGTACTTTGGTGAAGACTAATCATCGCAGCGGAAAACTACTTCAAGCCCTAAAGGATGATATCAATCGTCCCCTGGCGGCAATCCTGACATTGAATACTATCGCCAATACCGTTGGCGCCGCCGGTGTCGGTGCCCAGGCCTTGCATGTATTCGGTTCAGGTGCGGTGGCGCTTGCTACCGGGATTTTGACTTTTTGTATTTTGATTTTTTCAGAGATTATTCCTAAAACAATCGGCGCAACCTATTGGCGAAAATTGGCCAGTCCCTCCGCTTATTTGATTCGTATTTTAATGGTAATCACATTCCCTTTCGTCTGGTTGAGCAAGGCTTTATCTGCAAAGTTAACACCGGATGAGGATGAAATTAAAAAGGTCAGTAGGGAAGAAATTACAGCTATGGCCGAAATGGGAGAGGATGAAGGTTCCATTGACGAACAAGAATCAGATATCATCGAAAACTTATTCCGGTTAAAAGAAATGAATGTGGATGAAATTCTCACACCGCGGTCTGTCATATTTGCTCTTGAAGACAATCAAACGGTGGGGCAGGTCATGGATGCCCATGAAGATATAAACTTTTCACGCATCCCCATTTTTCATGAGAATATTGATGAAATTATCGGCATCGTATATAAAGATACCTTATTGGAGACCATGGCGGACGATTATTTCGAAAAATCCATGGCCGATATTGTTGATCCTGTGGATTGGGTTTACGAGGAGCAAACGGTAGAATCGGTGCTTAATAAGTTCACCAAAACCCGATCCCATATGTTTATTGTAAAAGATGAATTTGGCGGGACCACAGGACTCGTCACTTTAGAAGACTGTATCGAAACGCTGTTGGGCGTAGAGATTATGGATGAGTCTGATGAGGTAGCCGATATGCGTGAATTGGCGAAAGATCAGCTTCGTCAAAAGCGCCGCGCTGAAGAAAATGGGGAATAATAAATCTTTCCACCATTTCGATTTGCCTATATAAAGGATACCATATATTGGATGGAAACGATGAGGAAGTTGGACAATCATCTTGATTCTCCACGACAAGCAGGATGCTCGTCCTACATAATGATTCGTTGCACCACCCATTCACAAAAACAACAGTGTGGAAATAATTCACGCAGTTCAACATTCCAATCCTAAAGAATCGTAAAATATTATTTTTTCAACCTATATGGGGTGAGTTTTAAAAATCCTCCATTTCCATAGGGGAATTTCCCTCATAAATTAAGGGCTTGTGAAAACCGCCAAACTCGCAGCCCTGACACTAATTTTACTTCTCCTGACGGCCGGTCAGCGCCAGGTGAAATACTTTTTAACGGAACATGATTTTCTCACCGGGCACAACGTTCCAAAGTCAGAAGTCCTAAAAAAAGATCACATCCGTGCGGAGTATGATGACCTTGACCGCCTGCTCATCAAAGCCAATGTTGATAGACAGGGAAACGTTACAGCCCAGGAACAATTCTCCTATATTGAATCCAATACAATTATCAGACAGAAAGATATGGTGAATAGTTCAGGACACGTTTTTTACCAGACCATTTTTGGCCGGGAGTCTCAATCCTTGTCTTATATCAAATGGGTTTTCGGTGTGGATTCAGTTAAAAAGTGGGACGACCGCTTTACAACTTCTGATATAAATGAAATAGACAAACCTGATAATTACCGCTTTTTTGATGTGGATGCGTTTGAATACGGCGGAAAAGAACTGGATTATGATTCACTAGGACGCGTAACACGGGATGAATGGTTCCGACGCCCCGATGGAAAATCCATGCACAAATTCCTGTATAAGTATTATGATGATTTGGACATCACCCACATGTTCGAATATGATTCCAACGGTGTTCTCATTATGGATATAAAACTGAGTCCCGATGGAACAGAAGCGATTTTCTGGTTTACGGGCCCGGCGGATTCTAGTTATGTGAATAACAGCACAATTGCCTATAACCTGGATGGAGATTTGTCCTGGGGTTATATCAACTGGGTCATCCCGGGTGAAACGGATAGTATCAGGATCGACCTCAATCAGCTAAAAAGGGGGGATTATACCATAGCACTGGATAACGACAGTGTTCTGCAGGACAGCGCGGCTTACGAGGCGAATTTCGACGGGAAAGGTGTAAAGGGCTATATGGCCACTAAACGAACAATTGTTCCCTTGACTTATGATATCAGTCCGCCCATCCTAGCATTGGAAATGGATAAATATCTCAAGGATATTTTATTGTCCTTTACCGCTTCCGAACCCGTTGATTCTGCTTATATCGTTTGGGCACCGGACTCCAATTTTGCCCATATTCATGCAGACACTGTTATTTTAACAGGCGAAGAGATCATTGTTTCAAAACGCTTCAGACCCACTAATCAGACCAACCTGGTGGACGGTGTAATGTACGATCCGGAGATATACGCCTATGACCGGGCCGGCAATTTGTCCGAACCCGCCATTCGGCAGGATGTGATTTATGATATTACGCCACCAATTTTGGCCATTAACAATCCTGCAACCGGGGAATGGGTGAATCACCAATTGATGGATATTTCTACCAATGAACCTATACAATTCTGGGTTGTGATTGCTGAATGGCAAGGCGGTGCTGCGGATGAAAATTCACCCTACCATCACGATTTTACGGATACGGTGAAGGCGGACATGGATACAGATTTATCTTCTTATTTCCAATTGAATGACGGCAGTATTTACAGCTATAGCATCATCGGCTCCGATTTAGCCGGCAATGTGTCAGATACGGTTAGAATTGACTCCGTTCATTACGATATTACACCACCCGTTCTGACGATGATCTATCCCTTCGATGATGCGGCGATAAATGATGCGACTGTAAGCTATGCCTCCAGTGAGCAGCTTTCGGCGGGAGAATTTTTATGGACCCAGATGGGTGGCATGGCTGACGCCTTATCTCCCCATACAGTAGCCTTGGCAGAGGATGAATTATCTCCGGCAGAAAAAATTCACATAAACCTGGTAAACGAGCCAGTGTTGACGGACGGTGCATTTTACGCAATTCTTTTTACCGGTCAGGATTTAGCCGGGAATGAAAGTGATCCGATTCGGATAACAAATGTCCTGTTTGATACCACACCCCCTGTATTTACACAAACAGCTCCTGACACGGGAGCTGCTCTCAATCACCAGGCAGTATCTTATGATATTTCTGAAAATTTGCACCAGGGAGCTATAATCTGGAATGTCTCCGGCGGAATAGAAGATCCTGATGCGCCCCATATTGTAGAACTGACTGAAGCGGAACTGGAGTTCGGGTTCCATGACAGTATAACATTGACCAACATGCCCCAGCTTCAAGATGGTGGCATTTATTCTATATTATTTACCGGTTCGGACCGCGCCGGTAATATTGCCGATACTGTTATTGTTTCTGATATCCTCTACGATTACACCATGCCAGAAATTGTTATTGAGTACCCATTGCCTAAATCAATTTCAAACACGACAGCTATGACCTATTCTTTAACTGAAGATTTACACCAGGGCGAATTCAAGTGGATTTGGCTCGGCGGGGTGGAAGATACATTGGCGCCCTATACGGCTGAGTTAACCTTGGAAGAACGAATGGAGGGCGAACATTCACAAATAGAATTGGCCAATAATCCCACGGTAGTTGAAAATGCTCTATATACCATGTCTTTTTCTGGCCGGGACCGCGCCGGTAATAAAACCAAACGCGCCTTCATTCCCGGACTTCAATACGACTTTACACCGCCTGAATTAACATGGCAAAGTCCCTTGGCCGGGGATGCGGTAAATCATAAGGACATCCATTTTGAAAATAGTGAATTACTGGACTCCGGTACGATTACATGGTCCTGGGTTAGCGGTGTAGCCGATCCGGATTCTATCCATGCCATAGCCTTGACGGGTGATGAGTTAAACGGCGCTGAATTCGGCCCCGCTGCTATTGCTAATTCTCCACCCCTCGTGGATGGTGCAGAATACAATATTTTCTATTCCGGTTTTGACCCCGCCGGGAATGAATCAAACCATATTTTTATCCAAAATGTGCTGTACGATATCACCCAGCCGGAAATCACAATTATCTATCCCTTGCCGCGGTCTATTTCCCGCACCAGTGCCGTTACTTATACTTTATCCGAGGATTTATATGAAGGGCAATTCAAGTGGATCTGGCTCGGCGGTATAGTAGATCCTTCCGCGCCCTACACAGCAATTTTGAACCCAGAGGAAAGGAAAGTGGGAGAACATACAGAAATTGAATTGGCCAATAATCCGATGGTGGTGGAAAATGCCCTTTATACCATGTCCATTACCGGTCAGGATCGAGCCGGGAACCGCAGCAAGAGAACATTTGTACCGGGACTTCAATATGATTTTACACCGCCGGAGCTTACAATTCTTAGTCCGCAAGACGGTGATGCTATTAATCATAAACAGGTGCATTTCATCAATAGCGAATTATTGGAAACCGGACGAATGATCTGGCGATGGACAGGGGGAAATAAAGACGTCAATGCGCCGCATACAGTTGACTTGGTTGATGAAGAACTCCGCGGGAAGGAAATGGGCCCATTGGCGGTAATAAATACGCCGGACCTTGTTGATGGTGCTGTTTATACTCTTTCATACATAGCTTTTGATCCGGCAGGGAACCAGAGTGATACGGTGCGTGCGGTCGATATTCTGTATGATGTGACACCGCCGATGCTTTCTTTTACTTACCCGGAAGCCAACATATTCACGACTGAAACAAAATTGCTTTTTGATGCATCAGAAGATATTTACGAATTTATGATCAATTGGGATGGAAGGGGGCGTGAAGGAGACAACCACCCGGTGGAATTCAACTCCCCGGATGTTCTGGGGGCGGGATCATTCAATTCGGACGATTTGCATATTCCTGAATTAAAGGATGGCTATAATTATTCAATCACCCTGAATGGTGCCGACCGTGCCGGGAATGTGGCCACACCGGCTGAGCTGACTGATATCCATATTGATCTCACACCACCTGAATTCACCGCCCTATTGCCTGAATCCGGCGCTTTTATCAAGAATGTTGAAGTGGGATGGACCCTGTCAGAGGATATCGCTTCAGGCAAAGTATTTTTCCAGCACATGGGGGCTGAATCCAAACTGGAAGCAGATTTAATTAGTGTGGAACTCAAAGCCGGAACACGAATTCCCCTGGCCCTTGAAAACAGTGTAACACTGCGTGATGGTATGAATTATTCGATTTCAATTATCGGTACTGACTTTGCCGGCAACATATCCGAAGAGTTAAAAGTCGAAAATATCACCTACGATATATCACCGCCGGAATTGTCCATCAGCCATCCGAAAACGGATAGCTTTGTAAATTATCTGGATGTTGTTTATTCTGTCAATGAGCCCCTGCTTTCAGGAAGAATGGAGTGGATCAATGACCGTAAAGAAAAAATGATATACGATCTGCGTGCGGAAGATATCCTCTCCGGTAAACACGTGTTGGTAAATTATGATATTAAACCTGAGGAAGAAATGCCTTACTGGATCATGATTGAGGGTATGGATCTTGCCGGGAATGAGGCCAATTCAATAAATATTCGTAATGTAATGTTTGACATAACACCGCCAACATTATCCATTTTAAGCCCGCTCCCTGATTCCTCCATTAACAATTCAAAGTTGGCCATTAGTATTAGTGAAGCACTTGAACTGGGCTCCATCCGCTGGGAAGCTGTCAAAGGGAATGATCCAAGAACGCCGCATATTAAAGCCTTAGACGGCGCTCAGCTAAAAGAAGGGCAGTTTATTGATTTTGAATTTTCCACCCCGCTGGAATTGGTTAATAATGTTACTTATAAAATTACCATAGATGGCACCGATCTCGCCGGGAATGCTTCTAAACCCACATCTGTTGATAATATACTGTTCGATACAACACCTCCGGAATTCGTGGATATATCACCTGTAGATGGGGAATTCATTCGTGAACCGAATATTACTTACACACTTACGGAAGATTTAAAAGACGGAAAAATCTATTTTGATCACGTGGGTGGAACAGCCGATCCGAAACCGACACATATGATCACCATGGCGGGCAGTAAAAAGCAGAAAGGGACGCGGGGTGGAAAATTGCCGGCCTCATTTATACGCCTGGTTAACGGTGCCGTTTATAATATTCGCTTCGAAGGAATGGATGCCGCCGGAAATGTTTCGCCCGAAACAATTCTCCAAAATATCGTTTTTGATAATGAAGTGCCAACCATTTCTATTTCCGCACCGGGTATCAACAGTTTTGTAAACCATGAATCAATTTCTTTTTCCCTCAGTGAAGATTTAGCTGAGGGCAAAATCCTGCTCACCCATGTGGCAGGGAAAAATGACCCGAATTCACCTCACGAATCGGGATTGGATGAAGCGGGGCGTAAAATGGGCGTTTTTGAGAATAAAGTGTTTTCTGAACTGAATTGGGTGGACGGTGCCACATATAACCTGACAATCAGTGGATCTGACCGTGCCGGGAACGAAGCAAAAGAATCTTTGGTTAAAAATATTACCTATGATGTTACTCCGCCAGTGTTATCAATTGGTAACATTAACAATAACAGCTATATAAATCACAATACATTAAGTTATTCATTAAGTGAAAATCTGGCGGCAGGAACCTTGACCTATATTCATATTGACGGTGCGGCAGATGCCCGTTCGCCCCAAACCGTTGAATTGACTGGCAAGGAACTCTTGGCCGGTGATTTCATTCATCAGCAGCTGGCGAATGGGCCCAACCTGGTAAACGGTGCTGTGTATAATATAGAATTCAACGGTACCGACCCAGCAGGAAATGAAGCTACACCCCTATCTTTCACCAATGTGAGTTTTGATAACCAAGCGCCGGAAATGTCCATCAGCCGTCCAATTGATTCTGAACAAATAAAAACGACAGTTATTTCTTATATGTCAAACGAAATGCTGGAAAGTGCTACAGTTATTTTTGAACAAACGAGAGGCACCATTGATATAAATTCTCCCCATAATATTAATCTTACAGGAGCGCAGCTCACTGACGGTGTGCATTCCGATTTTGACCTTGGGATCACGGCTCAACTGGCTGATGGTGGCCGATACAGGGTTACCGTTGAAGCTTTTGATAAAGCCAGAAACCAGGCCAAGATTACACCGATCAATGATGTTCTCTTTGACGTCTTGCCGCCGGCTCTCAGTTTAACAAGCCCGATTGGTGGTTCCCACGTGAATTCAGCAAAAGTGACCTATGCCACAACGGAAGAAATGGGAAAGGGAAAAATGACCTTCACGCGTATTGGCGGGGCTGAAGACCCGGAAAGTCCCCATGTAATCGAATTGGTAGGCGGCCGGTTGAAGCAGGGAGATCATTATGAAGAATCTTTTGATGGGGATATGAGCCTGCAGGACGGCAGTATATACGCAATTGAATTTTCCGGGGAAGATTTGGCGGGGAATGTAGCGGTGAACGTATCCACGAATAATATTACTTATGATACATTCCCTCCCATTATGTCAGTATCAAAACCGGCCGCGAATGGTTTTTATAAACAGGTGCTGTTAGATTATGAACTCAATGAACCTCTGACGTCGGGGAAAATTATATTTGAAAGACGGGGTGGTACGGCAGATCCTATGAGTCCCCACGAAATTGAACTTTCCGGGGACCAGCTTTCTGCAGGCCAAAAATCAGGAATTAATATTAATGCGCTTACAGATTTAGCTAGCAATGCCACTTATAATGTACGGGTTGAAGGGACGGATTTAGCCGGTAACCTGGGCCAATCTGACGAGATTATGGGGGTAACATTTGATAATATAGAACCGGAAATTGCAATCACATCTCCCGCGCCGGATTCATATATCAATAATACACTTCTGGGGCTCAGGACCAATGAAGTACTGTCAGAAGCTAAAGTTGTATGGACCTGGGTTGAAGGAAACCCCGATGGGGAAGGGACCCACGAATCCAAACTGGTGGGAGATCAACTCCGGGATGGAAATTACCCGGAAGTTAATTTTGATCCGCCTCCGGTCCTGACCAGTGGCGCCCGTTACCGGGTTATCTTCTTCGGTACCGACAGGGCGGGAAACAGTTCCACTTTTGAATTAGGCACACTATTCTTTGACAATGTCCCGCCTGTCATAACGGGCCTGTTCCCTGTAACGAATAGATTTACCAATACCAATGAAGTGAGTTACGAATTAGATGAACACTTGCTTATGGCAACCCTGGCGTGGAACCCTGTTGATGGATCAGCCCCGGTATCAATTGATTGGACCGGTGATGAACTGAATCCGGGAACATTTGGCCAGGGGAAACTGCACCACCAGACGGACTTAACAGATGGTTCTGTTTACAATTTGGAAGTAACGGCCATTGATCGTTCCGGGAATGAAGCGGTTATTACTCTGTCAGAGAATGTTACCTACGATAAATCAAAGCCTAAGTTTACACAAGTGTTTCCGTCAACCAGTTCCCGCGTGAATTCACAACTTCTGAAGTGGAACATAAATGAAGAAATCGTCGCTGGAAAATATACCTGGATACACATGGGTGGTAAAGCAGATCCGGCAGCACCCCATACCTTTGAATTAACGCCGGAACTTTATATCGCCGGCGCTCATGATAATTCCACCTTGCCAGAATTAAATCTGGTGACCGATGCCATGTACCGCATCACCTTGGAGGGTACCGATAAGGCGGGAAATACAGGTAAAAAATTTATTATGAGCATTGTGTATGATGATGTACCCCCAAAGCTGGAAATCACCTATCCTGAGCCGAATTCTGCCAAAAACCACTTGGATGTAGCATATCACATTTCGGAAGGTCTGAGTTCCGGACAATTTATATATACCCAAATCGGCGGAGAACCTGATCCAAATTCACCGGTGACCTTTGATCTTACCGGTGTGGAACTTGAGACCTTTTTCGAATCACCGAAACTTCCCCAAAATCCCCCTGTCTTGAATGACGGTTCCATTTACAGTATTGTATTTAAAGGCAAAGATTTGGCCATGAATTCCTCCGAGTCCGCTGTGGTTGACAGTGTGAAATATGACGTGACACGACCGGTGATTATTATTCACAATCCAGAACCTAATTCAAATTTGATGGGTACCGAAATTTCCATTGAAATCAGTGAAGACCTGAAAGACGGGAAAATGGTTTGGACCAGAATCGGCGGACTCAAGGATCGTGTGACACGGCATAAAATTCCCCTTTTTAATGAATATTTGACGGAGGGACTCCATCCTCATGCGAAACTGCCCATGGATGAATCTCTCAGTGCCAGTGTGATCTATGCCCTATCTGTAGAGGCGCAGGATTTTGCCTTAAACCAGGCTGAGCCGGTAAATGTAGAAGGTATTGAATATATCCGCAGTATGGCCGGGAATTGGTATTATAAGGGCCAGATCATTGAAGTTGTGTGGGTCTTTGAACCGGATGAGAGCAGAATAAAAGGTAATTTTATGCAGGGACTGTCTTTAGGGACAAAAATCAGTGACCAGGAAAAAGGGAAATTTTCCTTCGATTTCAGTAAAAAACCTTGGGTACTTACACTAGAAATGGATAATCCTGAAAAGAGCCGCATTAGCCTGATGGAATTCCTAGATAATACCCATATGCGGGTCGTTACCGGCGAAAAGAAACCCAGAAGCTGGCAGGATGGGGAAGTAATGGAATATGAGTGGCGTCCTAACTGATCACAGGTTGAATAATATAATGATAAATGGAAATTTCTCGTTAATTTCGCCGGCTATTTTTAGACGATTTTGAATTAGGAGAATTGTATTTATGACTAAGAAGCAGAAAAGTTTTGCCGATAAGGTAATGACCACTAAAAAGAAAAAAGACTCTATCCACGTTAGATTCGTAAAGAGTGTTCCTTCTAACAAGGAGGGATTTTGGCGTTTTAATGAATCTATGATTGAAGTGGAAAAAGGCCAAAACCTGGATGCGGCGTTAAAACAGTTGGAGGATGAGGCAAACCTGGTAGATATAGAAATGCCATCCTTGGCAGATGAAGCAGAAGTACCTGCTGAAACTGAAGCTTCCCA
Source organism: Fidelibacterota bacterium UBA7301 (assembly GCA_002471845.1). GTDB lineage: Bacteria > Fidelibacterota > Marinisomatia > Marinisomatales > TCS55 > TCS55. The sequence continues at coordinate 91,932 of DKQT01000010.1, read as the reverse complement.
AACGGAAGAAATTGGTGTGGAATCAGTTGTTGAAGCTGAAGCTGTAGAAACCCCTGCTGAGGCAGAAGTTGCCGAAGCAGTGCCGGTGAAAGAACCGCAGGCTGAAAAAATTTCTGAAGAGCCTGCCACAGAGGAATCAGAAACAAGTGAAACTGAAACACCCGTAGCTGAGCAATCAGAAGAAGCTGGTGAGGAGGCACCTGCCGAAGAAACCGTGGAAGCGGAGCCTTCTGTAGAAAAAGCAGAATAAAATATTTCCGGTTATTGTGGATTTTTGTCCTTAATAATTTGTTTTTGGAGAGGTGGCCGAGTGGCTGAAGGCGCACGCTTGGAAAGCGTGTATACGGATTTGCTCCGTATCGTGGGTTCGAATCCCACCCTCTCCGCTTTTCCCTCGAAAAACTGGCTCGTAAGTAGTACAAACTAGTGTTTTGTAATATTTAGTAATGATAAGTATTTGTTACTCATTTTTTCCCACGGAAGCCATTAAATAGCCCTATTGAGGGCATGAGAATGGAAGAATAGATAAAGAAGTAACTTACAAGGATGGAAAAATTATAAGTTACAGTATGGTATTATGGCATAAAAAGGATCAAAATAAATGACTATGAAAAATAAAAAGAACGCTGGTACAGACAAAAATACTCAGGACCTTATTAAGGGTCAAATCCCCGAATTTGGAATCAGAGATGCTGTCGAAGTTTACATGGAACAGGGCCCAAGGGCTTGTATAGAAATATTGAAGTATACACTGGGAATGACTGATGATAAAGCTAAAGAAATAGTTGCTGCATTTGATGAGATGTCTCACCAGGATATGACAGAATTATTAGAGGAGGCTCATAAGATGCATAATGAAGGAAAAATAGTTTCAGAAGTTAAAGACGATCAGGATTGGGATAAAAAGATAGAAGCCGGACACGCAGTAGGTGATGACGCATTTTATAAAGCGTGGGATGCTGCTATAGCCCAAGAAAAGGATACAGATGATATTGACCCATATTCATTGGCTTTTAGAATGATGGGGAATTGTGTATATATGCTGGCCCATGCTGGGTTCACTAAAAAGCAAATTGTTTATAATATCGATGCCCCCTTCAATGCTGCGCAGGAAGAGTATAAAGAAAGGAAGAAAAAAGAGAAGTCCAATGGCAAATCTGGCTCTTGATTGCTATAAGAAAAAAAATGAGGACTAAACCCACCTTTCCAACTCCTTTTGCCATGTAAATATTAATAACCCACACTTGTGGGGTTTTTTGTTTGTGGGATGATAGGTAGATTTGTAAATGAATAAATCCCTAATAATACTATTACACATAACCTTCATCACGGCTCATGGTACAAATAATAATCGGGCAATAGAATTTCCCGATCTGCCGGGCTATAAAACCCTTGTCTGCGATCTTCATATGCACACTGTTTTTTCTGATGGTAGTGTATGGCCTAATATCCGGGTTATGGAAGCAAAAAAAGATGGTCTGGATGTCATTGCAACTACGGAGCATCTTGAGTATCAATCCTGGATCGATGATATTCCTCACCCTAATAGAAATCGTTCATTCGAGTTGGCAACAGGGTTTGCAAAAAATTCTGAATTAATGGTGCTTAACGGATCAGAGATCACCCGGAGTATGCCACCGGGGCATGCCAATGCTATATTTATTAAAGATGCCAACAAATTAATGGTGGATGATCCTATCGATGCTTTCTTAGAAGCCCGCAAACAAGATGCATTCATTTTTTGGGATCACCCGTACTGGGCAAGCCAATCACCCGATGCTAGCGTTCCCGTAGATCAGTTCCATCTCGATATGATTAAAAATGGTCTGCTGGAAGGCATCGAGATTGTAAATGATACAACTTATTCTAACGAAGCATTTCAACTAGCCCTAGATCATAACTTGACTATCTTGGGAACATCTGATATCCATGATATCGTTGACTGGCAGTTCAGGATACCATCCGGAGGGCATAGACCCGTTACCCTAGTCTTTGCCCATGAGAAATCTAAATCATCTTTGAAGAGAGCATTAAGAAAGGGTCAAACTGTAGTCTGGTTCAATAAAAAACTCATCGGGAAAAGTGATTTTCTTATACCATTGATCAATTCCAGCTTAAGCATTCGTTCCGCAAGCTATATCCGTAATTCTACAATTGTACATGTTGTACTGGCCAATAACTCAGACGCACCCTACATCCTTCGAAATCAAAGTACGTATGATTTTTATAATAATACAGATTTGGTCATGATTCCACCCCATGGTGAAGTAATAATTGATGTAAGAACCATTGATAAAAAAAGAAAATTTGAGATGCAGTTCGAAGTTCTGAACGCTTTAAGTGCACCGGCAAAACATCCCATATTCACAATCTTAGTAAGACCAAAACAATAAAAATAATTTGTGTTAATAGATAAAGGAATAAAATTTGAAAAAGTCATTAGAAGAAAATAAAATAGCATTAGGAGTTGCGTTTGGAGTAGTCTTTGGAATAATCTTTGGAGCAGTTATCGGTAATGTAGGACTAGGTATAGCATTAGGTATAGCATTAGGTGCAGCTTTGGGTTCTACAATGCAAAAGGAAGATTCTTCAAGTGAAGAAGGCTGAAAAAATTAGTATCGCATCAAGCCCCACACTCGTGGGGTTTTTTGTTTGTGGATGATGGGTAGATTTGAGTAGAAAATTGGGACCCATTATGAAAAGATTATTGCAAATCGTATTACCATTATTATTGATTGTTGGGTGTGATTCATCTGATAAAATATCTATTGAAGAATTATCTGAAGAATGAAATTATTACGTTTATTTTCGATAATAATAATGATGGTATTGAACGCTCAAGATAACCTTTTCGAGCCGGGTTATTTGATTGGAGGTTCTGCAGATGCAGATGTTAAAGATTTAAACACTGATGGTGATAATGATACTGAAACTAATGAAGAAATAGATTCAGCACGAACTGTAAAAATAGAATATTCTATTGATATTGTAACTGAATCTATGACCAATATTACCGGGGGACTTAAACAGGGAACAGTATTTAATGGATTAGTGCAAACTGGTATGGATATTTCCCTGGGTACCAGTCTGATAAGGGGAAATATTCTTCTTTTATCAGGTGAAAATCCATCGGAATATATTGGAGATGGGTTTGGTGCCAGTAATCTGTATGGGTATAACAGTTTACGTTTGTACGAAATATGGTTTGAACAAAGATTTCTGAAAAAAAAGTGTAGTATAAGGATCGGCAGCCTACTGGCGGATACAGAATTTTCAGTGAATGATTTAGGTGGACTTTTTATCAATAGTGCTTTTGGTTGGCCGGCATATATATCAGGAAATACACTGAATACAGGCCCGGCTTTTTTCGTTACAGCGCCTGGTATACGGATTCGTTATCGTACAGATAATCATTCAACATGGCAAGTTGGGATATATGATGGTGATCCATTTGATCATTTGGATGGAAATGGAAAAACTACTGCACATGGGATTCATTGGGAATTATCCAAAGACCAGGGAATTTTTTCTATTGGGGAGTATGGTAAAACACTGGGAAACAATGATGCTAGTAATGTAAAAATTGGATTTTGGAATTATTCAAATTGGGGTATGGATGAAAATAATTCTACAAGTGGGGTATATTTTTCATCACAATTGTTATGGTCATTATTACAAAACCAGAAAGAAATTGGTGTATTTTTAAGAGGGGGAATTAGTACATCTGGAAATACTCATCTTTATTATAAAATGGTAGTTGATGGTGGCATTCAATTGATCAATCCATTTCCTTGGTTAGATAATGATATAATAGGAGTGGGGCTGGCATACGCAAATATTGCAGACGGACAACTGCATTATTTAACTGAAAAAAACAAATATATTCCTATGGATTATGAAATGGCAATTGAAGCCTCTTTACAATTTAAAATATTTCCTTGGCTTTTAGTTCAACCTGATTTCCAAATGATTTTCCACCCAGGTGGATCATCACTTGTTGAAAATACAACAGTTATGTCCATTAGGTTTATAATCAACGTTTAATATCAGGAGAAATCCTTGTAGAGAATCTGATAAAAAATAAAACCCATTCAACATTGATATGGACTTTTAGTGCGGAGATCAATAAAGTGTAATAAATGTGGTAGTTTGTCAATAAGATTATATTTACCTGATAAAAAAATGTTCAAATGTGATGAATGCAACGATATTTTTACATTTTATAATTAATACCAAATAGCCTTCTCACGGCACTTTTAACTAAAATCTAACAAAATGATACAAAGAACAAGGTTTATCAACTTAAATGCCTCTATTTGATAGGTGCATTTTTATTGGAGTTAAGGGTCATAAAAGTCACCAGGTAAATTATATTATTCATCATTTATCTTTTCTTTACTCATTTGTTACTCATGCCCTTTTTCAATAAATTTTCTCCTCGGTAGGCGCGTGCTTGGAAAGCGTGTATACGGTAACCCCGTATAGAGGGTTCGGATCCCTCTCTCCGTATTCAAAGCCGTGAATAATTCGGGGATTTTTAATTTTATTATTATATTCCTTAAATGATTATCCTTAATAAATCAAAACTCTCTTTTGGATTAATAGCACTCTTTGCCTTTACTGTTTCATGTGAGGATAAATCTGGCCAAGCGGAAGAACACGTTCTCGACTGGGGTAATCTTGATCTAACAGAAGACTTCCAAACCGGGAGAACCAATGCCGAAGGGATTGATACTGACCAATTAGAAACAGGGTTAGAACGGGCAAAAGTACTGGATAATTTTTATGCGATTGCGATAGTATATAAAGGCCGTCTGGTTGTGGAAGAATATAAGTATGGTAATAGAGATACCCAGTATCCGATATGGTCCGTAACAAAAAGCTTTCTCTCTGCCTTGGTGGGTCAAACCATCGATAAAGGTCATTTAGATGATGAATTCAAAGCATTGGGTAATTATTACCCAAATATTGCCAATTCCGTCAAAAGGCAGATCACCTTCGGCCAACTGTTGACTATGTCCTCCGGCATTCCTGATAACACAGGGTATATGTTCGAAGCCTATCCGCTTCAATTTATCATGGATAAAGCGCTTCTCTATCCATCCGGTACTGATTGGAATTATACTTCAGCAGGAACCCACGTTCTATCTTATCTTTTTACGGCAGTGATGGATGAGTCTGCATCCTCATTTGGTGAATTAAATTTATTTTCAAAAATAGGTATCTCAGAATACACATGGGAGTCTGATGCGTATGGTGTGTCTAATGGTGGTTTTGGTTTAAGCCTGCGCCTCATCGATATGGCGAAATTTGGACAACTTTTCTTACAAGAGGGGACATCTGCCGGTGAAGAGATCATTTCATCTGCCTGGGTACGCAAATCATTCGCGATGACCATTCCTTTCAATCAAGACAAATCTAGTGGTTATGGGTACTTATGGTGGATGCGCATGGTTAATGGTGAAAAAATGGTATATGCTGCTGGTTATGGCGGACAGTATATTATGATTGTTCCCACGCGGGCTTTGGTTGTCGCCATTACATCTAGCTCACGGTATAATGGTGAGTATGGTCAAAATCTAAATCGTATATTTTATCAGGATATTATTGGTAGTTTCCGGGCACTGAATAGGGAATAATAGTTCAACAAGAATCAGTTCCAACAACAGTGGAAATTAATATGAGAAAATTATTTTACTTTATTCCATTCTTTCTGTTTGCTTACTCATTCATGCATCCTGAGGATCCTAAGGAAAGAAACCACAATTCATTAGGATTTGGTGTAGCAGGAGATGTGACTATATCTGAAGGTGTGTTCTACGTGGGTCAAACTGGATCATCCCTTAATAATGGATCAGTTTATGTATACTCGTCTAACTCAGATAATGCGATGGATCAGGAACTTATACTTCCACCTCTCCAAAACGAGTTTGGATTTGATTTTGGATACTCTATCGATGTGTATAAGGATATCTTAATCATTGGAGCACCACACCGAGCAGATAATACTGGTCGTGCTTTTGTATATAAAAGAGACCAAATTGGGAAATGGCAGCTGATTCAAGCCGTTGAGCCAAACATAAGTGAATGGACCTCTGATTTTGGTTCGGAAGTAGCTGTGAGTGAAAAATATATTTTGATTGCCGATCGAAATGTCGATTTAGAAACAGGTGCGGTGTTCACGTTGGTTAAAAATGAGGAAAGTGGAGACTGGGAAGAAGGAACTGTTATTAAGAATACATCCATAATTGAAGATGGATTCTTTGGCCATTCTATTGATATAGAAGGTAATCAAGCCCTCATTGGTTCGCGTAATGGAAATTTAGCGGTGTCGTATACCTTTGCAGATGGATGGAAAGAATCTCACGTATTTTCACCGTATTACTTTCAAAGCAAAGGTCGTTTTGGTTTCTCTGTCGACTTAAATGGTGATTATGCTGTAATCAGTTCTCCAGGTTTTGATGAAAAGGGTATGGTTGAGATTCATAAACAATCCAATGGAACTTGGCAAAAAGTACTTTCTATTAATAACCCCGATCCATTGGATGAATCATATTTTGGCGCTGCTGTGTCAATGAATGGAGATGAAATCCTTATTGGTAATTATAACGGTGAAAAATCATATATATTTAACCTAGACACTGATTCAGCAACTTTGAGGTATACACTCCAAGCACCAGATAAAGCCAAAGGTAAATTTGGCCGTGCACTATCGTTTGTTGATGATAAAATCATGATTGGTGCGACCTATGGTGAACGTGCCACTATTTACGAAAAAGACGATCAAGACAATTGGGCACCGACTCATCACGTTTCCAGTTATAACCGGTCACAGAGCACTATGGGCAAAAAGTCACCATGTGTAAATGGAAAAGTGATTGATCAGGATAATGAAATTTCATATTCTTGTAATAGCCTGGATATGATGGCCTTCATTTCCCCGAGCGACCTTAGTGGCGGCACCAATACAGAACTGAATGACATCTGGGGTTGGACCGATTCTACAACAAATAAAGAATATGCTTTAGTCGGTTTAAGAATAGGTACCTCTTTCGTGGATGTGACTGATCCCGTCAATCCAATTGTGATTGGCATTCTACCAACAGCCACCGGTAACTCTACATGGCGCGATATTAAAGTTTATAAAGACCATGCTTATATTGTGGCGGATAATGCAGGCAGTCATGGGGTTCAGGTGTTTGACCTCACCCAACTGCGGGACGTGACCTCTTTCACCGAATTTGAAATGACATCTCATTATGATTTAGTTGGATCAGTACATAACATTGCTATTAATGAAGAAACAGGTTTTGCTTATGCGGTTGGTATTGGATCTGCATCCAAAAGTGAATATAAGTGTGGCGCACATATCATAGATATTAATGATCCTACTAATCCAACTTATGCTGGTTGTTTAGGCGATAAGACAACAGGAAGGTATAATGATGGATATATCCATGACGGTCAATTTGTTATTTATAGAGGGCCAGATACTGATTACTACGGTCAAGAAATTGCATTTACTGCCAATGAAACTGCATTGGGGATAGCAGATGTAACAGATAAGTCTAATTTGAAAATCATTTCAAAGTATGATAAGCTCAATTTTGGTTATGTACATCAAGGTTGGTTATCTGAAGATCATCGATACTTTTTCGTTAATGACGAATTGAATGAAGACAGGGGTTACGATGATAAACAGACAACGGTCATTTTTGATCTAACCGATCTGGATAACCCAGAGGTGATGACCACTTATTATTCTGATCTGACAACCATTGATCATAATAATTTTGTGGTAGGTGATCTATTATATCAATCCAATTATTCCTCGGGATTAAGGATATTAAATGTTAAAGATCCCTTGAATTTAATCGAAGTTGCTCATTTTGATACATACCCCGCGGGAGATGTAATATCTTTCGTGGGCTCGTGGGGTAATTATCCTTATTTCAGTAGTGGTACAATTATTATGACTTCCATAGAAGAAGGATTCTATGTATTGAAAGCAGCAGAAGGAGGGAATTTGGCCACAGGAGTGGAATCAATTATCCCTGAACAATATAGTTTGAGTCAAAATTATCCGAACCCTTTTAATCCGACAACACAGATACATTACGAATTGCCGAAAGCAACCCAGGTATCTTTGAAGTTATATAATATGCTCGGGAATGAAATCATGGTCCTGGATCAAGGCCAACGGGGTGCCGGTAAACATCATGTGACTTTTAACGGTGGTGATCTACCCAGCGGTATATATTTCTACCAGCTTCGTGCGGATCATTTTGTCAAAACACGAAAGATGTTTTTAATCAAATAGTCATTTTTCCTGGGCTGATATATAAGTTAAAACATCTAAATTCCGCCCGAATTTTTTCACACTAAATCCAATTTGGAGGGGTGGCAGAGTCTGGTTGATTGCACCGGTCTTGAAAACCGGCATGTCTTATGGGCATCGGGGGTTCGAATCCCTCCCCCTCCGCAAACGACAGAAACTTAACGGATATTTATGAAACATATATTAAAACTCATCCCGATTATTGCCATCCTTGCATCCTGCACAAAACCGACACCTGTCGGAGATTTAAAAAGTGTGGATGGTATTGCCATAGATCCAAAAACAGAAAAACCCTTTTCCGGGGAGGCCTACTTGAACTTTTTTGATGGTCAACTGAGAATGCAGGGTATGTATGAGAAGGGTAAAAAATCCGGGATTTGGAAATATTACATTAAAGGCAGTGGAAACCGTTTTTATAATCTTCAGTTTATTGACGGTCAAATTGTATCTGTCAGCTTCAACGAAGATGACCGCAGATGGAAAGGAAACCCCATTGCATTTGCACCGGATTCCTCCATGGTTGACGGTAAATATTTGGTCCAGGAATTAGAGCAGTATGACTATTCCTTACCTCCAAAAGTCTTTGTTCAACTCATAAACAATAATGCCGAAGGCACCCTGACACGATGGTATGAAAACGGACAAATATATTCTGACGGTGCATTTTTAAACGGTGAACGGAATGGGCAATTTTCCTGGTGGTATAAAGGCGGCGCCTTGAAAGAAACATCAACCTGGCACGAAGGGCACCAGGATGGGCTGGTATCCCAATGGTATGAAAACGGTAATAAATTTGCTGAAGGTAGATATGTTAAAGGCAAATTAAACGGAAAATTGGTTTGGTGGTACGAAGATGGTCAAAAGAAGGAAGAAGTAAATTTTATTGAAGGTGACCGTGATGGATTTGCCTATTGGTGGTATAAGAATGGGGCTAAAAAAGGTGTGGCTGACATATCCAGCGGCTTGGGCGTTATTACCCTTTTTTCCGAAGATAAAAAAGTAACCAGCCGTTTCGATGTCAAGGATAACCAGATTTTCTGTAAATCAGGTGAAATTTTTTCATCTGTAGAAAAAATTTCTAAATTGGAAAAACTGCCTATCGGTGACGGTTCCTGCGACTGTGCCGATTGTTCCGACGAAAATAATTAAGTACAAAAATATAATTATAATAAAAACCGCCCACAGGTGATATAGTCATTTGTGATTCCCCTCGCTAAAGGGTATTTTTCCTTCCAACCCTCATGCGCAATTTTCTAATCATCCTTACAATATTTTCTGCCTCACTTCGGAGCGATGACCATACCATTGCTGTATTGGATTTCATCGGCGCGGGAGTTCATGGAGCTGATTTACAATTTTTGAGCGAACAGTTTCGGTTGGAACTCTTGAAACAAGATACCCTCAGGGTAATGGATTATAATGACATGACCCAGATCCTGTCTATTGCAGGCTATGAAAAACCCCAGTGTACCACCCTTGAATGTGCCATAATCAGTTCAATGCTGTTGGAGACTGAATGGATGGTCACTGTCAATATCACTAAAATAGGAGAAGTATTTGTCTCGGAAGCCAGGCTATATGAATCCTTGACAGGCCGTGTAATTAATCTGGTGAATTATGACCATGAACTATCTATGGAAGGTCTCAAAACCCGGGGAATGCATAACCTGGCAGAAATGCTGATGTCAACCCGAATTCCAATGGAATTTCACCAAAGACAGAACCTGATTTATATCAAGACAAAACCGTCTGGTGCCATGGTGCGGGTGGGTAAAGATACGCTGAGTGGTGTCACACCAATGGCCCTGGATCGTGTGATGGTTGAGAGTCGTCCGATTATTATCGTAAAAAAAGGATTTGAGCCCTTTCGAATAAAACAATTGCCTGACGATATTTCGGATATAATCTATATCGAGTTGCAGCATTTGGTTCCCCAAATCGGACACGTGGCTTTTGGCGATTCCGTTCCCGATGATATTGTGATCGTATCGGAGGATGGTGAAATACGTTATTTAATTGATGAAGGTGCTATTGAATATTTGGATTTAGGTGCGGGAAAATATACTTTAGAATCGGGAAAGTACATTATCCACAACGGTGATTTTCGGATTCGCCACCGTCGAACATCACAATTGAATCCTGAATTCCATGAAATTGCCCATTTAGAAAAACAGCGTGACAGGTATAAACTGAAACGGAATATTATGATTGGATCATTGATTCTCAGTGCAGGTTACCGGGGTTATCTTCAATACGAGTCAGATAATTTATACACCAAATATGAAGGCGAAATACTAGAAGGAGATCAGCACCACAGAAAAATTGAACAATTGGACCAGCTTAAACCGGCAATGGAAGGTCTTTCGGCCTTAATGATATTTCCAATCATCTATTATCATGTAAAATACCTGCAAATTAAAAAGTGGCTACGACATTAGTGAAAAAGATCTTTTTACTCATTTTTATTTTTTACGCCTGCGAAGATGTAAAAAGGGTTTGGGACAATCCTTATGATCCCCGGAGCGACCGCAGTTTATGGACACCGGACAGCCTTACCGTAAGCCAGAAATCTACCAACGAAATTGAATTGAACTGGTTCAGGAAAGGCCGTGATTTTGATGGATTTAAAATTGATAAAAAAGTAGGCGAAGCAGATTGGCAGGATAGTGTTGCAATCCTATGGGATTCAATCTATACCTGGATTGATACACTTGACTTGAAAGCGGTGGTTAATAACCCGGTGGAATATGCTTACCGTATTTATGCCTATGCAGATTCGAATATATCAAATAAAGTGAGTGTAAATATAAAACCCGCCGCACCGGGGCCCCCGGATCCTGTTGATGTTATTTCTGTATCATATACCAACGTGCCGCTGCTAACGGTTGAATGGAACACCTCTATTGAAGGTGATTTCAGCAAATACCATTTATACCAGGCGCAAGATAGTACAGGCACCCAAACACTAATTGAATCTTATACTGAAAAAGACGAGGTGGTTTATACAACAGAATCCTTTGACCCGAAAATTGAAAACTGGTTTTGGATCGAAGTTGAGGATAGCACCGGTCAGAAAACAAAAGGCAAGGGCAAGGGGCATCCCATAGATCAGGTTCCAACAGCTGTTGTACTCGATACAATCACTTACAGCAGTGGATTTTTCAATTTAAAATGGTCCGAATCGAATATTACTGATTTTAGAGAATATGTTATACAACAGACGAATATGAATGGTGAAACGGTAATTTTCGACGTCAATGAACCGCTCAAGGAAAATACTTCCAAACTGATGCCTGTCGATCCTGACGAGGAACAATATTTTCGTATTATTACCAAAGACTATTGGCAGCAGACCGCAAGTTCCAATATTCGCGGCGCTTCTTCTTACCAGCGCATTGTTAAGGTAGATAAACTCACAGATAATGGCGATAAAATTACCATCTTTAACCGGGGTCCCTCGGTGAATTTCAGCCATGTGCTGGTTAAAGACAGTTTTAGTAATTCCGTAAAAGCATATTTTCCCATCTGGATTCAAGACGGAGAAAAAGTATTTGCCCTAAATGACGGCAGTCCCGGTTTGGTTGTTAACCAGGACGGCACGAAATTAAGAATCATTGATGGAGTGGAAGCACAGGATATTGCCTTTAACTCTAACCAGTCTTTGGCAGTATTTACGGGGAGCGATCATAATGTATACCTCGTTAATCTGAATGAAGATACTACCCCGACAAAATTAACCACTGCCACCAATAATGAATGGTATGGTGATCCTGAATTTATTGATTCCGGAGAGCTCATCTTGTATTGGCAGCGTAAACACCAAGCGAACAACAATGTGGGTGTAAAAGATATTTTTTCTATGGATCTGGATGGAAAAAATGTGAAGCAGATTTCCAAAGCTCAAAATGTGGATAAATTTATTATGCCGCGCATGTCGCCCGATGGTACAAAGATTCTCTATGTCCAGGAAGGGGACGGCCTTTACATTATGAATTATCCCACGGACACCCTTGGTGTACCGGTAACTAAGAGTGGCGGACAAAAAATTATTCCGGAGTCAAGTAAGTATTTTAGAAATATCCGCTGGTCTTCTGACAGTGAAAAAGCAATATTATGGGCCAAAGAAAATAACAGCTATTTTTTATACGTGTTCCAAGTAGGTGGTTCACCGGAATTAACGCTCTTCCAGACAGGGGCGCGCTATGCAAGCTGGTTGTATGGCACCAGCACTGATACGGTGATCTTTCGCAGTGAAACATCAGATGCTATGTATAAAAAAGCAGTCAGCGCATCTTCGGCAGCGGAGCCGATTTTATTTTACAATGGTCCTTGGGCCCAATTGCAGCCAAGGCAATAAAAAATGGACCAAAAAGCTATCAGGCGAAAAGATTTTGATCATTTGACAACCATTGAATCGCGGTGGCGGGACATGGACGGGATGCGGCACATTAACCATGCCACTTATTTAGCCTATTTAGAAACAGCACGGTTAAAGTATCTGGCCAGCCTCTGTTTAAATGTGAGCGATTGGGAGGCGGACAAAAGTGTTATTTTAGGCAGTATGAAAATTGATTATATCCAGCAGTCTACCCATCCCAACACGTATGAAATTGGAAATAGAATTATACGCTTGGGAAAGAAGAGCTTTGATCTATTCTCAGCCATATTTGAAGCAGGGAATGAGATACCGGTTGTTATTGGTACATTTACTTTAATCACTTTTAATTATGGTACCCAGGAAACAATATTCGTTCCTGATATTATCCGCAAAGGCTTTAAACCCTTTTAATGTTTGTTCCTCAAGGAATTCCAGCCAAACAGTGGTCTGAACGCCTGATTGACCGCCTGGCCTACGCCCATGATGCCAGTGTGTACCGTTTGGTCCCCCAAGCGGTTGTGAGGCCTAGCAATGAAGCGGAGGTCAAAGCGCTGTTATCTCACAGCAACAACACAAAAACGCCTGTCACTTTCCGAACTGGAGGAACCTCACTCTCGGGACAATCCATTACGGAAGGGATCATCGCTGAAGTTGTACGGGGATGGCAGGATTATTCTGTTCAGGAAAATGGAAATGCCATCAAGCTTCAGCCGGGTGTGATTGGCGCGAGGGCCAATATATATTTATTTCCTTATCAAAAACGGATCGGGCCAGATCCAGCCTCAATCAATGCGGCCCGCATCGGAGGAATCATATCCAATAATTCATCGGGTATGGTTTGCGGCGTAAAAAATAATGCCTATCATACGATGAAAAGTCTGCGTTTTATCCTAGCTAACGGGAATAGCTATGATACTTCAAATCCAGGGGATTATAGCCGCTTTTTAGAAAAAGAAATCGACCTTTCAAACGGTATTATGACCTGTAAAAAAGAGATTGAAAGTAAAACAATATTGATTGATAAAATTCGTCATAAGTATCGTATTAAGAACACATTGGGATATTCACTTAATGCATTTATTGATTATGACCACCCCTTGGATATTTTTGCCCATTTGATCATCGGGGCGGAGGGGACCTTGGCTTTTTTCTCTGAGGTGGTACTGAATACAATTGATGATCCGCCGTTGAAATCAACCGGTTTGGCATTATTCAATTCAGTGGAAGCATCCGTGGCTGCCCTTCCCGTGTTGGTCGATGAGGGGGCCGACGCCATTGAAATGCTGGATGATGCATCCCTGCGAACCGCACGCTATCTTGAAAATCCACCTTATGATCCGGCTGAGGTTCCGGACAATTCGGCCGCCCTCTTGTTTGAATTCCAGAAACATGAACCATCCGAAATCGAAAGACTTATCCAATCAATACCACGGGGACTTGAAACTGCTGGCGGGGAATTACCGGCTGGAATGATATCCGATGAAAGCCAGCGCATGAAATTGTGGAATATCCGTAAGGGATTATATCCCACCGTTGGTTCCATGCGCAAGAAGGGCACCAGCGTAATTACCGAGGACCTGTGCTATGATTATCGGGATCTTCCTCAAGTTGTGAATGAGCTTAAAACCATATGCCGCCATTGGGAGTATGAGGATGCGGTTATTTTTGGCCATGCCAAGGATGGGAATCTCCATTTTGCCGCCTCCATGGATTTAAACAGTCCTAACGGCGCCAAACGATTTGAAGGACTGCTCAAGGATATGGTTGAACTGACAGCAGGGAAATTTGACGGATCATTGAAAGCTGAGCATGGAACCGGCAGGAATATGGCGCCTTTCGTTGAATATGAATGGGGCGGTGACTTGTACAAAATTATGTGGCAGGTAAAACACCTTGCTGATCCCAACGGTATATTAAATCCGGATGTGCTTCTGACCCGCAATAAAAAGCTCCACGTAAAGAACTTAAAAAAGATGCCCATTGTATCTGACCATGTGGATTTATGTGTCGAATGCGGCTTTTGTGAACCGGTTTGTCCATCTAAAGAACTGACCATGACGCCGCGGCAGCGTATTGCCGTCCAACGGGAAATTGCCGGTGGTTATGCCGATAAGGATGTTTTGAAGGCTTTCAATTACGACGGCGCCGATACCTGTGCCACTGATGGATTATGTGAAATCGCCTGTCCGGTGAATATTAATACGGGAGCGTTTGTTAAAGATTTTCGCAGGATCAATCACTCCATGGTGGGGAATTGGATCAGTCAAAGTGCGGCAAATCATTTCAGCATTGCCCAGGGATTTGTCAAAACCTGTTTGGTTATCGGCAAAACGACGGAAAAGATTCTCGGGAAAAAATTGATGGGGTCTATGATTAAATTTCGAAAGTGGATTGGATTGCGGTCCCAGTGGAATTTTCATTTACCCAAAACGGCAAATAAATTACCTCGAACTAAACCAAATGAAGGCGTCCAATGGATTTATTATCCATCATGTTTGACCAGGGTATTTGCTGGTGATGATGAAAAAACATCTTTAGGGGAAGTTGTGATTGATATTGCGAAAACATCGGGAAAAGCATTGATTATTCCCGAGGAGATCAATTCAACCTGCTGTAGCCAGCCATTTTCGTCCAAAGGCTACCGGGATGCGGCAATCTCCATCCAGGAAAAAACGATTAATATTCTGTGGAAATATTCAAAAAATGGTGAAATACCCATTGTGGTTGATACTTCACCCTGCACCTACCAGTTTCTGCATCCCAATGCTGGATTGAAGGATGAATCCCGGCAGCAGCTTAAACAATTAAAAATCGTGGATATAATTCAATTTTTAGATGATTGTATAGGGAACACTTCCTATCCTAAATTAAAAGAAGAAATTGTATTGCACCCCACCTGTTCTACAGAAAAAATGGCTCTTTCCCAAGCTATGAAAAATTTAGGGGAAAAATGTGCAAATAATGTCGCTATCCCAACCCATTGGGGATGCTGCGGGTTCGCGGGCGACCGGGGTTTACTCAACCCTGAATTAAATCAATCGGCAACAATCTATGAGGCGAAGGATTTAAAAAATTATGTACAGGGGTACTCCACCAGCCGTACCTGTGAAGTAGGTATGATGTCCAACACTGATGTAACTTATCAATCCATTGCATTTCTGGTAAAGAAGTACATGAATCAATCTGTGAACTAACGCACTTGAGGTGTATGCTTTCTATAGTAAATTCAGTGGCGAAAATAAAAATTCTATGAAAAATTAAAGGTCGCAGAAATGTATAATTTCAGGCTAAAAAGATATCTTATTATTTCCTCCCTACTTGTTTTTACTATTTGTACTGCTGAAACAATCGGCAGAGTGATTAAATCCAATGGTGAGGTCTTGATTAAACCCATGGGCGGCGGTACTTATTCTGTCGGTGTTAAGCCAGGCCAGGCTGTATCTAATGGGGATGCCATTCGCGTCGGGGAAGCCAGTTTTGCCGTGGTCATTTTTCTGGATGACAAATCAGTCGTAAAAATTCGTGAAAATACAGATTTTCAATTTGTAGAAACCTCGAACACCCGCAGTTTGATCATTGAGCAGGGTACAACACTTCATAACGTCCAGGAGGGGCGGAAAAAAGCATATCGAGTTGAAACGCCAGTGTCGGTTGCATCTGTAAAAGGAACAGAATTTTCCGCATTTCATAATGCTGAAGCCGGGGTGGATAAATTTGTGGGAAAATCCGGTAATTTTGAGGTATTTAATGTCATAAGTGGAATGACAGTCAATGTGGGTCCCGGACAAAAAGCGGTTTCAAATGCAATGGGTCAACTGATCCCGGCGCCGGCGGAACCGGGAGATTATCCGGAAGATCCTGAAGGTGAAACACCGGAAGAACCCCAAGAAGATCAGGAACAGCCTGAAGAACCGGAAGACACTCGGGAACCGGAAGACCAACGCCGGGAAGAGACTCAACCCGAAGAGCAGAAACCGGAACAAAAAACTGAACCGGAAAAAACTTCTGAACCTTCAGAAACCCAACCGGATCAATCCCAACCAGGTGAAGAGCCAAAACCAAAACCCAAGAAACCCCTTAATTTAGGATTGGGTATCGGATCTGCCACAATAGATGGAACCATATATAACCAGGTGGCACTGCGGCCGGAATTGTCTTTTGGAAAACTGGGGCTTGGCCTTGATCTCGTACTTTATATAGATAATGAAGGCAATATACGTAAAGATGAGTGGGACGAAGCGTCGGATTTTATTGACAAGTTCCTGTTCATCCGCTGGGGACAAAAATCCGACCCATTTTGGTTTAAATGGGGTGCCTTGAGCAATGTTACCCTTGGATACGGCGGGTTGCTGGGCGGTTATTCGAATATGATGGAATTCCCCTCGGTGCGCAAGGTGGGAATCAATACGGGCATAAACTTTGGTAATTTTGGCACCGAAGTCTTCATGTCTAATATGAAGGATTTCACCCGCGGCGGTACTCTCTTGGGTCTTCGGGGGACATATAAGTTATCCGATGCCATTCCATTGACATTCGGACTGAACTTTGTCATGGATATGAATCAATTCTCCGGATTGAAGGATACAGACGATGATACTTATCCGGATATGTTTGACGATTTCCCCAATGATAAAGATTACTGGAATGATACGGATGGTGATGGTCTAGCTGATTTTAATGGCGGTACAATAGAGCCGGAGAATGGCTGGGATATTGATGGTGACGGGGATAATATCCTCGATACTGTAGACGATGACCTTATTTTAAAACCCACACCTTTTAGCTTGAAAGATAATAAAGCCACCGCACAGGGATTTGCCATCGATTTAGGTTATCCGATTTTAAGGAGTAAAACCTTTAGCTTGGAAGCATACGTGGAATATAATAAGCTTATTTTTCCTAAAGTAAGTGGTGACACTTTTTATACTCGTAAAGCAATGGATGGTACAGGAATTACGGTTCCTGGGCTTCGTGCAGGTTTATTCAGTTTTCTAAACGTGAGTTTCGAATATCGCATCAAACAAGGCTTCTTTGTACCACAATTCTTTGATGGAAGCTATGACTTATCACGTGTTGTAGCTGAGTTTGGAGAATCGGGTACGATAATACGTACAAAGGATCAAGTGATATTTGCTGATTCCACAGCAAGTGTTAACGCTGGAGGTATGTATGGTTCAGCATCTGCGAATCTCTTTAATTTGGTTAGTTTTAGCGCATCTTATGCAAATATGAAAGCAGACACTGTTGAATTCAATAGTTTTAGCGCATTGATTAATATAAATGCTGAAAATATTCCCAAGCTGAGTGTGGCCCAAGCCTATTACCAGCGGAATAACGATAAGAATCCATTTGATTTCGGCAATCCATCTATCAACACAATATTTGGTTATAAGGTGGGATACGAGGTCAGTGCGGGTGTAAGCCTGATTTGGGATTTCCGCCAGTTCTATCGTGATACGGGCACGGGCTTGGAACCGGTTAAACAAACCACAATTGAAACCGCATTCAATTTCTGATGGACAAGGAGTTTAAGACTGTTTACCGATATGATACCGGCGGGGGCGGATTCCGCAAAGCGGCACTTATCCTTTTTGGATTAGCCGGTATTTTGGCTGTTTTCGGTATATTTTGGATTGGATCTTGGATTTAAGGAGGAATAATGCGTATTTCGATTGAATATTGTAACGCTTGAAATTATTTACCCAGGGCGGCCAGTATGGCTTCCGCGTTACTTGAAAAATACGGCAATGCTGTAGAATCACTGGCATTAATACCATCCGGCGGTGGGGTGTATGAAGTGACTAAAAATGAGAATCTTATTTTTTCCAAAAAGAGTGAAGGACGTTTTCCTGAATTAGATGAAATTACCAATTTGCTGGAACAGCCTGCCTAAAGCCGTTTTAATCTTTGCTGTGGTTTTCCCTCTTTTAGCCCAAAAAGGTGAAATCATACCCCTGACTAAGCATATCGGGTATACCCTGGATGCAGAGGAAAATATTTATTATGAAGTATTTTCTGAAATTCCAAATTTTGAAAGTGCCCAGTTTTTTGAAGTCCATACAAATAGAATTGAAGCACGCATTTCATTTGTAGAGTTCACCCGTATCAAGGTGAGCCGCAGGGCATTTACCTTAAAAGAATTAACTGATTTACAATACCGCTTGAATCAAATGCCGGAAATAACAGATGGAATTCGGGAATCCTATAGGAAAAATTTGACATATTTGCGAACCAAGGCAGTGCTGGAAAATATTCCTACGGGACAATATGTCTCTGTGAAACACCGAAATGGAAAGTGGATCAGGGGTACCTTGTTATTTTATCGAACAGAAAGATTATCCCTCCAGACCCCTTTTGAAGTGAAACAAATTCCGATTTCGAATATGGCCAGGATTAATTATCGGGAAGAAATTATTAGCCGTCCGGAATGGAAACTGACATTTTTTGGTATAGCGGCTGTTTTGGGTTTTGGATTGATGGAAACATGGAACCGCCAAACTAATCCTGCCTGGGGGCCAAAGTGGCATAACCGCTTTACGGGTGCTATTTTCGGGTTGATCGCCGGTGGGGAAGTATATGATACATCCATGATATTATTATCCAAAAAAACTCAGTTTGGACTTACACCGGCAGAATTGGATAAATTGAACCGTTAATATTGCGGAGAAAACGTGACCGAACCAGTAAAAGAATTCAATAAAGAATATTTAACCGAAAAAATTCATGCTATCGGCGAAAAATTGGGTGACGCATACGGCCAACCATTTATGGATGAATTGATGGTACGCATGGAAAGAACAGTAGCCCATTTCAACGATGAGGTAGATTTAATGGTAGCCACCATTAAAAGCAGGACCAAAAACCAAAGGGGACTTTTAGCCTCTATGCGGGGCGAGGATCCCAATGCGGAACCGGTAGAAATGAGCGCCTTGGAGAAAAAGCTAGAATCCGGTGCGCCTTCTGCGGAAAAAGAAGGGGAGAAATCCGAAGAAGAACCCAAAAAGAAAAAGTTTTCATTATTTAAGCGAAAAAAGAAAAAATGAACCTGATCCGCAGGGGAAAGTGGATCGCCAGATTATTTTTATTTATTGTATTTACCTCGGCAACCGTTCCTCAAGAATCTAACCAGAAATTCACTGAATTCAAGTCGCTAACCAAGCGCGTTTATCACTTCACCAAGGTAGAATTCATTACCCCGGAAGGTGAATTCAATGATGCTATATGCACGTTAGTTATCCCCAAATTAAAAGAGGTCAGCCCCCCCTACGTGGCCATTTATTATAAGCGGGATAATTCCGAATGGTTTACCGAATCCCTCTATAGAAAACGTGTCCGTTACAGTTTCAAGAACGGGGTGATTAAACTGGATCGTTCCAATTTCTGGGATTGGTATGAGGTAAATGAAATTAAGGT
>DKQT01000010.1:3706-71451 GCA_002471845.1 Fidelibacterota bacterium UBA7301 | reverse complement strand
GCGGATGATACTGTTGAAATAATTATTCTTTATTACTGTATTTGTAATTAAAAACCTTCCATTGCTTCCCGTCAGAAAATGCGGGTAAATTTAACGCTGAATATTTGACAATTTGGTCGTGCTAGATGGGGAATTAGCGGTGCCCTGTAACCTGCAACCCGCTACAGCAGGATCGATGCTTGTATGCGGCAAATGCTGATCTTTGCACTCCAATTAAGTGGTGTTGAAGTTTCAATTCTCCGCAATGGTTTTGCACTAAATCCCGTCAGGACCGGAAGGAAGCAGCGGTAGGTGACTAGAATTATGTGCCGGAGGACCCCTGGAATGGAGCTAACTGGTTTGCTGTCCATTGATACCGGGTTTGTCAAATACAGGTGCACGACCAACCTTATTTGAGAAAGCATGTCTTACCAAGTTTTATCCCTGAAATGGCGCCCCCAATCCTTTGACGATGTAATCGGCCAGGATCATGTAACCAAAACGCTGATCAATGCGTTTAAGAAAGATCGCGTAGCCCAGGGTTATATGCTCACCGGTCCCCGTGGTGTGGGTAAAACAACTACCGCCCGGATTATCGCCAAAGCATTGAACTGTCTTGAAACAAAAAACGGGATTCCTTGCAATGCATGCAATATATGCCAGGAGATCACCGACGGGAGAAACTTGGACGTACTTGAAATTGACGGCGCATCCAACCGTGGAATCGAGGAGATTCGCAATTTGCGGGAGCAGATCAAATACGCCCCCATGAATGCGCCCTATAAAATAATTATTATTGATGAAGTGCACATGCTTACCAACCAGGCTTTTAATGCTTTATTGCGTACATTGGAAGAACCACCGTCCCATGGGAAATTCATTTTAGCGACTACGGATATTCATAAAGTACCATCCACAATTATATCCCGCTGCCAACGTTTTGATTTTAATCGAATCACTGAAGCAACCATCGGTGAACAATTGGCTTCCATCCTGAAAGAAGAGAAAATTACCGCCGATGATGAATCCATCAGTGCCATAGCCCGCAAGGCCGACGGGAGTATGCGGGATGCCTTAAGCCTCATGGACCAGGTGATAGCCTTTGCCGGTGAAGATATCAAGATTGAGGATGTGGCATCGGTGATCGGTCTGATCCCCGTAGATGTGTATTTTGATTATTCCAATGCCATCCATGAAAAAGACTCAACCAAAATGGTGTCTGTCCTGCAAGTCATCCGTACCACCGGCCTGCCGTTGGAAGATGTGGCCCAGGGGCTGAACCAGCATTTTAGGAATTTGATTGTGGGGTCAGTGGATGGGGGAGAAAATCTGTTGGACCTAAACGAGGACCATAAAAAACGGTATACTGAAAATGCTGAATTGTGGAACGGAAAAGACCTGTTGCGGGTGACTAAAGAATTGAATGAATTGGAATATTCACTGAAAAGAGTAACCCAGCCCGTGATACATTTTGAAATGACAGCCATGAAACTCATGGAAATGGATACGTCTGTTTCTATTTCCGATTTATTATCCGGGGTTGAACCGACAGAAATAAAAAAAAATCCTAATCCCGTAAAGCAGGCTGAACCTTCACCGCCGGCCGTTCAATACGAACCGCCTATCCCTCCATCACCCCAAATAGAAAAGCCTCAAGTGGCAAGTCCTCCCCCGGCAATTGACAATGAAAAGGACAAGCCCAACGGAAAGATCACCCTGGGAGAAATTGAAGAAAAATGGAGCGGATTGGTTGGAAAAGTAACCAAATCAAGGCCTTCTATGGGGACGGTGCTGGAGCACAGTAAACCGGTGCAGTTGAACGGGAATAAATTGACCGTTCATGTTTTTGACATGCCCAAATTCAGCGTGGGAAGTTTGAACCGGAACAATCAGGTCATTGAAAAGTTTATCGAAGATCATTACGGTGTACTTCTCAAATTAAAAGCGGAAATCAGTATGGAGAAGGCGCCCGAAAAACAGGTAGAAAAAATTAATGAACCTGAAAAGCATGATAACAACGATGGTGATAAGGTTATATCCAGAGTTTTGGAAGTATTTGACGGAGAAATTTTAAGATAGGAGAAAATATGTTCAATAAAGGAAACATGACAAAAATTCTGAAACAGGCACAGGACGTGCAAAAACAGATTGAAACCGTTCAAAATGAATTGGATGATTTGCATATTGAAGGCGAATCTGGGGGCGGAATGGTGAAAGCTACGGTCAACGGAAAAATGGAATTATTAAATTTATCTCTTCAGGATGAGATCCTTGAAGAGGATAAGGATATGATTGAGGATTTAATCATTTCCGCAGTGAACAATGCGATGACAAAAGCCCAGGATGAAAGCCAAAGTAGAATGAGTTCTGTAGCTGGAGGTATGCTGGGCGGCATGAAAATACCGGGAATGTAAATGGGTTCAATTCCTGACAGCATTAACAGACTGATCGAAGAATTTTCCCGTTTCCCGGGTATCGGCCGAAAGACGGCACAGCGGATGGCATTTTATGTTTTAAAATCACCCAATGACCAGGCTGTTCATTTGGCTGAAGCCGTAATGGATATGAAAACAAAGATTAAAGTTTGTTCTATCTGCAGCGGTATTACCGAAGACGATCCCTGCCGGATTTGTTCCGACCCGAAACGGGATCGGACTTCAATCTGTATTGTTGAAGATTCAGCGGACATATATCATTTCGAAAAATCAAATGCATTCCAGGGTGTATATCATGTTTTAGGCGGTGTTCTATCTCCCCTGGATGGTATCGGCCCCGATGATTTAAACTTTACTGAACTGCTGGATCGAATCCAGCCGGGATATGAAGCGATTATTGCCACAAACCCAAGTATAGAAGGGGAAGCCACATCCTTGTACATTGCTAAAGTGTTAAATGGAAAAGATGTGAAGGTTACACGCCTGGCGAGGGGATTACCCATGGGCAGTGACCTGGAATATACCGATGATGCGACCTTAATGCGCGCCATGGAAGGCCGAACAGACCTATGATGACCTTACCAAATATTTTGACCTTTTTTCGGATTTTCCTGACTCCAATATTTATTGTTTGTCTCTTTGCTGAATTTGAGGGTGCACGCTTTTTGGCCTTGATCATTTTTATTTCGGCCTCAATCACCGATGCTTATGACGGGTATTATGCCCGGAAAAATGATATGGTAACGGAAACAGGAAGGTTTCTTGATCCCTTGGCAGATAAAATTTTAGTTTCTTCCGCCTTTATATCATTTGCGATCATGGGCCTGATAGACTTCTGGATGGTGGCAATAATTATATTTAGAGACTTGTTTGTAACGGGGTTGAGAGTGATTATGTCCCGCAAAGGATTCACAATGATGACCAGTAAAATTGCAAAATCGAAAACAGGAGTTCAAGTCGGTATCATTATTTTTACCCTTGTATTTTTGAGCTTAAAGGGGATCAATTGGTTTTTAGTGAAGGAATATCTCTATTTCGTGGCAGAGTATCAACTGGTCTATTACCTAACCTTGATTGTGGCCATTTTCACGGTGTACACTGGGTTCACTTATATCCAGGAAAATCGTCAGGCAATCAGGAAAATTATGAACTGATTTATGAATCGAACGGCGGCTGAATGGATTGGCACTGTTTTTTATATCGGTAAATTGCCATTGGCCCCGGGCACCTGGGCCAGCCTGATTGCTGTCATATGTTGGTATTTTTTATTTCAGGATGTGAATCCCATTGTTCTCCCGGCAATTTCAATTTTTATTTTTTTAATCGGCGCCATGGCTGCAGACACCATTGTACGGGATTCCAAGGAGCATGACCCATCCAGAATTGTTATTGATGAATGGGTAGGACAATGGCTGGCGTTATCCATGATGCCCGTAACAGTTACAACCGGTGTGGTTGGGTTTATTTCATTTCGGATATTTGATATTACCAAAATCGGGCCGGTTAGATGGGCTGAAAAACTTCCTGGCGGTTGGGGTGTTATGGCCGATGACGTAATAGCCGGGATTATGGCCTATTTTATTCTGCTTTTATTTTACTATTTTACCTCATGAAAATTGGGCTGATCACTATCGGGGCCGAATTATTAAACGGCACCCGCACTGACACCAATGCCGCCTGGATCGGACAAAAGGTTATAATTGCAGGGGGTAACATTGTGTGGCATATGACTGTCAATGATGAAAAGGCACCTATAGAAGCAGCCCTTAATGAAGTTCCTGGCGATGTGGATGTTGTTCTGTGTACCGGTGGATTGGGCCCCACCCATGATGATATAACCGCCACAGTACTTTATAAATATTTCGGCGCTAAAGAAGAATTTGATCAAGCCTACTGGGAATTACTCACGAAAAAATTTGTTTCCCGTGGACGTGTTATCCCAAAATCCAACCGTAACCAGGCCATTAGACCGGATATTGGAGAAGTGATTCCAAATACGGTCGGGTCCGCACGGGGACTTCATTTTTCCAATGAGTCATACGATTGTTTTGCCACTCCCGGGGTGCCTGCAGAAATGAAATCCATGATGACCGATACTATCCTGCCCTGGATAAAATCGAAATCTGATGCTGAGATTTTTGTGAAAGTTATGCGCACTACAGGAATTATGGAATCGGTGCTATATGAAAAAATTGAACATGAACTTAAATCCTATCCTGATGTGAATGTTGCTTTTCTACCGCGCTTCACCGGGGTGGATTTAAGAATAACCGCCTCCGAAAAGAAATCGCTTGAACAGTTGATTAAACAGATTTCACCTGCAATTCAAAAATATCATTTTGGCGGGGAAGGTGTAGAATTGGAAGATGCCGTTGGGGCATTGCTTACAGCACAAAATAAAACAATAGCCACTGCCGAATCATGTACTGGAGGATTAATCGGTGACCGCCTTACAAATGTTTCTGGGAGTTCATCCTATTTTAAGGGGGGTATTGTAGCCTATAGTAATGCCGTAAAAGAAGAAGCCGTCGGTGTAAGTAAAGCCACCCTGGAATCGGTAGGCGCCGTGAGTGAAGAAACGGCCCTGGAAATGGCCAGAGGTGTGCGTGAAAAACTAAATGCTGATATTGGTATTTCAACCACGGGGATTGCGGGGCCAACGGGCGGGACTGAAGAAAAACCGGTGGGTTTGGTTTTTGTTGGCCTCAGTTTCGAAGGCGGGGAAAAAGCATATCGTTTCACTTTTACACCCTTTCGTAAGACGAACAAGCTCATGACCAGCCAGGCAGCCTTAAATATCACCCGCCTTTATTTATTGAATGGATTATAAACTTATTCGAACATTTGTTGCCATTCCTGTCCCGGAGCCTTTTTTTACGCTCCAGGATTCCTTAAAATCAAAAGTGGATCCGAAAAAAGGTAAAATTCGGTGGGTACGGAAGGATCAGCTGCATTTGACCCTCAAATTTTTAGGGGACACAACCTCGGATTCAATCAGGGAAGTTCAGGCGGCCCTCCAAAAAATTGCCGATGAATCAAGCCCCTTTAATTTAAATATCCAGGATACGGGATGTTTCCCAAAGGTGGAACGTCCCCGTGTGATGTGGGCAGGGATCAAGGGTGATGTTGATAAGCTGATTCAGTTGGCGGAAGCAATTCAAAATGGTTTAGATTTACTGGGATTTCCTAAAGATAGAAAAGCCTATCATCCCCATATTACAATCGGGAGGGCTACATATCCCCAAAAACATACGCCGGATATTTCTCATTTTTTGCGGGAATCATACAAACCGATTCCATTTCGCATAGAAAAAGTTCAATTTATAAGTAGTGAACTCTTCCCAAATGGGCCAGTATATACTATTTTAAGCACTCACTTTTTTAGTAATAATTCAGTTTAGGAGCAGAAATGGCTGCCACAGCAGATAAAAAAACAAAAGCTTTAGAACTCGCAATCACCCAAGTAGACCGGCAATTTGGTAAAGGATCTATTATGCGTCTTGGTGGCGATCATCCTGTACTTTCCGATAACAGTATTTCTACCGGATGCCTATCCTTGGACGTGGCCTTAGGGGTAGGGGGTGTCCCCCGGGGCAGGATTATTGAAATATTCGGACCTGAATCCTCAGGAAAAACAACTTTGGCGCTGCACATCGTGGCCGAAGCTCAAAAGACCGGTGGTTATGCGGCATTCATAGATGCGGAACATGCCATGGATCCTCTGTATGCTCAAAAATTGGGTGTTAACTTACAAGACCTTCTGGTTTCCCAACCAGATACAGGTGAACAGGCCCTGGAAATCACTGAAACACTCGTACGCAGCGGGGCCCTCGATATTATTGTAATTGATTCAGTAGCGGCCTTGGTTCCCCGGGCTGAACTCGAAGGGGAGATGGGAGATACCCATGTTGGGCTCCAGGCCAGATTGATGTCCCAGGCTTTGCGGAAATTAACTGGAACCGTAAGCCGTTCTAATACTGCCGTGGTATTTATAAACCAAATCCGCGAAAAGATCGGTGTGATGTTCGGCAACCCGGAAACAACACCCGGCGGCCGGGCGTTGAAGTTTTATACTTCCGTTCGGATGGATATCCGCCGTATTACTATAATCAAGGATGGTACAGATATAGTTGGTAATCGTACACGTGTTAAAGTAGTGAAAAACAAAGTAGCGCCGCCCTTCAAACAAACCGAATTTGATATCATGTATAACCAGGGTATTTCTTATGAAGGCGATATACTGGATTTAGCATTAAAAGGGGATATCGTTCAAAAAATGGGTTCCTGGTTCTCCTATGGTGATATGAAAATCGGCCAGGGACGTGAAAATTCTAAACAGTTTTTAAAAGATAATGATGATGTGAATGCTGAGATTGTTTCCCAGGTAAAATCCTTTATGGGTTTGGATGAGTCTAAACCGGAGGCGAATGGCAAATCGTAAAATTGTCAGGATCAAACGGTCCACCAAGTATTCGGACCGCATAATTATTCATTTAGATGATAAAAGCGTCTTCAGGATTCCTGAGGACGTTTTTGTTTTGAATGTTTTGCATGAGGGTGATGAAGTCACACTAGAAGAAATAGAATCCTATGGTAAGAAAATGCGGCTCCAGGAAGCGCGGGATAGTGCTTTCCGATTATTGGGATATCGAATGAGAAGCATTGCTGAAATGCGGAAACGACTCAAAGAAAAAGGTTTTGAGGATGAGGAGACAGAGCGAACGGTTGACTACTTGATTGACCAGGCCTATCTGGACGATAAGGAATTTGGCCAGGCCTTTGTTCGTGAAAAAGTGCGGAATAAAAAAATTGGCCCCAAAGCGTTAAAGTCTGAATTGTTCCCCCACAATTTATCCCCCGAATTAACCGAATTCCTTTTAGATAATGTATACCGGGAATTTGATATGATATCTTTAATTGAATCCCATTTAATCAAACGCAGGATTGAAAAGAAAACGCAATTGAATAACAAAGAAAAAAAGCGCTTATCAGACTTTCTTATAAGAAAAGGATTTTACTGGGATACAATTCAGGAAGTTTACCATAGCTGGGGATTGATTTAAGCAGGGAACTCCTTTGCGTATAAAAGAGAAAAAGATGAATTTAGTATTGATCCAAAAACACCTGGGACGTATTCCTAATTCTACAGAGAAATTGTTTTTACAACACTTCTGGAAATCCTATCAAAATCAAATTTGTTTTAATTTGGAAATATCTCAAAGTGAATTTCAACCGCATGACGGATCAAACCTGGTCCTAATTGCCCAGGGCAAATCCGATCCAAGAAAAATTGTTGCTAAACATGTTATCCATGCTCTGAATGGCCAAGCAATAGCTAAAGTGACCAAAGGAAATGATGCGTTTATTTTAGGATACTCAGAATCATTACCGAAATACGCCCCAGGAAACAATCTATGTGTTTACTTTATAAGCGGATCAAAAATAAAACAATCAACCCGGGAATTACACCAGAATGAATGGTTGGATGGTGCAATTCCGGTGCATAAAGGCGGATTAGGGTTTACGCTTTATCAATTATTAAATAGGTACAGATGTGGGATTGAAATAGAATGGAAGCATAAGGATGAAATTAAAATTCTTTCAAAAGTTGGTGCACATGGACTTTTAATATTGATTAAACGCGGCGGCGTTGATCAATTTCAATCATTGTTGAAAAAAACAAAAGTTGATTATATTGATATGGGGCACTTGACAAGCGATTCCAAATGGGAAATTTTCATTCGCCGGAAATCTGTCCTTCATATCCCTAATCCTGTTTTAGATATACTGGTTCAGCAGGCACAAGGTTTTGAAGAACTCAAAATGCAGACTTCCATACCCAATCTGCCGTCCCCAAAATTAAAATCTAAAAAAAGCTACAACAGGGAACTGATCAAACTGGTTAAAGATCATGATGCTGTTGCAGACCCGTATTCGTATTTAAAATCTATGGAAATTCAAAATGCAGTTTATACACTGGTTAAAAACAGAGTTCGTTTTGGAATGGCATTGAACGATAATCATTATATCAATTACAATGATTATAAAATGAAATCCATTGCCGCCATCGCTAATAGTGCCCGACAATTAGCATGTGCGGGAATCCGGCCGGAAATTTGCAGTGGATTTATTTATTTGACAGATGTGAACCAAAATGAGAATGGATCCTTTCTAAAGGGCATTCATGATGCGGGGCAAATTCTGAATATATCCATTGAACATTTATCTTTTACACGCAGCAGGGATTTGCCCCAGGGAGAATTTTGTACAGCCGGAACCTGCTTAGGCGATGAAATATTCCCCGGCAAATTCCGGGAGCCGGACCAGTTCATTTCCATTGTGGGCAGCCATCGGGGAGAATTGGGAGGCAGCCGTTATTTATCCCTTTTGAAGAAGGAACACGAGGGCAACCGGCCGATTGTAGATTTAATTATGGAATCCCGTCTCCAGGAGGCCATATTGACTGGAATCCAGGGGAAATTAATTCAATCAGCGCGAGCAGTGGGGCGGGGCGGGATTGCCGTATCCATTGCCAATTCATTAGAAATAAATAATGGTTTGGGTGCCCGCATTCATTTTTCAAGGAGGTTGAAACCGGAAGAACTATTATTCGGTGAAACGCAGGGACTGGTCTTGGTGACTGTTAAAGAAGCTGATCTAATGGAATTTGAAAGAGTTTGTATGACCATTGGCGTTCCAGCAACCACTATCGGCCGTGTTACTGAAGATGGTAATTTTACATTTAATGAATTAATTAAATTACCGGTGAAAAAATTCAACTAAATAAAATGAAATATTATGTTAAAACAAGTTGGGATGAGAATGTACCGGTGCGGAATATATACTGCATCGGCCGGAATTACCGGGCCCATGCAGCGGAATTAAATAACGAAGTACCAAAACAGCCCTTTTTCTTTCAAAAATCACTGCCGTCTCTTAATACCTCAAGGGAAATAATTGTACCTGACAATCGAGATATCCATCATGAATTGGAGGTCGTTATCCTGGTTCAAAAAAACGGAGAAAATATTAATGAGGCAGATGTGCAAAATCATATAGGCGGTTTTGCCCTTGGCCTTGATTTAACGGACAGGAATTTTCAAAATGAGCTAAAAGAGAAAAAATTGCCCTGGCTGCTTTCAAAATCATTTAAAGGATCGGCAGTTGTATCCCGATTTCAATCCAAGCCTATTGAAGAGGATTTCTGGCTAAAGATTAATGGGCTTTTCCGACAAAAAGGGAATGTGAAGGATATGGTTTTTTCGATACCCAAGCAAGTGTCCTACCTGTCAGAGATGATTCCATTACTGGCGGGAGACTTGATATTTACAGGAACACCAAGCGGGGTTGGTCCTATTCATACCGGGGATAAATTAGAACTGGGGATCGGTGAACATTCAATCCATTCTATAGTGGTTTCTTAGGTTTTATGGATTGAAAATAATTATACGTCCCTAAGATTAAAAGTGTCAAGGACCGGCCGCGTATGGACTAACATGGCGTTATGAATTTTACCATTCGTGGCTAATACCTGCTTATTATAGATGTTAAATGCTTTCCCGTCCATTTGGGTGATCGTGCCGCCTGCTTCAGAGAGGATAAGGATTCCTGCCGCAGTATCCCAAGGATGAAGGTCAAATTCCCAAAACCCGTCTGCCATTCCGCAGGCCACGTGACATAAATCAACTGCAGCGGCGCCCAACCTGCGGACACCCTGTGTAATATCTGTAAAAGTTTTGAATAGGGCCATATTCGCTTCCCATTTTTTGCCATGGTCATATCCAAAACCTGTAACCAAAAGACTGGTATTCAATTTGGAATTATTGGAAACATGGATTGGGTTACCATCTGCAAAAGCCCCCGCTCCACTCACGGCAGTGAAAAACCGGCGCGACGGAAGTTCTAATACAACGCCGATTTCCGGATGTCCATTTTTCATACAACCGATTGAGACACCAAAGGAGGAATATCCATGAACAAAATTGGTGGTGCCATCCAAGGGATCTATGACCCATTCATATTCAGAGGCAGAATCGTAGGCGCCGCTTTCTTCAGCCAAAACAGCATGGTCAGGAAATTTTTTTTTGATATAAGAAATAATAACTTCTTCACACCGACGGTCTGTTTCGGTTACAAGGTCGGTGCGCCCCTTAAAATCGGGTATTCTGGGTTGATCCAAAGCAGACAGGATAATTTTGCCTGCTTCTTGGGCAGCTGATTTAGCGGTATTTAATAGGTCTTGGTTCATGAATAAAAAAGGCCCCGTAAAAGAGGCCTTAATTATGGTGTTTTTAACTAAATGTTTCGTGCTTTACAGTAAAATAATCTTTTGTCATTTTCTTTAAGACACCGGAAAGTAGAATAATTGATAGCAAGTTTGGAATTGTCATAAATCCCAATGCCGCATCACCAAAAGCCCAAATGGCTTCTAAACTGGCAATAGCACCAATGAAAACGAATAAAATGTAGAACCTGCGATAAATCGGGATAGCGCCTTCACCGAATAAATATTCCGCTGACCGGTCCCCATAAAAGGACCAGCTGATAACGGTTGAAATAGCGAAGAGCAGTACACCCAAGGTAATGATTTTATCACCAAAAGGGAAAAGCCAGCTCAATCCATTTTTGAAGGCCAGGGAGGTTAATAAACTTCCATTCAAAAGTTCGCCCGTGAAGGTAGGATCTATCCGAGTGGTATAAAATTCTGTATGATGCCAAGCGCCGGTGATAATGATTGTGAGTCCCGTTAGGGTACAGATGATAATCGTATCAATGAAAGGTTCCAATAAGGCCACGACACCTTCTCGGACGGGGAATTCTGTTTTGGCAGTGGAGTGGGCAATGGGCGCACTCCCTTGTCCTGCTTCATTGGAATAGAGCCCCCGTTTAACCCCCCACAACATAGTATTCATAATCACCAGTAATGTACCGCCGGCAACACCGCCTACCGCAGCCGGAGGATTAAAGGCCATCGAAATAATCCTGCCAAAACTAGCGGGAATATCTCCAATATTTGCAACAAGGATAAGCATGGCCGCCAGGAAATAAATCGCCGCCATAATAGGAGCTAAAAAGGAGGTCACATTTCCGATCCTTTTAATACCGCCAATAATAACTAAACCGGCAATTCCCGCTATAAAAATACCATTTATAATTTGTTGGATTGAAACAGAGAACCAATCCGTAAGCTGATGTTTAATGGTTAAGAAATGTTCCGTTCCCACCAATTGGGATACTTCTGAATAAAGCTGGTCTGAGAGGGTAAAGGACTGGATGGCATTCCCCGTGGCAAAAGAACAAATCACAGCAAAACAGGCAAATATGATCGCCAGCCAGCGCCACTTGATTCCCAATCCCCGTTCAATGGTGTACATGGGGCCTCCGGCAGTCATTCCCTGGTTATCAAAGTCACGGTATTCCACTGCCAGAGTACATTCAGCAAATTTTAACGCAGAACCAAAAAAGGCTGTAATCCACATCCAGAAGAGGGCGCCGGGACCGCCATAATACAATGCGGTGGCCACACCAGCAATATTGCCAATCCCAACGGTAGCAGAAAGGGCTGTTGTTAATGCCTGAAAGTGGTTCAGATCCCCCGCTTCGTTGGGATCGTCGAATACCCCGCGTGTGACTTTAATCCCGTGGGCGATATAACGCAATTGGGGAAAACCGAGGTAAATAGTAGTAAATATACCTGTGCCGAGCAATGCTACAACCATGAAGGGCACCAAGCTGAAAGAAGGGAAGGACCAGATTCCTTCAAAAAATTCTACTCCAAAGACAAGGAGAAATAGAAAAATGATTCCAAAAAATATGACCGCGCCTGTTTTTTTATTCATTGAATTATAGATTCCGTTTTATTTATTGTAAGGTGTGTTTAATCCTTCGGCAGGGTCACAGCCGATTTAAAACTTTGGGAAACATAGTCCACCCATGTTTTACCCAAAGTCTTTTTGCCGGCGAACCCGGTGATGCTCGTACATGTAGTTCAATAATTGTTCGAAGGTCATTTTTTACCCATTTAACCCCGCAAGCTTAGAAAAGGTGAACTAAATAAACAATTCCTGAAATGGTTAATTATTGGTCAATTGATGTATTTCTTTTAGATTTGATACGATGCCTTTTAAATCAAAAATAATTTCATTTCCCTTTGCCGGAATATTGGGCACCTATCTTTTGGGTATTTATGCCAATTGGATGCCTGTCTGGGGGGCCGTCATTCTTTTAGTCCTTGGATTAATAAGCCTTTTACAATGGCGGAATATTTATATAGCTACGTTTATTATATTGATGCTCTTAGGTTTTACTCAAACCAAGATCCGCTTGTCAGAAATGGATATAAATTATAAAACAGCCTCCTCCTTGAATGAATCAGAAGTATTGATCAATGGTTCCGTAAAAGAAATTGTAAATCGAGAAAATGGACTGCGGATACGATTAGAAAACACCACACTCCTATTGGATACATTGGCAATAAAATTTCCCTCCATTTTACTATTTACTGAAACTCATCAGGATATATCGGTGGGGATGAGGATTGCCGTCAGGGGACAGTTTCATATAATCCAGGGCCCTCGAAATCCCGGGGAGTTTGATTTTAAATTTTTCTATGGGAAAAAAGGTGTATTTGGGAGATGCTATCTGGAAGACGGGGAAAAGGTTGAGATCCTTGAATCAAACATTAATTTTATTCAGCGGACTCAAAATAGTATTCGCAATCTTTTTTATAATAAAATTGGGGATGGTTTCGGATTGTTGACGGCCCTGATTCTCGGCGATAAATCTTCTGTTGACCCTGAAGTTCGGGAGGATTTTACCGATACAGGTGTTATCCATATTTTGGCTGTTTCCGGCCTACATGTAGGCTACGTGCTGATTATACTGATGGTCATTGCTAATTTGTTCCGCTTGCCATGGGGTTGGGACCGTTTGCTTATAATTCTCGGACTATTCTTTTTCTGCCTACTTACAGGTGGAAAGCCCAGTGTGATCCGCGCCAGCCTCATGGCCGGTATCTATATTTTGACACCAATAGTTAACCGGCAGGGTAACCTGTGGAATACAGTGTTTTTCTCTGCATTTCTGATTCTGCTTTATGACCCATTATATATTATAGATCTCGGTTTTGTTTTCAGTTATACGGCCGTTTTATCCATTATTACCTTTTATGATTTGTTCCAAAAAATTCTGCCTGAGCACTTAAGAGTCAAGGCCATAAAATCAAAACCGGTCCAATTTATTTATGGTTTATTCTTGGTTTCCTTATCCGCACAAATAGGCACACTACCGATTACAGCCTACTATTTCGACCGAATACCCATCATTTCTCTCATAGCCAATGTGATTATAGTACCCATTGTCGGTATTCTGGTGGCCGTCGGTTTTTCTATTCTATTCCTCGGATGGGTTCCTTTCATCGGTGATTTAATCGGCCAAAGCGCGTGGTTCATCACCAAAGTGATTACCTGGCTCGCCGATCTATTTTCCGGGGTGCCCTTTGCTTTTATAGAAACACATGGGATATCCCTGTTTTGGATTCTTATGTATTTCTTTTTGCTCATTACAATTTTATTCCTTTTGATGCCCAAATTCAGAAAATATTCACTTATTGGAGGATTAACCATAATTGCTATGATGACCTGGAAAATCGGGGCATCCTGGGCATTTTTAGATGTCATTTATTTAGACGTGGGGCAGGGAGACGCCATTCTTGTACGGACACCTGAAAATAAAACACTCTTAATTGACGGCGGCCAACGTTTCGGTAAACGTGATTATGGAACGCAGGTAGTAAATCCGGTATTCAACCATTTAGGAATCCAGGGCATCAATTGGCTGGTGATGACCCACCCTCATAGTGATCATATCGGTGGTTTAATATCCGTAACGCAATCATTTAAGGTGGATACGACATTTGATACCTATCTCGATTATGAATCATGGACCTATCGGCAACTTCGGCAACAACTTGATGAACAGAATACAGTCCTAATCCGGCCCTCACCGGGAGATTTGCGAAATATTGAACAAAATGTAAAAATGGCATTTTTTGCCCCGGATTCAAATTTTACCAGAGAAAATCGAATAGTTAATAATTCAAGTATTGTGATGAAATTAATATACGGTAAAACATCATTTCTTTTTACCGGTGATATGGAGTTGGATGGGGAATATGAACTGGGACGGTATGAAAATGCCTTAAACGCGAAAGTGCTCAAAGTGGGTCATCATGGTTCCAAAACGAGTTCATCAGCACAATTCATTGAAAAAGTTAAACCTGAAATAGCAATTGTATCGGTAGGATATAAGAACAAATTTCGTCACCCCTCAAATGATGTTTTAGAACGACTTAATCAATATGCAAAACAAATTCATCGCACCGATCAATCCGGCGCCCTTTGGCTGCGCTCGAACGGCACAGAAATTTGGGAAGTAGAATGGAGATAATTGCCGGTGTAGACGAAGCAGGGAGGGGTCCATT
This sequence comes from Fidelibacterota bacterium UBA7301, assembly GCA_002471845.1. GTDB lineage: Bacteria > Fidelibacterota > Marinisomatia > Marinisomatales > TCS55 > TCS55. The sequence goes on along the minus strand of DKQT01000010.1, from coordinate 56,556 downwards.
GGCGGGACCGGTGGTGGCTGCAGCAGTCATTTTGCCCCCAAATCATCAAGTTGAAGGATTGGCAGATTCCAAAAAACTGTCACCCAAAAAACGGGAAAAAGTTTTTGACGAAATCATGGCCGTGGCCGAAGTGGGTATTGGCCGTGTTTCCCATCAGACCATTGATCAAATTAATATCCTTCAAGCCACTTTTAAGGCTATGCGCAAAGCATTAGGAAGCCTGAAACAAACGCCAAGTAAGGCCCTGATTGACGGGTATAAACTCCCGGACCAGGTTATAAAAAATGTAGGTGTCATTGATGGGGACAACAAGGTGGAGTCCATCAGCGCTGCATCAATTGTGGCCAAAGTCACCCGGGATCGAATAATGCTCAGCGTGGATCCTATATTCCCGGAATTTGGATTTGCCCGGCATAAGGGTTATGGCACGATACAGCATGTGGAAGCCCTTAATAAATATAAAGCGACACCGATCCATCGTAAAACATATCAACCGGTTAAAGCAAACTTGCCGGGTATGCGTTGGTTAAAAATATCAAGACGAATTGGAAAACTTGGGGAGCAGCTTGCTGCTCTTCAATATTTGAAAAATGGATATCAGGTTATTGAAATGAATCGCACCTGTAGTCATTTTGGTGAATTGGATATAATCGCAGAAAAAAATGACGAATGGGTGTTTATTGAAGTCAAAACAGCCACCAAAGACCAGTTGGGAGGACCCATATTGAAAGTGGATCCAGCCAAACTGCGGAAACTGGAATCCGCCATACAATATTATTTATCGGAACAGGATGAAGAAAAAGATATTCGACTGGATGTTGTTACGGTGATGCTGGACAAAAAACCGATCATAAAAACGTATAAAGGAATTGCTTTAGACTGATAATTCCTTCGTCCTGGGAGGACGAACATCGGTAACTTCGCCGCCTATGAATTCCAAAATATCCAAAATAATCCACGAGATCAGGGCATTATTTATCCTTGTTATTATTGTCTTAACGCTCAAGGTAACCATTTTTGAATTATATATTGTTCCCACCGGCAGTATGGAAAATACCATTATGACCGGTGATTTCCTGGCGGGAAACCGTTTTGTTTACGGCATGCGCACACCGGATTGGATCGGCATCCCATACACTGATATTGGATTTGATGTTCCCGGGATGAAGTTTCCCTCTTTTCGTGAACCCAAACGGGGGGATGTGATTATTTTTAAATTTCCCCGGGATGTACGTCAAAAATATGTAAAGCGGTGTGTGGCTGAACCGGGTGATATAATTGAAGTTATAGACAAATTATTATATATAAACAATGTACCGTCACCGCTGCCTGAGAATGGAAAATTTATTATGTCACCCCTTTCGCCTTCATTTTCACAACGGGACATATTTTTAGGTAAGCAGGGGAATAAAGATTATTTCAAGAAATTAAAAATGCCTGAAAGGGGGGACCAAATCAAGGTTTCTCCTGAAAATGCACAATTGCTCTTACATTTGATGCTGCTCGATGGTCATGAACTCACCCTTGTCAGCGGCGGAAGAGAATATCCATTTACTATGGTAAGTCCCGATGAATTATACCGCCGCAAGGCGAAAATGGAAGTATATGCACCTTATTATCCCCAGGGCAATTTGTTGGTTCCCTGGTCAAATGATATGCCCAAAGGAAATTTACGCATTGATGGCAAACCCATTGGCGACTTGGAGTATTATACAGTGGAACAGGATTATTACTGGGCAATGGGAGATAACCGGGATGACAGTTTGGATTCACGTTATTGGGGTTTTATCCCCCGAAAATATATCCTGGGTGAAGCATTATTTTCCTATTTTTCCTTGGACTTAAAGACATGGATTCCAAGGTTTAATCGAATTGGAACAAATATACGATAGGACTTGACTGGCAGAAAATCGATATTGTATTTTGAATCGGTAAAAGAAGTATGGTAATTAAAATAAAGTCTCTTTTTTCAATCCTAATATTGTTTTCATTCCTTCGCGCACAGGATGTGGCGGAAGGCCAAAATTCGGCATCGGATACAACGGTTCAGGATGTGCCTTCTGGTTTGGAAACAGGTTATAAAGGCTTTGCCTGGGGCAGCCTTTCCGGATCTCAAATTCCCACTTCACTCACAGCGACCCCAAATGAGGACACCTTAGCAGTACATCAATCCTTTACCGGTTCACTCGGCCAAGATTCAGTAAGAGTAACTTATGCTTTTGCCGACAGCGGATTTTGGAAAGTTGAAATTGATATTATTATCACCCAAAATGATATAGAAGGTAAAATAGCCGATTTCAGACGATTGGAAAAAAATATTTCTGAAGTATATGGTCCGCCCCAAAAAATGAATCAAAATGAATCGGGGCCGTCCGGATCCTATGCAAATATTTTAGAGCAAAAATTTACCCGGGCTTTTTATCGTTCCACCTGGTCCGTTACGCCAGCAATAATTGAACTGGTATTAAATTCATCTGTTCTTCTGCCGTTAACCGATTTACCGATTTTTTCCGGGAATTTCAGTATTTTAAAACTGGTTTATTATAATCCGGATTATATGCATTCATCCCAGCCCATACCGGAAGTTGAAGAACTTCCTTCAATTTTTGATATCTATTGAATCGTTTCTCCGGCGCAATTAGACCGGTTTTCTATTTAACCTTCCTCTTATTAACCATTCAATGCACCCATCCGCCAAGGATGTTACGGGAGTATCAATATGAAATACCACAATCTGATGTGTTGGATAAATGCCGGGCGGTGCTTACTAAACTAGATTATGAAGTAGATCTGTATGCGAGTGAAAGTAATGTATTGATTACAAAACCGGTTGTATTAAGACGCGTTTTGCGGAGATATAATTATGTTGTTTATGTTCAAATTAGTGATCGTATTGAAATTCATGTTGCAGCTGAAAGAAGTATTTTCAAAAGGAGTTCTGAATCATCAATTGGCGGGAGCGGTTTAATCGAAAAACAACCGGACCCGGCCATACCTTATAGTCTTCAAAAAAAGATATTTTCTCCAATCCACAGGGCTTTGATTACACAAAAATTTTACCCCGCAAAAATCATTAAATAAAATCCCATTTTATTAGAATAAAACTGTGTTAATTTTGCATTCCAAATTTTACCAACTGACATTAATTTGAAGTTCACTTTATGAGTATCGATTTCGGAAATAAGGAAGCAAGAGAAGGATATCTCCAATCTAAATTGGACGATTTATTGGATGGTATTAATTCATCCTATGGGCAGGCATTGCTTGATGAATTAATGTCCAGATTAGAGGCCACAGTTGAAGATTTCAACAAAGAAGTGGATGAATTAATGGGTTCACTTAAAAAGAGTTCAGAAGAAAAAGAAAAATTAATCCAGCAAATTAAAGCTGGAGAAATGCCGTCCGCAGAAAAAGCCTCCCCGGATCAAGAGCAGGGTGTGGAGGAACCAAGAGATCTCAGTGAATGGGAAAAGAGGTTGGAAGGAATAAGATAACAACTAAAAGAGTAGACGATGAACGTTAAAGACAAAATTATTTTCGGGCTATTGATCATTTTGATTGCCGCAGGTGGTTATTTTCAATGGTTGGCTGATGATATGAAAACCAGGATGGATGTTTTGAAACAGAATGACCAGGAACACTTGGATGTAATTGATAAGGAATTTCGCGAAGATCTACGAAATTTAAATTTGCGTTTTGAAGGCCGGGGAAAACATATTCGCAAGGCCCAGCAGGATATTATTGCCAATACCAATTTAATCAACAAAAAAGCTGAAGAATTGAAAGATGCTATTGAAGAAGTCCAATATAATTTAGATGAATATAGACGTATCACAGATAAGAAAATTGATCGGTTAAATAACGATATTCTTGACCTCCAAGATTCTTTTGACAGTCAGCGCCGTCAAACGAGGCGGAAATTTTCTGACTTGGAACAAACCTTGACGCAATTGCAAAACCAGGTAAAAGAACTTCATGAGCCGAAAGAAGACCAAAAAGATAAAAAGCGATAACGTTTAGTTGACGAATATTTAAATGCGTCATAGGGTTGCCCCGATAAATTGGGGTGACCCTTTTTATTTTATGTTTGAAATACAGAAAGAATTAAACATTTTTGAAAAAGGGATCCTATTTTTTAATACTAACCAATATGAATCTGCCCATAAAGAATGGGAAAAATTATGGAAAATAATTGGTAACAAACCCCGGCGAACCGGAATGAAGGTGTTCCTTCAACTTACTGGAATTCATCAAAATATTGAACTGGGTAAATGGGATGCAGTGCGCTACGGAATCCGGATTGCAGCACTGCGGTTAAGGGAAAATAAAGAAGCCATAAATCAATGGATTGAAGTAGATTCTATTACCTGCTTTCTACAGCAATATGAAAAGAATAATATATCACTTAAAGTTTTTGATGAGCTTAAAATAGAAAGAAAATGGGGTAGAGTTCACAAAGACCTCGGAACTAAGTGAACGTCTACCCCTTCCACATACCAAAGGTACCAAGCCAGCACCTTGATGGGTTAAAGTAAAAGTTTAATCAACTTTATGCAAGCTATTTTTTATGGGTATTAAAAAAGAAAAAATGTGCCGGAGGGGGGACTCGAACCCCCACACCTTTCGATACGCGAGTTTGAGTCGCGCGCGTCTACCAATTCCGCCACCCCGGCATTAATGGGGTAAAACACTGGTAGAAAATTTATTAAGTTTATGAATTGGGAGTCAAGCTCACATAATTGTTATATGATTTATTTTAATATAAATTCTAAAAAGCCCATGCGCAATCAAAGCATGAATCCCTACCGATCACAAACCAAAAGGTAATATGATGATAACACCAGAAATACTGCTTCAAAATGCTAAAAACTACGCTTCAGAACCGGCTCTCTCAGTGCGAGATGAAAACGGAAATTGGATATCGGAAAATTGGGCTGATTTTTATTCTTATGTTATGAATATATCCAAATCCCTTTTAGCACTTGGCCTGGGTGAAAATGATAAGGTAAGCATTTATAGTTATAATCGAAAAGAATGGTATGCAGCTTATATAGGTACTCAGCTTGTTGGCGGTGCAAGTGTGGGTGTTTATCATACCTGTTCCTCAGAAGAGGTAGAATGGATCGTAGGAAATTCTGATTCAAAAGTTGTATTTATCGGAAACAATCCTATGGATAATGGTGAAATAGAAAAAATGCCCAACCATCGAATTCACAAAATCCTGGATAATCTTGAAAAAGTCGAAACAGTTGTTTTGATGGATGGCATAAAAATGATTAACCATGAAAAAGTTATTTCCTGGGACGCATTTATCGCCAGGGGGAAGAACATTCCAGAAGAGGATGTTAAATCCAAGTTGGACCAAATTGATGAAAATAATACTTCCTGCTTAATCTATACCTCCGGAACAACCGGCAACCCCAAAGGTGTTGAGTTAACCCATAAAAATTGGACCTTTGAAATTGAAATCAACAACGCTGTCTTTGAGTTTTATCAAGGGGAACGATATGTTTCCTGGCTCCCACTGGCCCACGTATTTGGACAATTGGTGGATATTAATTATTGGGTCCATAACGCTTTACACCTCTTTATCTGTGATAGTCCCTTATTCGTTGTGGATTACGCAAAAGAAGTTAAACCCCATCTCTTCATTGGCGTACCGCGGATTTACGAAAAAATATATTCTAACATAAAATCAGCAATTGATAGCAAGATTATTTTAAAAATAGGATTAAAGATTCCTTTTTTATCTAACGTTTTCAAAGCAAAATTAAAAGAAGCGACAGGTTTTTCTAAAACCCGTTATGCGGCTTCTGGTGCTGCTCCGATCAATCCTGATATATTAAGGCTTTTCCAATCATTAGATATTCCCCTATATGAAGGATATGGAATGACTGAAAACACTGCAGTTGCGACAATTAATTATCATGGAAATAATAAGATTGGTACGGTTGGAAGAGCAATAAATAAAACAGAAGTTAAAATATCGGATGATGGAGAGATTCTTATTCAGGGTAACCATATTATGAAAGGATATTATAAAAATTCTGTAGCAACACAGGAAACACTGATTGATGGTTGGTTACATACTGGTGACATAGGTAAAATTGATTCTGATGGTTATTTATCAATCACAGGTAGAAAAAAAGAGATTTATGTAAGCTCAGGTGGAAAAAATATTGCCCCTCTTGTTATTGAGGAAACCATGAAATCTATCCCAATTGTTTCTCAATGTTTTCTCGTGGGTGATGGTAGAAAATATTGCTCAGCCCTGTTTACCCTTGATGCCAGTGTAATTCTTCGGGATAAAATCGGCATTGAAGCCAATGCAATTCCAAAAGATCCTGAACAGCAGCTATCCATGCTTAAAGAAAATGCTTATTCCTTTTCCGATTTTACTGAAAGTGAAAATGTATTAGCCGAAATACAATCTCATGTGGATAAGCTCAATGGGCAATTTTCTAATCCGGAACAATTAAAAAAATTCTCGATACTCCCCAGGGATTTCACTATTGATGACGGTGAATTGACGCCAACACTTAAAATCCGGCGGAAACAGATTAATGAGAATTGGGCTCACGTTATCGAATCTATGTACACGGACTGAAAGTGGAAAAAATTTTATTATTAGGATGCGGTACATGGGGTAGTACCCTGGCACAATGTCTGGCTGAAAAGGGCCGTTCCGTGGTTGTCTGGCATTATAAAAGTGATTTTGTAAAAAAGATTGCAGCATCCCGGGCACATCCCCGTTTGGGTGATTTTATTTTTCATAACAACATTCAATTCGAATCCAACCTCGAATCCTGTCTAAAAAATACAAATTGCATCATTGTTGCCGTACCTTCTCATGCGGTCCGCGAAATAATCTCAAAAGCAGCCGGTTATATCCCCAATGATGCTATTATTGTTAATGTTGCCAAAGGAATTGAAAATGGTACACTGGAAACAATGAGTACAGTAATCGCTGGATCATCCAAGCAAAACCCTGAAAAAATTGTTTCCCTTTACGGTCCGAGTCATGCAGAAGAAGTAATTGCTAAACATCCCACAACCCTGGTGTCAGCGTCCATCTCGAGGGAATCTGCAAAATATGTCCAGAAGACATTTTCCTCGGAAGTTTTAAGGGTTTATACCAACAATGATATTCGTGGGGTAGAATTAGGCGGTTCCCTTAAAAATGTAATCGCCATTGCAGCGGGGATTTGTGATGGTATCGGTTTCGGAGATAATACCAAAGCAGCACTATTGACACGGGGAATTGCTGAAATTACACGCTTGGGCGTTGCCATGGGAGCCGATCCTGTTACATTTTCAGGATTAAGCGGAATCGGTGATTTAATTGTCACCTGCCTTAGCAGACACAGCCGCAACCGTTATGTAGGTGAAGCAATCGGTAAAGGGCGGAAATTGTCATCTGTTTTAAATGAAATGGATATGGTTGCAGAAGGGGTCAAAACTACTCAGTCCGCATATGACTTATCTCAGAAGCACGGCGTCGAAATACCCATTTCTGAAGGCGTATATCAAATATTGTTTAATGGCAAGGATCCCAAAAAAGTTGTTACTGCTTTAATGACCCGTGATTTAACCCATGAACATTAATATATATAAAATTCACCTTTTCTTACTTTTACTCAATTCCATACCGGCAGTAATTTCCCATTCTGCCCCTGTAGTTCAATGGATAGAATAAATCCCTCCTAAGGATTAGATACTGGTTCGACTCCAGTCGGGGGTACAATAAAAGAAGAGCTTATTAATGTTAAAACCGAAAAGAAAAATTACCAAAAAAGAGATTCAGCGGGACCCATTCCTGGAAGGCATTTTCTCTTTAAAAGAACATTTAAATGAAAAAAAGCAGCTTTATACCCGTTCAATTATCGGTATTATTGCTGTTATGCTGGCGGTTTGGCTTTATACCAATAATCAATCAGTCAATCGGGAAGCGGCCGAAAATATAATAAGCAAGGCTATGGTGTATATAGATTTAGATGATCATGAAAATGCCATGATTCACCTGCGGGAGGTTATTGATGAATATGGAAGTACACCGGCCGGCAGGGTCGCCAGTTATTATTTGGGACGTATATATTTTGATAAAAACGAATATGAGATGGCCTTGCCACATTTTGAACGGTATGCCAATAAAGGGAAAAATCCGTTGCTATTCAGTTCAACTTATAGGGCATTGGTAGAAATTTATAAGGTAAACAATGATTTAACAAATGCAATAAAATACCAGAAAATGGCCACAGAAAATGCCAATAGCAAAGAAGAAAGGGCATGGACTTCCCTAGGATTGGCAGAACTTTCACTGGCCAATGGAAATAAACAGGATGCCCAAAATTTGGTAAACGGTGTACTAGAGGAATTTGAAAATAATTTTGAATTGAAGCAGAAAGCAGATGAGATCACCGGAAAAATAATTGGTAGGGAGCAGGAATGAATTAGACTTTGATTGACTTTAATAATCTTGTAATTTCTCGGCCGAAAAGTGGGTTGCCCGACCCACTTTTCTTTTACGTGGATATGAGCACATTGAAAAATAAAATAGCGGCATTGCTACCGGATCACCTGGTTTTACTGGATTTTGTACTGAACAAATCACAACCCAAGGTGCAAATCGTTATTGACGGTATAATTCCTGTTGATCTTAACACGACAACACAGATAGCGCGAACGGTCCGGGATTCCGGTGTTTTAGATGAAGCATTCCCCGGTGGTTTTCAACTCGAGGTTACTTCTCCGGGGTTGGCTCTGCCATTGAAGCATCCTGTACAATTCAGGAAAAATAAAGGCAGAAAAGTGATCGTAAGGCAAATTGGTGAGTCAAGTCCTACAACGGTTGAAATTTGTCAGGTTAATGACAGTAGTTTTGAAGGACGATCACCTAAAGGGATTAAAAGTTGGTATCAATTTGATGAAATTGAATCAGCTATAGTGGAAATCAAATTCTAATTCCATATTGGAGGCGTTTTGATTAATAGAGAATTAATAGAAGTTTTTTCAGAAATCGCTCGTGAAAAAAATGTAGAGCGGTCCGAACTGGGTTCCATCCTCGAGGGGCTGTTCTTGCATATGGTAGAGCGTGAACGGGGAGATGCAAGCAATTGCAGCGTCATTGTAAATATTGATAAAGGGGAATTTGAAATTTATGTTGAGAAGATAATTGTTGAAGACGTTGAAGATCCCGTAATGGAAATCACCCTCGATGAAATCCGTGAGGTAGATCCTGAAATGGCTGAGGACCTGGAATTGGGAGATACTTACGTTGAAATTATTGATCCCCTGATTTTTGGTCGTAGGTTGATCCATTTGGCAAAACAATTTTTTTCCCAACGGTTACAGGATGTTGAAAAGAAATATATTTATGAAGACTATGCAAATCGAGTCGGTGAAATTGTAATTGGAACGGTTCACCAGGTTCAGCGGGACAATATTTTTGTTAACATTGAACATGCTGAATTACGCATGCCTCGCAAGGAAACCATAAAATCGGAACGCTATCGTCGCGGTGATTCAATTCGGGCTGTAATTAAATCAGTCGAAATTACCTCTCGTGGTCCGGAAATTGTTATCTCCCGCAGCGACAACCACTTTTTATACAAGTTATTTGAAATGGAAGTACCAGAAATTGAAGACGGCATTATTGAGATCCGTACTATTTCCAGGTATCCCGGAGAACGGGCGAAAATCATCGTCCAATCCCATGATCGCCGCATTGACCCTGTAGGAGCCTGTGTCGGTATGCGTGGTAGTCGTATTCAAGCCATTGTCCGTGAATTGAATAATGAAAGAATCGATATCATCAATTACAGCGAGCAATCTGAAATCCTGGTGTCACGGGCATTGTCACCAGCAAAACCGTTGGATCTTTATCTTGATGATGACCGGAAATACTGCATAGCTATTTTCGATGATGATGATCTTGAATTTGCTATTGGTAGAGGCGGTGTAAATGTAAATCTTGCTGCTAACGTCACTGAATATCGCATTGATGCCTTTGGGAAGAAGGAATATGAACGTAAACGGATTGAACAGGAAACACCGTTAGCAGACATTCCGGATATGCCTGCCCGGGCCGTGAAACCACTCAAAGAAAAAGGTATTACCACTATTTCCGAACTATTAAATGCTGAAGAAGAAAAATTATTGGAAATCAAGGGTATTGCAGATACAACTCTGGAAAAAATCTATGATGCCGTCCAGGCATTTGTAGAAGCCAACCAGGCTGAGGAAGCGAAAGAAGAGGCTGAAGCTGAACCAAAGGAAAGTGAAGAAACTGAGATTCAACCTGAATCCATAAATGATACTCCCGAGGAAGCTTCCCAATCCGATCCTAGAAAAGAAGAATCTGTTGAACCAGAGACTACTAAATCACCTACAGAAAAATTAGAAGAAATAGAATCCTGAATACATGGCTAAACATCGAATATTTCAAATCGCCAAAGAATTAAATATTTCCCATACGGAAATATTGTCCTTTTTGAAGGATAGGGGCATCCAAGTTGGGAGCCATATGGCGCCAGTGGATGAAGAGTCTTACAACATCATTCTGGCTGAATTTCATAAGGATAAAGAATCCATAGAGCGATATCGAAAAGAACAGGTGCGTCGAGAAATTCATGATACGCGCATTAAGGAACAGCAAAAAGCCAACAAAAAGTTAAAATTGCTATCACTTGATGAGCAGAGGAAACTGGAAGTCGAAGAAAAAAAGTCAGCAGAAATTGAAAAGAAACGAAGAGACGAAGAGGCCAAGATTCGTGCGGCAAAAGAAAAAGAAAAGGCCGAACTAGAAGCTGATCTTAAAGTAAAAAAAGAAACTGAACGCAAAGAACAGCTTGAAAAGCAAGTCAAATTAGAAGCAGATAGAAAAAAACAAGAAGCTAAAATACCAAAAAAGAAACTCCGTAGAATTGATTTGTCCGAAATTGAGGCGGCAGTTGGGAAAGGCACAACTCGTCGACGTACTGATCAAAAGATTAAACCGGAACCAAAATCCCCAAAATCTGCTGTCGAAACGGTAAGGAAAATAACAGCCAAAATTGATACCAAGGCCAAGAAGAAAAGTTATAAAAAAGAAAAAGATTTTCAACAGGGCGAGGAACAAGAGGTTGAAGTTAAACCAATTAAAATCGCAGAATTTTCCAGTGTGGATGAAGTATCAAAAATATTCAATACCAAACCGAATGATGTCATTCAAAAATGTATGGGGCTCGGCGTTTTAGCCACAATTAATCAACGCCTGGATTGGGATGTAATTGAACTTTTGGCTGAAGAATTTGAATTTGCAGCTGAAAAATTAGAAGATATTGGAGATGATTTATTCATCATCGAGGATTCAAAAGAAGATATTGAAAAAGCAGTTAGTCGTTCACCTATAGTAACCGTTATGGGGCATGTGGATCACGGTAAAACTTCACTATTGGATTATATACGCGAAACGAATGTTGTTGGTGGAGAATCAGGGGGCATCACCCAACATATCGGTGCCCACAAGGTTGAACTTAAGGATGGCAATTCAGTTACCTTTTTAGATACCCCTGGTCATGAAGCGTTTACAGCCATGCGTGCCCGTGGTGCACAAGTGACTGATATGGTTGTTTTGGTTGTGGCTGCCAACGATGGTGTAATGCCTCAAACAGTAGAAGCGATTGACCATGCTAAAGCGGCAAATGTACCCTTGATCATAGCCATAAATAAAATAGATTTACCTGATATGGACCCTGAACGGGTAAAACGTGAATTATCTGAGCACAATGTCCTGGTAGAAGATTGGGGAGGTAAAATTCAGGCAATTCCAATTTCAGCAAAAACGGGGCAGGGTGTGGATGATTTATTGGCATCTATGCTCATAGAAGCTGAGATGCTCGAGCTTAAGGCAAATAGGGATACACTTGCCCGGGGTACCGTTGTGGATTCAAAATTGGATAAAGGTCATGGCCCCATTGCCACTGTTTTAATTCAAAAGGGGACGTTAAAAGTTGGAAACCCCTTTATCTGCAACAATATATCTGGCAAGGTCCGTGCCATGATGAATGAACGGGGACAAAGAATCAAAGAGGCGGGGCCATCGGATCCAATCCAAATTCTAGGCTTTGACCAAGTACCCCAATCTGCAGACATATTTGCAGTTGTAGAGGATGAACGCGAAATCAAACGGATCGCTTCTGAACGGCAGCGGTTAAAACGTGAAATTGATCAAAAGAAAATCGCTGCTCAATCCTTGGATGCCATGTCTGCGCTGATCAAAGAAGGTGCAATTAAGAATCTGTCAATTATCATTAAAGGTGATGTGGACGGTTCTATAGAGGCATTATCTGAACAATTGGAAAAAATTGCCAACGATGAGGTAGGTGTTCAGGTTATCCATAAAGCAGTCGGGATGGTTTCGGAATCGGATGTCCTATTGGCTGCCGCGTCTAATGCAGTGATTATAGGTTTTCATGTCCAGGTTTCATCGAACGCGAAACTGCAGGCAAAACAGGAAGGTGTGGATATCCGTTCGTACAATGTTATTTACAATGCTGTAGAAGAAGTTACCCTGGCCTTGGAAGGTCTCCTTGAACCTGAATTAGTCGAAGAAGTTTTAGGGCGTGCTATCGTCCAGGCCGCATTTAAAATTCCAAAAATTGGCTTTATTGCTGGATCTAAAGTGATGGAAGGAACTGTTGTTCGAAACGCAAAAGCACGTGTTCTTCGTGAGGAGGAAGAAATTGCGGCGGGTGAAATTACATCCCTGAAACACTTGAAGGACGACGCAAAGGAAATCCGTGAAGGATTTGAATGTGGTATCGGAATCAATAATTTCTCCAAATTCAAAGAAGGGGATATTATTGTGTGCTATGAAATAAAAACTATCAAAAGGACCTTAGAAATCAGTTGAAGTCCGAACGGCCCTTTAAGCGTACAGAGCGGGTCGCAAATGAAATTCAGCACATCCTTGGCGAAATTCAGACCCAGTTTATAGACTTATCCGATTTAGGATTTGTTACATTTTCCCGTGTTTCTATATCTTCGGATTTAAAGTATGCAAAAGTATTTTTTAGTGTCGTAAAAAAGAAAAAATCCATCGAAAACCTTCAATTAGAAATGAATAACCGTGCTAAAGCATTTCGTAAATTTCTCGGGCAGGAACTACGGATAAAATATACACCCGAACTCAAATTCTATTACGACGACACAATGGAATATACCCAAAAACTGGATAGCATATTTCACCAGTTAGATTCCCACGAATAGCGTCATGATTTTTAATATATACAAACCTATAGGATGGACCAGTTTTAACGTGGTTAAGAAAATTCGCGGTATTACTGGGGAAAAGAAAGTGGGTCATGGTGGCACGTTGGATCCATTTGCAGAAGGCGTGCTGATTATCGGGACCGGGGCAGATACCAAGAAATTAACTGGAATTTCAGGCCATGTTAAATCTTACAGGGCCGTGCTCAAACTGGGAATAGAAACAGATACACTTGACCTGGAAGGGAATGCGATCAAATCCGCTCATGTTCCAAACCTTGATGAAGCCGATGTACAGCAGACCTTAATATCATTTTTAGGTGATTATGAGCAGACACCGCCTATGTATTCAGCAAAAAAGATTAATGGTGTAAGATTATATAAATTAGCACGACAAAACAAAACGGTTGAACGGGAACCCTCAGTAGTCCAGATCCATCAAATTGTCTTGAACGGAATTTTCGAGGATAAAATCGACTTTTTCGTAACTTGCTCCAAAGGCACCTATATCCGCGCCCTTGGGATGGACATAGCCAAAAAACTGGGTACAGTGGGGCATTTGGTCGAATTGCAGCGCATAGCTGTGGGTGACAGAAAAATTCAGGATTCAATCAAAATAGAGGAATTTGAAGCGGAATGGATATCTACCGTACATTAGATGCCATTCAAAAACATCCCCGCAGTGTAGTCACGATTGGCACATTTGACGGATGTCATCGCGGCCACCAGGAAATAATCAAAAAAGTAAAATCTGTGGCAGATTCCAAGGGGGTTAAATCGGTTTTAATTACTTTTGATCCCCATCCGAGACACGTTCTTGAGTTTGGTGAAAAATTACCCCTTCTGATGCATATTGATAAAAAACTGGAAATCCTGGAGTCCTGCCGACTTGATGTTGTAGTTGTTATTCCTTTTAATCCTGATTTTTCGTACATGGTAGCCGGTGATTTTTTAAAGCAAATAGTTATTAAAAATTTTGAACCCTCATGTATAATCGTTGGATATGATCACCATTTTGGTTTTGAACGGGAAGGATCACCCGAATTCCTGCAGAATTTCGGAAAGGATAACGGGTTTGCAGTGGATGTGGTTGAGCCCATTTCTGATGAAAACATAACCATATCCAGTACCCATATTCGTGAATTGATTCGGCAGGGATACGTCCGCCGCGCATCCTTTGAATTGGGATGGGTATTTGGCTTTGAAGCACATGTGATTCATGGGGTAGGGAGGGGCAAAGGCCTCGGTTTTCCCACCGCAAACTTCATTCCGGAAGAGAAAAACCAGTTGGTTCCGGCCAATGGTGTTTATTGCATCCGTGGAAGGATTAATGGGAATAATCTTTATGGCATGTGTAACTTAGGGGTTCGTCCAACCTTTGAAGAGACAGATTTTGTAATGGAAGTTCACTTTTTCGATAAAGAATTGAATGATCTCTACGGAAAAAATATTATTGTAGAATTTTTAGAACGTATCAGGGATGAGCAAAAATTCTCAGACCCTCAAGAATTAATTAAACAGTTAAAGAAAGATAAACAGTTTTGCATGAGATTGATGCAAAAATATAAATAGGAGACAAAATGTCCTTAAAAAATGAACAAATACAAGAAATTGTAACTCAATTCGGTAAAGATGATAAAGATACCGGATCACCAAAAGTACAAATCGCTTTATTAACGGCCAGAATCAGATCTCTGACTGAACATGCAAAAGGGAACAAAAAAGATAATCACTCCCGCCGCGGATTGGTTATGCTTGTTTCCCAGCGGAAAAAACATTTAAAATACCTTCGTCGGACCGATCCCGACTCATATTTGAGTGTGACACAAGAATTGTCCATTCGCCGAAATTAATACAGGAACTAAGAGCATAAAATGAAAAGACAAGAAATGACCCTCAATGGGAGTACGCTTTCTATTGAGACCGGACAGGTTGCCCGTCAATCATCCGGATCAGTTATCGTGAACTATGGCGAAACAGCCATCCTGGTAGCTGTAAATGCGGCCAAACAAGCACGTGAAGAAATCGACTATTTCCCTTTACAAGTTGAATATCGAGAACGCCATTATGCCGGCGGGAAAATTCCCGGCGGATTTTTTAAACGAGAGGCTCGGCCATCAGAACATGAGGTTTTAACCAGCCGGTTGACCGATCGTCCGATTCGGCCCCTTTTCCCGAAATCATTCAAAAATGAAACCCAGGTGATCATTACCGTTTTATCCAGCGACGGTGAAAACATGGCCGATACACTGGCCGGTGTGGGTGCCTCTGCTGCTTTGATGCTGTCGGACATACCCTTTAAAGGCCCGATTGCCACTGTGCGCGTTGGGCGAATTGATGGTGAATTAGTGGTTAATCCAACCCGATCCCAGATGGAAGATTCAGACATGGGGATAATCGTGTCCGGGAATGAACAAACTATCGTGATGGTCGAAGGTGAAGCCAAACTCATTACAGAAGAAGAATTCCTTGATGCCATGAAGTTTGCTCATGAGCCGATCAAAGAATTGATTGCCATGCAAAATAAATTGGTTTCTGAGGTTGAAGTTGTCAAACGGGAAATCATTGATGAAGAAACCGATGAAATACTTGAAAAAGCAGTATCTGAATTGGTTTCAAGCAAAATCGATGATGCAATTAAAACTGGCGACAAAGCTGAACGTGAAGATAAAATTTCCGCTTTAAAAGAAGAGACTGTTTCGGCCTTCGAGGAATCCCATCCTGAATCAGAACAAATGGTCACCGGTTTCATAAATGATCAACTGAAATCGGCTTTCCGGGAGCAGATTCTATTTGAAGGCGTTCGTTCTGACGGACGCAAAACAATGGATATTCGTCCGATAACCATTGAGACAGGTATTTTGCCTCGTACCCATGGTTCGGCCTTATTCACCCGTGGAGAAACCCAAGCGATTGTTGTGCTTACAATGGGAACACCCAAGGATGAGCAGATCATTGACAGTATGGATCTGGATACCAAGAAAAAATTCTTTCTCCATTACAATTTCCCCCCTTATTGTGTCGGCGAGGTCGGCAGATTTGGGTTTACTAGTCGGCGTGAAGTGGGTCATGGCAACCTAGCTGAACGTGCCGTTAAGGAGATACTACCAGATTACGAGGATTTCCCATATACGGTTCGAATCGTTTCTGAGATTACCGAATCAAATGGTTCTTCTTCAATGGCATCTGTATGCGGTGGTTCTTTGGCCTTGATGAATGCCGGGGCGCCGACCAAGGGCCACGTGGCTGGTATAGCCATGGGGTTGATTAAAGACGGTGATCGTCACGCTATTTTGAGTGATATTCTTGGTGCGGAAGATCATTTGGGTGACATGGATTTCAAAGTTGCCGGAACGCGTGACGGCATTTCAGCGATCCAGTTGGATCTGAAGATTGATGGTATTACTTTCGAATTATTGGAAGAAGCCTTGGCGCAAGCCAAAGTCGGCCGAAATCATATTTTGGATATCATGTATGATGCTGTCCCAGAACCGCAAGAAATGTCCAAATATGCACCGAAAATACTTTCCCTGCAGATCAATCCGGAAAAAATTGGCGGCTTAATTGGTCCCGGCGGAAAAACAATTAAAAAAATCATAGCGGATACCGAATGTAATATTAATGTTGATGATGACGGAATTGTCACCGTTGCCAGTCTGGAATTGAAAAGGTGTGAAGAAGCAATTGAGATCGTTCGTGCAATCACCCTTGAACCGGAAGTTGGGATGGAATTTGATGGTATTATCACTCGACTGATGAGTTTTGGTGCATTTGTCGAATTCGCGCCAGGACGTGAAGGATTAATTCATATTTCTGAGATGGAATGGCATCGTGTGGAAAAAGTTGAAGACGTGGTAAAACCCGGCGATTCGGTGAAAGTAAAACTCATTAAAGTTGATGACCAAGGCCGTTTGGATTTTAGTCGTAAAGCTTTATTAGAAAAACCCGAAGGCTATGTAGATCGTCCACCGAGAGAAAGACACGATAACCGGAGAGGTAGCGGACGAGGCGGAAACCGCCACGGCGGAGCTCGTAAACCCTTTAGAAGAAATTAATCCGGCTTGATTGGATAGGTCAAATGGTTATCGGTACACCAAAAGAAATAAAATCTCATGAAAACCGGGTGGCTTTAACACCCCATGTGGCTTTGGAATTAACCAAATCCGGACATGATGTATTGATTGAAAATAGTGCCGGTATTTCTTCTGGTTTTTCCGATGAGGATTATCAATCGGTGGGATGTAACCTGGTTCCATCGCTAAAGGAAATATTTTCCCAGGCTGAGATGGTGGTGAAAGTGAAAGAACCCCAACCAGAGGAAGTTCAATTGTGCCATAAAGATACGACTTTATTCACCTATTTCCACTTTGCTGCGGATGAATCACTAACCACAGGGTTCTTGAATTCAGGTGCCACAGCGATTGCCTATGAAACGATCATGCTTAAAGACGGTTCTTTACCCCTTTTGGTTCCCATGAGTGAAGTAGCTGGACGCATGTCTGTGCAAGAAGGCGCCAAATACCTAGAGAAGTTCCATGGGGGTAGAGGTAAACTATTAGGTGGCGTTCCAGGTATTGAACCTGCCACCGTAACTATTTTGGGCGGCGGCGTTGTAGGCACCAATGCTGCCCACATTGCCGCAGGTCTTGGCGCCAACGTTAATATTCTTGATGTTAACCTGAATCGTCTTCGTTATCTGGATGAAATAATGCCTAAAAATGTTCACACGATTTATAGTAATCAATACAACCTTCAGGAACTACTGCCTAGAACGGACCTGCTCATTGGCGCTGTTTTGATTCCCGGTGCAAAGGCACCCAACCTTGTTACACGGGAAATGCTGGGTCTCATGCAGGAAGGAACGGTTGTCGTAGATGTGGCTGTGGATCAGGGGGGGTGTATTGAAACCTGCAAACCCACTACCCATGAAGATCCTATTTATGAGGTGGACGGTATTATACATTATTGCGTATCCAATATGCCTGGTGCAGTTCCCTTCACTTCAACAACTGCCTTAACTAATGCTACCAATCCTTACATTCAAAAACTTGCAAATCAGGGTATTTTAAATGCCCTGAAATCTGATCAAGCCCTATTACAGGGGTTGAATACATTTCGCGGATTAGTAACCCATCAGGGTGTTTCTGATGCATTTGGTCTAGATTTTACACCGCCGGATAAAGCAATAGTTTAAATAGTTTCTTCTCCCCCTATAACGCTTGTTTTTACATAGTTTCTTGATTAATATGAAGCATCAGTTGAATAGGAATTTTAGATGGACTCCAGCCCTCAATCAATCAAGAAACTATATTACTCCATTGGTGAAGTCAGTTCAATCACTGAACTGAAGCAGTATGTTCTTCGTTATTGGGAGACAGAATTTAAACAGTTAAACCCTTCCAAAAATAAGGCGGGAAATAGAACTTACAGGCAAAAAGATATTGATCTTATCCTGCGAATTAAAGATTTACTTTACAACCGAAAATTTACCATCGATGGCGCCAGAAAAATCCTTGACACTAATGGCGGTGATTTAGCAGATGATAATCAAAATTCCAAAGACAAGAGTGGAGTTGATTTAGAATTATTGATTAAAATCCGTAGTGAATTAAAGTCTATTTTAGACGATTTACGGAAATAAATATAACGGAGCGTGGCGCAGCCCGGTAGCGCACATCAATGGGGTTGATGGGGTCGCAGGTTCAAATCCTGTCGCTCCGACTATAATTTAGGGCAATGGGGTCGTCCCGAACTAATCGGGATCACTTCAACTAAATAAATATGGAATTATCCAAGTAAGTTTGGGATTACTATGATTGAAAGTCTCGATATATTTTCGAGACTTTTTATTTTTGTTTTCTAATCAACCGGTTCCGGAGCAGGTATAATTTCTATAAGTTCAACCTGAAATATCATGAAGGCCATAGGCCCGCCGGGGCCATCACTGGAACCATAGCCAAGATGCCCGGGAATAAATAATTGATATTTTGCGCCGGGATTCATGAGTTGCAAGCCTTGTGAAAAACCAGGAACCACGCGATTAACTTGAAATACTGCCAGTTTACCGCGTGAATAGGAACTGTCAAAAGTACTGCCGTCAATTAATTTACCGATATAGTGAATTTTGACTTGATCCTTGGGTTTTGGTTTTGGGCCTTTCCCTTCTTTAAGGATTTTATATTGTATTCCACTGCGATGTTCAATAACACCCTTATTATCAGCGTTCGCCTTAAAAAATTGGTTACCTTCAATTGTATTTTGCTTTTCTAAATCCATCCGATATTTTGGTAGGGTAATATCATTGAATTCTTTTATCGCTGCCAGGCGTTCCCGATCCGTGAGACGCTGTTCATTTTTTGAAAAATAATCATCGATCCCTAATCCAAGCAATTTATAGTTTATATCTTTATATTGTTGATCCAACCGCATGGCCACATCAAGGCCGATGGCATAGCTTACCGAGTCTACATGGGTTTCAATTGTAAGTTCCTGATTACCATTTTTTTCTTTCTTTGATCCGCATGAAATGCATACAAATCCGGCAGTTAAAATTGTTAATATCGTTTTCATTGAATTTCCTTAAAAAATCGGGGCTGAATCTCTATCAAACACAACTTGATTACAATATCTTTAAGTTTATTTTTTAGAGGGAAGAAAGTATAAATTCCCTGCCAATGTTTGACGCAATAAAGAACGATCCGGCTATAATTGAAATCACTATCGTGTTCATCATATTGGTTGGCATAGCGCTTTGGCAAAAATTATATCGAACAGCTCTTATTATGGGGTTAATATATGTTCTGTATTTAATTTTCATCGTATTCAATGCCTCGCCATCTAATAAACAAGAACTGCATGATGCTTCTAAGGGCGAAATTCCGGATAATGAAACTGCAATAGACTTAGCCCCAAAAGTTGTAGAAGAAACTGAAAAGAGTGAAATCAATATGGTTGAGACTATTATAGATGAACAGGAAAAAATTATAATTGTAGATAAAAAAAAATTAATCCCAGAGAATATTAAACCTGATAAAATAGAATTAACGGTAAATAAGGATTCACACCCAATTGATATTAAGCAGGAAAACCCAATTAAAGTGGTTTCCTCCCAAATTGGGAGGGACCTGTTTAATCGCCAATTAGTCAGCCCCGATTCTATATTTAATTTGGATGACAAGCGCATCTATTGTTGGACAAAGATCCAAAACCAAAATTATACCAAAACGATATTTCACAAATGGTATCATAAAGGAAAACTTCACGCCCGTATCAAAATGGATATAGGCTTGTCATATAATTGGCGGTCCTGGAGTTACATAACCGTTTCCAAGGAAAGGGTGGGTGACTGGAAAGTTGTGGTTGAAGATACCCTGGGTATCCGCTATGATTCTCTTTTATTTAGAATTGAAAATAATATAATTGAATGACATGAAATGGGTTCGTGATTTATACGATTGGGTTTTAAAGTGGTCCGATTCTAAATATGGCGTTTGGGCATTGGTATTATTGGCATTCGCCGAAGCATCATTTTTTCCCATTCCGCCGGATGTATTGCTCATTGCCTTGGCCCTGGGCGCCAGGTCAAAGGCCTTGCGGTTTGGACTATTATGCTCTTTAGGATCAATCGGCGGAGCCATTCTTGGTTATAGTATTGGCCAATTACTCTGGTGGAACGGAACAGGGTCCTTCTCAGGAATGGCACAATTCTTCTTCAATGTGATTCCAGGATTCACCCATGATATTTTTTATGTCATCCAGGATAAATATGAAGTGTGGAATTTCTGGATCGTTTTTACGGCCGGTTTCACCCCAATTCCGTTTAAGGTGTTCACCATTACGGCCGGTGCTTTTGACATCAATTTTGCCATGTTTATCATTGCATCCACCATCAGCCGGTCTGCCAGGTTCTTATTGGTAAGTGGATTAATTTGGAAATACGGAGAGCCGATCCGGGGATTCATTGATAAATACTTCAATAAATTGGCCATATTATTTACTACCTTTTTAATCGGCGGATTCCTGCTGATAAAATATATGGTTTAAATCCGATTTTACCATTCTGAACGGTTGTTTGACGAGGGGAGAAAAGCCTAAATTCGCGTCCCAGTTCGGGGTGTAGCGCAGCCCGGTTAGCGCGCGTCGTTCGGGACGACGAGGTCGGGAGTTCAAATCTCCCCACCCCGACAATTAGATAATGGTGATGGAAAATGCCATCACCTATTTTTATATCAGAAACCATGGCTTACGATCATAAAAAAATAGAAAAAAAGTGGCAGGATTATTGGGTGGAGAATAAGGTCTTCCGGGCAGTAGATAACTTTGACCTGCCAAAGTATTATGTATTGGACATGTTTCCTTATCCCTCAGGTGCGGGCCTCCATGTGGGGCATCCCCTAGGCTATATCGCCACCGACATTATCGCCCGCTATAAGCGCCATAAAGGGTTCAACGTTCTCCACCCCATGGGATGGGATGCTTTCGGTCTGCCGGCAGAACAGTACGCCATCAAGACCGGGACCCATCCATCGGTTACGACTAAAAATAATATTGATAATTTCCGCCGTCAGATCAAAATGCTGGGATTTTCTTACGATTGGGACAGGGAGATCAATACCACCGATGCCAAATATGTAAAATGGACCCAGTGGATATTCCTCCAACTGTATAAAAAGGGGCTGGCCTATGAATCGGAAGTGCCCGTTAACTGGTGCCCCGAATTGAAAGCTGTATTAGCCAACGAAGAAGTGGTGGATGGTAAATCCGAGATAGGGGGGCATCCTGTTTTCCGACTACCCATGCGGCAGTGGATGCTCAGGATCACTGATTATGCCAAATCCTTGCTGGAGGGGCTGGATGATTTGGATTGGCCCGACAGTATCAAAGAATTGCAACGTAACTGGATCGGCCGCTCAGAGGGGGCAAACGTCC
Organism: Fidelibacterota bacterium UBA7301; assembly: GCA_002471845.1. Taxonomy (GTDB): domain Bacteria; phylum Fidelibacterota; class Marinisomatia; order Marinisomatales; family TCS55; genus TCS55. The sequence continues at coordinate 34,380 of DKQT01000010.1, read as the reverse complement.
ATTTCGAGCTGCCATCAATCAATGAAAAATTGACTGTTTTCACCACTCGCCCAGATACCCTTTTCGGCGCTACCTATATGGTCATGGCCCCGGAACATCCACTGGTTAACCGCCTCGTTTCAGCTGAACAGAAAATTGCTGTTAAACAATATGTTGAAGATGCATCTAAAAAATCTGATTTAGATCGTACAGAATTGAACAAAGAAAAAAGCGGTGTTTACCTGGGGGCAAAGGCAATTAATCCGGTTAATGGGAAAGAGATACCTATTTGGATCTCCGATTATGTTATTATGAGTTATGGAACAGGTGCGATCATGGCTGTCCCCGGACAGGATCAGCGGGACTGGGATTTTGCTAAAGAATTTGATCTTCCCATAATTCGCACCGTAGAGCCGCCTGAAGATTTTGAAGGGGAAGCCTATTTTGGTGAAGGCCCTGCAATCAACAGCGATTTCTTGAACGGTCTCAATATTGCCGATGCCAAATCTAAAATTATTTCCTGGTTGGAAAAAAAAGGGTTAGGGGAGAAGGCTACACAGTTCAAATTGCGGGACTGGCTTTTTTCAAGGCAGCGGTATTGGGGTGAGCCGATCCCTGTCATCCATAATAATGGTGCTACGACGCCACTGGATGAAAGCGAACTTCCCCTGGAATTGCCGGAGGTAGAGAAATATGAACCAGCCGGCACTGGTGAATCGCCCTTATCCAATATTACCGAATGGGTTGAAGTAAAGGATGAAACAGGTAATATATTAGGACTTAGGGAAACCAATACTATGCCGCAATGGGCCGGATCCTGCTGGTATTATTTGAGGTATATTGATCCTGGTAATTCCGATAAAAGCTGGGATGGGGCAAAAGAGAAGTACTGGATGCCGGTGGATCTTTACGTCGGCGGAGCTGAACATGCTGTATTGCATTTATTGTATGCACGCTTTTGGCACCATGTACTTTATGATTTAGGCCACGTATCTACGAAAGAGCCGTTCCAGAAACTCTTTAACCAAGGAATGATCCTTGGGCAGGATGGCTCAAAAATGAGTAAATCTCGAGGGAACGTAGTTAATCCGGACGAAACGGTGGATACTTTTGGCGCCGATTCAATGCGTTTATACGAAATGTTTATGGGTCCCTTGGATAAAGCTAAACCATGGAGTACAACGGGATTGCAGGGATGTTCGCGATTCGTCAATAAACTGTGGAATATCATGGTAACGGATTCCGGTAATATTTCAGTTAAAATAACCAATGATCCACCAACCAAAGAAACGGCTAGAATGCTCCATAGCATGATAAAACGTGTTTCAGTAAATTTGGATAACCTGCAGTTTAATACATGTGTTTCGGAATTCATGATTTTTACCAATCATATTCAGACACTGATTACTATTAATAACGACGTCTTAAAATCATTTATTATATTAATTAACCCGTTTATGCCTCATATGGCTGAAGAATTATGGCAGCTTTCAGGGCAGGAAAATGAACTTACTTTTCAAAAATGGCCGACCTTTGACGAATTATTGATTAAGGCCGATACCATGAAGCTGGCAGTTCAAATTAATGGAAAACGTCGATCAGAAATTGAAGTAGATATTAATACAGTAGAAAAAGAGATATTTGAAACAGCAAAAAGCGCCGATAAAATCTCTAATCATTTAAAAAACAAAATTATTCTTAAAGAGATATATGTAAAGGGAAGACTGGTTAATATCGTTGTGAAATAATTAGTTACTGTATCAGTTATTATACATAATATATATTATACATCATTTTCGAATATCATTCTTGAACATGGATAGGTTTTCCCGAGACCCAATCAACATGATCTTTTGACCTGAGGATAAAATGACTTCCGACCCTGGATTTAATATTGATTGCCCATCTTCATCGGCAATTCCTACAATTAACAGGCCATAGTCCTCTCTTAATTTACAATCAGCAATTGATTTCCCATTTAATGCATTGAGATGTTCAATAGCAAATTCCTCCAGGGAAAAATCTATAGCTACGTCATCTGGTGTCTCAAGGGATACTGTATCTTCAACATAAGGACTAATCAATAGCTCAGCCATACGGTGACCGCCGGTGATGTATGGATTAACGACCTTATTTGCCCCGGCGCGCTTCAATTTTTTCCCCGTATCGTGTTTTGCGCAACGGCTGATAATATATGCATCCTGATTGAGATTTCTAGCGGACATTGTTACGAACAAAATATCCTGGTCATTATCCAATACAACCACAATACCTTTTCCACCTTCAATACCGGCCTCAATCAAAGTATCATCCAGGGTCGCATCACCATGAATATGAATATAATTGAATTCCTGAATCATCCCGATTTTAGTTTCATTAAACTCCACGACGACAAATGGTATTTTCTTTTTATGGAATTCCGCTGCAATTACGGCGCCCATTCTCCCAAAGCCGCAGATAATATAATGATCCTTTAATTTTGATATTCTTTTTCTCATGGTTCGACTCCGATACGTATTGAGTTGTATTAATTCAGCTCCCAGTTCATAAATGATTACAGCGAATCCACTGACCCCAAAAACAATCACTAATATGGCCCATAATTTAGCCGCTTCGGATAAAGTGTGTACTTCTCCATAACCCACTGTTGATAAAGTAATAATAGTCATATATATACTGTCAATTACCGTCCACTCCTCCCCGCCAATTGAATAGAATCCCGCCGAGCCAATGGTGACAAGTGCTCCGAAATAGAGCAAATACTTTAATCTTCGTCCTTTAAACAGGTTAAACATGGGTGCTCTTTTTCAGGTTGTTCTCCAACCAATCCAGGTACTTCGGGCTGCCGCCTTCAATATTGACCATGATCACCTCAGGAACTTCATAGGAATGATGTTTACAGATCATGTCCTGGACTTCATTTTTCAGTTTTCCATCTGTTTTTATCATAAGTAAAAATTCAGAATCCTGGCATAATTCATTATTCCACATATAAATAGATTCAATTTTAGGGACAATATTAACACAGGCTGCTAATCCATTTTTTACCAAGTGATTCCCAAGGGTTTTCGCTTCCTCCTTGCTATTGGTGGTCGTATAAATAATGACTGGTTTCATATATTGAAATTACACTTGAGTTTCAACTGCCGCAAAAGAAACCAATTGAGTTGTTATTCTAAATATATAAAAAGTTTTAATTTTCACAGTCATTTGCGCCCGCCCGTCTTCATCTATGAATAGATTACGACGGATAAATAGCTTTTCAGTTAATATATAAAAACAAGTAAAAATTATGCGCCCGTAGCTCAGTTGGATAGAGCGCTTGCCTCCGGAGCAAGAGGTCACAGGTTCGAGTCCTGTCGGGCGTACTTTTTTATTTTAGCATTTTTTCCACCAGGGATTCATCTATCGTTTCCCCCGATGGATCTATCTCTATCAGTGTATCTAAGATACTGGACTGTACCTCTCCCCTTCGATACACTTCCGAATAGGAAAACCGGTGAAAGGACACCATGGAATATCGGGGAATGAAAAGGATCGTCCCGGTTTATAATTCATGAAAAATGATCTTACTTCAATCCCAGCCAAACTAATGCGTTTTGAAAGAGAAGTTTATTTTTAAGAGATTTATCGTAATCCATGGATTCAATCAATTGCCCAGAATCCAGTTCACCCAAGGGAAAGGGATAATCTGTTCCCAGGGCAATCTCAGTCTCTCCCACCTTTTTAATGAGGAAGTGCAGGGCATCATTATCGTGAACCACTGAATCCACCTATACCTTCCCTAAATAATCCAGATGAGCAATTTCGTTATCAACGGCGTAAAGGTCCGGGCGTACATCAAACCCGTGTTGGATCCTCCCCGATGTCGCCGGGAAAGATCCACCCCCGTGGGCGAAAGCCACCCGGAGGTTGGGAAGCCGTTCAAAATTGGGGTGGGACGAATGTACCGTTAATAAATTTGAAAAGAGTTTCCATCAGGCCCCAAACCGTCCCCCATCTACGGAGACATCATGCCCGTTTATATAACTTGCCGCATCCGAGGCCAAGAACGCCACTGCCGATGCGATTTCTTCCGGCTTACCCAAGCGCTTCAAGGATGTATTCTTGGCCCACTGCGCTTCAATATCCGCCTGTGTAACCGCTAGGCTCTCAGCTTTGGATTTAGCCAATTCATCCAAGCGGCCTGTGGAAGTGTATCCCGGCAGAACATTGTTTACAGTGATTCCAAACTCTCCCAGTTCGAGGGCCAGTGTTTTGGCCCATTGGGCCACACTGCCCCGGATGGTATTGGAAACCCCCAGCCCGGGAATCACCTGTTTGACAGAAGTAGAAATAATATTAATGATCCGGCCGCCTCCCAATTCCTTCATTCCCGGCACAATGGTTTGGGCCATGATTTGGTTTGCTATCAGGAGACGTTCAAAGGCAACTCGAAATTCTTCTTCTTGGGCGTCAATCAAAGGACCGCCATGGGGACCGCCGGAATTATTTACCAATATATGCACAGGCTTGGTGAAATGCTCCTTAACCTTTTCTTTCAAGGATGGAATATCATTGAAATCAGCACAAACAGTTGAATGATTCTGCCCTTCCGCAACACTCAATTCACCCAATGTTGCCTTCAATTTTCCCTCATTCCGGGCCACCAATGTTATTTCCGCCCCCCGTTTAGCCATTAATAAAGCGGTGGCTTTTCCGATACCGTCTGTACTGCCGCACACAACGGCTTTTTTCCCACTTAAGTCCAAATCCATCATTTATCCTTCACATGAAAATAAAAGCCAAGATTATCCTCCACATCCTGTGGTAATTTGGGTAAGGCCGACCTGGGTATCAAAAAAGTGGTCAATTCGCCTACATCGCTGAAAATACGGTGTTTTTCAGCTGTTTCATTTAGATACTTGAAACCGATCGAACCGCCGATACCGATTTTCCGGCCAATCATGGAATCTAGGTCTACTTGGTAGGATCTATTATTTTGTATGAAAGTTAATTCCATCAAAAAAAAGGAGTTCTTTTCGATAGAAAATAGGACGAAAGTTATGAATTACAATGAAAAATCAATGGAGTGATCGTTCAGCCGCTTCCACCGTGTTTTCAACCAGCATGGCTATGGTCATTGGTCCTACCCCGCCGGGGACGGGAGTGAGCGCAGATGCTTTACCCAATAAAGAGGCCACCTCACCATCACCAACCAATTTATATCCTCTTTCTGAATCGTCATCTATACGGTTAATCCCAACATCAATTATTACCGCCCTATCTTTAATATCATTTCCATTCAGAAATTCAGGAGAACCAAGAGCAAGAATAACTACATCAGCCTGGTGTGTGAATTGATTGATATTTTTTGTCCCCGAATGGCAGACAGTTGTGGTGGCATTGGAAAATTTTTGTTTCAGGTTGGTGAGAATTGAAATGGGTCTTCCTACAATATTACTCCGCCCCACCACCACCACATGTTTCGTTGAAAGATCAATTTTATAATGCTCAAGAATGCGCATAATTCCCTTGGGCGTGCAGGGGATAAATGTCGGCTTCCCAGCCGTGAGGCACCCCAAATTGTATGGATGAAAGCCATCTACGTCCTTTTTAGGATCCACAGCATTCAAAACTGTTTCACTTTCAATATGACCCGGTAAAGGCAGTTGGACCAGGATGCCATGGTATAAAACATTATTGTTTAATTCCCTGATCTTTGCCAATATTTCATCCTGGGTGATATCAGTCGAATATGTTATTGTTTCCGAATGGAGACCGAGGCTGGCAAATTTTTTCGTTTTACTGCGAACATACACTTGGGAAGCAGGGTCCTCCCCGACGAGGACAGCGGCGAGCCCCGGGATAATAGATTGGGATTTAAGCGCTTCTATTCGATTTTTGAGCGCTTCATATACAGCATTGCTGACCTCTTTTCCGGATAATATTTGTGTATCCATGGCCAGACTTAAATAAAATTATTGCTGAATAGCTTCGTCAACAATTTCAATCAAAGATGAAATTTTCGATTCAACATCATCTTTAATTGTTTCTCTTCCCTGCTTGGCTGAGAACAAATCATCTGATATATTCATCGCCGCAAGGATGGCAACTTTGGCCGGTACTTGGGGTGTTGATAATTCATCCTGGACTTCCCGCATTTTCATATCAACATATTCGGCAATATTCTTTATATACGTGGCGTCTGCCGGCGCCTTGATGGTGTATTCCTGACCGTAGATGGTCACCTTGACATAATTTTCACTTCCATCCATTATTTCACTCATTTTGATTTAGCGTAATTTAGCACCGAATTTTTTAGAAACCACTCGTATAATTTCATCTATCACAGGATTTACGTCCTTATCTTCAAGTGTTTTAGTAGCGGATTGAAAAACAAGATTGAAGGCAACTGCTTTTTTATTTTTCCCGAGGGAATTATGACGGAAAATATTGACCGGCTCTGCCTTCTTTAAGAAGATTTTTCCATTTTTATAGATTGTTGAACTGACATCACCGACTTGAACATCCTCATTCAAAACAAAATTCAGATCACGGTCAACAACAGGATAAGTGACGAGGGACTGAAATTTAACTTTTTCATCCATCAATCTTAACATTTGATCAATGTTAAATTGAAAACCAAATACAGGGCCAACATCCAATTCCATACCAGAAATTAATTTTGGTGAAACATCACCGATTTGCCCGATGCTGTTTCGTCTTGCAGCGACTGAGAATGCGTTTTCAAAAACACCGGCAGGATCATCCTCAGCTAAAAAGGAAACATTGTGAATTTTAAGTCTCGAAAGTAATGCGGAAACTATGCCTTTTATAACCAAGAAAGATGCTGAACGAGAACTTTCATAATGAACAGATGGTTGAGTATGGTGGCCGTGAATCACTCCAGCCAAATGAAATTTTTCTACAATACCTTTTAATCCTGGTTTTTCCTGCTCAAAAACATTTCCCCACTCAAACAGTATTAAATCTGGTGACCCATTTTTACCATTATAATCAACAGTTTCCAATAAACCCTGTATAAGACTGGTTCTTAGATGGCTCATGGTATCCGATAATGGATTCATCACTTGAACTGGTTGGATATCCTGCAGGGAAGCATTCCTGGCGGATTGTAAAGAATTATTGAAAACCTGGTTAAATCCTAATCCAGTTAATATTGATATTATCCTGGTTAAGCCTTTGTGGGGGTCCGGTTCCTTGGTTTCCATAATACCGTTATAATGATATTTTGAAGGAACATTGTCGTAACCGAATATCCGAACAACTTCTTCAATCAGATCCGCTTCGCGTTCAATATCTGGGCGCCAGGATGGCGGTGTGCAAATCCATTGCTTGGATTTCCCTTTTACATTACATCCTAATCCTACTAAGGATTCGATAACAAATGAATCCTTGATTTCACATCCGGATAATAAATCCAATTTTTCTCGAGAAAGGACGATTGTCGGCTGTTTTATTCTTTTCGGATACGGATCTGCGACACCGGGAATCCATTCTCCCCCTGCTATATCTTCCAGTAAATCAACAACTCGCCAGAAAGCATTTTCCGCCCCATTTGGATCCGCACCCCGCTCAAAGCGTTTGGATGCGTCCGTTCTCAAGCCCAATGCTTTAGCACCCTTTCGCACAGTCGGGGGATCAAAATAGGCACTTTCAATTAATATATTTACCGTTCCCTCACTAATAGCACTTTCAAATCCGCCCATTATGCCTGCAATGGCAATGGGATCTTTGCCGTTGGTTATTAATAATTCATTGGGTGACACTTTCCGTTCAACCTCATCCAGGGTAGTGATTTTTTCACCTTTTTTACCCCGGCGTATAAGGATTTCCCTAGATCCCAGTTTATCATAGTCAAAAATATGAGTAGGGTGCCCCATTTCCATCATAACATAGTTGGAAATGTCCACAAGATTATTAATACTTCTCTGGCCGATTGATTCCAGCTTATACTTGAGCCATTCCGGCGAGGGTCCTACTTTTACATTTTTTACAACACCAGCCACATAGCGCGGACAATCATTCGGATTTTCAAAGTCCAGAGAAATCCAGGATTCTGCTTCATTGGTTTTGAATTTCCGGGCATCAAATTGGGGTGACCGCAATTGAGATTTAGTTTTAACCGCTAAGTCTCGCGCCACACCTAAGTGGGAAAAACAATCGGGACGGTTTGGTGTAATATCCAATTCGATCGAATTAGAATTTTGATTGAGATAATCCACAAAGGATGAACCCACTTTCGCAGAATCGCTCAAAACCATAATACCATCATGCTCATGGGAAATTCCCATTTCCCTTTCTGAGCAGATCATTCCATGGCTGACCTCCCCCCGTATCTTGGCTTTTCCGATCTTGAAATCCCCGGGAAGAAAAGCCCCCACAGGAGCGAAGGCGATCTTTTGTCCCGCAGTTACATTGGGTGCGCCGCAGACTACAGGAACGATATCATTCCCATCGAAAACCTGGCATAAACTTAGTTTGTCTGCATTAGGATGTTTGGAACACTCCTTAACCTCGCCAATGATAATATCGCCCAACTGGGATGTATCCAACCCTTCTTTTGCCTCAAGGCCGAGCATGGTGAGTGTATCGGCCAGCTCATGGGTGGTGCCGGGCACATCAATAAATTCTTTTAACCAATCGATAGAAATTCGCATCAGAATTGCTCCAGAAACCGCATGTCTCCCTGGTAAAAAAGGCGAATATCATCAATGCCGTATTTCAACATACATATCCGTTCTATACCCATGCCAAAGGCAAATCCATGCCATACATCTGGATCATAATTCACCGAATTAAATACTTCCGGGTCCACCATCCCACAACCGAGAATTTCCAGCCATTGTCCCCGTTTTTTACTCCAAATATCTACCTCTGCACTGGGTTCTGTAAATGGAAAAAAGCTTGGGCGAAACCGCATTTTTGTATCGGGACCAAAAAAGCGCTTTACAAAATATTCGAGTATACCTTTTTGGTCTGCAAAAGAAACATGTTTATCCACATAAATTCCCTCCACCTGGTGAAATAGGCAGTAACTTTTAAAACTGATGGCTTCATTTCGGTAGACGCGGCCGGGAACAATATATCGCAAGGGTGGATCCTGCTCTTCCATTAAATGGATTTGAACATTGGATGTATGGGTTCTAAGCACAGTTTCCGGATCGATAAAAAAGGTATCCTGCATATCCCGTGCAGGGTGATCAGGCGGAAAGTTGAGAGCACTGAAATTGTGAAAATCATCATCTATTTCAGGGCCATAAGCAACGGAAAATCCGATATTCATAAAAATAGATTTAATGTCTTCCAACGTCTGCTGAAGCGGATGAATATGGCCAACCGGGAATTTTAACCCTGGAAGTGTATAATCGGATTCACCATATTGAGATTGTTGGGAAGCGGTAATTTTTTTATAAGAATTAAAAACAGAATTGATTTCCTGTTTTAACTCATTTAGAAGCTTGCCCACCATAGGACGATCTTTTGGCGAAGCATCCTTCATGGACGAAAATAGACCTGCAACCAGTCCTTTTCTGCCCAGATATTTTACACGTAATGATTCGACTGATTGTTTATCAGTAGGAAAAGGATCAGAATCGGTCCGAAACGAGTTCCGGACCGATTCTATTGATTCCTTCAGTTTCATCAACTGTTAACGGCCTTGGCCAACTCTGCAAAGGCATTGGGCTCGTGCATAGCCATATCAGCTAATACCTTGCGGTCGAGATCAATTCCCTTTGTTTTGAGTCCAGAGATGAACTTTGAATAGGACAAGCCATGTTGCCGCGCAGCCGCATTAATCCGGATTATCCACAGACGTCTGAATTGACGTTTTCTCTGTCTCCTATCACGGTATGCATACTGTCCTGCCTTCTCTACTGCTTCTTTGGCAGCTTTGAAGTTGCGGCTCCGGGCACCATAGTAGCCCTTGGCCTGCTTCACTATTTTTCGATGTCGTCTGTGCCGAGGCACAGAACTATTTGCTCTAGGCATTGTTATCTCCTATTTATTGAGCAATCATTCGACGGACGCGCTTTTCTTCCGATCCATCAACCAAATCAGGTTGACGCATCTTCCGTTTGGCGCTTTTGCTCCGGCGAATGAGCATGTGACTATGGTTTGCTTTATTTCGTCTTATTTTGCCAGTGCCGGTCAAACGAAACCGCTTAGCAGCACTGCGTCTTGTTTTCTGCTTAGGCATTGACTTTCTCCTATTTACCAGTCAAAACGATCGTCTGTCGACGACCTTCCAAGTCTCCTTGCTTTTCTACGACTGCTACATCGGAAAGCATTTCTATAACGCGGTTTAATATACTCAGCCCTAAATCTGTACGAGCCAATTCACGACCGCGATACATGAGGGTCACTTTAAGTTTACATCCCTCAGTAATAAATTTTCTACCCCGGTTTACCTTGGTGTTTAAATCATGATCATCAATTCTTGGGCGGACACGAATCTCTTTAATTTTCACCACATGTTGTTTTTTCTTACTGGCCTGGGCCTTTTTCTTTTCTTCGTATTTTAATTTCCCATAATTCAGGATTTTCGCTACAGGTGGATTGGCATTGGGTGCAACTTCGATTAAATCCTGTCCTGCGTCTTTAGCTTCGGCAATGGCATCTTCCAATGACATTACACCTAATTGTTCACCACTTTCAGAGATTAATCTTACTTCCTTAGCTTGAATATTTTCATTTACTTTTATTTTATTGATTTTCGTGATAGGCTTGACTCCTCTGTTTTATTTCGGAAAGTAGGCTTTCAAGAAGGATATTGCTTTCCACAGCGCCCTTATCACCGATAAATCTCCGGCGTAATGAAACTGTGTTATTGGCTGTTTCTTTCTCTCCAACAATCGCCATAACGGGTATTTTACTCAATTCAGCTTGACGAATTTTGGCGCCTATTTTTTCTGGCCTATCATCCAATTTTACCCGGATACCGGCCCCTTTAAAATTTTCTTCTATAATCTTGGCGTAACTTTGTGTTTTTTCCGACACAGGCAGAATGGCTACTTGGGTCGGGGATAACCACAATGGAAAATCTCCGCCATAATGTTCAATTAAAAATCCGATAAATCTTTCATGTGTACTCAATGGTGCCCGATGGATACATATAGGTGTTTGTTCTGTGCCATCTACGTCGGTAAAACTCAACCCAAATCGTTTTGGAATCGCAAAATCCACCTGGTTTGTGGCTAAGGTGAATTCCTTACCGATTGCAGACCAAACTTGAACATCTATTTTGGGACCATAAAAAGCGGCTTCTCCGGGAATTTCGGAAAAATTCATACCACCATCCAAAAGCGCTTTTCTCACCGCATTTTCCGTTTCCACCCAAAGTTCCGGCTCATTGATGTATTTTTTCCCCAGCGCCTCCGGATCATGAAGACTTAACCGCATTTCGTATTTTTCTATGCCGAATATATCAAAATATTCCAGATACATTTTGCAGACATCCATGAATTCTGAATCAAAATCCGCTTTGGAACAATAAATATGAGCATCATTCATCTGCATACTACGAACGCGCATAAGTCCAAAAAGCTGGCCGGATTTTTCATACCTATAGCAGGTCCCGTACTCTGAAATCCTGAAAGGGAGATCCCGATAACTTTTGGGTAAAGCTGCATAAACCTTATGATGATGTGGACAGTTCATAGGTTTGACATAATATTCGATTCCATCCACATCCATAGCGGGATACATAGCATCCTTGTATAAATCCAAATGTCCAGACTTCTGGTATAAATCCCCTTTGGTTAAGTGGGGTGTTCTTACGCGATGGTAACCATGACGTGTTTCCGTCTCTTTGGCTAAGGCTTCTAATTCATCAATAATAATGCCCCCATTAGGCAGCCACAATGGCAATCCGGGGCCTACTTCTTCATCAAAGGTATAAATTTCAAGTTCTTTACCGAGTTTTCGATGATCACGTTTTTTGGTTTCTTCCAGGAATTTCAAATAATCCTTGAGTGCATCCTTTGTTGAGAAAACCGTCCCGTAAATCCGCTGGAGCATTTTATTGTTTTCATCGCCTCGCCAATATGCACCGGAGGTATTGAGCAGCTTAAAATGTTTGATTCTGCCCGTCGTGGGCACATGGGGACCGCGACAAAGGTCAATAAAGTCTCCCTGTCCGTAAGCGGAAATGGGGTCGGCAGAATCAATCTGTTCGATGATTTCCACTTTATAATTTTCCCCACGTTCCTTAAACAAATTGACAGCCTCATCCCGGTCCAATTCTTGACGGAATACGGGCAAATTTTCTTTTGCAATTTCACGCATTTTCTCTTCAATTTTTTCTAAATCATCTTCGGAGAAAGTTCCTTCTATATCAAAATCATAATAGAAGCGGTTTTTTATAGCCGGCCCGATTGTGATTTGACTGCCAGGCCAAAGCATTTTAACGGTCTGGGCCATCAGGTGAGCGGTACTGTGGAGCAATACTTCATGACCTTCTGCTGAACTACCCGTATGGAGAATCAATTCAGCATCTTCCCTGATGGGAACAGTAACATCCATTAGAGCCCCATTAATCGAGGCCGCAACCGTGTCTTTAGCCAATTGTGGGCCTATGCTTTCAGCCACATCGAGGGGCGTCACACTTGAATCATATGTGTGGATGGATTTATCCGGAAGGGTAATGGTAATATTACTCATGAGGTTTTAAAATGAAAATTCAAACTAAAATGCAAAAAAGCTGTACTTCGCCATAAGCGAATTTGGCTCCACTTTGGAAGGGGTCGAATATGATAAACGAATCATTTTAATTGTTTTGACTGGTTGAAAATATGGCCTCCAAGGACAGTTGAAAACCAAATTTTCCAGTGGGCGATAACGGAGTTGAACCGCTGGCCTCTACGATGTCAACGTAGCGCTCTAACCAACTGAGCTAATCGCCCTGCAAAAAAGCCGGGGAATTTAGTTGAATTAAGCGATACGAAGGAAAGAATAATTACGGTCTAATTTTCAATTATTTCTGTCGGAAGCAAAGTGGTATCATACACCAATTTATTTTCCAAAATATATAAGGCAGACCGCACTGAACTATCATCTTTTAACGCTTGTTTCAACCTGCCTTCCGGGCCATTCATCAACCCTGCAAATTCAAGCAAGAGCACCTGACGAATATCATCCGATTCCGACACCAGGTGATCATTCTCCTGGTGTGTATAAAAATTGGAAATTACTTGCAGTGCATCCTTAACCTCCACATTTGTACTGTCAAGTTCTGTAATCTTCTCCTGGACTGTTCTCAATTCCTTTTTACCCGGAAGTTGGATCTCGTTATCCTGTTCCTTAACAAAGGCCTGAAATTTATCCATGATAGCAGTATCATTTTCCACATCGGAAAAAGAATTATAATGATGTTTATTCCTTTGGGCGAATGAATAAAAATAGCCATTCCGCCAATATTGGCTGGACAGGGATTGCATTAGTTCCAGGATAATGGTGGAATCGGGGGTAATACCCCCGTTACCCAATACTCTTCTCCCTCCTAAAGTTGTGAAAAGTGAATCCTCTTCTGTTTTATTAAGGATAAATTTTTCATCAATATAATCCCGTTTTTGGATAAAGCGGCCGCTGGGGATGTAATATCGGGCAGTGGTTACTTTTACACTTCGGTTTTCATCAATCGGGTATTGGGTTTGCACCAACCCTTTACCAAACGATTTTTGCCCCAAAACAATACCCCGGTCTAAATCTTGAATTGCACCTGCCACAATTTCGCTGGCGGATGCGCTTCCTTGGTTAATGAGAACAGCAATTTTGACATTCTCCGGTAAGAGTGGCTTTTTGCGTGAATAAAATGTTCTGTTTGAATCTTTAGTTCTCCCTTTGGTTGAGACGAGCGGCCTATCTTTTTTAATAATCATATCTAGAATTGCTACGGCAGATGACAGGAGTCCACCAGGATTATCTCTAAAATCAATGATCATTTCTTGTGCATTTTGATCCAATAGTGATTTAAATGCCATATGCATTTCATTAGGAGCATTACGAGAAAAACGATTTAAGCGGATATATCCCGTTGAGGGGGATAACATTCCTGAATAAGTTACATCTTTCACTGTAATATTAGATCTGATCAGATTAAATATGATTGGTTCATCTTCTCCGAAACGCTTAACTATTAATTGTACTTTTGTCCCCTTTTCGCCCCTGATCTTAGAAGCTGCCTCATTGAAAGTCATTTTTTTAACATCAGATTCATCTACTTTCAAAATCACATCACCGCTCATTATGCCTGCTTTCTTAGCAGGGCCGCCATCCATGGGTGCCACCACAGACATGGTTCTGTTACGATATCCCAATTGAATCCCCACACCTCCGTATTTTCCTTTTCTTAGGAGGTTCACCTGGTGTTGTTCATCTTCTACCATATAGACCGTATAGGGATCTAAATTTTGGGTAATTCCTTGGATGCTTGCTTTGGTGAAGGCCTCTGGATCAAGTTCATCAACATAAGTAGAAAAAATCTGGTTATACACTTGATTAAAGAGACGCTGGGATTGGCCAATCTTGCGATAAAAACTGGATTGTGTGATGGCCAGTGACCCAATGGCTGTAATAACAGCTAACGGTATGATAAGTTTGAATAAGGGTTTTTTCATGAGAATAGCTTTCTCCTTCTCAATTCTGTTAAAATGGTGCCATGGATATTTTCGGTTGAATCGTGGCCGTTGATTACCACAAATCGTTCATGAAATCGGTTGGCCAGATTCAGGTAAGCATTTCTTACACGGGCTTGTAATTCAGTGCCGGCACGCTCAATTCGGTCTTTCTCCTTACTTTTTCTCCGGGACGCTTCCTCCGGTAAAACATCTACGAAAAAAGTGACATTCGGTTCCAAATCGTAGGTGGCGAATTGATTCAATTTGATTAACCAGTCCAAATCCAATTTCCGTCCTCCGCCCTGGTAAGCCAGCGTAGAATCGTAATACCTGTCTGCGATTACATTCTTTCCGGCAATCAAATTGGGTTGAATGACCTCGTAAGTCAATTGCGCACGGCTGCCCGTCATCAACAGCGCTTCCGTACGGTCACAAATATCCGCTAAATGTCGGTGAAGCAATATATCTCGAATTTCTTCTGAAATGGTTGTTCCACCCGGTTCCCGGACTAATATCGTTTTCACCCCCGATTGATTCATAGCTTCTACCAACATTTTGACCTGGGTGCTCTTTCCGCAACCATCAATGCCTTCAAAGGTAATAAATTTTCCTTTAGAAGTAGACATTTGGATCATCCTTACCAATCATAATCACAAATTCCCCCCGGGGAGTATGTTGGTTAAAATACGATAATAAATCGGAAACTTTTCCTCGAATCATTTCTTCATGAATTTTTGTCAATTCCCGTCCTATAACGGCAGGACGGTCACCAATATATTCTAAAATATCTTTTAAAGTTCGAATGATTCGTTTTGGACTTTCATAAAATATGATCGTGGCATCGATGGAGGTCAACCGTTTAAGTTTTGATTTTCTTCCTTTTTTATGAGGCAAAAATCCTTCAAAAATGAAACGGTCGGTTGGAAGACCAGAGGCAACAAGGGCAGTGATGGATGCCGACGCTCCAGGAATAGCTTCTACCCAGCTTCCTATTTCAAGGGCAGCACGAATTAATTTGTACGCCGGATCGCTGATCCCTGGTGTTCCTGCATCAGTGACAACAGCTATATCTTTTCCGGTATTTAAATGATCAATAATTTGGGGAAGGCGTGTAAAACGATTGTGTTCAAAATAACTTACTGTTGGCGTTGCAATATCGTAATGGTTCAGTAGTTTTTTTGTCTGTCGAGTATCTTCAGCTGCAATTAGGGAAGATTCCTTAAGAATTCTTAAGGCACGAAATGTAATATCCTCAAGATTTCCTATAGGCGTTGCAACAATATAAAGTTTGCCGCTTTCATTCATGGAGATTAAAGGCCGTTTAATACCTTGTCAATCATATTAATACCCTGTTCTATTTCATCCTGAGATACATTTAAATGAGGACGAAATCGTATGGATGTATATCCACAACCGAGCATTAGCGCTCCTTCTTCTGCAATTAACCCAATTACTTTATCACGTTCTTCAGTGCTCCTTAGATCAAATGCACCGAAAAGTCCCCTGTTGCGAATATTCGATAATACTTCAGGATGCTTCTTTTGAAGTAACTCCAAACCCTGTTTAAGGTAAGCACCGTTTTCAGCCGCCTGCTCAACAAGATTTTCGTTTTCAATAATTTCTAAATAGATAGTGAATCGAACCATATCTACCAAATTACCGCCCCATGTTGAATTAATGCGGCTGGATTCCTGGAAAACATGCCCCTCAACTTCATCCAGGCGATGACTAGCAAAAATGCCGCAAACCTGGGTCTTCTTACCAAAACTGATGATATCAGGCTGGCAATCCTCCCCATAATGCTGGTGGGCCCACATTTTACCGGTGATGCCGCCGCCGGTTTGCACTTCATCATAAATGAGGAGAAATTCATGTTCGTCAGCCAGCTTTCTCAACTGTCGGAAAAAAGCTTCCCTGAAATAGTTATCCCCCCCTTCCCCTTGGATCGGTTCGATAATGAGACCTGCAATTTCACCGGGGTTATCCTCAACGGCCTTAACAATTTGTTCAACAGCTTTTATTTCCGCTCTTTTTACATCTGCAATAACTTCATCTGTTTCGGGGAAACTGAGTTTAGGATTGTCAATCCGGGGCCAATCAAATTTAGGAAAAAAATCTGTCTTTCTCTTGTCCGGTGAATCAGTGAGAGATAGGGTGTAACCGGAACGACCATGGAAACATTCTTTGAAATGTATAATTTGGGAACCACCGTCCGCTTTCCCGGTAGCCCTATTCTTCCTGACCTTCCAGTCGAAGGCTGTTTTCAGGGCATTTTCAACCGCCAGTGTGCCTCCATCAACGTAAAAAGCGTAGGGCAAATAATTGGGCTGGGCCAGCCGTCCCATAGTGGTAACAAATTTGGCCATTTGAGTGGAATAAACGTCTGAATTGGAGGGCTTATTCAGGGCTGCAATTGTCAACCTGTTTTTGTTTTCCAAAACATAGGGATGGTTATACCCTACAGACATTGAGGCAAACATGGAAAATAAGTCTAAATATTCTTTCCCGTCCCGGCCATCCACCAGCCAAGACCCATGGCTTTCCTCTAGATCAATCACATAGTTCATACTGTCAACCAACATGTATTGACCAATGCTTTCCCGTACATTCCCCGCAACAATATTTTTCATTTATTTCGCCTTATATTAATATATTTCTGAATATGAACTATTCACTTAAATCAAACTTTATACCTTGGGCCAAGGGAAGATCGGCGCTCCAATTCAGGGTATTTGTCTGTCTCCGCATATACTGTTTCCAGGCATCGGAGCCCGATTCTCGGCCGCCTCCCGTTTCTTTTTCGCCACCGAATGCTCCACCGATTTCTGCCCCGGAAGTACCAATATTGATATTGGCAATTCCACAGTCACTACCTCGGTGGGACAGGAAATATTCCGCATTAGCCACATTTGTGGTGAACATGGCTGAGGATAATCCCTGGGGAACATCATTGTGCATATCCATTGCCTCATCGAGGGTACGAAAAGGAATAACATAGAGAATGGGTGCGAACGTTTCCGCTTGAACTATATCCCACTCATTTTTGGCTTTCACAATCGCCGGGGCTACAAAATTTCCCTCTCCTTCTAAGCCTGTTCCGCCGCAGAGCACTTCACCGCCGGCTTCCTTAACTATCTCAATCGCATTCAAATAATCATTCACCGCATTCTCATTCACGAGGGGCCCCATTAACGTATCCGACTCCATAGGGTTGCCGATATTAACCTGTTTATAAGCGCTCAAGAGCCTTTCCAGGAAGGTGTCCTGGATGCTCTCATGGATTAAAATGCGCCGTGTGGATGTACACCGTTGGCCGGCGGTACCAACAGCGCCGAATACAACCGCCGGGATGGCCATATCCAAATTGGCTGTTTCATCGATGATGATGGCATTATTACCGCCCAGTTCAAGGATAGTTTTTCCAAAACGACCCGATACTGTCGAACTGACATGACGTCCCATAGCAGTAGAACCGGTGAATGAAATCATGGGCAGCCGTTGGTCGTTGAGCATTTTTTCTCCCACAATTGATCCACGTCCAATCACCGAGGAAAAAATTCCAGTATATCCATTTCTTTCCATTACGTCATTGCAAATATTCTGAACCGCAATGCCGCAAAGAGGGGTGCTGGATGAAGGCTTCCAGATTGTTGTATCCCCGCAAATAGCGGCAATAAAGGCATTCCAGGCCCAAACTGCTACTGGAAAATTAAAAGCAGAAATCACCCCAATGGCCCCCAAAGGATGCCATTGTTCATACATGCGGTGGTCCGGGCGTTCTGAATGCATGGTCTTGCCATACAGCATCCGGGATTGACCTACGGCAAAATCGGCAATATCGATCATCTCCTGGACTTCACCATCTCCTTCCTGCTTGATCTTCCCCATTTCCATGGAAACAAGACTGCCCAAGGCATCTTTTTTCTCTCGGAGGGCGTCTCCCATTTCACGCACAAGCTGACCGCGAACCGGGGCGGGAACTTTACGAAAATCTATAAAGGCAGCTTCCGCCTCTTTTACCACTCTTTCATAGTCATCTTCCGTGGCTTGGTAAACCCCGGCGATCACCTCGCCCGTAGCAGGGTTGATAGATTCAAGGAGTCTCCCCTCATGTGAGGATGACCATATTCCGGGCCCGGAACAGGCTCCATAATTCACTTCCTGGATACCCAGTTCTTGTAGAATTAAATTCATTTACATATTCCTTTACAGTGATCCAATAACATCATCAATGGCGTCTGCTATGCGGTCAATCTGGTCCGCTGAAATGGTCAAGGCCGGCGCAACTTTGACGGTGGAATGATGGGTTTCTTTAGCATAAACGCCCCGCTTGAGTAATTCAACAGAAACAGTATGTCCATTCAGATTAGGTTCATTATGCATTTCAAAAGCTGTTAAAAGCCCCTTTCCGCGGACTTCCTTAACTTTGTCCGGGAATTTGGCCTGCATGTCATTAAACCGGGACATTAACTGTTCTCCCCCTATTCTGGCTTTTTCGGCCAGATTTTCATCTTCCATAACCTTTATGGCGTAGGTGGCCACCACGGTTCCCAAAGGATAACCACCAAAGGTAGAGCCCTCTGACCCGGGGGTTAAAACACCAATTACTTCATTACTTCCTGCTACAAATGAGACTGGCAGTATTCCGCCGCCGGCCGCTTTGCCGCAGCCCATGAGATCAGGTTTGACACCGAATAACTGATGGGCAAAATTAGCGCCTGTCCGGGCAAACCCGGTCTGGACTTCATCCATGGCCAGCAGAATATTATGTTTTTTACATAATTCTGCCACTTGGGGCCAATAATCATCGTTAGGTACGATCACTCCTGCCTCACCCTGGATGGGCTCAACAAGATAAGAAGCAATACGATCCCCTTTAGCTTCAAATAATTCTTTAAGCGCATCAATATTATTGTATTCAACCAATTCAATGCCGGGCACCTTAGGTCCGAAATCGTTGTAGGCATCGGGATCATCAGAGAGTGAGATGGCCGTCATGGAACGTCCATGAAAATTGCCTCTTGCACCAACGACAATCGCTTCATCCTTGGGAATACCCTTTACACGGTAGCCCCATCTCCGGGACAGCTTAAACATTAATTCCGGCGCTTCCACACCGGCAACCTTGGGCACTACCCTGTCCATTCCTGTAATTTCCGTTGCGGCCATCAAGAAAGCACTCATATATTTGTGACGGATGGACCTTGGAACGGTGGGTAGTTTTTCTTCCGATAAATGCTTGATAACGGCATCCACCAGGGTTTGGTTGAGTTGCCCCTGGTTCACAGCGGAATAGCAGCAAAGACCGTCAATCAATTCTTCTTCAATATACTTGGAAACATCGTCAGGATTTGGTTTTCGCACAACCAGAGTTGATGAATCTTTTACATGGGAAACAACAACATCTTCAAGGGGACTGTAATTATTGCCGCTTTTTTGCTTTTCAATTTTTCCGTGTTGGTGGGGCGTTAGATCGCCGATCCTGACGCCATCAATGGTTAGATTATCACCGTAACCTGTTATAGCAACATTGGCCATTATTTTCCTTTTCTAAGGTTGATATAATGCTAAAATCAGCCGGCGAATTTACATTTCCAAAATCTGATTTGGAAACGTTGTTCGCCTTTTGTTATAAGAACAAAACGAAAATAAAAACGAGCGGACTGGTAATAATAAGTGAATCAAAACGGTCCAACACACCGCCATGTCCCAGTAATAGTTTTCCGGAATCTTTCACCCCCGCATCACGCTTGAACATAGATTCTACAAAATCACCCAGTTGACCGCAAACTCCAACGATGAAGGTAAGAATAAAAATATTCTCGATACTCAAATCATAGCGGATAAAACCATACATATTCATTACATAGAATGAGGCGAAGGCACCCATAATTCCGCCAACAAAACCAACGACTGTTTTCTTTGGACTAATACGTTCAATCAGTTTTTTCTTACCCCAAAGGATTCCAAATATATAGGCGCATGAATCACAGATCCAGACAGAAAAGATCATGGCCATTGTAAAGCGGGCCCCATTCAGCGTATCCCAATTTCTTAAGGCAATCATCGCCCCCAATAGGCCGGCCACATACATGACCCCCCCCAGGGTAACCGATATGTTTTCAATCGGGTTTGTACGGCCGCTGAACATTTCCATAAAAAGCCCCAGAATAATGAGCAGTAAAATACTGCTTAGAATATTTGTGGGATTTGCATTCGGATATTGGATATATAAAAAACAAACTGACAGTGCCATAGGAATCCCAATCAGTCCATTTGGCTTTAGGCCGGAAGCTTTTTTCAAACCATAAAACTCAAGCAGGCTGAGAAAAATGACAAAGGCTACAAATCCAGCAAAAATGATTCCCCCTTCGATCAATAAATAGATAATTGCAGGGATACCTAAAACTATAATTGGCAATCGTGTCCAGAGAGTACTTCTTCTTGTCATACCAATACTTCCAATTCTTTTTGCAGCACCTTGACATGGATGGGTGTGCTCCCCAGCATTTCACCATCGATATTTAACGTATTTCGATCTTCCGGTTTAATCGTGAATTCCCGGACTTGCCGATAATCAACGGCGGGATCACCAATGTGCTTACCGCTGAATACTTTTGGGAATAAGCGTAATAATTTTATCCGCCCGACTTTACGAACTATAATGAGATCAATCAACCCATCATCTAACCTTGCCAAGGGCGCCATTTGCATTCCCTTACCGGTATGGATTGTATTGCAGCCAATGACAAACCCGAAATCCGCACCGATTACATTTCCATCAATTTCAATCCGGGCAAATCTTTGTCTGTGGCGAATCACCTCTATAATAGAAGCAATATTGTAACGTTGGGTACCCAACCAGCGTAGTTTTTCCGCCAGGTTATTAGCATCGGTAGGAATACCCCACCCGACAATATTAAAACCGTAATAAATGACACCGTCAGCATCACAACGTAAAATATCAATTGGGCGACGTCTGCCCGTTACGATCCTCTTGGCCGCATTAACAGGATCCAGGCAATCCAAATCATGCATAAATGAATTGCCGGTCCCGCCGGTTATCAAACCGATGGGAATCCTTAATCCGTCTTTTCGGTTCATAATGCCATTAATCGCTTCGTGCATGGTACCGTCACCTCCGATACAACAGAAACCGTCATAATTTGAAATATCCATATCGCGGGCCAAATCACGTGAATGACCGGCGTATTCTGTTTCTAAAATAGTAACTTCCGCTCCAGCTCCATCAAATATGGGCATAACTTGTTCAAGGATACGGCTTCCTTTTTTAGTCCCACCGTGGGGATTGACTGTAAGGTAAAATCGTGCCAAGTTATTCCATGTGTTTCATATATTGGTTATCGCCCCATTCAATCACTTCAATCTTTACTTTTGTTGTTCCATTATTGATAAACCCGAGTTTTTTTGCGGCGCCATAAGAGCAATCCAATATACGCCCTTTTACATACGGTCCGCGATCATTGATGCGCAAAATAAGTGATTTATTATTATCTAAGTTCGTTACACGGGCGATGGTATTCAGTGGAAGAGTTTTATGGGCTGCCGTTAAACCATACATATCATAAACTTCACCATTGGCGGTAAGTTTACCATGAAAATCTGCTGCATAAAAAGAGCTCATACCTGTCATTACCTTTGGATGTTTTACTTTCGCTTTGGTTTTCAGTGCAGGCAGATTTTTTGTTTTTGATGGTTTTGATTTAACCGGACCGGTTCGATATCGTGGCGAATTGGCACATCCACTAATAATTCCGATAATAATAATTAATGATAAAATTTTACGCATGGATCAAGAATGTGTTTTAACCGCCCCGATTAATTCTGTTGCTGCAGCTCGATGGGTTTCTTCTAAAAATATTTCCAGCGTGTCAAGAATGTCTTCACTGATACCGGGATTTCTGAAATTTGCTGTACCTATTTGAACAGCGACTGATCCTGCCATCATAAATTCAACCACATCTTCTCTGTTTACAATTCCGCCTATGCCAATTATTGGAATAGACAAATCCTGATATAACTTATGCACCATCGCCAAACCCACTGGTTTGATCGCCGGGCCGGACAACCCGCCATAAGTCGTATGAATATTACTTTCACCTGTGTTTGCATTAATGCTCATACCTACAACAGTGTTGATAGCAGAAACAGCATCGGCACCGGATTCTTGAGCACTCATTCCGATGGAAACGATATCTGAAACATTAGGACTCAATTTCATGATCAGCAATCTCTCTGTAATATTCCGTAGTTTAGCTGTTAATTTGGCGGTCATATCGCAGTCCACTCCAAATTCCATTCCACCCTTTTTCACATTGGGGCATGAAATATTGATTTCGTAGCCAACAATAACCGAGGAAACAGATTCAACCATTTTCATGATTTCCACATATTCCTGGATATCAGTCCCGGCAATGTTCATGATAATCTTGGTAGAAAGATTCTCATAAATCGGCAGCATTTCACGGATGTATCGTTCCACACCGATATTGGCAAGGCCTATTGAATTAATCATTCCTGAGGGAGTTTCAACAATTCTTGGCGGGGGATTCCCTTCCCGGGGCTGACGCGTAATTGATTTTGTAACGATGGCCCCCAGTCGATTCACATCCACCAAATCAGGCGCTTCCGTGCCATAGCCAAAAGTACCGGAAGCCACCCAGATGGGGTTATCAAAAGTTTCATTCCCAATTTTTATCCTTAGATCAGCCAAAATGGATATCCTTTGCTTCATAAATCGGCCCGTCCAGGCACACTAACGAATATTTCTCATGGTAGCTATGTCTTCCAATTTCCCCATTCTGGCGATGGATTACGCAGCCTTGGCAAAGTCCCACTCCACATCCCATGTAACTCTCTACGGCCAATTGTGCTGGGATATGATTTGAAAGGGCAAAATTACGCACTGCTTCCAGCATTGGTTCTGGTCCACAGGCAAATAAGTAGGGATTTTCGTTTTCCTTTGCCATTTTTTCCAAGGGAACCATTACTGTTCCTTTTACCCCGATAGTTCCATCATCGGTAGAAAGAATAATATTTTTCTCAGGTTCATGATCCATAAAATGTTCATCCCCGGAACGTGCACCGATAATTATGTCATACTTAACATGATGAGTATCGCATTCATTTTTCAAATTCAGAATAGGTGCCAAACCGACCCCGCCCCCAACTAAAATTGGATAGGTACCGTTCTTCCAATTTGAGAAGGTATTGCCTAAAGGCCCCATTAATTCGGCCTCATCGCCTACTTTTTTTTCAGATAGAAGTTGGGTTACCTCGCCAAATATTTTATAGATAATAGAAATATTCCCCTTTACTACGGAGGCAATACTCATTGGACGACGTAAGGGGTGATTCCAGGCATTCATGACGAGGATATTTATAAACTGTCCTGAGCCTGAATATTCACTGGCAATTTGGGGCGCTTCAAAGTGCATTTCCCAAATATTGTTTGCCACCTCTCGATTTGACTTTATGTAGGCACGTTCAATGATCATTGGTGCCCGAAGTATCAGCTAAGACAGAATTTAAAAAAGTGACCCGTTTATTAGAATGGAATGCCTGGTCTGAATCGTTATGGTACTTCAATATCCACTGGTAATATTTTAGAGCGCTGTCGGGTTGAACCAAGTGGTAATCATATTGATAGGCTAAAAAGTAGGCCGCTTTGGCACTGGATTCCGATACAGTATCTTCATTCACAATTTCCCGATAATGAGCAATGCCCAAGGATGAATCGGATTTCCAGTTTTGTTCGGCCAGAATCAATTTTTCATCGGAAGTAGAGGTTAATGGTTGATAGGATTTATCTGTATTAATGATAGCCAATGCATAATCTGTTTTAGGAAATTCATTTACAATGCGCTTTTTTAATTCACCAACTGTATTCGTATCCCCCATTTCATTCATTATCATCAATTTAGCATACAACGCTTTAGGCAATAATTGAGATTGATTTGCGAATTTTGTCAATAGATTCAAATAGACCAAGGCTGTATCCTTCCGCCCAAAATGAAATGCTTCCAATTCGGAGATTCCATAAACAATTTTCGCAAATTCGTTTTGTTCATCTTTCAGAAAAAGTGAATCGGCAATTGTATCGGATTTAGTAATTTTAAGAGCCCAAGGTTCAAAATTTAATTGTGCCTGTTGGTAGGATTTAATTTCCTTTATTCTCACCTTTGCCGGTTTAGAATATAAAGAGTTCCGATATTCAGCTGAAACCGATCCAAATTGTTTTAAAGCTATTTCCAAGTCCCAATCGTCCTGAATAGAATAATTTCCCAATTTGTAATATGCTTCTGCGGAGGCAGCGGTTTTTACATAATCCTGGACGATAGATTTGAGTCTGTTTTTTGCTGCAGTTATTTTATTCTGTTGTTCATATAATTTAGCTAATTCCAGTTCAAGACTCGCAAATATAGACTGATAATTTTCATCTAGCAGCATATTTTTAATGGTATTGGCGGCCAAATCAATATTTCCCTCCAGACGGTAAATCTGAACCGTTTTCAGGTAGCCCTCCTGGACCTGTTTTTTGGATTGAGAGTTTTTTATCACTTGCTGATAAGCTATCAGCGCACGGTCAAAAACACCATTATCGAACGAAAGAGAGGCAATTCGATAATAAATCTGACCTTTTTCATTGGGGTCACGAATCTTTTCTGCCGCCTTTTCAAGGTTATCCATGGCTTCGGACTGCATCCCCTGTTCCAAATATATTTCAGCAATCGCCAGGTACACTTTGGCTCTAAAATTTTGATTTAAGTTAGATTGAAGCAGGTTATTCAGACTATTAATTGCAGGCTGTGGTTTATTCTGTTTCCATTTTATCAGGGATGTCCAAAATTCTACTTCTCCATACACTTCCTCACCAAAAGCACTTTTCATTTCAGCCAATGCAGATGTTGCCGCCCGGTATTCTCCCCGGTGAAAATGTGATTGGGCGATTAAGGAAAGAGCAGATTTTTTCCATTTGAATTCGGGATAATTATCTAGGATAAACTGGACTTTTTCTATCACCTTTTCGTAATTATTAACAGCCGATTGGGGAAGCTTTTCACCACGATTTTCCAGGCGAATTTTTTCCGCTTTATCGAAATATTCTTCCGCATTGTAGTAGGTATTGAAATAAGCTTTGAAATTGGCGCAGGATATAAAAATAATGCCCGTTAATGCAATCCATTGCCGGGCAGATGTATAAATAGGATTTTTCAGCATATTTTCAGTCAAGAAGTTCCTTCATTCTAATCATTATATAAAAATAAATTATTCCATGGATTTGAAATGGATTATTCCCCTTTTTATGAGTCTTGGCTTCATCAACGCTCAAAAGATAGTTTTTGACAAAAACCCAGGATTCATCAATATAAAAGCAGATACAAACGCTGTACCTATTTACGTTGATGGATCATTAATCGGACATACACCATTGGATAACCCTATACCTGTTTTAGAAGGAATTCATTATATAACACACCATCCCCCATCCATACAGGATCCCTTTTTACAATACAGCGAAACTGGGGCGGTAAAACAGGTATTTGTATTGAGCGGTGATACAATAAATGTTCACTTGAATACTTATCTCCTGGCTGAAAAAATTGCCCAAGCGAAGGAAGAATATCGTTTCTCCAGGTATATTTGGTCCGGGATAAGTTTTTTATTTCTATGGCAGCTTTGGATTTTGGCAAATTAATCTATCAAACAGTTATTGTCACGATTAGAATCAACCCTAAATTCCGGTATGAGTAATAATCAAAATTTAGATAAATCAGTAAAGTTTCGCCCTGATTACAAGTGGCCTGAGGCAGGGTCAAAACGGGATTGTCCAAAGTGCAGCAACCCACTTCAATTGCAAACTGATTTGCGGGATTATAATGGCAAGCCCTGGTGGTGCCATACCTGCCAATGGCAATTCTCTGAAGGAGAATTTAACGAATAATAGAATTAGGCTTCGATGATATCCGAATAATCTGTCATGATATTATCTACAACCCACCTGGCGAGCACATAATCATCCAATAATCCAATTCGGGGGGTACTATCGGGGATTTCATCATACTCTTCCAGAAAATATTCCAAAGCAAAAACTATTCTTTTTTGCAAATCTTTGCTTAATTCAGGTAAATCTCTTAGAATGCTGTGGAGCTTAGAAATATCTGTAACCAGAACTAATTGGTAATCAAGCAGTGTTGGGTTTGCAACCAGCCTTTCGATCTTTTGGGGAACCTCATTAAGAACAAATGGAATATCTTTGAGATCAATTGCCGCAATTCGTTTTTCGTAGCGCTCTTTGTCTTCACTGGTTAGTTGGGGTTGGTCAGTTAATTTCATCTATGGTAATTTAGAGTAAATACGTGAAATAAATTCATAACGAATCCGAAGGCCAGGTTCAATACGCCACCGATGGTAAGTAGTTTTATGGCTGGGTAACCTCGATCATGGGTTCAGCATGGCTTCCCGCTTGGCCTTGAATTCGGTTCCTTCGCTCCATTTGGGCCACACATTATGCTGACCGATGGCATAGCCGACCCTGAATAAAATCCTGGCATCCTCCACCGTGCCCGAAAAATCCCAATCATTCTTGATCTCATCGGTGACGGTGTGGTAATCATTATTGGTGTATTCATCTTTTTTCTGATGACCGAATTCCTTTCCCTTACCCACAACATCCAAGCCTCCATCCACATAAAGGGCCGGCACACCCTGTTTGGCAAAAGCAAAATGATCGGAACGGTAATAAAAGCCCTTTTCCGGTTCCGCATCAGGGATCAAATATTTATTGTCCTGAGCGGCGGCATATTTAAGCACCTGATCTAACTCTGAATTTCCTTTTCCAATGACGATCAGATCTTTCGTTCTTCCAAAAGTATTACCCATGGCGTCAATGTTGATTACAGCCACTGTTTTCTCCAAGGGGTACAAGGGGTTGATGCTATAATATTTAGCGCCCAACAGTCCCTGCTCTTCAGCTGTTACGGCTAAAAAGAGAATGCTCCGTTTGGATCCATTGGCAAGATTTGAAAAAGCTTTGGCCACAGCCATGATAGTTCCCGTTCCGGAAGCATTATCATTGGCGCCATTATAAATCTGGTCTCCTTCTAACTCTGGGTTTTTTCCTAAATGGTCCCAGTGGGAAGTATAAATAATATATTCATTCTTTAATTCTGGATCGGTACCTTCATATTTGGCCACAATATTGTTTGAGTCAAAGCGCCGAGCAGAATTAAGCATTTTGCTGGTGAATTGTGCCTGGAGTGACACCGCTTTAAATCCAGGAATAACAGCGGCGGCTTTTTGTTCATGGTAATCCATTCCACTCATTTTGAATAATCGTTCGGCCGTAGCCAGGGGTATCCAGCCCTGGAATGGCAAAGGGGTAATATTCGGATTTTCAATGGTTAACTGTTCTCCATCGTACCCGTTTTGGAGAACAGAAAATGGATATCCCGCCGGGGCAGTTTCATGGACGACAATGACACCAGCGGCGCCCTGTCTCAACCCTTCTTCAAACTTGTAGGACCAACGGCCGTAATAAGTCATCGCTTTTCCACCGAACATGGAATCGTCCAATTCACCATCTTTCACAATTGGAGGATCACTCACAAGAACAACAATGACCTTGCCTTTAACATCCACGTTTTCAAAATCATTCCAACCGTATTCCGGTGCGTTAACCCCATATCCGCAAAACACAAGATCCGCATTTTTGATATTCACCGATTCGTTGGTTTGGAATGAATTGCCAACGATATCCCGCCCTACATTCATAACCCAGCGTTCATCATCGGTAATAAATTGGGCTTTAATTTCTGAAATAATCCCCGTCATGGTGGCTTTCTGGATCCATGTTCCATCAGGGTTTCCCGGCTTCAGGCCGAGGGTTTCATAGGTCTGGGTCAAGTATTCGGTTGTTTTTTCTTCCCCCACTGTTCCCGGGAAGCGGCCTTCAAATTCATCGGAGGCTAAGGTGGATATATGTGTATGTAATAATTCCCCGGTGATGGAATCCTGGGCGGATAAGGCATCCTTGGAATGGACATACTTATTCCACCCTTCCAGTGGTTTTCCGCAAGCTGCGAAAATAATGAAAATGAATATGAAATTTGTTTTCTTAAACACGTTTTTCTCTCTCATACCTGTTAATGATGAAAGTGATTTATTTAGTCAAATTGCGGGCGAGTAATTTCGAATACCCGAAGGATTGATACAAGACGGATAGAATAAAAACGAAAACAATCAATTTTTGAGCTAAAACATTAAAGATAAGAGAAAAATCAGAATTTCTCGGGTTCGGCCCAAATTCCAAGATCAGGATATAAATAAAGATAAGCAGGGCAAATATCAGGTATCCTGAGGCATAGCGATTTTCAAACCGGTAATCTTTATACAATACCCAGGATAACAAAATAGATGTAATTAAAAAACACCTGAAAGCCCAATTTGCAAAAAAGTTATGTGCCGCAAAAAATACATTGTGTGGGGTGAAACCCACGCCTACAAAGCACAATGCGCCAATGATCCCCACCACTGCTCCGATTTTAGCTATAATCGTCAATGCGTTGTTTTGAATAAATAACTGCATGAAATAATAAAAATAGGCCATTAACGCAAATCCGCAGATACATAGTGACAAAGCGAAGAAGAGCATTGATAAGAAATTTCCTGGGGTGAATTTGCCCAAATCACTAAAAAAATTAAGCGTGAAGGAATAACCCATAGATTCAGGATCATTGATTGTGCCGCCGCCATAAGTCACCATAGAAAGGATCATGAGAACCAAGAACAATACAATACCGTAACGGGGAAAGGAAATGAGAAATTGTTTTTGAAGGTTCATGGACTATTGATTAGTTCTGCTACAATACACGACACTTTTGTGCGAATTAGCGGAGAGGGAGGGATTCGAACCCCCGATATCCAAAGGATATACCGCATTTCGAGTGCGACGCATTCAGCCAGGCTCTGCCACCTCTCCTTAATTATACATGATAATTTATGTTTTTCTATGTACCTGGAAAAAGTCCTGAATCAATGATAGGGACTGTTCCTCCATAATACCGCCTTTTACAGCAACTTTTGTCTTAAAACGGGGATCCCCGCATAATTGATACAAAGAACCACAGCATCCAGCTTCTTCGTCATAACAACCGAAAACAACCATTTTTAATCGTGCGTTCACTATAGCACCGGCACACATAGGACATGGTTCCTTGGTAACGTATAAAATACAATCGTTGAGCCGCCAATCCCCTAATGTATTGGCCGCAGCAGTAATGGCTATTATTTCTCCGTGGGCGGTGGGGTCATTCAATCTTTCCCGCTGATTGTATCCCCTGCCTATTACTCTTCCATCATGGACAACAATGGCACCAATGGGAATTTCATCTGCTTTGTAAGCCTTTTCAGCCTGGACCAAGGCTTGTTTCATCCAAAATGAATGATCCTGTTTCACTATTTTGAGAGGAGATAATCCTGGAGGGTCATGATTTGTTTAGCCATTTCTATACGGCCAATTAAAGTTGTATCGGTAATTGGCAATTCACTTGAATTTAGTGAATCCAGAATTACAGTCATTTGTAAGATGGTTGAATCAAATTTACCTAATGCAAAATAGGAGGCGGCTAAGGTGATGCGTACATCCAAATAATTTAACAGGGAATCATGGGAAAATATCCATCCGGAGGTTAATGGTTTTACCGTTGAATCTAGGAATGTTCTACCAAACTCAACTGTTTTCTTATCTTTTCCCTGGGCATGATAGGCAAATGTCAGGCCTGCTAAAATTTCTGAGTGTATATCAGTAGGATTCCAAGCGTCCTGTTTTTTCCCCAAACCGGTTTGATAATTGGCTATACTGCTATCCAAAACCATCAGCTTGGCATAAGTCCATCCCAATCCGTTATAGGCGTCCTTCCAATTTTTGTCATTTGTTACTGCATCCTGGAACCAGGTATTGCTATTTAAAAAATCCTTGGTTTTGTATAATACCCATCCATACTCTGCCATATTCTCCGCTGTAGCGTAATATTTTTTACGGCAGGCATCCAG
>DKQT01000010.1:0-3342 GCA_002471845.1 Fidelibacterota bacterium UBA7301 | reverse complement strand
TTTTCTCATCGCAATAACATAATCTTTTTCGACTGGCTGCGGCCCATATCAGTCAATAAATGGACAAAATAAATTCCTGAAGCAACGGGTACATCATTTTGATCTTTGCCATTCCATTTCAACCGGTAACGGCCTATACCCTGCTGTTCATTGACCAATGTTTTCACATTACGACCCAGGATGTCATAAACTGTCAAGTTCACCTTTTGGAAAGGGCCGTCAACAAATCCTAAATCATATTCAATGGTTGTTACAGGATTAAACGGATTAGGATAATTTTGCTGTAATGCTGTTTGCCCCGGTACGATCAATGTTTTCGGACCCATTCTGAAATAGCCCATTTTTTTCGTATAAGCCATCACACGATTACCTTGCGTAATGGAAGGTAATTCAACCCATCCGCTTCCGGTGGACCGCTGGTAAATGGCCATTTCTTCATCATCCCCGGGGAGGGATATTTCCACCGATTTCTTGAACCGAAAGGCTTCATTTCCCAATAAGTAGGAGGCACGGTCATTGAAATAGGGTTCGAACAATGTTGAGTCTAAAATCATGATAGACTGATCAAAATCAACCGCGCCTGTTTTTCCAATTACATTGAATTGTCCATCGGCGCTCCTGCCTGACCATCTGCCGTACATTTTAGCCAGGGCCAAGCCAAGGTTCTGAGTAACAGTGGTATCGCCAACAATTCCCGTGACATCGACTTCAAATGTATAGGTTCCCTTGGTTTTGAAGTCATAATGCCCCACATAAGTATAAGCGGCCGCCGTGTCCAGGGTCACTGCCTTAGACTGTACTTCCAGTGTAAGGTCCTGTGTTTTTCCCACCGAATCTACGAGAAAGATCTCGTAATAATTGGTGAACGCATTGTTTTGGACAACGTACATGCGGATCTCAGGACGTGGAACACGCTGGACACGGAGAATGAATGTGTCTATTGCAGACGTATCTCCGTCGGCGGCCGTAATTTGAAATTTTATTTGGTTGCTTAAGGTGTCTGTGGGATTCCATGGCCCGGAATCCTTTTTAAACCATAACTCGGCTGGTTTGAACTTGACTGTATCCTTCCTTGCATTACTGGAATAGACATACCCGGTTGTCTTTTTCTCAAAAGTTTTGGTTGGCTCAACTGTTACTTTGGTATCATAGGTAAGCGGCAGGATGGATAAGGTTAATGTGGAATCATCTACGTCTGTTAAATAATTGGCGAAATCCAGGTAAAGGGAATCGTTTTCCTTAAGGATTGTATCTGGTATACTGGCCCAAACCGGGGGATCATTTATCGGACTAATGAAAAAGGTAACCGTATCACTCCCTGATAAACCATCCGGGTCTGTTACCGTGAATTCCACCTCCATATCTGAAGATGTATAATAATTGGTATCATTGGAAGCTGTATCTGTGGGGGTAATCCATGAAAAAACGGAGTCACCCGTAACTAGAGAATCAATTTTGATCGGATCAATATATTCATTCACATTAGCAGGGTAAACCAAGAATGCATTATTTTTTTGAATAATTGTTGATGACGGAAATTCATCAACGAGTCGGGTAATAAACGATTTTTTGAATTCGTCACCAAAGTCCGACAAAAAGCCCGTCTTAGCCGTAGGGTAACCACCCTTACCTGGCAATTTTGAAGCTATCCTGAAGGTATACTTTAAATCAGTGGTGTCATTATCTTCATCATAGGAATATTGGGTCAAGTTGATAGAGTCACTGTTGGCACCTTCTAAGAAAGTTAATTTGTTAATTGAAGACAGGTTTATAATGGGCGGATCATTAACCGGCAGGGCGGTAATATTTATATCTACTGTATCCTTTAAGGCCCAATCATCAGTGACGATCACCCTAAAAACATAAGCCGCCGTATCCAATTTCGTTGGTGTAAAAATGACCTTTCCATCTGTTGTAACCGACGCGGTTAGAGTGGTAATGGCAGTCGAATCAATAGGCGTTTTCGTCGTATCAAGTTTCATGGTGGTTAAGGCATAAGTAAACTTGTCGTATCTTATAGTTAGAAGGTCTTGATCATTTACAGTTAATAACTGCTCCCATAAGACATCTTCCTTAACCGTGGTATCGGCAATTGAATCAATAACCGGATAGGCATTGTGCCTTAAGGTGCGGAAAGTATTGAGTGTATCTGATGTATTTCCTGCTATATCTATAGCTTTAAGGGCAACGTAATATTTGCGATTATGAGTTAGAGCAAATGTATCTGTATTCGCCGTGTCTAAGGTAATCGATCGATAATCGCGGAATTTTGTCCAATCATTAGGATTCGTATCATCTGGAGTTGCTTTTGTACTCTGGTAAAGAGCGTATTCATATCTATTTATCCCGGACGCTTTTTCATTTGTTTTTACAGAATCCACCCAATTATTGAAAGCGAACCGGATCGTATCATTTGTCCACAACGTATCTCTATTAACAGTAAGAATACTGGTCACATCATTTGATGTGAATAAAGTGTCACCAAAAAATAGTCTTTGGGCCGGTGGTAGCGTATCCAAAACAAAAAATGATTCACTCTGGGTACCGTAAGTTATGTTTCCAACCTTATCATTAATTGATCCTCGAATTCGTATTGTGTCACCCTGTGCTAATCCAAGAGGTGTAAGCGAAGTAATAATATCCTCTTTTTTCCGGAAAAAGGGTTGATTTCCACTTAATTGTTTGATTGAATCTGCCGGTGCACTGGGGCTGGAAGCATCACTGGTTGCGATCGTTACCCAAGTACCAGTTGCCATTTTTCCTGTTACACGCACTTGCACGTTCACATCACCACCATCGAGTAGAGACTCATCCGTAGCGGATATGGGAATAAGTGAACGTAGTGAGTCTGTCTCATTGTTTAGCCATGAGACAACAACCGTATCCCCCATCGCACTAATCGTACCCGTGGTAAAGGCGGAGGGATCTGTATTGTCAATGGTAACAACGCTTCCTCTAAAAATAGAATCAGCCACGATTGCATTGAGCGCTTTATCGTAAGCTGAAATAGTGATGGCGATAATGCCGTCGGTCTTATCCACCAGAGGCAAGCTATAATTATACACTTTTCCGGATACTAGGGTCATTTCACCTGCAGATATATCCCCATTGGTACCGCTGGGCATATCAACAGTTAATTTTGGTATAGAATCCACGGTAATAGAATCAGAAAATGTAGCGGTAATTAAAAGGGTTGCATCTTCAAATCTAACCAAAGTATCTGGGTCGTCATATGTGAACATAACAGAAGGCGTTGTATTGTCTACATCTAAAGTATCAGTGCCGGTTATATCCGAGGCTCTTAGACTATTCCCAGCTAAGTCTGTGGCAGTGATCGATACG
>DKQT01000020.1 GCA_002471845.1 Fidelibacterota bacterium UBA7301 | reverse complement strand
TGGGGACCACGTGAAAAATTTCTGGAAAATAAGGTTGGAACTAACCAATGACGCAATGAAGATACCGGCGAGTATCAAATAAAATTTGTTTTTGAAATCCATTAGTAACAGTCCGGTCCGTAATAATCGGTGAAAATGGTGGGTGTTTCCCGCAGGCGAATGCGGTGGAGTCTGGCTCCCGCCAATCGTGGTGCGATCTGCTCCCAAATAAACTGAACCAAATTCTCTGAACTGGGTTGTTTATCCTTGAACCAATCCACTTCTTTTTCAAGTTGACAGTGATCCAGAACATCGATCACATGGATATTCACCACTTCTTTCAGATGTTCAAGGTCGACGATAAAGCCTGTATCAGAACTGATCTCACCGGTGACCATGACCTCCAGTGTATAATTATGGCCATGGACTTTAGAATCGAGACCAAATACATCCCAATTTTTTTCATCGGACCAGTCATCATGCCCATACTGGTGGGCGGCGTTGAAATAGAATACTTTGGTTAAATAGGGTTTATTCATTTTTTATTGTATGCTGCAAATAATATTGGAGCCACAATTTAGCCAATTGCGCAAGATTAGCAAAGCCACCTTACGCGTTACAACACTTCTATTACGAATATGAAAATATTTTAAATTAATGCCGATGGGCATAGTTCATTAATCACACATGCCCCGCACTGGGGCCGGCGGGCAATACATACGGCACGGCCGTGATCAATAATTAAATGGGTGAGTTTGACCCAGTTTTGATTCTCAAATAATGCCATCAATTCAAACTCGATCTTTTTGGCGTCTTTGGTATTTGTGAACTTGAGCAGATTCATGATCCGTACCATGTGGGTGTCAATCACCATAGAAGGCACATTGTAAATTTCTCCTAATACGCAATTGGCTGTCTTTCGACCCACCCCGGGTAGTTTCACCAGTTCATCCATATTATTAGGCACTTTTCCCCCATGCTCTTCAACAATTTTTAAACTGGCACCTTGTATGGATTTTGCCTTTTGGTTGTGGTATCCGCAGGAATGGACATCTTTCGCCAGTTCCGACACATCACAATAGGCGAAATCTTGCGGTGATTTATATTTTTGAAATAGTGCCGGTGTTACCCGGTTTACGCGGTGATCCGTGCATTGGGCTGAGAGTATTGTTGCTACCAATAGTTTATGGGCTGATAAATAATGGAGGGAACATTTGGCATTGGGGTATTCCGTTAGGAGCGATTCGAAAACCGCTTTCGCCCGTTCTACTTTTTTGGCTTTGCTCTCCCTCACTTCGAAAGTTCTTTAACCAATGATTGTACATTCTTCACGATAGACGCCTTGGATATCACCATGTTACAGCCGGCGGATTTCAGTTTATCCATTGTTTCTTTATGGACTGTTTTCATATAACCCAAAAGGGTCATATTCGTCTGGCTGTTCAGCTCGGACACAAATTTTACATTCCCGAATTTTTCATCATCCAAATCAATGATGCCGATCTTGCATTGGTCCGGGAGGTCATAAATGGATTCGGCAAAGGTGACATTCATATCCGCTGTGGCAAGGCGCTCTGAAAGTTCCGTGCCTTTCTGAAAATCTTTTACAAAGAGGGCAATATTATTCATCCTATTCTTTCAAGTTCGGGACCAAGTCCCAGTCAAATTCTGATGTATCTTCCCAAGCTTCGTGGGCTTCAAAATAATCCCCTTTTTCATATTCGGACAATCCTTTTTGAAAGAGAGCCGCCATTTCTACTGCTTCACTCACTGATGGTGACCGATTCTTTCAAACGGTAATGCTTCCCGTCGAAGTGGACGTTGCATCCCTGGTGAATGGGATCATGCTCAAAAAAGAGGATCCAATTCCCTTCTACCACCTTGGGGAGGAAGGCCCGTTTTTCCTGCACCGTGAGGACGGGATGAATATCGTAGGCCATGACCCAGGGCAAGGGGATGTGGGCCGCCATGGGAATGAGGTCCGCCATGTACACAATGGTGTTGCTGCTGTCCTGAACCTTGGGAAGCATCATACCCGTGGAGTGACCATAGGAAATTTCCATGGTGATACCCGGCAAAAATGATTCTTTCCCATCCACAATTTCTATCATCCCATTTTCTGCCAAGACGGACCAATCCGCTTCCATGAAACTGCCTTGATCTTTTTCAGATGGCGAATTGGCTAAATCCCAGTTTTCATTCTGCATCCAATAGGTGGCATTAGGAAAAGTCGGTTCCAGCCTGCCATCCACCAATTTTGTATTACCGCCGATATGGTCAAAATGCATATGAGTACAAAAGACATCAGTGATGTCTTCGGCGGTAAATCCATATTTTGCCAGGGACAAATTGAGGTTCACCGTCTCCGTATCAATATTGTAGATGGCTTTGAATTTGTCCTGCCATTTGTCACCGTTGCCTGTATCAACAATAATTTTTCTGTCGTGCCCCACTAAAAGTAAAGAACGGGTCACTATAGTGATGCGATTCTGATCGTCCGCCGGTACTTCTTTTTCCCACAGTGGTTTGGGGATAATCCCAAACATGGCACCCCCATCCAGGGAGAAAATGCTGGTTTCAATGCTGTAAAGGTCGTAGCCGCCAATATTCATGAGGTAAGTTCCTTTAAGTAGGATGAAATTATGGGCAGATCATTTGAAGACACGTTTTTGGCAAAATACCGCAATGCTTCTAATTGGATGATCTTGGCTTCCCATTCGGGATTCCCGATAAAATTCTCTGCCATTCCAATAAAAAATTTACCCCCATTTTTCACATAATCTTCAAGTCCATTCATCATATTTTTCGCCAGACTTTCTTCAACCGACATGGTGCTGAACCAATGGGAGAGTTCCCGGCGATATCCTTCGATTCGAACGTAATTACCACCCCACAATCGTTTGGCTGCGGAGAGAGAAGGGATGAGAGACGAGAGACAAGAAGCGAGAGGCGAAAAATAATCATCAATATTGATTTCGATTCTATCGTGTGGATCGGGAAGGGGTGATTTCGCTATTTCTTTCAGGAGGCAGCGGGTATGGGGCCAAGTATTTTTGACATCTTGGTTAAAGACATTGGCCCGCTGTAGATGATAGGCAAATAGTCCCAATCGGTCAAAATCCTGGAGAGCCACTTCTATGAGACAATCTATTCCCGCTAAACCATTTTCACTCACCCATTGGAGCCGGGCCGCTTCCGTTTCTATTTCAAGTGGGTTACCACACTGGCAGACATCTTCCAAATCGGCAATAAATACAGTGAGGCCCAGACCATCTTTCGCCACACGATCTAATACTGCTTGGTCATCATTTCTTTGTGGAAATCGTTCAACCAACCCTGCCATAGCATCCAATAATAGTTTAGATGGATTTTGCCGATCATCACCAATGATATTTTTCAACGAATTAAGAACAATAATGGGATGTGCACTGGTTGGACCATCGTAATCTGACGCAACGACTCTGTCAAAGCAGGATTTGATAAAATTTTGTAAGGCCATTTTGGGTGTGGAAATTAGAAACTGAAAGAGGAAAAATTACTTTTTCTTCTTGGGGGCATCCAAATCGAAGAAAACACTCAAAGATAATCCCGTCAGCCTGGAATATTCCGATGGAAATCCCGTGGCGGAATCTTTCATAGGTTTATCGGCAAATCGTGGAGATGCATCCTTACCTGTGGGATCCCACCTTGGGTTGAAGAGTTCAGTGATCGGCATTGAGGTAGGATCGTGAAAATAGCCAAATTCCATTCCCCAACGAGGATTGGATTGAAACCCTAAAAGAATACCCAGCCTATTGCTGGCATGATTGGTGATCCCGTTCCGGATAACCATGCCTCGCAGCCCCCACCAGCGGGATTTCAAAAATCCCTCATCACTTTTTTTGGTCTTGAATTTGTAATAGGTGGCATCAATATTGAAATTGGGATTCACGGACCAAGCCAGATTGATCATATCCCATTTATTGTCCTTTTGATACAAGACACGGCTGTAATCTATGCCTGAACCATAAATCGGGAGACCAAGACGAATACCGATCTCACTTTTATCCGTCAAGCCTTTTCGATACCATAGGTAGGGGAAAAAGTTTTCTGTTGAGAGAGCGTATCCTTTTTTAGATTTACCTGCTTCCGGTAAATGGGGGTTAATGGTGGGATGTGATGCACATCCTGAAAGAAAGAGGACGGCGAAACTGATGAAGATGAACCGCCAAAAATTTGACGGTTCAGAAAATCTGCAAAAAAGGATTTTATCCCCCTTCAGGGCGATCCAATGCCTTCCGGTCTGGTTGAGAGGGCAGGTTTACAATCTGGTCTGCATAATAATTCCCGATATGGGCAATCACATCCTTGACTGATACCATACCGTAAATTGAATTATCCTGGTTCAGGATCGGAATATGGCGAATGCCGAATACATGCATTTTATTGAGGGCAAAGGCGATGGGGTCATCCACCTGGAGCGTTTCTGGATTGGCGGTCATAAAGTCATCAATAATTTCTTTATTCATATCCAGGCCCTTGCCAATTGCTCGAAGAAGAAAATCACGTTCTGTCATAACGCCAGCAATTTTCCTGTTGGATTCAACCATGACACAACCCACTTTTTTATTTCGGAGTGTATCTATAACGGATTGAAGGGTGGTTCCTGTTTGAACAATCGGATGTTTTCTTAATTCTAATTGCGATATGGCATCATCAAGGGATAAAGCTTTGTTTATGGCAGCGTCGGATGCCTGTTCCAGTTCATCCATGCGGGTTAATTCATCATCAAATTCGGTTTGCATAATATATCTTTAATTGCACTGAATTTACGTTAATCATCCAGGGGTCACAAATTTGCCAATCAAGCATTCTGTTTGATCCATTCACTGGTTACCGATTTTGGCCGCGTGATGGGAATCCCCAGAGCACGGTTGATGACCATCTGCGAGATCATCCCCATAGCGCGGGATATACTGAACAAGACCGTATAATAGTTGAATTCTGTGAGGCCGTAATAATAGAGCAGGGATCCGGAGGCGGCGTCCACATTGGGCCAGGGGTTTTTTGCTTTTCCCTGTTCCTGGAGAACGGGGGGCACCACATCAAAAAGGGAGCCGACAATGGAAAAAATATCATCATCTTTAATATGGTCTTTCCCGAATTCAACGAAGGCGGTGAAGCGTGGGTCCGGGCAGCGCAAAACAGCATGGCC
Organism: Fidelibacterota bacterium UBA7301; assembly: GCA_002471845.1. Taxonomy (GTDB): domain Bacteria; phylum Fidelibacterota; class Marinisomatia; order Marinisomatales; family TCS55; genus TCS55. The sequence goes on along the minus strand of DKQT01000020.1, from coordinate 15,043 downwards.
GTAACCGGGGATGACGCGCCCGTCATTGAGTCGATCCCAGCAAAATTGCTTTAGTTCTCCTGTGGAAGGAGCACCGTTGAAATGATCACGAACTTCCAGAACAAATTTCAGGCATTCCTGGTTAGCCAATCCGTGAAGGGGACCGGCAAGACCATTGAGCCCGGCGGCAACGGATAAATAGGGTGATGACAATGCAGAAGCGACAGTTAGAGCACTGAAGGCGCTCACGTTCCCCCCTTCATGGTCGCAGTGGAGCATGAGGTAAAGGCGCATCAATTTTTTGAAATCGTCATCTTTGATCCCCAGCATATGTGCGAAATTCCCGGCCCAGTCCAAAGAGTCGTCGTGGGCGATGCGGTCACCCTTGTTAAAGCGCATCCTGTAAATACCTGCGGCTATGCCTGTGAGTTTAGCCACCAACCGAATGCCGTCTTCCAAGGTCCATTTCCAGTAATCAGTTTTGGGAATACCTTCGTCATATTTACTGACGAAAAGGCTGTCCACCTGCATGCTCTGGATGGCGGTGGTAAGCATGGTCATGGGATGGGAATTTTCCGGCATAGCCTCCAAAATCCGCCACACATAGCTCGGCACATCCTGGTTTTCTCGCAATTGGTTTCGGATATCGGCCAAAGCCTCGGCGTCAGGCAAATTCCCCGTGAGTAAAAGATAGAAAACTTCTTCCGGTGAAATGTGTGTGATATCCAGCAAGGGATAACCACGGATGATAAGCCCTTTGTCGGCAGAAACGGCGGACGTTTCGCAGGTGAGACCCTTGATGCCCCGCATCCCGCCGTAGGCCTGGGAAACGGTCACATCACTAATCTTTACATCTCCCTTTTCTTTTACAATTGACCGGACCTCATCCTGCCACCGGGAAATTTTTTCTGTAAGTACTTTCTGAAGCATAAGAACCTTATTTCGAATAAATGAGTCTAAATTGAAGCACAATTTAGTGAAATTTGGAGAATATATATCTGTCTAATCGACGATAATTTCAATGTAATCATCAAAACTTCCGGCACACCCTACCCAAAACAATACATCAGGCTTTTCTACTGAAGCCATCATCTCTGCCATTGTTGGGACTTGCAATTCACTCATACTCTAAAAAACTTTATTCTGCTAAATCGTGAACAAACAACCCACTTCTAAGCTTTGGTTCAAACCAAGTTACCTTTGGTGGCATAATCATATCATTGTCTGAAATATTTATTAATTGTTGCATGCTCACTGGATAAAGAGCAAAAGCTACTCTCATTTCTCCAGAATCTACTCTTTTCACAAGTTCTCCAAGACCTCGAATTCCCCCAACAAATTCAATTTGCTTATCCGTTCTAAGATCCTTTATCCCAAGAACCGGATCCAATACCTGTTTGCTTAAAATAGTAACATCTAAAACTCCAACCAGATCAGAATCATCATAAGTTCCTTCTTTTGCGGTTAGTTTATACCACTGTCCTTCCAGATACATTCCGAAATTATGCAAACCTTCAGGTTTATAAACACCACCGACTTTTTCACAATTAAATGACTCGCCAATTTGATCTACAAATTCATCTGCGCTAAGTCCATTCAAATCCTTTACCACCCTATTGTAATCGATAATCTTCAATTGGTTATCAGGAAATAGAACGGCCATAAAATAATTATAGCGTTTACCATCGTCTGAACTACCACCTGCTTTTTCTCTAATCTCTTTCCCAACCAAAGCTCCCGCCGTTGTTCTATGATGTCCATCTGCAATGTAAATACTAGGCACCTTAGATTCGAACAAGCGCTCTATTTCCTCAACCTTGTCAACTTCATCAACCACCCACAGTGTATGTTTAATTCCATCGCTAGTTGTTATGTCATAAACAGAATCTTTTGACTTAACACCTTCAACAATCTCGTTAATATCGGAAACGTTAGGATAGCTAAAAAATACAGGTTCGTAATTCAGTTTGCTGTAACGAATATGGTTTTTACGATTCTCTTCTTTGTCAGGACGAGTCAACTCATGCTTTTTGATGACATTATTAAAATAATCATCTATTGCACAACAACCAACTAAACCGGTTTGCTTATGTCCATCCATGATAATCTGATAAATGTAGAAGCTTTCAGCAACATCTTTAACCATCATCCCTTCAGCAACAAGTTTATTAAAATTATCAGCTCCTTTCTGATAAATTTCAGGTGTATAATGATCATGATCTTGAGGAAAGTCAATTTCAGGCTTTATAATATGATAAAACGAAATAGGATTTCCTTCACTAGCAGCTCTGGCCTCCACATCACTCAGCACGTCGTATGGACGACTGGCAATTTTGGAAACGTATTCAGCCTTAGGTCGAATGGCTTTAAAGGGAACAAGTACAGACATAGTTAATCTTTTTTGATTTAGGCTTCGTCTTTCCAGTTAAGACGATCAGCAGGCGAAAATTGCCGAGGCGCCTAATTGTTTTTAATATTCGTATTCATGGTGGCCAATTCAGCCAAGGATTCCTTGGTTATGAAGGCGCTAATAAAATCAATGATCAGGTGATCGGGAAACACGGAATCTTAGTTGAACCAGTCCGAATTAACCAGTTCCCGGGCCTTTTCCAGGTCCTCAATAAAATCGATCTCAATACAGGGTAGGTCCGATATATCTTCATAATAAACTTGATGCTCAGACATAAGTGGATGGATGGCCGCCTCAAAATAATCGGCGGTGCCGCCGGCTTCAATTAAGCGGTCTAAGGAGTTTCCAAAAGCGGCCGAAAATTCAGCAGAGAATTTGGCCACGCCGATGAACTCACCCAATGAATTATCCTCAATCAACTCTTTCCCGATGGCCACCAGGCGGTTATCATCTCCTTCAATGACCTTCACTTCTTCCCTTCCGCAGGGTTTGATCTCAACCGCTAAAACAGTATCATGATCTGAATTAATGACGCGGCTTAGGACTTCCTTTGGATAAAGCACATCCGCATTCATGAGGACAAAAGGACCGCCATCGATTGATTCATTACAAAGACGGAGTGAGTAGGCTGTATTTGTTTCAAAATAATGGTGGTTGATGACGAATTCAAAATTCATTCCGGGGAAATTGGTGCGGACATGATTCACGATCGCTTCCCGGTAATAGCCTACTACCATAATGATATCGGTAATTCCGGAGGATTGAAGGGCTTCCAACTGGCGGTCCAAAATGGGTTTATTCCCCACCTCGATGAGGCATTTGGGGATATCATAAGTAAGGGGATAGAGCCGGCGGGCTACACCAGCGGCAAGGATTACTGCTTTCATAAGCACAGAAATTAGGGCGAATAGTTCTTGTGATGAAAAATAATTTATCAGTTTAATTAATGTTAATCCAAAATGATACTAAACAAAAATATTATTAGTATAATTATATTCAATTAGTAATAATTAATTGATTAAATAATTATAATATTCCTGAGGATAAAAAATCCGAAATTCTTTCTACCGATTTACCATCATTAAAATAAAAACATTGATGAAGCATTTTGTCATAATTCTTGGGGTCATGATTACTAAAAACACTTTCTACCACTTTCAAAATATTATCATTTTTCGTCATTCTATTCGCGATTGTTGAAATATCCATTTCCGGTGGCATATTATGTAAATCTACATATTCAGTATTTGCTATTATAATTGGATTTCGTGTGATTAGGTATTCATAAAGAATAGAAGATGTATCACTAATCAGCATATCCGAGATGGCAAAATCAAACATGGTATCATTAGATAATATATTCGCGGGATTCGAAAAATATATATGTTTTAGTCCTTTTGACTTGGCCCAAAATTTAAATTTTGAAATATACTTTCGATCAAAATAGTGCGGCCGAATGATTAGATTATATTCTTTTGTAATCTCCCGACAAAACCAGTACCCATATTGATGAAGCGTTCCTGCTCCCCATTTCCAAGTGGGGGCATATAAAACAGTTTTGCGACGCCGATCCTTTATACCAAGATAATTCGCATAAGCGGTTACATCAATTTCATTATTTACTATTTCACCAAAACGGACATTTCCAATTTTTACTAAATTGTTATCCGGAATGTTAACATTTGAATCCTGGAGTTTCTCCATATGTTTTGGTCCGGAAATAAAGTGGTAATCATATGATGCTAAAGCATTGGCATCCCCTCCATACCGTTTATCTCCAGTACCATGTCCTATAAATATGGCTTTCGTAATTTTCTTATTTCGTTGAACAATCGTATTGCTGTTTGAGATAATGGTTCCTGGCAAATCAAAAGGGATTTTATTCACATTCTTAACCAAAATATTCGGTTGTTCATCAAAAGTTGAACCGATAGCACATTTACGCTGACTCTGGCGAAAATACCATTTTGCTCGTAATTTTCGATTGAGTTTTCGGACTAAAAAAGTCCCCCCAAGCTGGCTATAAATTAATTTTACAAAAGAATATTCATATACCTGGTTCGCATAATAATAGATTGATTTTGATAAATTCGATTGCTCAGCCATATTAAAAACCAAATTGCCAAATTATTAAACTAATAATTCAAATGCTTCCTGCGTATCTACATCCACCCAAAATAAATTACCAATATCTACACCACCCATTCTACCCTCATCAATTAATAAATTACAACCATCAGCCAAACTGTAATTACCTGATTCATTAGCAGACTCCAAGGCATCAAAAAAACTAAAATTACATTTAAACACACCACAGTCAATTGCGTCAAATCTAGATAATGTTTTAGACATATCGATAATTTTTATATTGCTGCTTTTATCCACTGATACTTTCATTCCATCGTCAATATCGTATATATCATTGATTCGAAAATCCAAACCCACTAAAGCATCGTAATGATCTAAACTACTCTGAGAAACTTTCTCCAATAATCGGGCATCATAAATATGATCACTCATAGAAATCAGAAAAGGCTCCCCATGAGAGATTAGGGGCTTTGCTGCTAAAACACTTAGGCCATTTGCCTTATCCCAATTCGGGTTATAGACGGTTTCAACATTAATTTCAAAACGATGGTTATCAACATACGTTTCTAAATCTGGACTTCTGTATCCTGTAACAATCACGGCTTCCTTAATTCCAACAGTAACGGCGTTTTCTAAAACCCGATCTAATAAGGATTTTCCCTTCAACTTTAGCAAGGTTTTAGGGATTCCATTCGTCAAGGATCGGATACGACTTCCTTGACCGGCGGCAATAATGATAAGTTTCATCTATTATTCTTCGTAATAGTCCAACCCGAGATGGGTTATTAATTCCTCATCCATGATATGCCGAAGCGTATTTTTAAGTTTCGCAAGTTGGACAAATAAATCATGTTCGGGATATAACTCAGGTAGAGTCATGGGACTTTTAAAAAAGAAGGAGAGCCATTCTTGGATACCACTCATACCCACCCTTTTAGCTAAGTCTAAAAACAAGACTAAATCCAGGCAAATTGGTGCGGCTAAAATGCTGTCACGGCAAAGAAAATCCACTTTAATCTGCATAGGATAACCCAACCAACCAAAAATATCTATATTATCCCAACCTTCTTTGTTATCGCCTCGAGGTGGATAATAATTAATCCGGATTTTATGGTATAAGTCACTATACAGATCTGGATACAAATCCGGTTGGAGGATATAATCTAATACACCTAGTTTACTTTCTTCCTTTGTTTTAAACGCATCTGGATCATCCAACACTTCCCCATCCCGATTACCAAGAATATTTGTTGAGAACCAACCATTTACCCCAATTTGTCTTGCTTTCAGTCCCGGCGCAAGGATGGTTTTCATCAATGTTTGACCGGTTTTGAAATCTTTTCCGGCCAAGGGTGAGTTTGTCGCCTTAGCCAGTTCTATTAATGCAGGGATATCCACCGTCAAATTCGGGGCGCCGTTTGCAAATGGAATGCCATTTTTAATGGCGGCATATGCGTAAATCATACTAGGCGAAATGCCGGGATCATTATTAAGAAGTCCTTCCTCGAATTTTTCAAGTGAAGAATGAACATCCCCAGACTTGAAAAATATTTCAGTGCTTCCGCACCAAATCATAACATTGGCTCTGGTTTTATGTTTTTTTGTGAAATTCTTAATGTCTTCTTCCACTTGGTTAGCCAAATCCATCTTATTAGGGCCAGTTTTAATAAAAGTTCCTTCTAATCTTCTAACAAATTTTTTATCGAACACGGCGGACCATACATCTAATTGTTCCAAAAACTCTTTCATGGAATCAATAAGATTTCTATCCAAGACATTAGACCGAACACATATTTCGTATAAATTTTCTTTGTTAATATCCCACCCACCAAATACCAAATCGTCCAAATCTGTAAGTGGTGCAAAATCCTTTATCAACGGAACACGGTTTTCTGTTCTTTTCCCTAAGCGAATCGTTCCCATCTGTGACATACTCCCGATGGGCTTCGATTTTCCCATTTTAATCGCCTCAATTCCTGCGATAAATGTGCTGGCAACTGCACCCATTCCTGGAATTAAGATACCTAGTTTTCCTTTTGGTTTTAGATAATTCATACGGATTCCTTGTAATTTCCTTTTAATTAATAATTAATGAAGATTATATTAATGAATTTCTGCTAAAATCCATTCTAAAATTATCCACTGAGTTCTGATAACACGGTCCACGGTAACTCCGAATGGATTTCATTAAGGCACAAAAGCGGTTCATTTTTATTGTGGCATTTATTTTTCAAACAGGGACTACAATGAACATTTTCATTTATGATGGTCGTGTTTTGACCAAGGGGCCCTGTTGAACTGGCATCCCCGGCGCCGAAGAGTGAAACGGTGGGCACGCTTAAATTTGCTGAAATATGGCCTAATCCACTGTCGGACGCAACGGCACCCTTACATTGTGAGATTAGTGTCATACTTTGCCTGAGTCCATAATGTCCCGCCACCGTTTTAACATTTGTACGGCCGGATGCTTCCACCAAAATTTCCGCTTTTTTCCTGTCTCCACCGCTGCCAAAAACTAAAATGGTTTCCTTTATTTTCTCTAGGATCTCCAAAACCTTTAATTGGGGGATACTGCGCGACGAGGCAACACTAAAAGGAAATAAGGCAGTGGCATTCGACACACCAATTTTAGCCAATTCCTCCTTTGCCCACTCTATTTCCATTCTCTTTAAGGTAATCCCCGGTCCTCTGTCAAAGGGTTCATGATGCTCACCCCTCAATAAAAATAGGTATTGGTTCGAACGGTGCATTTTATTATTTTGTCGTAGGATAACCTCCGTCAATAGGGGGGACCGTCCCTGCCCCGGGTAGCCAATGCGATGTTTTGTCTCTGACTTTTTAGCCAGGAAGGCAGCACGATAAGAATCGGACAATAAAAAAAATTGATCTAAATCCAAGGCCTTCAAACTTCTTCCTGCATTACTGGTTGCACGAAATCCAGTCAGGTCTTTTTTAGCGAAAGAAATCATACCATTAATTGATGGATGATTTTCAAAAATGGGTGCCACCCAGGATTTGCAAATTATAATAATGGCGGCATTGGGATTTGCCCGGCGGAGAGCATTCAGGAACGGCAGGGCCATAACCCCATCCCCTACCCAATTGGGACAAAAAACACCAATCCTCAAATGGAAGCTCCGGTTAATTTATTCTCTATGGCGTCCACCAGACGGGCGGAGGCTTTACCATCCGATTTATACAGGTACTCTGTCTGAGCGGCTAAGCGCTCCTTTTCCAAATCACTGGGATATTCCAGTCCATGGTAAATCAGGGCGGGGAGGTCTTCCGGGTTATCCACGCGAAAGGCAAAATCAATTCCTTCCATCCTTTTCAAGTCCAATTTCTTCAAAAACCGTTTTTTCAAAATCCTGTGTTTTAACCTGAGTGTAAAGCATTCAGCCATAATAACCGGGCGGTTGAGATATAAATATTCGAACATGGTGGATGAAATGTCCGATACCAAAAGGTCAGCCATCCTGTAATAAGGGATGATATTATAATCCCCCGGCGGCGCCAGGTAAATATTGGAAAATTCCCGGGCCAGTTTTTCCATGGCCCTGCTCTGATATAAATAGCGATCCTGATACCAACTGAAATTGTGCAGTTTAATTAAAATGTTAATTTCAAAACTCAGTTTTCCAAGGACGGGTATCAATTGGTCCAGAGAAGAAGGATAAAAACTGGGGGCATATAGCACCGTTTTCTGGTTAGGATTCAACCCGAATTTTTCAAGGTTAATATGATTATCAACATTGGTTGTAGCTAGGGGATCACATTTGGTAAATCCCGTGAGCACCAAATTAGAATGCCCATGTGATTTTAGTTCATCAAGGCGCGATTCTGATTCAACCGATCGCAAATCAATCCGTTGATCAATATCATTATAATAGGATTGTTTCAAGCCAATGCCATGGTAAACCATGACGGCCAAAGTATCCGAATGAACGATTGGATTAAGCTGGCCCACATTCCCCACTACAACTACATCAAAGGCCAATTGTATCAGTTTATCAATGCGGGAATTTTCATCGGAACCGATCACTGTTTCTACATTCAACTTATCACAGGCAGAATAAAAAATATCCTTTTCTTGGGACTCCATCAATGAGGGAATTGAAGTAAAAATTTCATAACCGCCCCTCTGCCGCATTTCATCTATGATTGGAATGAAATTAGGCAAATAATAAAGATGATGGTTTTCAAAAAGAACTTTGGTCATTTTATCCCTGCACTAGGCCCGTAGCCGCATTGAAAACATCAATGGGAGGTATGGCCTGGATGGATAAGGACTTCGATTGAAGCACTTCATGTTTTACCCAGTAAGGACGATACCGCTCTACGTTTCGCTCATCCCCGGAATATAACCCCACCACCGGGGTCCCTACCGCATCCGCAACATGGATCATGGCTGTGTCCGGCGAAACCAGGATAGAGGACTTTTGGATAATCTGTCCGGCGTCTAGAATGGAAGTCAAGTCGGAAAACAGGGCAATTAATAATCCAAATTTTGATGCAATCTTTTTTCCCGTTTCAGCTTCATTCCCCTGGGTGAAAATATTGAATCTGAGTTCTGAATTAAGACCTAAGAAAAGTTCGATCATTTCTACCCAGTTTTGAAAAGACCATTTCCGGGCCTCGCTCCCGGCTGAAAGGTTGATTGAAATTTCATTTTTATTTTTCCCCACCCCGTGATCTAATTTGGGGAAAAAAGACTCAATCTTTGATCCAAATCTGTAGGCTTGAAGGATAGCCCCATTCTTTTCCAGGATTCGCCGCAATTTGGTTACCGTTAGTCCATGGTTATAATGTTTTTCATGGCGCGGATGGGCAAGGGATACTTTCACTCCCGCATTTACCACTTTAGCGATCTTAAAGGCGGTGATGGAAGGGTGATCTTTGGGGTTGTAAAACAGGTCATACTGGTTTGTCGTAAGGTCATGCCAAAACCGACGGCCTGAACGATACACCAAGGTTTTTTCCACTACTGGTATAGCATTGAAGATGGGTTCATTTTTCTTCGAGCAAAGAACATTAATCACTGCGCCCGGGAAAAGTTTCTTAAGTCCCCCAATGGTGGGCAGGAGCAAAATAGCGTCACCGATCTTTTCCTGGGACTGGACTAGGATCTTTTTCGGATTTTTAGGCAGTGGTTTATAGGGCAGTCGGGTGGAAAATGCATTATAGATCCCCACTTGGAATTTTCGGGGATAGTGGCGTGGATTTTCTTTAAAAGAGCGAGCTTGGCTAACGGTTTGATTGGCCATATTGCTCAAAAAAATATGATTCCAGGCGGTCGATCATGGTATCTAAGGTGAAATGATCTTCCACATGTTTTTTAGCTGCCGATCCCCAATTGGCTATTTCATCACTGCCGTAATTCTCCAAAGCAAAATCCATAGCTTTACAAATTGCGTTTACCTTCCTAGGTTCGAAAATGAACCCTGTTTTGCGATGATTCATTAATTCCGGTACACCATTTACATTGGCGGCCAAAACCGGCTTTCCCAAAGCCATACTTTCCATGACCACATTGGGCATTCCCTCCTGCCGGGAAGGCATAATGATATAATCAGCTGCTTTAAGAATAGCAGGTAAATTATTTTGAAAACCGATCAATTTTACACTTCCGTTTAATTGGCTTTCGTCAATCTGTTTTTCAAGGGCCTTGCGATTTTTTCCCATGCCTGCGATTAAAACGGTAAAGGGCCTTGCTGATCCATTCATGCGGCTGGTGGCCTCGATCAACAGGTCGAATCCTTTCTGCCCGGTTAACCGTCCCGCCGCCACAAAAACCAGGTTATCCTTGGGAATATTCCAGATAGTATGCACATCAGCGGGTTCTACCATACCATTCATTTTCAGTCCATTATAAATTACCGTCGTCTTTTCTTGAGCCATCCAAGGAAAGGTATTATAAGCATTGCGGATCGATTCTGAATTGGTAATAATGCCATCTACAATCCCGATTGTCTTTTTATGTTTCCATTTATCGGAAAAAAGCTGAATCCCGTTTCTGGCAATAATTACAGGAACTTTAGCCATACGTGCAGCAATCCCCGCCACACGGATATCCTTATTTAAGTTCAGTACTATTACATCCACTCTTTTCCTTTTTAGGATTCTTTTTGTATGCCAGATTTTAAAGAGATTATAATCAGCATAAATATTGAGCGGTAAAATATCAAGGTTGGCATCTTTTGCTTTTCTCAAAAAAACAGAATTGGCTTTCCCGGATAGGGTAACCTCATGCCCACGGGCCTTAAGGCCGCGCGCGGCGCCAATCATCCATTTTTCCCCTCCACCCCATTTATGGGCCGAAATTGAATTGCTGAAGAATATATTTAACTTTTTTTCCATTTTTTTCTTTAATCAAATTGGATGTCATACAGGCGCCGGTAAAGACCGCCCTTTTCATATAATTCCTCATGGGTTCCAACTTCTAAAATTTTCCCTTTATCCAAGACAATAATCTTATCCGCATTTTGCACGGTGGATAAACGGTGGGCAATCACCAGAGCGGTACGGTCTTTTATTAAAGTTTCAATTGCTTTTTGAACCATTTTTTCCGATTCTGTGTCCAAAGCTGAGGTTGCTTCATCCAATATGAGGACGGGTGGATTTTTTAACAGCGCTCGGGCAATAGCCAAGCGTTGTTTTTGCCCACCGGACAAATTCACCCCCCGCTCACCAATCAGCGTATCAAATTCTTCATGGGTTTGTTCAATGAATTCCAAGGCATTGGCTGCTTCAGCGGCCTGGCGAATGGCCTCCTCGCTCTCATCGGGCTGGGCATAGGCAATATTATTACGTATCGTATCATTAAACAGGATCACCTCCTGGGTGACAATTCCCATATTCCCACGTAAGGATGCTAAAGTTATTTTTCGCAGATCATGCCCGTCAATGCGGATTTCACCTTTGGATACATCGTAAAACCGGGGAATCAAATCAGCGATAGTGGATTTACCGGAACCACTGGGGCCAACCAAAGCAACAATCTCACCTTTATTGATCTTAAAACTGACTTCATCTAAAACACGTTCATCACCATCATTATATTCAAAATGGACACGATCAAACTCAATGGATGATTTAAATGCACCGATATCAACTGCATCTGTATCTTCAACAATTTCCGGTGGTGTTTCCAATAATCCGAAGATACGCTCGGCAGAAGCAGCACCTATTTGAATTTTAATATTCACATTGCTCATTTGTTTTATGGGACCCAAAATGGCAAACAGTATAACAATAAAACGGATGAAATCTTCTGCACTGACACCGCGGTTAGACAATACTTCCATACCCCCGTACCACAAAAGCACTACACCAATGATAACACCGAAACTTTCTGTTATCGGCCCGGCAATGAGATCAAGACGAGCCCTTTTCAAAAGCAGTTTAAAATATTGTGCGCTTTTTGCAATGAATTTTTCAACTTCTTCTTTTTCATTCACAAAAGCCTTCACGATTCGAATCGATGAAAGGGTTTCAGTCAGGATTTGCATTATCTCAGCGATCTTGGCCTGGGTGCGCCTTGATTTTCTTCGAATACTGCGGCCAATACTTATGATGGCAATTCCTGCAAGGGGAATAATCACAATGGCTATCAAAGCCAACTTCCAACTGATAATGAATAAGAGGGTAACAAAAGTGAGAATATTGATTGGTTCAACAAATAAGCGCTGAAAAACAACTGCCAGGGCCACCTGGAGCTGTTCCACGTCGTTCATCACAATGGATGTGATTAAGCCGGTCTGCCGTTTGTGAAAGTATCCCAAGGATAGGGTCTGGATATGCTTATAGAGTCGGTCCCGAATATTTTTTACCAGTTTTAGCTCGACGATCCGCAGTAAAATATTTTTAATATACAGAAAAATATTCTTAGCGAAGAATATACCTAACAGTGCCAGGCATAATATCTTTAATGATTCGGCGGGGGTATCTCTCAAAATGAGCAAGTTCGTCAAATACTTCAGTTTTTCATTCATTGTCAGGGAGGACTTGGAGGCCCACTCCATTTGGGACTGGACAATCTTATCAAAATCAGACAATACATTATTAATCAGTGATGCCGTAAGCCACATGGAAGCACTGTTCAGCAATACAAAAATGACTGCTGAAATGGATGAGAAAATGATATAGGGCCAAAAATGGAACAGGAGCTGACCCATGCGCTTATAAATTGAACCGGACATTGAGCTTATTTCTATGGCTTTTGAATGATTGAAATCAAATGGAATATAAGTGGAAATTTATGATAGAAAAACGACTGCTTTTCTTTATTCTCCCTTCGGATATACCATTTTTTGATGCTGGATTCCTGCCTCTTGGAACATTGGACCTACCGATTCAAATCCCAGTTTTTCATAAAAACCGATGGCTGTGTCCTGGCTGTTTAGATAAATATGTTCATTGCCTGAAAATTGATTTATAATGAATTCAGTCATTATTCTTCCAACGCCCATGGACCGGTACCCATCCAGCACGGCAAACCGTTCCAGTTTTATCCCTTCATCAGTTTTCCGCCAGCGGGCCGTACCTACAGGCGTCTCCCCCACGGTTGCCAGGACATAATTGGCATTATTTTCATTCTCATCAATTTCGATATGTTTCGGGATATTTAGCCCGCGGATGAATACATCTCGACGAATCGAAAGGACGGATTCCTTTTCGGCTACTGTTTCTACGATCTTTACATAAACATCCATTCCTATAATTTCGCTTCTTTATATTCTTCTTACAAGAGCTCATAATAACTATTCAATTGATGATTGTTCTTCATGTTCCACTTTTCGCTGTTCTTTTGTCTAGATACAAAAGAACTCCTCCAAAAGCGGACAGACAAAAAATTACAGCTAGATAAATTTTAATTGTTGTAGATTTATCTCTATAATGTTGAACCCCTTCACAAATCAACCCTAATTTCTGCCATGCGAAGTAAGAACAAACAAATCCTTGTGGTGGGCGACCGCGTTCTTGTTCGCCCGGATAAAGGTGAAAAGAAATCCAAAGCGGGACTTTACCTGCCCCCCAGTGTGGTTGAAAAACAGGAAGTTCTCAGTGGCGTTGTGGTGGAGGTTGGCCCGGGAATACCTCTTGGCAATCCCGAAGACAACCTTGATGAACCCTGGTCTTCCAATGATGGCGGTACAGTGAAATATATCCCCACCCAGGCCGAGGTAGGCGACATGGCGCTGTTTGTGAATAAGGCCTCGATTGAAGTCAAAATAGAAAATGAGGATTACCTCATCGTGCCCCAATCCGCCATCCTCATCCTTATTCGGGATGACCTCCACAGTTTAGCCGAATAATTCTCGGCGCCACCCATGCCTAAGGCTGGCATTTATATCCACATGCCCTTCTGCCGGGTGAAGTGCATGTATTGTGACTTTTATTCTGTGGCAGACAAAGACGACACCATTCCTGCTTTTTTTGAAGCGCTTCTCAAGGAAATTGATTTGTGCAATACGGATACCAGCGATTGGACTATTGATACAATTTTCATCGGCGGCGGCACCCCCAGCCTTACCTCGCCCCATCACCTTGAACAATTGATCCGCATTTTAGAAAACAAGTTTGATCTGTCTCACGTTACTGAATTCACCATAGAAGCCAACCCCGGTGAAGCACCGGAGGACCGCCTCAAGGCCTTCCAGTATTTAGGTGTAAATCGAATTTCCATAGGCGTCCAATCCCTTGAACCAAGCCTGCTTCAATTTTTAACGCGGATTCACGGCCCGGAGGAAATATTCAAGACATTTGAAGCCGCTCGACAAGCAGGATTTAACAATATCAACTGCGATCTCATTTTTAATATTCCAGGGCAGACCATGGAAATCTGGCAACGGGATCTCCAACGCATCATTGACTTGGAACCGGAACATATGTCCTGCTATTCACTGACCGTGGAAGAAGGAACTCAACTTTACCAATATGTAAATCGTGGCAAAGTCACTATGCCCAGTGATGATCAAAGTGCCGACATATATCAATTGACCCAATCCACACTTACGGATAATAGCTTCGAGCAATACGAGATTTCCAATTGGTCTAAGCGTGGTCTCGAATGCAAACACAACCTACATTATTGGGAGATTGACCTTTACCTGGCCTACGGCCCCTCGGCCCATGGGTTTGACGGGAAAAATCGTTTTTCCAATATCCGGAACCTGGATGGCTATATTAAAAAATTGAGAGACGACAAATTGCCGCGCCAGGATAATTACCCATTATCCGATAAGGACAGGACCAATGAAATGATCGGTTTTGGCCTGCGGATCAAAGATGGCATAAACCTCCCCAAAATCCCAAAGCTATACCAAGAAGTAGTCAATAATTCAATCAACCATAACCAATCGAAGTGGGGGGATTATTTTATAAAGGAGTCTGATAGACTAACTTTAACGCCGGACGGATTTGCCTTTGCAGACGCGATTGCGGTAGATATGATGATTGAATAAAGTGTTGATATAAAAACTTTGCGAAGGTTCCAAACCTTCGCAAAGTTAACTCAATACGTAAAATGCTTGATCTGTTCCCCTTCTTTACCGATACTACCCATAG
>DKQT01000040.1 GCA_002471845.1 Fidelibacterota bacterium UBA7301 | reverse complement strand
GGCGGCGCTGAAGGTGCGGAAAAATTAGGCAGTGAAGTTCATGATGAGATTGGGTGGGATGGGGGAAAATATACCCGGCATTCCAACAATGCCGGCGGCATTGAAGGCGGAATGAGCAATGCCCAGCCTATTGTTCTACGAATGGCCATGAAACCCATTGCCACATTAATCAAGCCCTTGCGTTCTGTAGATATTGAAACCAAAGAGGCAAAAGAGGCTCATAAAGAGCGAACCGATAGTTGCGCTGTACCGGCGGCATCAATCATTTCGGAAAGTATGCTCTGTTTCGTTTTGGCTGATGCATTGCTGGAAAAATTCGGCGGCGATTCAATGGACCAACTCAAAGCGCACATGAAAGTAACCGCTAAATATTAATGAACATATATTTAATCGGCATGATGGGTTCGGGCAAATCAACGGTCGGGAAAATCCTGGGGAAAAAGATGGGAATGCCCTTTTTGGATCTGGATCATTATATCGAGGTCAAAAGTAATAAGTCCATATCAGAAATTTTCAAAAATGATGGTGAATCTCATTTCCGGGAACTGGAGTCCGAAGCTTTGACGCATATTGAAAAATCCAATGTGGTGGCCGCCTGTGGCGGTGGTATAATTTTATCCAAAGAAAACAGGGATAAACTTAAATCTACGGGAAAGGTCGTGCTCCTTCAAGCTTCCATTCCTGAAATAGCAAAACGATTACAGGACGCAATTGACCGGCCCCTTTTACAGGATAAGGAAAGAATCCAAGAATTAACCAAAATCTGGAATGGCCGAAAAGATTATTACCAAAATACGGCCCACATCACAGTGGACGCAAATGGGCAAACTCCAGAAAAGATCAGCGAGCAAATTTTAAAGCAGGTCCATTCATGAAATCAATTCAAGTCAACCTGGGGAACCGCTCCTATCCAATCCATGTACAATCAGGATTAATGCAGCAATCAGCTTCAATCCTTTCGGACTATAACCATGGCCAGAAGTGGGTGATCATATCTCAATTCAATTTAATGGAATTGTTTGGTTTTGACCTTTTAAACCTTTTAAAAGAAGCCGACTTTGATGCGGATTTCGTGACCCTGCCCGTTGGTGAATCAGCAAAAAACATAACTGAATTCAGCCGTGTCGTTGGCCAAATGGTTGAATTAAACTGCGACCGTTCGGCAACTATTATTGCCTTAGGTGGGGGCGTTGTGGGCGACGTGGCCGGCTTTGTGGCTTCATCTTTTATGCGAGGGATCGAGTATTATCAAATTCCTACAACCTTGTTAGCTATGGTTGATTCCTCCATCGGTGGAAAAACGGGCATCAATATTGTAGAAGGCAAAAACCTGGTGGGTGCGATTTACCAACCGCAAGGTGTATTAATTGACCCGGATATTTTAGATTCACTCCCAAGAGAGGAAGTCATCGCCGGTTTGGGTGAAGTCATTAAGTATGGCGCAATTTGGGATCGGAATTTTCTAAACGAAATTGCTTCATGGGTGGAAAATTTGGATACATTCCCATACGAAGACGCCATCACTAAATCCTGCGAGATCAAGGCAGAAGTCGTTTCAAAAGATGAGCGCGAAGGTGACCTCCGAAGAATACTTAATTTTGGTCACACTATTGGCCACGCGCTCGAATCCCACCTGGGATATGGTAGAATTCGACATGGGGAAGCGGTAGCATTGGGGATGAAATGCGCCGGATTTATATCACAAAAACTCGGATTACTTTCAAAAGAAGAACAATCCACATTGGTTGAAACAATTAATCGATTACCCCTGCCCGAATTGCGTCATATAAATGGGAATCACCTGATGCCATTTATTAAAACAGATAAAAAATCTGAAAAAGGGGGCCTGAATTTTGTCGTATTGGATGGATTGGGAAACGCCACCACTACAACTGATGTGACAGAAGATTTAATTCAAGAATCATTAAAGGTGCTGAATTGAATATTCTCGTAATAAATGGACCGAATTTGAATCTGCTCGGCATTCGTAAACCGGATGTCTATGGCCATGAAACACTTTCTGATATAGAAAAATGGCTGAATGAACAGGAAGAATCAGAGGGCCATAATATCGAATGGTATCAATCCAATCATGAGGGTGACCTCATTGACCGCCTACAGGAAGCCATGGGTAATACGGATGGCATCATTATTAATCCCGGGGCGTTTACCCATTATTCATTTGCATTACGGGACGCCATAGCATCAGTGAACATCCCAACCGTGGAAGTTCATTTAAGCGATATTTACAGCCGTGAGGTATTTCGAAAAGTATCGGTAATCAAAGATGTTTGCATTAAACAGATATCCGGAAAAGGTAAGTCTGGATATGTAAAAGGATTGATAAAACTAATCTCCCTTTCGGAGTGATTCCGCAACTTTTCTATATGCTTCCCTAAAGGGAATCCCTCCCTTCACCATTTCATAGGCTTTTTCTGTGGCATACAGTTCGCTCGTCATGGCCGCTAGGCATTTATCTTTATTGATGGACAACCCAGAAATAACAGCAGCAGAAATTCCCAAACAATCTTTCGCCAAATTAATACTGCGCATTACCGGCTCTTTCGATAATTGAATATCCCGGTTATATCCGGAAATGAGATTGGATGTCAGGGTTTTGACCTGTGTCTCATAACCCAAGAGAATGTGATAACTGCCTCTGAGGAGTTCCAATACGTCAGGATTTTTCTTTTGGGGCATGATCGAACTCCCCGTGTAAAATTCTTCCGGTAATGAGAAATATCCAAATTCAGCCATGGAAAATTGGATAAGGTCTGAAGCCAATCGATTGATCGTGAGTAAAACCTGACTCAGTGTTTGCAGCAAGGCTAGCTCAAATTTTCCCCGACTCAATTGGCAATATATTGGGTTTTCCTGTACTTTTGAAAAACCCATTGCTTCCGCAGTCATTTGCTGATCAATATCGATAGGAACGCCATATCCTGCTGCCGATCCCAATGGGGATTGATCAACCAAAGACAAAACCATGGTCAATGATTTGACATCATCTTTCATACTGTCCGCATATGCGCATGCCCACATGTGGATTGAAGAGGGCATTGCCTTTTGCATGTGGGTATATCCCGGGAATTCAACACCTTTATTTTCTTCAGCAAATCGATCCAACCCCTCAGTCAAAGCTGTAGCGAGAGATTTGATTTCGGACAACTCATCCTTGTAATAAAGGCGAAGTGCTGTCAAAACTTGATCATTTCTGGACCGGGCCATATGAATCTTTTTCCCCACTTCACCCAATGTGTCCACAAGATATTCTTCAATGGCCGTTTGACTATCCTCTTGTGAAACAAGGATGCTGAAATCACCTTCTTTGTAGCGCTGGATAATTTGATCTAATGCAGAACTAAGCTGATCCACTTCCTTACCTGTGAGGTATCCTTTTAATCCCAGCATTTTTGCATGGGCTTTAGACGCTTTACAATCATAGGGTACCAATACAAGGTCCAACTCCGGATCTTTTCCCACAGTGAAAGATTCAATTGCCTTATCGAGGGAGACACCCTTTTCCCATAGCTTACTCATGGCTGGATTCCTTTCTCCATTTGTACGGATTTCTACGTTGTAGAACAAGATTATGCGCTTTCAGTCGGATAGCATTGATATTAATGAATCCTTGGGAATCGGTCGCATCAAATCCCCCTTCAATATCCATGCTGGACATGTCTTGATCGTAAAGTGAAGTGGGAGATTCCCGGCCGATTGTAATAATATTTCCTTTTAGGAGGGCCACTCGAACCGTCCCATCCACCGCTTCCTGACTTTTAGCAATACAGGTGAGCAGGAAATCCATTTCAGGTGAAAACCAGAATCCATTATAAATCAATTCAGCATATTTTGGAATGAGTCCATCACGAATGTGCATCACCTCTTTATCCATGGCAATGCCTTCCAAATCACGATGAGCCTCCCAGAGAATTGTCGCTCCCGGCGTTTCATACACACCCCGTGATTTAATCCCAATAAATCGGTTTTCCACCATATCAATACGACCAATGCCGTGCTGACTTCCCAATTCATTCAGGTATAAAAACATGTCCAAGCCGTCCGTTTTTAGTGTGCCGTCGTCTAGATTTTTTACCTGGATTGGGATACCATCCTTGAATTCAATTTCAATAATAGTTTCCTTCTCAGGCGCATCGTTGATACTGTTCGTCATGCTGAATACAGATGCATCGGGACGTGCAGATGGATCTTCTAACACGCCCGCTTCATGGCTGATATGCATGAGATTTTCATCTTCACTGTAGGGATTTTTCTTTGTGGCAGTCACCGGAATATCCCATTTATCGGCATAGGCCAGCAAATCGTTCCGCCCCTTAAATTGATCTAAAAATTCCACATCCTTCCACGGTGAGAACACTTCTATTTTCGGGTCCAAAGCATAGTAAGCCAATTCAAACCGAACTTGGTCATTGCCCTTCCCCGTAGATCCATGGGAAACAATGGTGGCCCCTTCTTCATGGGCAATGTCGATTTGGGCCTTGGCCAGGACAGGACGGGCTAAGGATGTGCCCAAAAGATATCGCCCTTCGTATAAGGCATTTCCTTGCAAAGCAGGAAAAATGTAATCGGTCACAAATTCCTTTTGCAGATTCTTGATATGTACTTTGGAGCCGCCTAAAGCCATGGCTTTTTTCTCTACAGCTTTAAAGTCATCTTTCTGCCCCACATCTCCGATAAAACAGACAACTTCGTATCCTTTATTCACCAGCCATTTCAAAATGATGGATGTGTCCAATCCGCCACTGTATGCCAGTATGATTTTTTCTTTTTTCATGGTTTTTTTCTTCATAGCTTTCAAAAAAAAGCCCTCAGGGATATCCGGAGGGCTTTCATCAAATTTGTATTTTTGTGACTAGATGATAGACGCTACCGGTGTCCCTCCAAGAAATTGGATCGACGGCGATTCTGTCTATTATTTCGTCGAAGGCTTAACATAACGGCACGAAAATAAAAGAGATTCTTAATGTGAACCAACACCTAAATATGGTATTCTTGTATTGATTTCACCTCAATTTTTCTCCCGCCTAAACGGATGGCCCTAACCGCAGCTTCCGCGCCGGATAGTGTTGTAATTGCCTCAATTCCTTTTTGGATACAAGCCCGGCCAATGGATTCCTCGTCATATCGCGCCCGTGCGCCCATGGGTGTATTAATCACCAAATTCACCTCACCGTTTTTGATCCCATCCACCACATTGGGACGTCCTTCGCCTACTTTAAAAACCGATTCTACCTGAAGGCCATTCCGTTTGAGTTCTTTGGCCGTTCCAGATGTGGCCACAAGCTTAAACCCGATTTCAGTAAGGTCTCGGGCAATGGGAATGATATCCAATTTATCCGAATCATTTACTGAGATGAATACGGTTCCGGTGCTTGGCACAGAATTACCGGCACTGATGGAAGCTCTTCGAAATGATTCTCCCATCGAATTTGAAATGCCCATCACTTCACCAGTAGATTTCATTTCCGGACTTAAGAAAATCGATTCTTCAGGAAATTTATTGAACGGCAGTACCGCTTCTTTTACTGCTACATGAGAATTGCGGTCCCATGGTTTTAATTCAAAATCTTTCAATTTTGCTCCGGTGGCCAATTGAGATGCAATCCTTGCCAGAGGTGTATTCGTTGCTTTACTCACAAATGGGACTGTGCGACTGGCCCGTGGATTCACCTCCAGGGCATACACTATACCATCCTTATATGCGAATTGTAAATTGATGAGGCCAATAACATTTAATTCAAGGGCTAAAGCTTCTGTAATGCGAATGATCTCATCCATAGCTTCGGTTGTAATTTTGTACGGTGGGAGCACACAAGCTGAGTCACCGGAGTGAATCCCCGCTTCTTCAATATGCTGCATGACCGCACCGATATGGACTGATTCACCATCACACAGGGCATCTACATCAAATTCGAAAGCATCCTCCAAGAATTCATCAATCAGGATAGGATGGCCTTCAGTTACATCCGCATTTCTAGAAATGTAATTAATGAGCTGTTCCTTGGCATATACGATTTCCATGGCACGGCCACCCAACACATAACTGGGCCGGGCTAATACAGGAAATCCAATTTTTTCAGCCACACCCACAACTTCCTCCAAGGTTCGTCCTGTGCCATATTTAGGACAGACTACTTTCAGTGTGTCAAGAATCTTCCCAAATTTTTCTCTATCCTCTGCCAGATCAATATTTTCCGGTGATGTGCCTACAATTGGCACGCCCGCATCGGCCAAAGCATTGGCAATCTTGAGCGGTGTTTGTCCGCCGAACTGGACCAATACGCCATCGGGCTTTTCAAATTCGACAATATTTAATACATCTTCAAAAGTCACCGGTTCAAAGTATAGGCGATCAACCAAATCAAAGTCTGTACTTACAGTTTCTGGATTACAGTTCACCATAATCGTTTTATATCCTTGGTCCTTCAGACCAAATACAGCCTGGACACAGCAGTAGTCAAACTCGATGCCTTGGCCAATACGATTTGGACCACCTCCAAGTATAATCACTTTCTTTCCCTCTAATGGGGTAATCTCATTTTCCTCATCATAGGTGGAATAGCAATAGGGTGTCTGGGCTTCAAATTCGGCAGCACAGGTATCCACCACTTTAAAGGAAGGATAAACCGATTCTTGATGCCGTTGGGCCCGAATCTCTAATTCGGTCTTTCCTGTCATTCGTCCAATTTGTTTATCAGAAAAACCATTATGTTTTAACTCCCGTAGGGGACGCATTATTGCGTTCCCTACATTGGTATTAACCATATCTGTTAATTGTTTAATCTGGTTTAAAAACCATGGATCTATTTTGGTCACATTAAATACATCTTCAATGGATTGTCCTTCAACAAAGGCCTGGCGGACTTTTAATAATCGGAAAGCTGTTCCATAGCGCAAGGTGGACATATCCAAAGACCGTGCCCTGTTTACATCCGGATCTCCTTTTGCGACCGGTTTGGGCTCCAAACCATCCAGCCCCACTTCTAAGGATCGATAGGCTTTTTGTAAAGATTCCCTGAAGGTCCTACCAATGGCCATGACTTCGCCTACACTTTGCATCTGGACCCCTAAATGACCAGAAGCTGAGGGAAATTTTTCAAAATCGAACCGAGGGACTTTTACGACGATATAGTCAATCGTCGGTTCAAAAGCTGCTAGGGTTTTCCCAGTAATATCATTTGGTAGTTCATCCAGCGTATATCCTACCGCCAATTTTGCTGCCACCTTCGCAATGGGAAATCCCGTGGCTTTGGATGCCAAGGCTGATGAACGACTTACACGAGGATTCATTTCTATGATAATCATCCGCCCATTCTCCGGGTTCACGGCAAACTGCACATTGGAACCGCCTGTTTCAACACCAATAGTCCGGAGGCAAAGGATTGCCCAATTTCGCATTTGTTGGAATTCCTTATCCGTTAATGTCATGGTCGGTGCTACAGTTACCGAATCCCCCGTATGAACCCCCATTGGATCTATATTTTCAATAGAGCAGATGATGATTGCATTGTCCGCTGTATCACGGATGACTTCTAGTTCAAACTCTTTCCAACCGAGAAGCGACTCTTCAATAAGCACTTCTGTAATCGGACTGGCATTCAGGCCATTTTCAACCAATTCCTGGAATTCTTCATGATTGTAAGCCACGGAGCCGCCAGTTCCACCCAATGTAAAAGACGGGCGAATGATGATTGGGAATTGAATAGTCTCTAACAATGCTTCCGCTTCTGACCAAGAATGAACAAATCCACCCTGAGCTGTGTCAATACCAACTGCATCCATGGATTCTTTGAAGCGTTCACGGTCTTCCGCTTTATCAATGGCATCCACCTGAGCGCCGATCAGTTTTACACCATATTTTTCAAGAATGCCCCCCCGATGAAGGTCCATGGCAATATTAAGGGCGGTTTGTCCTCCCACCGTCGGTAGAATTGCATTAGGTTTTTCCTTTTGGATAATGGCTTCTACATATTCAGCAGTGATCGGCTCGATGTATGTTGCGTCCGCCAAGTTTGGATCTGTCATGATCGTGGCCGGGTTTGAATTCACCAAGATTACACGGTAGCCTTCCTCCTTTAACGCCCGCGTAGCCTGGGTTCCGGAATAATCAAATTCACAGGCCTGACCGATAATAATGGGACCTGCTCCTATGATTAATATGGATTCTAAATCTGTTCTTTTTGGCATTTATTTCTTCTCAATAAATAGTGCATCATTACTACTTTCGTTCACTTTACCCATAATTCGATAAAATGGTTTATTATCCCGAATATCATCGTGCCATCATATCAATGAATTGCTGAAACAGGTATCGACTGTCATGGGGGCCCGGGCTGGATTCAGGGTGATATTGAACGGAAAAAGCGGGCATATTATTGCACCGAATACCCTCCGATGTATCATCATTTAAGTTTACATGGGTGGGGATTACATTATCCGGGAGAGAATTCAAATCCACTGCAAACCCATGGTTTTGGCTGGTAATCTCTACAACCCCCGTTTCATTATTACGGACCGGATGATTGATCCCCCGATGACCGAATTTCAATTTGAATGTTTTAGCGCCCAAGGCAAGGGCTAAAATTTGGTGTCCCAGGCAAATGCCGAAAATGGGTTTCTTACCTAAAAGTTCCTTGACCATTTCAATACCGTAGGTGACTGCAGCGGGGTCACCGGGCCCATTACTCAAGAAAACTCCATCAGGGTTAAATTTCAAAATGTCATCAGCAGAAGTATTGGCAGGGAAGACGGTCACATCACAGTCATGGCTTTCTAAAAGTCTGAGAATATTATGTTTAATGCCATAATCAATCGCCACCACTTTGTAAGTCTTGGCACTGCCATTTTTTGACCATTTAAATGAGGATTCGGTGGTGACTTCTTTTGCCAAATCCAACCCTGCCATGGAGGGCACTTTGGATAGTTTCTCTTTCAAGCTATCTACATCCAAATCAATGGATGAAATAATACCATTCATTGCTCCTTGATTCCTGAGATGGCGTGTGATGGCGCGGGTATCCACATTTTGAATGCCCACAATTTTGTGTTCATCCAAGTATTCTCCAATGGATTGGGTCGATCTCCAATTGGATGGAACAGCCGTCTCTTCTTTAATCACAAATCCTGCCACTTGGATTCGCTCTGATTCAATATCCTCCGGATTCACACCATAATTACCGATGTGGGGCGCCGTCATGGTGACGATTTGCTTACAGTATGATGGATCGGTGAGGATCTCCTGGTAGCCAGACATGCCTGTATTAAAACAGACTTCGCCTGTGGTTTCACCTTCGTGACCAAAAGCCTTTCCGGTAAATGCCCGACCGTCTTCTAGGAGTAGGATTGCTGGTTTAAGTTCACTCATTTATTGTCCATTATTGTGCGGAAGGGGATAATTTGTTCAATTCAATATAAAAAACAGAAAATACAACAATGGGGGTCAAATTATAAAATATTTGACCCAATGTCATTACTCGGTGCCTCGTACGGGGTTGATACAAAAACGGCCCCCCTTCAACAAAAGGGCGGCCGTTGTAACAATATCCATAGCAGAAATTCTTAACTTTTTAGGAAACTTAAAACAGGTTAAATCATTCACCCAGATTTTTTTCAACCACCATTTCTGCAATGACCAAATCCTGAGCTGCATTGCCAATCGAATTAAAAACAGTAATATCTGATTCCGTTGATCTACCATTAATCTTTTCATCCACTAACTGCCCCAGTTCTCCAGCTATCTTATTCCAATTATAAACCCCCTCTGAAATGGGGATAAGAATATTACCTGACTCAACTTTGCTCGCCAGTAAATGATCAATATATACTTTCGCATTTTGAATCAGTGCAGTGGGTAACTCCCTTGTATCTGGTTTATGAGATCCTATGGCATTTATGTGGGCACCAGCTTTGATCTGGTTATAATCAAATAATGGTTTTTCTTGTGTGGTCACAGTACAAATAATATCCGCATTATCTAAATCTTGTAAGCTCCCTGGTTGGACCAATAGATCTAATTCTTTACAAAAGGCTAATACTTTTTCCTCCAAAGGGTCAATCACTTTAATAGATTCTAATTCCCGAACACAAGAAATGGCTTCAATCTGAGTCTTTGCTTGATCTCCCGCGCCAAATATAACTGCCTTTTTTGATTCTTTCCTGGAGAGTAGTTTTGTAGCCAGACCAGAACCTGCACCAGTTCGTAAAGCAGTCACCGACTTCCCTTCTACTAAAGCGATCGGTTCACCGCATTCCGCATCCATAACCACGATGATACCATTAACCAATGGCAAACCCATTTGTGGATTATCATAGTGGACATTCACAAGTTTGACTGTAATGTACTTCCCGCCCGTAATATAAGCAGGCATGGATAGGTGAAGGGCATGTTGATCCGACACATCAAGACTGAGACGGGTTGGAACAATGGCTGTACCACTGCTTAAGGCCGTAAAGGCCTCTTTCATGGCTTCAATTGCATCTATCATGGAAACAGATGATTGAACGTCATCAGCCGAATAAAATGGCAATTTCATTGGATTGAAATGGATCTATTTCTTGGTAAGTGCCCAGGAACCGTCCCAGTCATCACCAGGAGAATTATCACGGTAATGCTCGCACCTGGGGATGTAAACGCGGCTTGGGTTAGTTTTCCTCCCGGGGAACATATCTTCAAGTTTATCGGAAGCTTTGAATGCTTCAATGGCCTTTTCCCATTCCTGGTTGCGGTACAAGGCCACCGCTTCATGGTAAGCCTGGAGAAGCTTATCATAACCGGGTGGCATATTTCCTTTTTCAGCAATGAGCTCAAACACTTGGGCCGGTTCCGATTTACCCATTACAATGACATAATCCAGGTCCCGCCAAATGAATTTATCCTTACACACTTTGTATGTTTCTTCAGCCACCTGGATGTATACGCCATACTGCTTGGCCGATGCTTCTAACCGGGCCGCCAAATTTACCGTATCACCCATCATGGTGTAATTCATTCGCATGGTTGAACCCATATTCCCCGTAACCATTTGTCCGCTGTTGATCCCGATTCTATTTTGCATATGGTGGACAATCTCCGGCCAGCGGTCTCCCTGGCCCTGCCATTTCTGCCGCAATTCATCCAGACTTTCCTGCATTCTTAACGCCGTGATACAGGCCCAATATTCATGATCATCCACCGGGGCCGGGGCACCATAAAATGCCACAATTGCATCACCTATATATTTATCTAGCGTCCCCTTATTATCTAAAAGGATGTCAGTCATTTCAGTAAGATAATCATTAAGTAATTCAACTAAATCACTGGCCGATAGTTTTTCTGAAAAGGCAGAAAAGCTTTGAATATCCGTAAAGAAAGCAGTGTGATATCCTTCGTTACCACCAAGAGATGGCTCTTCCTTGGCATCGAACATTTGATCAATAAGTTCCGGCGAGATATAAGCACCAAAGGTGTCTTTTAAAAATCGTTTATCTTTTTCGACCACAAGGAAATTGTATAAGAAAATGCCACCATAGGTACCGATCATTGCCAAGGCCGGTCGCACCACTTCCCACATGACCAGGGATGAGAAAAACTGGCTATAAGTGAACAGTACCCATCCAACGATGCCTACCAATGGGACAGGTAAAGTATATAATGGTTTTTCAGGTAAACTCACCAACACTCCCAGCAACACACAGATGACAATGGTGATTACAAATGTTTCTGATCGGTGCTTCGGCTGAATAAATTCACCTTTGAGAAGACTCTGCATCACATTGGCATGGATCTCAACACCGGCAAAGGTTTCTTGGACTGGCGTATTTCGAAGGTCCATAAGCCCCGGCAGGGATGCTCCGACAAAGGCTACTTTCCCTTCCCAATACTCCGGTGGGAGCATTTCAGGATCAAAACAATACATGTATGGCAGGTAGTAAAAGGTCTTAAATCGACCATAATAATTCACATACATACGTCCATGGTCATCTATAGGAATTTCACGAACGACAGTATCTGTAGTATCAACGAGCCGCAGTACATTATTTTCAAAATCATAATCAAAACCACCATCTTTTTTAATCCCGAGAATATCAATGGCGGCAGACATAACCAAGCTTGGGTATACATGATCTGGTCCTTCAAAATAAATGGCCGTGGGCGAGCGCCGAATAATACCATCCTCATCCTGGGGGAAGTTGGCTGAACCAGCCCCTACAGAAGCGGAAAGAAGATCCACATAAGTATTTCCGAGACGATCAGCATTGGGCAGTTTGGATTTGGCCTCCTCCGATATGCCATGGATAATATGGTTCTCGAAATAATAGCCTTCAGGCTCTGTATCCATTTTATAAAGCCAATTAAGTGTATCCTCCTGTTCAAATACCAGGGCATGATAGGCTTTTTGAGAATTGTAAGTGGCTTCTAAGAACAAGGCGGGATCATTACTCGCCAAGAATTGCCCCGTTACATCCGATAATGCTTCATTTTTAGGGGCAGTTTCATTAGTTAGAGCATTCACTAAGTCATAATTAAAGGTATTTTCTTTGTCAAAAATAATATCAAAAACGAGGGCTGCCGGATTCCCCGATGATACTGTATTTATGAGGCGCCCATGGTAGGCCTGAGGCCAATCAAAATAATGGCCTAAACCGCCTTCTTCGGGTGGCGCTACAGACTGATTGTCAATGTCAATAACAACCACATCTTCAATGGAGTTTTCCTCCACACCGGTAGTTTTGGCGCGCATTCGACCATCGTAAGAGAGGAATTCATAAC
Source organism: Fidelibacterota bacterium UBA7301 (assembly GCA_002471845.1). GTDB lineage: Bacteria > Fidelibacterota > Marinisomatia > Marinisomatales > TCS55 > TCS55. Next base: position 5,727 of record DKQT01000040.1, on the reverse strand, counting down.
CATCTAAAAGGGATTTAATAAATGGTACTTCGTAGGATCCCCAACCAACCAAAATAGCCACGGCAAAACCAATTGTACCGCCAATTACTAATCTTTTAAGCAGATCAGGCATAGTTATTATGTATAAAAAAAAGAGGAGTTAAAATTAACCCCTCTTTAAATCGTATTAAGTCAATAATGTTCAATTGCCATCCTTAGCATCCTGTTCTTTATTCCATTTGACAAAATCAAGTCCTCCATCCGCATCCTGGTCAAATTTGAACATGGAATATTTCCCATCCTTACGAATGTTGATTTGCATCCCTTCTACTAGGCTCACCCAATCTTCTAATGATACTTCATAGGGACCGGATACTTGATCAGGCGCCTTAACTTCAGTAACAGGACCCAATGTAAATTTTGGTTTTTCACCACCCGGCTGGAAGCCCTGTTTCAACTGGTTTTTACGGGCTTCCGTTACATTCTTGGCCGCATTCACATCCACCTTGCCGTCGTAGACCAATACCGAACTTTCGTCCTGACCGGCTTTGGCACGGTATTTTGTCCCGCGAATAGCCGCTACCGCTGTTGGCGTACGAACGGCCACATTTTTCTTCTCGCCAAAGGCTGCTTTGGCCGCCACCCATACATCCCCTTTTTTCAATGTAGCCCCAAAATTCTTTTCCATGGGCTTAACATTGGCTTCCGTAATCTCCAATTCAGAATTTTCTCCGATACGCAGTTTGCCGCCGCCGACCAGGGTGATCTCACAGCGGGATTTAGCCAATGTTTTAACTATATCCTTTTCTTTGATAGGCATTCTTGGCATAGCTTTTTTGAAATCGCCAGTACCACCCTGCTGTACTTGAACACGTCCAAGCGGGAGGGTGATTTTTCCAAATTCCTTTTGCCCATAAACAAAAGCGCTAATGAAAAAAACGATAAATAGGAACCGTTTCATCATTTCATTAAGACCATTTTCTTCGTGCTTTTATACAATTGCCTGCCAACATGCGAATTGATCTCAATCCGGTATAAATAAATACCAGAAGGCAATTGATAACCATTATCATCCTTACCAGCCCAAATGAAGCGGTGGTTGCCCTTACTTAAAGATTGGTTAAATGCCAGAGTATTCACCTCTTTACCTAACAGGTTATAGACCTTTAAGGTAATGCGGGCATCTTCCAGCAGCGATACGCGGATATTGGTTACAGGGTTAAAGGGATTAGGAGTATTTTGGAAAAGTTCGAAGTCGTTGGGCACCATTTCCATATCATCCAGCTGTGATTGGATATCATCTGCTTCACCAACAATTAATTTAAAATGATAGGGGTTTTCATTCCCTTGTGAAGTAAAGGTAACCGCTTTTTCACTGCGAAGATTGTATACAATCCCAAGAACCGGATCTACCAATCGGATATCCTGATGAGATGGAATGGCATGAATATCTTCAAGACTGAGGCTTACGATCCCTTTTATATTTGATCGTGCAGCCAAATTCCATGTTTGGGTACGACTTTTAGAACGAATATCCTGACTGTAACGACCGCCATTTTTTGCCCAGGAATCATTGTCAAAAGCCATGGAAATGTAATTGCCTATAACCGGCGGCTCATGGTAATCAAATCGATCCCATGTATCGCTTGCGGATTCATGCACACCAAAAGTCGCAGTCTTATCATAGTGATTCCCTGCTTTCGTAATGAGTTTGGCTTTCCAGCTAAAGTCTTCTTCATCGTTTACAGTTCCTTCCGGCATAGCCTCACTTTGTATAAAAGGTTTCCACATTGGAAAGAATTCCATGGTGCCGCTACCATTGGAGAAAACCCAGTTCCCACCTCTGGGCACCATGCTTGTCGTATTATTATAACTGGATCCATTCCATTGATACAAGTTTGGCTCAACATTTTCACTTAACACCACATGATCAGCTAAGTTGACTGGATAATAATATGGGTTCCCAACCATGTTCCAACCATCGGACAAATTCAGTCTTGTGGTATTAAATATCGGCGTTGATTTACCTGGCCCGGTATTTATCTGTTCTTCATTTTTTGTAATTAACCAAAAGGCAGAACCTAGATTAAAACTGCCCGAGTTTTCTTGGTAGGCACCATTTGACCAACGGAATATTCGCCATTTTTTAGGATCGTTTGCACCTAGTTCATCTTCAATAACACCCGAAATACTTGAATTTTGCAGTACAGCGGGAACAGAAACCATTTGATAGGTTTCAGCATTTGTAGACGAAAAAAGAGATGGTTCCGGCAGATCACCAAATGAAACCTGTATATCTTGAATGCCCGCTGGTGATGATCTCCCAATTTTATCAGTAGCTTGATACTCAACTCCCAGGCCACCCATAGTGACATTAAAGCCGGGTATTGTTGCCGTCCATGTTCCATCTCCAGCAGAAACAGCATCTAAAAACTTCTCATCAATTCCGCTTCCAGTTCCATGCCAATAGGTAATTCCAGCATAGTCTACTTCACTACCGGTAAGTGAACTTACGTTTGTTCCAAATACTAGCTGGAGATCCTCATTATAATTAGCCTGTACGGAGGAACCCAAAGGTGGAGATATTCCCGGCCCTTCTATTATGTGCAGGTTCATTTCCAGTTTTAGTCTGTTACCCTGTTCAATCGATTGACGATTGACATGAATGTATCCCCAGTCATAAAGATCACTATTTAAATCAAAGCCATCATCATGTACCCCGTGAGTATAATAATATGCAATCCAGGCATAGGCCGAGTCATACTCTGCGTCTAAGTTTTCAGGTTTAATTGCATAGATCGCGTTGATGGTCGGGGTCTGTCCAAAATCTAAAACACGTTCTGAGAAAATAGGATTGTCCGGAATGGCTGGCAGGGCGTCAATTGGATTTATATCTTCATTTTCATAAAACGCCAGCCACAGATCACCATTGCCTATTTCCGGTGCAATACTTTTAATTACCACTTCTACAGAATCTCTATATATCTTTTCATTGATGACCAGGTTCACAGGGCCGCTGGGTGGTATACTGAACAACTCCGATACACCATATGGATCATCATAAGTAGACAAAACATCATCATTATTGGCGTCAAAAAAGCCAACTAAATAGTAACGATTCTCTGCCAGCAACCCCTCGATTGTGAATGTTTTCAGCTGATCATAGGGTGGATCTACACCTGTTATGATCTCACCCCATACAGAATTGCCGAAAATGTCCTCGCCTTCTTTATTGACCCACAGTTCCAAATTGTCGGGTAAATATCCTTTTTTAATCTTGATCTGCGCCTGGAGTTGAACTTGATTACCGCCACCGCCGCCGCCACCTAAATCAATTTCCGTATAAGCATATCCCTGGTTATCAGTATGAACTTCAAAGTTCACTATAAATTCACCCCCGTCGGGCATATCATTATTGTTCTGATCGAAAAAGGCCTCTACCTTATAGGGGCCGCCGCCGGGTACAATACCAATGCCACTCAATTGAAAATTCCAGCCTTGGGCTGGAGAGGGGGTAGCTTGATTATCCAAGTTATCAACCAAGTCTGGCGCACTAGTAGATCCTGGATACCAAACACCGACATGGACATCACCGTTGCCAATATTCTGGTTTAGTTTAACCACAATCTCAATTGTATTCGGCGTACCACCACCGCCGCCGCCGCCGCCTTTCATCAAGGTTAGGGTACCCGCATTACCCTGTTTATTGGTCACCTGAAATGCCCAGGATATTGCTCCGTACTCTGTGGCATTATCCCATTGGTCATCATTGTTTGAATCCACAAAAACTATAAGGTGGGCTTCTCCATCAGTGATAGCGGCATTCCAAACTTTTGCTGAATGCTGATCCGGAAAAGAATGATCGGCCAATTCCCATTTATGAGTTACACTTGTCCAGTAGTTTGGATCATTTCCTTGAGGAACATATCCAATACGAACTTTACCTGCAAAGGTGTCACTACTTTTATAACTAACTTCAATCCCTTCGGTTTCTCCTCCTCCACCGCCACCACCATAGACATCGGTTTCATAGGCAGCTGTACCATTTATGGTACCGCTGTTATTTTGTCCGCTATTATCTGTGATTAGAGTATAATTTAAATAATCAAACTGATACAGCAACCATGTCCCTTCTTCCGCATTATACCGCGCAGTTGGTAATCCTGGAAAACCAGATTTTTTGCGCATTCGTATTTCATCCATTGATGCGTCTAGGCGATAACCAATACTCATATTCTTATCAGATGGGGGAGATGAATTGGGACCAGGAAATGTACCAGTATAATCAGCTTCAGCTTTATTGGTACCATCTATATAAAGGGCAATTTTGCTACCGTTACCTTCTAAGTAAAAATGATGGAATTTAGTGTCAAATACTTGATTCGCGGATGCCTCAAGGGCATCTGCGCCACTGAGTTCAACCCTGAATTTGTCAGAACTAGGACTGAAATAATATGCTAATAGGTTTTGATTTGCATTGTTATTAAGAAAAAATATTTCATGGTCACTTGTTGTTGGTTTATTGTGAAATTTCACCCAGGCTTCGATACTCCAAACCTGTTCTCCTTCAATTGGCGCTTTAACATCAATATATGGCCCGGGACCAAAATCAAAGGAATAGCTTTGTGCAAATAAAACTGAAAATATTGTTGTAACGAATAGTAGACGTCTCATTTTCCACTTCCGATCATCATGGATTCGCCACTTAAAGGTGGATCTGGCGGCATCGGAAGATCTTCCTCACCCATCATCATGTATGCATAGTATCCACCACCAGCCAATAACAATAAAATTGCTGTATTTCGTAGAAATTTCCCGCCACCTTTTTTCTTTGGCTTTGCTTCAGCTACTTCTTCGGGAGGGGCAATACCCGCTGATGCCAATAAATCCGCTGGAGGCTGAATCCCCACCAGTTCCCACGCAACTATCTGGATCTGGGTCAGGAGTCCGTCCACCTCACCTTTATAAGTTTTACTGACGGTTTTTTCTGTTTTTCCCGACTCAACAGTAAACATTCTCGCTTCGATGGTATAGGAGTTCCCTATTTTACCAAACGATCCGGTAATCATTTTCTGCACACCCAATAATGCACCAATTTCTGCCGCACATTCTGCGGACGTACAACCGGCTTGCTGAAATCCCTGTTCATCCATGATTTCACTCATCTGGCTCCGTTCCACCATAATGAGGGCATTGGTTTGCACCAATTCTGAACCGAGACGCGAGGTGAGTACCTGTGCTTCCTGGGTGGTAATGCCTGAACCTTCAAAGTCCAGAACGGCAGCGGTAGGTTTTGCTTGTGAACCATCATTCACTTGGGCGAGGATAAATGAAACAAAAAATATGGGCAATAATCTGTATATACGCTTCATGAATGACTCCTGTTTACCTACAAACTTAGGGAAAAGGTAAACTAAAACCTGTGATACAGGCAACAATCTGTATATAAATAAAAAAGGGGCTGTTTCCAGCCCCTTTCAGGTTTTCTCACTATAAAAACTTTCCTTATTTCAAGAATATCATTTTCTTTGTTTTATTCAGCACAACTTTGCCCTGTGCATCCTTGATCATGGTATGGTAGAAATACATGCCGGTGGATACTTTGACCCCCATATGATTGGTGCCGTTCCAGATAAAGGTGTAATACCCTGCAGGACGGTATTCATTGGCCGCCAGTTTCGTGATTTCCTCTCCCAATAAGTTGTAAATGATCAGATCCACATTGGCATCTTCTTCCAAACTGATCAT
>DKQT01000024.1:3568-13882 GCA_002471845.1 Fidelibacterota bacterium UBA7301 | reverse complement strand
TTACGAATGCGTTGCTCTACCAGCTGAGCTACAGTGGCAAAATTTAGCGGGCAAAATTAGAATATTCGCTCTTAGAAAACCAAGTCCGCCTTAGTCAACTTTCCTGTAATATTTTGTCGTCCGCCACGCGCCATATATTTCACCGCCATAAATGGTGACTGCCAACCCGATATAAAGGGGGGCAAAGATACTTTCTCTTTTCAGTGATTTAACCCCGGTACTTATAGAAATGGCTGACATAAGAAAACCATAAAAACCATCTGCGGTTCTTCCTCCATAGACACGTCCCAGTCCGGGCACGGCCATGGATAATCCTGCTGCTAGTAGGGGGGATCTTTTGGGCATAGTATCATGGCTCAAATGGATTGGATCCATTAATCGTTCGTCAATATGAAAATTGCCATTCATTCGTTTGTGAGCATCGAATGCCTGTGGGTTACAGCGGATGATTCGATCGGAGGTCATGACCAATCCACTGATGATCCCATTTTGATAGATGGCCTGGGCCCCATAATTTGAACAGCTTGGATAAAACTGGCAATTCATGGCGTCACTGTTATAGGACATCCGTTGCCATTTGGTAATGGGAAACAAAAATAATTTTTGCATTGGGGATGTATCGGTTGCCTGAAAAAGGGAGTCCGCCGGGTATTGGGCAAAAATACACGCACCCATTAAAAAGGTTTTGATTAAACACTTCATTACACTCAATTTTAGACACGATGGGACAGGTAAAACCATCCATAGTTCATCTATTTCTGGTCATTCTTCTGGGAACCGGTCTCACAGCCCAGGATAAAACACTCTATATTCTCCATACCAATAATACCAATGGCGCACTGGAAAACTGTTACTGCCCCGACCACCCCTTTGGGGCGGTGGAGAAACGGGTGGTCTTCGTTGAAAATTTCTTGGAAGATCATCCCAATACAATCCTCGTGGATGCGGGGGACATCTTCACCATGACCCACCAGTCCTATAAAGACAGCCTTATGAGTGAAGCTTTCAAACAATTGCCCTATGATGCCATTCTTCCCGGGGACCAGGAATTAACCATGCCTACAGAACAACTCAAGTCATTATTCAGCCAAATGGACTTGAAAGTGGTGGGCTCTAACATTGAAGTTGAGGGTATGGAAAACTTTTTAAAATCCCAGGTGGTGGAGAAAGGCGGCCTGAAGGTTGCCATTATGGGGATCATGGACCCTTACGCGATGAAGTATTATACCCCAGAACAAAAAGACCATATTCACTTGGAGGATCCCTTGGAAGCAGTGAAAGGGGAAATGGCCCGTCTCAAGGATAAGGCGGATGTTTTCGTTTTGCTCACCCATCAAGGCGCCGACCTGGATTATGCCCTGGCCGAAAAAGTAGATGGTCTGGATGTGATTGTAGGCGCTCACAGTCAATCGCCCATGGATAATCCTGAAGAAGTGAATGGCACATTAATCGTCCAGGCGGGGAAAGAGGGGTATTATGTCGGCGTTGCAGAATTAACGATCAACGGAGCAGATGTGATTTCTAAATCCGGGCGGATTGATACTATGAAACTGGAAATGCCCGACGATCCACGAATCATGGATCTCATCCATGAATACGAAGAGAAAACGGGAAGGATCAATCACCGAAAATTAAAATTGAAAGAAAAAGAATAATGGATCAATCCATTGAAATGTTAGTATCCAATCCGGTGTATATGGCCGTTGCCGTTGTACTGGCGATCATCATTTTATTGGGGGTTATAAAAAAATTGATCAAACTGGTTTTGGTGGTCAGCGCTATTTTAGTCCTCTGGGTAGCCTATATGATATGGACGGAACAGAAGGTGACTGTTGAAAGCTTCAAGGAAGGTGTGCAATCCGGGGTTGAAACGGCGAAAGAAAAAGCTTCAGAATTCAGTGAAAAAGCCAAAGAAACAGTGGCTAAAAAAGTAGAAGAAAAAACGGAAGAAAAGCTGGATAAAATTCTTCCGAAAAAGGATTAATTATTTAATTGGGGATAAATCTCCATTTTAATAGTCACTAATACCCCAGCCTAAAGGATGGGGTATTTATATATGTTATAAAAATTTACTTTACTTGGCCATGAGCTTTTCATTGGCCACACGGAGCCTGCCGGTAAGCAGTTTAATGATACCTTCCATAATATCGCTTTGACTACCCATCACTTCGTAAAATCCTTCTTGCTCGATCTTAAATAACGTGGAATCTTCGGTGACGGTGGCGTCCGCCGAGCGGGGTTCATCATCAAGCAAAGCCATTTCACCAAGGCAGGTACCTTTTCCCAGCATAGCCAATTCCTGTTGGCCCTTATGGATTTTCACATTCCCGGAAACTACAATAAACAATGAGTCGCCATAATCACCCTCAGCAAAAATAGGTGAATTCGCCTCATATTGAACTTCTTCTGTAATTTGGGCAACGCGGGATAAATTTTCCGCAGGTATTGTTTTAAACAAATCAACGGATTTCAAAATAATTGTCTTTTCTAATGTGGAATACATGCTTAACTCTATGGCCTCTAATTTAAACCGATCAGTAGGGATGAAATCAAGGCTTGTGCCATTTTTTTGAATTCTTCGGGTGAGAAGTTCCTGGTTGGCCTTTGAACCGGGGACTTTTTCCCAATCCAGGTTTTGGATCACGTCCATTTTTTCAGATTTTAATAAATAATCCAGGGCAATCACCGATTCCCATTTATTGGGAGAATAGACAGACTCGGTTAATTCCAGGTTCAAGTCATTGGGCAGATTGTTGAATTTGCTATGGCCGACCTCACTGCGTTCTGTAATGGGGATTGGTTCAATGAGGGGATTGATAATTTCTCTTTCCTCATTAGAAAAGATATTTTCAAAAAATTCTAATAGAAATGGAAGTTTTGCTGGATCACCTGATTTAACTGTATGGATATAGGTTTCAATGGGTGTATCAGGAACGTCTATGACACCGAGTTTTAACAATGTTGGTAATGTGTTTTGAATTTCATTATTCAAGTGATCATGCATGAAAAATTTGTTATTGTCATCGGGGATCAATTTTATTGCTTCATTCAGGGCATAGACTTTGCGGGCCATGGCGCGGATCTCTTCCGCTACCTTAGCCTTCTTCTCTTCTTCCTCGATGGGATGAACGCGAGCCACGGCCAAGAGGGAATCTACGACTTCGTTATACACATCCTGGTCATCACGGTTCAGCTGTTTCAATAACATATTAATTGCCCTGTCTCCGGGATATTCCCGCAGGGTACGAATAATACCCAATCTCAATTTGCGGCTGAGATCGGGTGTGTCGAACAATTTTTGAAATTCCTCCAAGGTTAATTCATCAGAAAATTTCTGTAAAGTAAGGCGGGCCTGGAGGCTGGTCTTGGGCAGGTCTAGGTTAGAAATGATAGCCGGGACCAAATCCGGGTCCTTCCGTTTTTCTGCAATAGTGAGGGCCACATTGCTGATCAGGTGACCTTCATTCCGCAGGAAATGGATCAGCTTATCCTGGGGCAAAATACTGTCGTTGTAAACGAGGTGGTTCAGGGCTGTGGCCTGGGCCGACTCATCTTCCCCGTCCAACATTTCATTCAATATGGATTCTGCATCTGTTGTTGGTCCCTGTCCCAGTTGTAGGATCGCCGCGGCGGCGGCGGCCCGAAATTCCACTACATCTCCCGAAAGTAAGGGTTCTAAATCCGGCAGAACATCAGTGAGTTTTCTGCGTCCCGCAACCAATATGGCTTCTACAGATACGTCATCTCCTTTATTCATGGTCGCGATAATATCTTCGTTGGGTATGATGGATTCCTCATCCCAGGCCATGGATAAAATCCGTTTTCGGACGTCAACACTGCCCTCAAGGAATAAGCGCCGGATTGATTTTTCCCAGGATGACAAGGGCAATCCTTCTATAATTTCCAGGGCAAAGAGCTGTTGGATTTCATCCTCGGAGGATAAGGTTTCTTCAATTGTTTTGACCATGGCCGCGTCCTGGACATCCACGTTGAGTTCTTCAAAGTCAATCTGCCGTTTGGATATGGCTGTCTGGAGTTGTTTCACATAATCGGTCTTGACGCGAAAAGAAGTCACGAGCCATCCGGCAATGGCCCCCAGGGAAACGATGCTCAAGTATTTGAGGGCGATGACCTTTACCAGTAAGAATGTGATGAGACCACCCAGGCCTTCCGCCACGGATTTGATGGTGCCGCTCACTTGGGGCTTGATGGTTTTACGCTTATCCGTTTGAACGGGCAGCCATAGCAATTCCAGGGAAGAATTGTTGATGGTGAACTTAAAGGTCTGGTCTGAGAATTTTGCAAAACTGGCGCTCATAAGAACGGGTGCAACCAAAAGAGATGCTGAGCCCACCACAAGTAAAATGGGTAGTATGATTAGACCTATGAGAATACCAAAACGGGAAAGCACCGGCCCCGTAATGAAGAACTGCATAATAATTGAGGCGGCCCCAGCGATTGAGTAAAATAAGCCGAAGAAAGCCACCAAATCACCTTCGTTGGGGAAGGCAGAACTGGCGATTATTTTAAATTGGTAATCCACGATAATGGTTACCACGGCGGACAGGGCCACAATGGTAGCAATGCCCGAGATGAAAGGATCCCTCTTCCCTTTTTTCTTTTTTGGGGGTGGTTTCGTAGCGCCTTTTTTAGCTGGTTCCTTTTTGAAATACTGGATGGACATAAGGCCGAAGAAAGTCGCCAGTCCCAAAAATCCAACTGCGAGGAATAATAGTTCATCAGTACCGAATGCATTGACAAAAGGTTTGAGATTCATACCGATAATCATTATCGCGAATGAGCCCCCCCCGGCGATTATACCAAACAATCGTTTGGCTTGCCGGGGCTCAAATGAATCCCCGGCATAGGTCCAAAATTGAATTATATTGATGGCGACCACCACTTCTACCCAGACATATAAAACCGGGACAACAAAACCCGTTATAACGGGCTGAATCAATATAAATGTCCCGGCAAAAAGTGCGCTTGTCATCAAAAATAAAACGCGGGGAGCCAGCTTATTGGACATCTTGGTATAATAAGTGAGGATAGGGGCGATGACGACAGCGGTCGCCAGAAACATCAAGGGGAGGATCGATTTATCAAATCGGCTTAAAAAATAGGCATCCCGGGCGGTCTTAGCCACCATTGCCATGGCTACCGTAAAGAAAGAGAAAAAGAAAAAGGTGAGGACCATTTTGGCCTCCCCCTGTTTAATATTTATAATTTTCTTTAGAAATTTCAACGATATGTAATCAAGTGGTTTTAAGTAATGACTCTGCTTAGAGAATAATCAAAACCGCTCTCATTTAGAATGTCCATAATAGAACCAAAAAAGAAACTGAAAAAGATCAGACACAGGGCAATGAATGAAATGGTAATAATTAACAGAACACCATTAATGAGAAAATAGGATCTAAAATGATCCATGGCGGTTGTGAAACTGATGGAATCCTTATTGTGCACGGCAAATTGCAAATGACTGGCGGCATTGGTCAACTTGGTTCCCATAATAATTGTGATGACACCCATGATGAAAGTGGGAATTGAAAAAATAAGGATTGTCAGGCAATACATTGCACCGGTAATTATATTCATGATGCCCACAAACTTGGTCCATTTAACCAGTTTATCCAATGTGAGTAAACCGAATGAATCCAAGTTATAGTTAAGGGAATTTTCTGCGGCGATCTGGTTTGGTTCCATCATGCTTATAACAGGTCACTGGCCAGGTCAGCCAGGTAGGATCGTTCTCCTTTTTCTAAAGTAATGTGGGCAAAAATATTTTGGTTAGTCATACGGTTGATTAAGTAACTCAAACCATTGGACAACTTGTCCAAATAAGGTTGGTCAATCTGGTGGATATCCCCGGTAAATACAATTTTAGTCCCTTCACCGGCGCGGGTGATTATTGTTTTAACTTCATGGGGTGTCAGGTTCTGGGCCTCGTCTACAATGAAAAATACTTTCTGCAGGCTGCGCCCGCGGATATAGGCCAAAGGTGTGATAACAAGTTTATCCTGATCCAGCATTTCAATTATCTTTTTTGCTTTGGGGTCATTTTCCTTGAACTGGTGCCGAATAACACCCAAGTTATCCCACAGGGGATGCATATATGGATCAATCTTGGATTGAATATCTCCCGGCAGGTACCCCAGATCTTTATTGCTGAGGGGTACAATCGGCCTGGCCAGGTATATCTGTCGATATTGGGCTCGGCTTTCCAATGCACCGGCTAAGGCCAGGAGTGTTTTTCCCGTCCCCGCCTTGCCGGATAAGGTGACCAATTGAATAGATGGGTTGGTGAGTGCGGCCAAAGCAAAAGCTTGTTCGGAATTCCGGGGTGTTATACCATACGCCGGTGTTTTATCAATTTTATGGAATTGATTTTCAAAACCGTCATAAGTAGCCAGGGCAGATTTATGTTCATTCCGGAGGATAAAATTTTCGTTAGGCAGGGGAGACGGCACTTCAGGAATCGTTTCTTCGTCAACATAAAAAGGTTTGGAATAAAGTGCATCAATGGTTTCAGTGGGGAGGTTTTCGATCAAGCGTCTACCCGTGTAAATTTTTTCCACACTTTCAATTTTATCTGTGGTGTAATCCTGGGCCAAGATACCCATGGCCTTGGCCTTCATACGCAAGTTGGTATCCTTGGTAATCAGGATAACTGTTCTGGATGGTTCTTGTTTTTGAAGCCGTATGGCAGAATTCAGGATGCGGACATCAGGAATATCGTCACGAAAAACTTCGATTAATTGCTCATCCCAGGTTTGATTTACAATAACCCGGATTTTGCCCCGATCCTTGCCTAGAGAAACACCTTTCTTAAATAAGTTATCTCCTGTGATTTCATCCAGGTCTCTTAAAAAATCCCGGGCATGAAAATTGATTTGTTCATTTCCCCGCTTGAAATTATCCAGTTCCTCCAAAACGGTAATGGGGATAGCCACATCATTTTCTTCAAAATGGTGAATACAACTGGAATCGTGCAGGATAACATTGGTATCCAGAACAAGCAGTTTTGCTTTTTTCTTCCCAGGCATAAAAACCTTAAGTATGTGGATTTTTAATGATACTATAAAACATTAACGGGATGAAGTTATTTGAGATTGAATAGAATCACAAGAAGGGAACACACTTTATCATGGAATAAAGGAAATAATAGGTTAATTAAAAAGATGTTTACTTTAGTCCGATAAATAGGTTACAATTGAGGTGCACTGATTCCGAGGAAAATGGATGAGAACTATCAATTTATATAATTTGTCCGATATATCTATATATCGGTGGATAATGGTAAATGCGGCACTGGCAGGACTTGTACTATGTTTCATATCCTGTGGTGATAAAGTCATAAATACGGAAAAATCCAGTACCGTAAGCAATAATAATTTTATCCTTACGCTTACCATTTCCGATGATATTGTCCGTTTGAACGACAGTGTAAAACTGACTGCTACTGTTGAGCGTAAGGTTCATAAAGATTCAATTGATGCTTTTGTAAGTATGAAAATGATGATGGACGCTGTCGGGGGAACGATTGATGGCCATAGTTTTAGTTCATCCTCAAATATAACGGTTACCATGGATAGTGAAGTTGGGTCATCTTTTGAAGCATTGGCATTTTTTATTCCATCTTCATCCTATAGTTCTTCTCAGGGGTATTATAATTATAAAGAAAATGGTCATGTTTCTGCTTCATTTGATGGCATGTCTGTTTCCTTTTCCATAAAACTGGTGGCGCCCGAATGATGCGAAAATTCACTTTTCTGATTATTATTTTTTCTATTCTTTGGTCACAACAGCGCCCGCCCGCTAGTGTTACACAAAAACCTGTAGGCAGCAGTTTATCTTCCCTCCGTGAGTTGGATTATGAAGTGGTTAAGCTCAGCTATATTCAAACAGACCGCGCTCTGGCCATCCTGAAAACATTGGGTTATTCCATAGTGGAATTCAAATCCGGGAAAGGTGAAATCAACGGCGAAAATAATTTTACGCCCCAATTTTCAAAAAAAATTTCCAATTTAAACGCGGCGGGGGTATTGCCGATCATAATCAAACTCCCTGATACAGAGACTGTTTCACTGGTTGAAAAAAGCACCTCTAAATCCTCCAGTAAAAAATCTGCTCTCGGTGTGGATCTGGGCGGCGTGATCCTGGATAATACAACCAGCGGGGAACCAATGCAGCGCCTATTGGTCGGCTATAAACCGGGGGATTTCAATTCGGTGGCGCGTTTGCTGGATTTGATCCAGAATAAAATTGATGTTCCCGCCAATCAAATTGTCATTGAAGCCTTGGTCCTGGAGTTGAATTCTGATCAATTGGATGAATTGGGGATTGATTTTTCAAATGCTGGCCAAGGATATTCAGCCACCTTTCCACCGCCCCTAGGCGGATCAATATCACCCTTTACAGTTGTGCTGGACCGCACCCTCATGGGCACTGCATCCAATTTTCGCGCCAATATTGATGCGCTGATCAGTAATAAAGCGGCCGAAATTTTATCCAAACCATCTGTCCTTGTGCTGGATGGCCGCCAGGCCAGGATCCAGGTCGGACAGCAGATTCCCATTGTGAAAACAACCGATACTCAGATTTCCCAGACCAGATCAGTGGACTATATCCCGGTTGGCATTGTGCTGAATTTGCGGCCGCGGATCAGTGAAGACGGCTCGCGGGTCACCCTCCAGGTTGAAACCATTATCAGTGAAACAGAAGAACGGATTGGCGCCACCGGCGGTTCTGCGGTTGAATCAGCCCCGATTATTAATAACCGCAAGGTCCAGTCTTTCGTTAGAGTTGCCAATAATACACCTTTCATCATTGGTGGATTAATCAATAAAAAAACCACTGAAAATGAAGGCGGTGTACCGATTTTGAAAGACCTTCCTTTGATAGGCAGGATGTTTGCCGTCTCAGCTGAACAAGTTGTGAAAAAGGAAGTAATTGTTGTTATAACACCCCATATTATCACCGAGAGTGAAGACAATTTCAGCCGCGTCATTCCCCAAGATTCTGAACTGTTTAATGCATTCGGTAATCGTTCATTCCCCAATGCTTACCGGGTACAGCACTCAGACGTCTTTGATTTAAGCTTTATTTTTGAAAGTCCCATATTCCAGGATATTACGGCCGAAGTGAAAAAGCGGGCAGAAAAAGATAAAACATTGATGGTGCGGGAGCCATACAAAAGTTTGATGGAAGGGAAAGTCCCGGGTGAAAGTATCCTCGTCAGGCGGATGCTGCTGGATGTAATTGGAAAACTGGGTTATCACCAATATATTGACCCTGAAAAAGTGATTTATTTTCTGGAATCGGAGGCCGATCCGGCGGGTTTCGAGGTTACACGCCTGGCCAATGATATCCGCAATATTCCCCCTGGTAAAGCATTACAATTGAGTTATTCGATTAAAGGGAAAGCCACGGTTCAAAAACCATTTGTGCGCCCCACTGCAGAAACAAAATATATCAGTATAACTGAATCCTATAAGAATGTATTGAAAGAATTAAATAAGCGCGGTGCTAATCCTAGGGAAGACAGTTTCACTATTTTAGTTTCGCGGGACAAAGATGAACAGCGATTGTATGATGTACTGGTTATGAAAAAGGTGCTTGAGATGAACCCTGATCTTGAGTTAACATTAGGGTACTTTAAGCCGGGGATAGAACTTCTTTTCCCATCCCCAGATGTTTTATTGGGTAATTACCATGTGGTGGATCGGGATGCGGCCAAGTATTTTTATGAAGTGAATGATTATTATGGCTCATTTGAAATGGAATTCAACCGTTCAACAGCGGAATTAGGCCGGTTGATTCAAGACCGAAAATGATGTGCGGTATATCACGTGAAAATTGATTATAAAAGATTAGATTGCAGTATTAATGGGGGAAAAACTTGATAAGTAATCTTAAACTAAACTCATCAAGGAGGATGAAATGAAGTTAATCAAGTTATTATTTGCAGCCATGATGGCCTTGGCCTTGGTTGCAGCACAAACAGGAAATCAAGATGATTGCGGTTTTAGGTTTCATGATGACGGTTCAGTGGATGTACCACGACCTGACGGAAGTCCTAGGACATTGCAACTCGGTGAATTTTCCATTAATCAAAGTAATGGTTCATTAACAGTCAATAAAGAAGGTGAACCAGATAATGGTGCTACGATCACCCCGCCACCTTGTGGTGACCAAGGAGGTGACCATGAAGGTGGACAATGTAGATATGAAGGATGTGATTTTGTAGGAAATACTGATGATGATTGGCGCGGCCACTGTGATGCCAATCCTGATCACTGCATGCCACAGGCG
>DKQT01000024.1:0-3204 GCA_002471845.1 Fidelibacterota bacterium UBA7301 | reverse complement strand
CACAGCAGGTGAGGAGCATGGTCATTGTGACCAATGTGACTACGTATTCAGTGGTGAAGGCGATCGCCATGGTCATTGTGACAAATGCGATCACATTTACAATAGTGACGATGATAGACATGGTCACTGTGATCAAGAAGGTTGCGATCACATTTACAATAGTGACGATGATAGACATGGCCATTGCGACCAGTGTGATTTTGCAGGGAACTCCGAAGCAGATTGGCAAAACCACCATCATGATGATGGCGGCGGTGATGGCCCACAACACTACCCCAACAATCATTGGGATGGCAATTGTGGAGCCATGATGAATGGCGAATCCGAATATTGGCTAGACTCTGATGGTGATCCAGACAACGGTCCTGAAGATGGTCCTTATGCTGTCTGGCATGAAGATGCTGATGGTAATCCTGTCAATTGTGATCCTAGCGGTGATTGTGGTGGATTCCCTGGGAATGAAGATGGTTCAATTATGGTTGCAAAGCCTGATGGTAGTGAGAGATGGCTCCAGGTTGGTGAATATACAATGAATGAAGATGGTTCAGTTACTGTAAACAGACCTGGTGATCCTGATGATGGCGCTACCGTCACACCACCACCATGTGATGATGGTAATAATAACTAAAACTTTAGTTTTATAATCAGTAAAAAAGCCCTGCAGAAATGTGGGGCTTTTTTGTTTCTATAACTTAGATTATTTGGTAATGAAAAAGGAAATTATTCATGTTTGAATCAGGATTATTAAAAGACAAGACCATCATTATAACTGGGGGAGGTACGGGATTGGGGAAATCCATGGCCACCCGTTTTGCCGAATTGGGAGCTAATTTAGTGATTACCAGCCGTCGGCAAAAAGTGATCAATGAAACAGCAGAAGAATTACGCCAGCATGGTGTCAAGGTGTTGGCCATTACCTGTGACGTTAGGGATCCGGATCAGGTGCAAAATATGGTGGACCAAACCGTAAATGAATTTGGCAAGATTGACATTTTACTCAACAATGCTGCCGGGAATTTCATCAGTCCTACGGAAGACTTGAGTCCAAACGGATTTAAAACAGTGGTGGATATTGTTTTAAATGGTACGTTTTTTTGCACCCAGGCCGCAGGCAAGGTGATGCGGGAAAATAAAGGCGGCGTCATATTAAATATTGTAACTACCTATGCTTGGACTGGATCAGGCTATGTGGTGCCCTCTGCCTGCGCCAAAGCTGGTGTGTTAGCCATGACCCGTTCATTAGCCGTTGAATGGGCCAAATACGGGATTCGTACAGTGGCTATTGCTCCCGGGCCATTTCCCACTAAAGGGGCATGGTCAAGATTGGCGCCTCCCGGGTTAGGGATTCAAAAAAAGATGAAGGAACGTATTCCCTTAAAAAGAGTGGGAGAACATATTGAATTGGCCAATCTAGCTTCTTATTTGGTCAGCGATCAGGCGGGATATATCAATGGTGAAGTAGTAACAATTGACGGTGGAGAATGGCTCAAGGGTGCCGGCGAAATGAATGAATTGGAACGCATTCCTAAAGTGGCTTGGAAATTGATGCAGATGAAAAGGAAAAAGAAAAAATAATTCCTTTTATAACCTGAGCGAGTCATCGTCAAGCATCCTTGCTTAACGTTTTCAGAGTTTCCGATGGAAAAAACGACAACTTGGGGAGGTTGTCGAACAGGAGAGAAGACTACTTAGCCATTAATTGTTGCCCCCCAAATGGAGAGAAAATACAAATCTGCCCCATCCCGATTTATCGGGTGGGCTCACAGGAAGGTGGGATGAAATACAAATGATTGTTATTAATCGATTGAAAAATTGTAAGTTATTATTCCATTAAATTTCAAAATTATTGGCTGAGTTTTGCCACCCAGCGCGTTATCATTTCTCCCATAGACATATAAAGTATAACCATATAAGCTAGTGCGATTCCCACTAAACCAAATGGCGTTATCCGTACTGCATGGGTATATTTAATGCTCCCGTGCAATTTTTCGTGCCAGGCCCGTAAAACAATAATAGTAAAGTAGGATAATCCCAATCCAATGGCAAAAAATGCCATAATGATAAGGTGATCTGTCCCGGATAAATTATAGAGCCATTTCGCGAATTTCAAAAGATCTCCCCCAGCATAGCAGCCCCAAACACACCGGCAGAATCCCCCAATTGGTTTCGAATAATGGGCGTTACCACGTGTTCACTGAATGTTTCTTTGTAAACAGATTTTTTCCCCTCCGAATACAGGAAATCCACATTGGATACACCGCCGCCAATCACAATCGCATCCGGGTCGAGGATATCAATTACGTTTGCCAGGCCGCGGCCGAAGTTCAGCAGGAATGTTTCTTTCCATTCGGGATGATCTTGATAAAGTTTTTTATTAACAATGTCTGCTACGGACTGAAATTCCCCGGCTAATTCATGCCAATGATTCTCTAATGCAGTTCCCGAAATATACTGTTCTGTACATCCATTATTACCGCAGTAACAGGATTTACCATTGGGATAAAGCACGTGATGCCCCCATTCACCGCTGATCCTGTTAGGCCCCGAATGAATTTTATTATTGATGACTATACCCCCGCCGCACCCGGTGCCAAGGATGACACCGAATACAACGCCATATCCCTGGGCGGCGCCCAGGGTGGCTTCGGCCAGGGCAAAACAATTGGCATCATTTTCCATAAAGACCGGAACTCCCAGCTCTTGTTCCAAATCTTCCCTGAGTGGCTGCCCGATCAAACAAATTGTATTGCTGTTTTTCATTTTACTGCTAGTGGGATCAATGGCGCCGGGCGTACAAATGCCGATTGGACCTTTTACATCCCCAGACGCAATTAAAACTTGGGCCAACTCGATAATTTTTTGGATAATGGATTCATACCCATTTTCCCGTTCCGTGAGCACACGCTCCCGTTTAATTACAGTGTGATTTTCATCCAGCAAAACACCTTCAATTTTAGTACCTCCAAGATCTATGCCTATTTTATTTTCCATATTTATTTCCTTAATCAAATTAGTATTCCACCGTCAATTTTTTAACCTTCTGCTTTACGAGCAGCTAACTCTGCCCGATTTTCAGCAGCTCTTTCTTCATCAATATCGTAGGTGTTCATTACCCACATTGCGATAAGCGTACCTAAGATGGGTAGTCCAGTATAGAAAATTCGTAGTCCAGTTATTGCACTTTCCGGGTTATTGGGGCCCTGT
>DKQT01000004.1 GCA_002471845.1 Fidelibacterota bacterium UBA7301 | reverse complement strand
GAAAAATACCATTTCGAATTTGAGTACGACTCTCTAGATATGCACGTGGGCGAATCAATGCAGATTACAATTAAACTTTTAAAAGAAAATGGTGACTTGGCTGAGAGCCCATTTTACGTTTTTGGAAGTCCACGTAAAACATTGACTGTTTCACCAAGAATCAGTGATTCCACCGGTGTGGCAACGGTTACTGTAAAGGTATATAAACCAGGAGAATTGACACTTAGTGTGCAGAGCATCACCGTAAAACGAGATGATCGGATCCGTGATAAAATCAAGATCAATGTTCCCTTTCCGCCTATTTCAAAAGTGACGTTTGAAAAGTCAAGGACACGATTATATGTAGGTACTTTCACCCATTTTAGCGTTAAGGTTTCAGACGAAGCGGGACTGGACAGAAGTGATACAGAAGTCACAATGGAGTCGAGCAATACCAGTGTAGCTGATTTTGACCTGTTCGGGAATCTGGAAACAAGGAGAGTAGGAAGAGTCACCATTACAGCCTCAGCAGGGAATATAACCGAATCTATGAATATAAGGGTGATGAAAAATCCGGTTCGTAGCCTTACGCTTACCACGGATAAAACAGAAATTCGTACGGGGGATGTTCTTCATTTTGATGCGCAGGCGTTAAACCGTTCCGGCCGTGAAGTTGAAGACGCACCTATTGATTTCACTTATTCAGGTCAGGCAGATTATGGTGAATTTGGATTGCCTGCCTCAGGTATGATTACGGAAGATGGCCGCTTTGTAGCTGAAACAGCTGGATTATACACAATCACCGCTTCATCTGGTGGATTTTCTGACCAGCAATTGATCAAAGCTGTGCCCCGGAATGTGAAAAAGAAAATTAAAAAAGTAGGTCACGGTTTAATTTCAGAAGTGCTTACCAGTGACCTATGGGTGTGGTCGGGAATCGGTAAACACGAAGGAAAAGACTTTGCTGTAACGGGCACTTGGGGATCCAATGGGGAGGCCTATTTTTGGGATGTGACCAATCCGGACACCCTCATTATTATTGATACAATTACAGTGGATGCGCGGACTGTAAATGATGTAAAAATATCTGAAGACGGACGTGTGGGAGTCATTACCCGGGAAGGCGCTTCCGATCGAAAGAATGGTTTTGTCATTCTGGATGTATCAGACCCTTATAATGTAACAATCTCCGCTGAGTTCAACGATGACATGACTGGCGGTGTTCATAATGTGTTTATCAACGATAACCATGTATATGCGGTGAATAATGGCCGCAAGTATGACATTATCAATATTAAAGACCCTAAAAATCCTTTCCGCGTTGGTGTTTTTGAATTGGATACACCGGGTCACAGCATCCATGATGTTTGGATTGAAAATGGGGTTGCCTATTCATCCAACTGGGGAGACGGTGTAGTTGCAGTTGATATTGGCGGTTTGAAATTCAATGAAAAAAACCGTTCTGCACTTCAATACAACCCCCTGCTCATGAAGGCCGGACAAGGAAGCCCCTCAAATCCGATAAAGCTGGCTGAAATGGGAGATCCAACAGGACGTAATCATGCAGCATTTCCATTTTTGAGCGAATCAACTGGAAATTTCTATATTATCGCAGGGGATGAAAACTTTCCTTGGGGGGTGCAGGCGACCAGAGGCAGGCCCTCCAATCCTCGTGGCGGTTTTCACTTCTTAAATTTTAATGATCCAGCCAATCCAAAAGAGGATGCACTTTATCAGGTACCCGAGGCCGGTAGCCACAACTTGTGGGTGGATGGGGATATACTTATAGCCGGGAATTACCAGGGCGGATTGAGAATTCTGGATATTTCAGGAGAATTGCTCGGTGATTTATATAAGCAAGGCCGCGAAATCGGCGTTTTCCAGTCAGCCCATAAAGAAGGAAAGATTCCCAACGCACCCATGGTTTGGGGTGCCCAGCCTTACAAAGATTATATCTTTATTGCAGATATGAATAGCGGGTTGTACTGTATCCAGATTGAAGATGACGAGAAAAAAGATGCCAGCACACCATAATTGAAATGAGGAAAACCATGAAAAAATTACTATCAATATTCCTTTTCGGTTTTTGTATAATCGCAGCCCAGGAAAAAGAGGAAGTGAAAAAGGATTCACTGCATTTTGAATTTGAACCCGATTCACTTTTTCTCCATATAGGTGAAACAGGTGAAGTCACTATTAAATTACTTAACCAGGATGGTGAATTGGCAAATAATCCATTCTATGCTTACGGCCGACCACGCCGTGCTCTGGAATCGAAACCGAGGATCAGTGATTCTACCGGTATCGCAAAGGTTACAGTAAAAGCTTATAAGCCCGGGAAACTTTCCCTTAGTGTACGCAGCATCTCCCAAAAACGGGAGGATCGAATTGTTGATAAAATGGTAATTCAAGTGCCCTACCCGCCTTTAGAAAAAATTGTATTTGATGACCCCCAATCCAAGGTCTATGTTGGTACAGCTGTTAATTACAGTACGACAGCCTATGATCAGGCTGACTTGGTGAGGAATAACACCGAAGTGACGCTTACATCAAGCAATTCGGATATAGCAGATTTCGATATGCATGGAAACCTGAATGCAAACAAATCCGGTAAAATTACTATTACAGCCGCTGCCGATGATATTGTTGAATCAGTAGATGTACGTGTAGTAAAAAATCCGGTCCGCAAAGTTACCCTATCTGCAGAATCGGATAATATCCGCACGGGTGATGTTCTCAATTTTACAGCCAAAACTTTGAGCCGTTCTGGTAAAGAAGTGGATGGTGTTCCCGTGCGTTTTTCCTATTCGGGGAAAGCGGAATATGGGATTGGCTTGCCTGCCTCCGGTATGCTGACAGCAGAAGGTAAATTTGTGGCTGAAACGCCAGGCCTTTATGCAATTACAGCCCATTCCAGCGGCTATTCTGCTAGAAAAATCATCAAAGTTATACCACGCAATGTTCAAAAACGGGTACAGGTTGTCGGACACGGTACTATCTCAGATGTAAATACTTCTGATCTTTGGGTATGGCCTGGAATCGGACAGTATAAGGGAAAAGATTTTGCCGTAACGGGCACCTGGAGTGCTAATGGGGAAGCCTATTTTTGGGATGTAACTGATCCATCAAATATGATTATTATTGATACAATCACGGTAGATGCCAGAACAGTAAATGATGTAAAAGTATCTGAAGATGGGACCGTTTGCGTGATAACCCGTGAAGGTGCATCCAACAGGAAAAACGGGTTTGTAGTTCTGGATGTGCGTAACCCTTTTGATGTTAAAATTACCGCCGAGTTCAATGATGATATGACCGGTGGCGTCCATAATGTTTTTGTTTTTGATAACCACGTTTATGCCGTGAATAACGGACGTAAATATGATATTATCAATATTGAGGACCCAAGCAACCCATTTCGTGTGGGGAGATACGAATTAAGCACCCCGGGTCATGGCGTTCATGATGTTTGGGTTATTGACGGTCTCGCCTATTCATCCAACTGGGCCGATGGCGTACATGTGGTAGATGTAGGCGGTGTAAAATTTAGTGAAAAGAATCGCTCGAAAATTCAGTTTAATCCATTCCTGGCCAAAGCAGGACAGGGTAGCCCCGGTAACCCGGTTAAGCTTGGAAGCATGGCAGATCGCAACGGACATAACCATGCCGCCTTCCCCTTTATCAGCCAATCCACAGATAAGTTTTACATTGTTACAGGAGACGAATGGGGAAATCAATTTGGCATGGCCGGGGGCTTCCATTTTCTTGATTTTTCTGATACAGATAATCCCAAAGAGTCTGCTGTTTACCAAGTGCCGGAAGCAGGATCACATAACCATTGGGTCCATGGGGATACTTTACTTGCCTCCTATTATCAGGGTGGTTTGAGAATCGTAGATATCTCCGGTGAATTGCTGGGAGATATTTATGCTCAAGGCCGTGAAATTGCATTTTTTCTCTCAAGCGATCCGGATGGCTTTATGTCCAACCGTCCCAATGTATGGGGTACAATGCCCTACAAAGGATTGATTTATTTTTCAGACATGAATAATGGTCTTTGGGCCGTGAAATTAGAAGATGACCAAACAATGGGAACAAGGTAGGAGAAACAATGAAAATAATATTTCATATTTTACTTTTATTCAGTGTAGTTACTTTAAACGCTAGAGATTACTATGTGTACTGTACAGCTGAATCTGAAGATGAAGTTGCCCTCATTCGTTTTGATGGCAAAAAAGCTTATGTTGAAAAACGAATCCCGGTTGGTGTTTGGCCGGTAGAGATAGAGGGGCCTCATGGCATTACTGTATCTCCAGATGGAGATTATTGGTATTTGTCCATGGCCCATGGATTGCCATTCGGTCACTTGTATAAATATAAAACAGGATCGGATGAAATGGTGAACCGTGTTGAGTTAGGTTTATTTCCGGCCACCATGGGAATATCCAAGGCCACAGGATTGCTTTACATTGTGAATTTTAACCTCCATGGCGGTCATAGTGAAGCCAGCACTGTTTCCATTGTTGACCCTGATGAAATGATTGAGATCGAACGGGTGGAAACTGGTATCATGCCCCACGGCTCCCGGCTTTTGAATAACGGGCTGCGTCATTATTCCGTGGCCATGATGTCCGGTGAATTATACGAGATTGATGCCATGACTATGCAACTCCGCCGCACCATGTCCACCGCTCCCAAAAAGATGAAAATGAATAAAATGGACCACGACAAAATGAAAAAAGGGGCCATGGACAAGATGAAGCATAAAATGCCCCCCGAAAAACCTACTTGGGTTTATCCCCACCCCAATGATAAGCTGGTTTATGTGGTGAACAACGGCACGGACAATGTGGTGGAAATTGATGTGGATAAATGGGAAGTGGTCCGCACCTTTAAAACGGATAAAGCGCCTTACAATTGTGAAGTAAGCCGCGATGGAAAACTCTTGGTAGTGACTTACAAGGGGGCCGCCAAAACAGGTGTGTGGAACCTTGAAACAGGCAAAGAGATCGCCAAGTTCAAGAACACCCGTAAGGTTACACACGGGGTGGTCATTTCACCGGACAGTCGCTTCGCCTTTGTCTCCGTAGAAGGCATTGGGAAACAGCCCGGGGCAGTGGAAGTGTTTGACCTTAAGAAATTAGAAAAAGTGGATATTGCCGAGATCGGCAAACAGGCGGGCGGTATCGCCTTCTGGAAAATGGTGGATTAGTCTCCGCTATAATTCAGCGTTACAGAATTTCCCTGCAATGGCTCGGTGGTGAAAGACCCATTGGGCCATTGTATTTTTATATGGGTTTCATTCCCTTTCTTTCCCAAAACTTGAACGGGAGAATTTTGAGACCAATATCCTGAACCCGATTGAATCTCACGAACGGGCCCCAAGGACCCGTCCGTGTATTGAAAGCGAACTTTTGCTCCAAATGAAAAGGGATTCTGTTTAGGCCCGTTGAGGCGGATACGAATGCCGGGCTTACTATTCACATTCCTGAACAATTTTGTTTTTGCTCCATTTTGAGAGACCAGTAGGTCCAACCGGCCATCTCGGTCAAAATCCGCAAAAGCGGCGCCACGCTGTTCGCCGTAAACTAAAATGCCGCTCTTGTGGCCAGGCAAGGCTTGAAATTCACCTCTTCCATTACCCAGAATTACAAGCCCGCGACCTGAATCATTCCGATCTGTCTCTTTTTGAACGGCAAAGAAATTCTGGCTCAAGAAAATATCTTCATGACCGTCCCCATTGATATCCGCAACGCCGGCGTGCATGGCTGTGGTAATCTGGGCTTCGAAGGGCAATACCACCGGATCGAACCCATTTCCATTATTGATGAAGACCATGCTCTCCAGTGTGTTTGCTTCAAGATGGGGAGCGCTATTTAATGAATTGCCAAAAATATCCCCCAAACTAGATTGGGCATAATTGAGGAAGGTTTCTTTTTCTTCTCGGACAAAGGGCATAGCATTGGTTATGCAGGAAAATCCCCTTTCCGGAACGAGATCCTGTAACTCGTCATCGTAGTGAGCTTCCACAATATCCAGCACATTGTTATTGTCAAAATCGTCAAAATAAACTTTTCGGGGATGGTCCGTTGAAAAATGATACTTGGTATTCACACCCCAGTTTGTGGCCACAATATCCAAAAGACCATCCTCGTTAAAATCGCCCGTGGCTACGCCGTTCCACCATCCTTTATAATTAGATAGTCCGATATTGGCGGTTACATCTTTAAACTGTCCGCCGTTATTTTGAAGTACAGTTACAGGCCCCCACTCTATAGCGAGGATGAGATCAGGGTCACTGTCATTATCTATATCGCTGAAGACGGAACCGGAGACAAGGCCGATGTCGTTGAACAGAGAAGCATTCTTTGAGTCGGAGATGAGCTTTCCATGCTCATTTTTATATAGAATGGAAGAAGCAGGTTTTGGGTATTCATTTGGGATCACACGGCCACCGACAAATACATCCAAGTCTCCATCCCCGTCCACATCAGCCTGGGATATGGGCCCTACCATATGCTTTAAACTTTCAAATTCATCCTGTGCTTTTTTGGAATAGGTAGAAATAAAGCTTACCGTTGCCTCTGCAGATTCAAAATTGCCCATGGCCGTTATAATTCCACGGTTTCCTTCTCCGTCAACGAAACTCAGGATTGTGGTTATATCCTGGTTTAACCCCTTTTTTACTGATAAAGGTGTGAAGGATTGGCCGTCTATATTTTCAAAATGATCAATGGAGCCTCCCCGTCCGCCAGCAATGAAAATATCTTCATCTCCATCTTTGTCGGCGTCCATCCAAATAACGCCGGGCCCAAGTTGACTAAAGCGGTTCGGCAGCAAACTCTGGTTTGAAAAATCATCGAAGGGATCTTCATGATGGGTATGATCCAGCAAGTCGCTAGCATCGGTGAAGATCGGTTTTACTTCATTATCCTTTTTTGGCGCGCGGATGGTATTGATCTGGCGGATGGTGTACAGGTTGTTGGCCGTCAACGAATCCACGATCGTCATAGTCCCGTCCCGCCAGTAGATTTCGGCGGTCAAGAAGCCATCCCCGGTAGCAAAGACCTGGAGAGGATCATTCCCGGAAAGATAACGTCCGCCAGATATGACTTCCCTGCTTTGATAAACAGGTCCGCCTTTCAACAATATCTTGGCGCCGATGGCGGCGGAATTACCGGCCCCTCCTTTGAGGCGTATGGCAATGCGTGGCGCGTCAGAATTATTCCGGAAAAGGCCGACCGTTTGATTCAGACGGTTGATAACAATATCCAAGTCACCGTCATTATCTAGGTCAGCAGAGGCCATCCCGTGTGAAATGTCTTTGTTCAAGCCTAAGCCCCAGCCATCTGGGACTGTTTCAAACTTGAGATTGCCCCGATTTCGAAAGGCAATATTTTTCAACTCTAAGGTGGGATAATCAAACAGCATCCGTTTATATTCGTCGAAGGATGCTACTTGGGGCAAGGCAGCCTTTTGTCGCTCATTGGAATCGGAATCCTGTACATCATACATGTGGCCCGTAGTGATGAGAATATCTTCGTGGCCGTCCAGGTCCACATCCATGAACATGCTGGCCCAGGACCACTCCGATGCATGGGTATTACTGAACTGAGAAATTTCGCTGAAGGTATGATCGCCGCGATTTAGAAATAGCGTATTATGCATATACTGGGGGCGGTTATCAATTTCGCCAATGGATAGGGGTGTCGGCGCCATGGTGCCCATTTGGGTCTTTTGCAGGATGTGGGATTGGCTCATCATGTCCGTAACAAAGAAATCCTGGGTGCCGTCATTATTCAAATCAGAGAAGTCCACTGCCATGGATGAGTTACTTGTATGGCGAATGGCCAACTTCGGAAGGGCCCGAAATGTGCCGTCACCGTTGTTGATCCAGGCACGGTCAGGGCTTTCAAAATCGTTACAGATATAAATATCAGGATGGGTGTCGTTATTGATATCCCTGAATTGGGCCATTAACCCCCAATCCCGGAGATGATCTTGGATAGGTTCGCCATTTTCATCGGTGAAGTGACTCTGGGTGATATCAATGAGGTTGAAATTGCCCTTCCCGTCATTGAGGTAGAATTGGTCCACTTCCGCCATTTCAAACCGCAACAGTATATTGTTTACCACTTTTGTCTCATATTCTTTATTAAATGGCGGCATGACGATCCAGCGGTTGTTGGTGATCTCCATCAATGTATTGTCAAAACTGATTACGGGCGGTGGCAGGGAATCACGAATAGCCAAGCGTTTATAATTGGTGATATAGAGGTCAAGGTCGCCATCATTATCTACATCGGCCAAAGCGGAGGATGTGCTCCCGGGCCTATCTAAAAATGAATCCAGTTTTCTTTCGTTGAATTTGCCTGTGCCATCATTGATGAATAAACTATTGGGACCCCCCAGGGCAGTGACGATGAGATCCAGGTCGCTATCCCCATCCACATCTGCAAAGGTAGAGCCGCTGGAATAACGGCCTTCGCAGGCCACTCCGGCTGAAGTAGTAACATCTTCAAATGTCCAATTTCCCTTGTTGATATAAAGCACATTTGATTCACGAATTCGGGGGATATAAATATCTACCAGTCCGTTCCCATTTACATCGCCCAGAGCCACACCCGAGCCGTCCATAAGATGCTGGTTCTCCAGCACTTCCTTCTCCCCGATCTCATTGGCGGCTGTGACTCCCGTCTCTGATGGGTCCAGTTCTGTGAATCCAGGCGTATTACTCCCGATTGGCGAATTCAGGGTTTCAACTTTATATACCTGTCCTTCCTCCCATCCCGGGTCTTGTTGGACACAGCCAAAAAACAGGACAAGGGGGATAAGTAGAGAGATTGTGAATTTCATTATCGTGGCGAAATTAAACCCAAGTTAAGTTTAAATTCTTTATGAATCGGACCGTTCGGGTTGGGTCATGGCCAGAACAATTTCAGTACTTTCTTTGAATGAAGCATGCTGAACGGTAGTTGCTTTATAAAAATAATAGACTGTAAGAAGGTATAGTCCGTGAAACCACCATTCAGATACTTTTCCTATAAAGAAGGCCCCATCCAAAATAACCATAGCCATAAATAGTATGGTAACCATCATGGTGGGTGGATAAAGTTTTCGTTTAATGGCATACATTTGTTGGTAAAGGTCTTTCCCCAGTTCTGGGTGTGATTCAAGATACTCTCTGATGTTGACCCCGGTTCCTACAAAAAAGAACATTACTAAAGTCTCAGCGGCGATAAAAATGATACTAATGAGTAAATCAAGCGTGATATGGTTTTGTGCCCAAAAATGGAAATAATGGTTCAATCCGATCAGAACCAGGCCAGCACTTGAAATGCTAACCATAATGTAGGAGAGAATCATAAAAAACCACACGACATTAAAACCGTTGAATGAATGAATGAATGATTGGTTGAAGAAAAGAGAAGATCAAATTATTAATTGTACAATCATACATGCAGTCAATCATCCTATCATTTTTTCTGTACATTAAAATGGAAGTAAATGCAGTCGCCATCCTGAACAATATAGTCTTTGCCTTGGAGCTGGGCCAAGCCAGCATCCTTAACACTTTTCTCTGAACCCAAGCGAATAAGGTCATCATATTTAATGACTTCAGCTTTGATAAATCCTTTTTGAAAATCGGAATGGATTTCCCCCGCGGCTTCAGGTGCGGTTGCACCTTGTTTAATGGTCCAGGCGTGCACTTCTTTGGAACTGCCCGTAAAATAAGTCTCCAGCTCCAAAAGGTTAAAACCGGCATGGATCAATTTATTCAAACCAGGCTCAGGAAGATTATATTCTTCTAAAAACATGGCTTTTTCATCATCGGGCAAAACAGCAATCTCCTGCTCCAGCTTACCGCACAGGCGAATCGCCAGGTTTCCTTCTTTTTCAGCAAAATAAACTAATTGTTCTTCCAAGTGACCGCGTTGCTCATGGGTGATCTCTGTTTCATCCACATTGGCCACATATAAAATGGGTTTTCTAGTCAGTAAGTGGAGAGAACAAATAATGGCTGTTTCTTCTTCATTAGCCTGGAATGTCCTGGCCCGATGTCCTTCGTTGCAGTGGTTCAACAACTGCTGGATCACATCTAGTTCTTTTTTTTCTTTTCCCCCACCTGACTTGGCCGCTTTTTCAGTTTTCAATACTCTTTTTCCCAACGTTTCCAGGTCTGCCAGTAACAGCTCTGTTTCAATAAGTTCTGCATCCCGCACCGGGTCTACACCACCTTCAACATGTGTTACGTCTTCATCATCAAAACACCGTACAACGTGGATAATGGCCGTCACTTGGCGTATTTGCCCTAGGAATTGATTTCCTAATCCTTCCCCCTTACTTGCGCCTCGAACCAGGCCGGCAATATCGGTGAATTCCACAGTGGCGGGAGTGACCTTTTCGGGGTTGAATATGGGCGCTAGTTTTTTCAATCGGGGATCTGGAAGCTC
>DKQT01000033.1 GCA_002471845.1 Fidelibacterota bacterium UBA7301 | reverse complement strand
CAAAAACTGCACGTTTCGGTGGCTGGGCCTGAAGATCCTGAAAACTGGACCCAAGATGAAGATGTG
The DNA here is from genome assembly GCA_002471845.1 of Fidelibacterota bacterium UBA7301. Taxonomy (GTDB): domain Bacteria; phylum Fidelibacterota; class Marinisomatia; order Marinisomatales; family TCS55; genus TCS55. Next base: position 72,505 of record DKQT01000033.1, on the reverse strand, counting down.
CTGGACACCTGGGCCTCATCGTGGCTCTGGCCTTTTGCAGTCCACGTTTGGCCGGAGGAAGAGAGAAACCTGAAAACTTTTTATCCCACCGATGTTTTGGTCACGGGCCCGGACATTATTTTCTTCTGGGTGGCGCGGATGATCATGGCCGGTTATGAATTCCTGGATGAAATTCCTTTTAAGGATGTGTATTTCACCTCTATCCTGCGGGATGAAACAGGACGAAAATTCAGTAAATCATTGGGGAATTCACCGGACCCCTTTGACCTGTTCAAGAAATACGGTACAGATGCGGTGCGGTTTGGTATTATGCTCATGGCGCCCCAGGGATTGGATGTATTATTCTCTGACTCCCGTTTAGAAGTGGGGCGCAATTTTATGAATAAACTGTGGAATGCTTCCCGGTTTGTGAATATGAATTTGAAAGGGGGCCAAGCACCGGAAATTGATTTGAGTGATGTGGACCTCGAGTTACCGGAGCGGTGGATTCTGAGGCAATTGAACCAGACAGCCATCAAAGTAAACCGCCAATTGAACCGGTTCCACTTTAATGAGGCGGCCAAAGCCATTTATGAATTTACATGGAGCGATTTCTGTGACTGGTACATTGAAATTGCCAAGACCCGTTTCTATGGGGAGGATCCCGAAAAGGCGGATAAAGCCCGGGCGGTGGCGGTGTATGTTATTAGAGGTATTTTGAGACTACTGCATCCCTTTTCACCCTTTATTACAGAGGAATTGTGGTCTCATTTCCGCCATAAAGATGATGCAGAATTGATTGTCAGTCCCTGGCTGGATGGAGATGCTTCATTTAAAGATAAGGATGCGGATGAATCCATGGGCTTGCTGAAAGAAATTGTTACAGCAGTTCGGACAGTCCGCAGCCGCATGAATGTGCCCCCGGCTAAAAAGGCAGATTTGGTGATTCGCAATGTAAACGGCCATCAAAAATTGATAGAATCCTTTGATGAAATAATACGTACTTTGGGGCGGATTGATAACATTACCCTCGGGCAAGACCTGGAAAAACCGGATCAATCGGCTACGGCGGTGGTGCAAAAAATGGAGCTGTTTGTTCCCCTCAAAGGATTAATAGATTTAGAGCAGGAAAATATGCGTCTTTCAAAGCGTTTGGCAGAGCTGGAAGGGCATCTGCTGGGTGTAAAGAAAAAACTGGCTAATGAGAATTTTGTAAATCGGGCACCGGAGAATGTGGTGGAACATGAAAAACAGAAACTACAGGATATGACGACCGAATTTGAACTTGTAAAAGCAAACATGGACATGCTGCAATGAAAAAAATCATCGGAATATTAGGCTTATTAACAATTTTGTGGGGGCAATCTAATCATGCCATCATGACCCTCTACAAAGACGGCTTTGCCCTCATCAAGCAGCCCGTGGCTTGGAATGTGGAAAGTGGAGAATCCGATATCACTTGGGATTTGCTCCCGGCAGGGATGATTAAAGATTCACCTTTTCTTACTTTGGAAGGCGCCAAAATCAAAATGCAGCGCCTGAACCAAGATGTGTTTCATTTTGCGGACCGCCTTTATGAATTCCTGGGAGAAACAGTTGATATTAAACTGATTAATGAAAAACCCATGACCGGTACTTTAGTGGAAGTAGCGGGAAATACAATCACGATTGAGAGAAAACGGTCTGTCATTTCCTTTAACCGCAATCGAATTGATTATATCAATGCCCCGGGCAAGTTGGAAAATGTCATGTTTAAACCGTCCTTAACGTGGAATATTTATAAGAAGAAAATGGGTGCTGTAAGGGGCAATCTAATTTATCTCTCGAGAGGATTTGACTGGGATGCCATTTATCGCCTCATCCTGGATGAATCGGGCAGCGGTGCCGAATTTATTGCGGATGCTTATGTGAAAAATAACAGCAACCTAGATTTTACCGATTTATCCCTTTTGCTGGTGGAAGGAAAATTGAAGCAAAATGGATCCATTACCCTGCCTCCGGTGATGCAGCGGGCCATGGCTCCGCCACAGGATGACATGGGCCCCAAGGAAGAACAGTTGGGAGATTACCACATCTATCACTTGGGGGGCAAGATGGGTCTCAAGGGAGAAGAAAGCATTATCACCCGTTTATACGCACCGAAAAAAGTGTCCTTCCGGAAAACGTATCTTTTTGAAAATGATGAACGAAGCAAACGGGAAGAACCCCTGGCCATTGAATACCAAATCGCCAATACTGAAAGCAATAATTTAGGCGTACCCCTGCCCCAGGGGAAGATCCAGTTGTATCAAACCGGTGCCGGCAGTGCTGTGGAATTCGTGGGCGAAGATAAGATTCGCCAGGTGCCCAAAGGGGCCACGGCAACCATCATCTCCGGAAGAGCCTTTGATGTGGTTGGCAAAAGAACAGTATTGAATTACGACCGCCAGCGTAAGAGCGAAGAAGGGAACATCCGCATTGAGGTAACAAATACTTTAAATAATGAGATCAAGGTGCGCCTCATTGAGCATATATTCGGCGACTGGGTGGTCCGGGATGCTTCCGCCAATTACCGCAAGGAAGATGCTTCCACCATTCATTTCCCTCTCACTATCCCCGCAAATGGATTACAGATTGTGACATATACCTACCGCAAAGAATGGAACTGAGATTTAAGGAATAAGTAAAAGGAATCAAAGATCATTCGATTTAGGAAACTTCTTCCTTCTTCCTTCTTTTCTATTCCTTATTTTAATCCATCTCCATTGGCATAAAGTCATAATTTTGCCGCTGTGAATTCAATTACCACTTCCACATCTCTCCAATCCATCAAAGGCGTAGGCCCGGCCCGGGCGGATGTCCTATCTGCTATTGGTATTAATACGGTGTCGGATTTACTCCATTATTATCCCCGAAAGCATTTAGACCGCACCACGGTCACGCCCATCTCCAAATTGAAAAGAGATCAGGAAGCGACTGTCATCGGCAAGGTAGAAGCGGCGGATATGCGTCGTGGAAAGCGCCGCCAATACTTCCAAGCTATTTTATCTGATGGTAAAGGTATGATGAGCCTAACATGGTTCAACGGCGCAAGTTATATCAAAAAGGCAATTAAGGTGGGGGGCCGCCTCGCCGTGAGTGGGAAAGTGGAATTTTTCAATGGCTTTCAGATTGTCCACCCGGAATATGATAAACTGAAAGAAGATGAAGATCCGGTCAATTCGGGTTTGGTCATTCCCCTTTATTCCATTCCCGCGGAATTGAAAAAGACCCAGCTGGACAGCCGTGGACTTCGCCGTCTCATCAAAAACATTTCTGATTCTCTGAATGAAATTCCCGACCATTTTTCCCCTGAATTTCGAAAAACCAACGGACTAACTCATATCAACAGCGCCCTCCGGAATATCCATTTTGCTGAGTCCGAGGATGTATTGAATGCTGCCATCCGCCGATTAAAATTTGATGAACATTTTTTTCTCCAAATGCTTATGGCCCTGCGAAAGTCCGCCATTCAACAGACGGAGACAAAAGCATTGACAAAGATTGGCCCTCAGGTGAAACTTATTTCTGACAGTTTGGATTTCGATTTGACTGACGCCCAGAAAAAAGTGATCAAAGAGATCAAAGACGACATGGCCCGGCCCTTTTCCATGAATCGACTTTTGCAGGGTGATGTGGGTTCGGGGAAGACCATTGTTTCTGTTTTGGCGGCGGCCATTGCGGTAGCCAACGATGTACAGGTAGCGGTCATGGCGCCCACAGAAATACTGGCCCATCAGCATTATGAATCCTTCAAGAAACATGCGAAAATGGCCCATATGACTTGCGCCATTTTGGTGGGAGGCACCCCGGCAAAAGAACGAAAAGCCATCCTCGATGGCTTGGCGGAAGGGCGGATCGATATCATTATCGGCACTCATGCCCTCATTCAGAAAGATGTGGCTTTCAAAGCACTGGGTTTGGCTATTGTGGATGAACAGCACCGCTTTGGCGTCCTCCAAAGGGGAGACCTTACAGCGAAGGGGCTGAATCCCCATTTGTTGGCCATGACAGCCACACCCATCCCCCGGACATTGGCCATCACCTACCACGGTGATATGGATCTGTCCATTATTGATGAAATGCCGAAGGACCGCATCTCGGTAGTGACCAAAGTGGTGGACGAACAACGACTAAAAAAAGTATACGATTTTATGAAGGCCGAAGTGGCCGCCGGGCGCCAGTGCATGGTGGTCTATCCATTGGTAGAAGAGACGGAAAAATCCGATTTGGCCGCCGCTGTTGAAATGCATGCTAATCTTTCAGAAAAAGTATTCCCGGAATTAGAGGTGGGACTCATTCACGGGCGCATGAAAAAGGATGAGAAAGACGCTGTTATGGATGCTTATTCCCGCAATGAAATTCACATTCTCATTTCAACCACGGTGATCGAAGTGGGGATCGACATACCCAACGCCACGGTGATGCTTGTTGAACATGCGGATCGCTTTGGCCTCACCCAGCTTCACCAACTTCGGGGCCGTGTGGGGCGGGGGAGTGAAAAAAGTTACTGCATTCTCGTTCGGCGAAATTTCACGGACAATTCTAAAAAGCGGTTGGGAATCATGGAATCCACCAATGATGGTTTTGTGATTTCCGATGAAGATCTGAAACTACGCGGACCGGGAGAATTTTTCGGCATTCGCCAGAGTGGCTTCTTGAAATATAAAATCGCCGACATGGTGACCGACGGCCCCATCCTGAGGAAAACACGCCAAGCTGCATTTGAGTTAGTGAAAGATGATCCCAATTTGAATCAACCGGATCATGAATTGATCCGCACCCGTTTCATGGCAGAATACCAGGATAAATTGGAGCAAGCGAATATTTCGTGAGTGCTTTCTTTGTCGTTCAAATTCGTCAATCATCTTGATTGACGTGGCGGATACTTTTGACAGGGTCTACGATAACCAACCTGCCCGACTGGGTCATTCAGGCGGGGGATGGTTGTCGATCAAACTTTCTATATAAACTACTCAATCATTAATACCATTTTTACCGTATTTTCCTCGGCTGTTTTTGTCAATATATGAAACAATTACCCTGAATTTGAATTAAAGCCACTCAAGAGGAGAATCATGGCCGAAGAACAACTGAAAAAAGAAGATCAATTATTTATCCACCTGGTGAATACATTCGTGCAGAGCGCATGGATATCTTTGGGAAAAGTGAAAAATCCCGTTAGCGATAAACTGGAACGAAACCTGGAACAGGCCACCTATTATATCGACCTGTTGGATATGCTCCAAACCAAAATGAAGGGCAACCTCAGCGAATGGGAAGAGCAGTATATTATCCACAGCCTCAGCGAGCTGAAACTCAACTTTATCGACGAACAGAAAAAGAGGGCAGGGGCCCCCGAGGATTCAGGGGAACCCACAAATAGCGAGGGTGCTGCACAATCTGATGAGTCCGGAGAAACCAGTGATGCTGAAAAGACTGTAGAAGCTGAGCCAAAAGAAGAAAAGCCCAAATCGAAAAAGAAAACGACTAAGTCTCCAAAGGCGACTAAAAACGAGAAGAAAGACTAACACTTGATCCATACCGATTATATTCGTTTGAACCGCATTTTCGCCGGGGTGGCCCTGGCGATCTCATTTTTGGTCTATTTGCTCACCATGGCCGACACGGTGCCTTATTGGGATTCGGGTGAATTCATCGCCACATCCTATATTTTAGGTGTACCCCATCCGCCGGGGAGTCCGCTCTATTTAATTATCGGACGTGTCTTTTCCATGATCCCCTTCAACCCGGATATCGCCTTTCGTGTGAATTTGATTTCCCCCCTGGTGAGTGCCTTGGCGGTCATGTACCTCTACCTTTCCACCGTGAAATTGATCTCCAATTACCGCGGTAAAATTCAAACCCAGATGGATGCCATTATTACCTTTGGCGGATCACTGGTAGGAGCCTTCACATTTGCTTTTACAGACTCCCATTGGTTCAACGCTGTAGAAGCGGAAGTCTATGGTTTTTCAACATTTTTCACTGCTATTGTGGTTTGGCTTATTTTTCACTGGGCGGAACGGGCAGATGAAAAGGGAAATGAACGGTACATTCTCATCATTGCCTATATGATTGGCCTCGCCACCGGTGTCCACCTGTTGAACCTGTTGGCGCTGCCATTTATCGCCCTCATCATTTATTTCCGTAAATATAAATTTTCTTACAAAGGATTTCTCATCACCACCGCCATTACCGGCGTCGTGTATTTGGTGATCAATGTGGGCATCATTAACGGAACACCGAAGTTAGTAGATTCCATTGGCCTGAATCTTGTTATTATCCTGAGTTTGGCTATCACCGGAGCCATGATTGCCACCATTGTAATGAAAAAATTTCAGTACGCCTTAGCTCTTACGTCAATTGTACTCATTTTAATCGGCTATTCCAGTTATGCCACAATTTTCATCCGGTCGGGACAAGAACCGGCGATTAATGAAAATGACCCGTCCACCGTGGCCCGAGCCATCGCCTACATGGAAAGGGAGCAGTATGGTCAAATGTTCCAATTCCCTCGCCGCTACGATGGATTGCCGCCCAAACACGAAATTCCGGCCGTAGGCCGTCCCGCTAATGGCCAGAAATATACATCGGCCCAGGAACGGAAATACAAGACCTACCGCATGGATAAACAGTGGGGTTATTTCTGGAGCTACCAAGTGAAAAAAATGTATTGGCGGTACTTTCTCTGGCAATTCGCCGGGCGGGGGTCCAGCACCGAAAAATATGTGACTGCCTATGGTGCCAATGCTAAAGAAGATGGAGTGGACTGGTTCCAGTTCGGCTTACCATTAGCATTTTTATTTGGACTCTGGGGTATGTTTTACCATTTCCAGCGGGACCGGGAACAGGCCTTTTCCGTATTTGCCCTGTTTCTCATGATGGGTCTGGCCATTATTATTTTTGTGAACCAGGATAACCCCCAACCCAGGGAACGGGACTATTCTTACGTGGGTAGTTTCTTCGCTTTTTCTATGTGGATTTCCATAGCCGTTGCCGCCATGGGAGATAAATTGAGGCAAATTTTTAAGGATAAACCAGCGGCAAAAAATGCTATTATCAGCACCATGGCTCTCCTCCTGGTGGTTATGCCCGGCGTGATGCTGAAAGCCAACTACCACGAACACGACCGCTCCGATAACCGTCTCGCCTGGGACTACAGTTATAATATTTTGCAGTCTTGTGAACCTAATGCCATTCTATTTACTAATGGTGATAATGATACATTTCCGTTATGGTATTTACAAGAGGTAGAAGGGATACGTAAAGATGTTACAGTAGCTAATTTAAGTCTTCTCAATACTGAATGGTATATCCGCCAGCTGCGGGATTCACGCCGGGGACAGGTGGACCAAGATGGGCGAGAATTGGAGCGATTTATTAATATGACTGATGTCCAGATAATGGATGTGGCTTCAGGACTTCAGCCCTGGAAGGCTCGAAATGTGCAAATCCCCACACAGAAGTCAGATAAAAACAAGGATGGATTTATTCAGTGGAAAGTAAATCCTACTTTTGCCGGTGCAGCCCTGATGGTAAAAGATATGATGATATTAAAAATTATCAGCGATGCACGGTGGAAATATCCCATCTATTTTGCCGTCACTGTACCCGGGTCCAACCGCTTAGATTTGGATCCTTTTCTGGAAATGGAAGGCCTTGTTTACCGCGTACGTGACTATAAAGTGAATCCCCGGAATCCCATTAGTGAAGAGCGGATGTGGACCAACCTGATGTCTGGTCATGGGTCTGATGTATGGGAAAAGGACATCGAAGCCCGAGAGTGGAAAAAATTAGAGGGTGAAATTTGGTCTAAAGAATATCAACCAGGATATCTATTTAGGAATCTTGGGCGGGATGATGTCTATTATTTCCCCACTACAAATATCCGCCTCCTGCAAAATCTTCGCAGTGCTTATATGCAGTTAGCCGCTTTTCACTATATGGCCTTCAAGGATAATGAAAATAGTGATCAGGAAAAGGCCGGCTACCATCGCTCGAGAGCCTTGGCTGTAATGGCCAAAATGCAGGACAATATCCCTGAAAAAACGATTCGCTATGATTCCAAGGATCTCTATTACCAGGTTGGACGGTTGTTTGGTGAACTTGGGGATAAGGATGAACTGCGACGGATTGTCGATAACCTCATGACCCGTGAAGATATTGATATTCGTGACCGGCTCGATTTTGGACAAGTCTATATATCTCAATTGAATTCATTCGAAATTGGGCGCACCATTTTTGAAGAACTCTATGCTGATTTTAAAGCGGTTGAAAACGGTGATCGCCGCATCACCCAGAGAGAAATGGAAGAATGGCGGAAGAATTTCACCCAGATAGTTTCTTCATTGGTCTATACCTACAAGCAACTGGATATGAAACCGGAAGCAGAAGTGATTTTGGCAGATTGGCTGGACAAAAATCCCAACGATCCCGTGGCCCAAAAACTGCTTGAAGACCTTAAAAAGGAAGAAGGAAAAAGTAAAAAGTAAGAAGACTTAGGGTGCGAGTTTGTACGACAAAATAAAATTGCCTTATTCCTTCTTCCTTTTTCCTTAATATCCTCATTACGATGTCTAACCCTTTAGTTTCTGTTATCATTCCCCATTGGAACGGGACCGAGGTGCTGTCCGAATGTTTGGAATCTCTCGTTCAAACAGCATATCCTAATTATGAAATTATTGTGGTGGATAACGCTTCCACCGACGGTAGCCCGGATTGGGTGAGCCTAAATTTTCCCCAGGTTAAGTTGGTCAAGAATGACCGGAATTACGGCTATGCCGGCGGATGCAACCGCGGGGCCGGAGCCGCTGATGGAGAATTTGTTGTATTCCTGAATAATGATACTGTCCAGGATCATCACTGGCTGGATGGTTTAGTGGATTTCATGAATCTTAATCCCAATGTGGCGGCGGTTCAGCCCAAAATACTGAATTTTTTTGAACGGGAAAAATTTGACTATGCCGGCGGTGCCGGCGGCTGGCTGGATGTGTTGGGCTTTCCCTTTGTTCGAGGGCGTGTATTCCTGGAACGGGAAGCAGACGAAGGTCAGTATGATAAAATGCGTCCTATTTTCTGGGCCAGCGGCACCGCCATCATGGTGCGGAAATACGATTTTGAAACAGCTGGTGGCTTTGATGAAACATTCTTCGCCCATCAGGAAGAGATTGACTTATGCTGGCGATTTCATCTCATGGGCAGGGAAGTCTGGTCCAGTCCCGGTTCAGTTGTCTTTCATAAAAATGCCGTGACACTGCCCATGTTCTCCCGTCAGAAACAATATTTAAATCACCGCAATTCATTGCTTATGGTTTTGTCCAATTACAGCCTGCCCCTCACATTATACCTAACACCCATCCGCTTGGCATTGGAGTTTGTAGCATTAGTCTATTCGCTGGTTCGTTTAGATATGAACCACTTTTTCGGCATCATTCAATCATTGCTATGGATAATCACTCACCTTCATGTTGTCTGGAAACGGCGGCGAAGGGTAAAGCAGGTCCGCCAGGTGAAGGATAAAACCGTCCTCCGGCGGTTATATTGGGGCAGCGTTGTTTTTGACTACTATATTCGCCGCAAGAAACGATCGGCGGAAATTGTTAGAGAATAATAAATCTTTATTTCTTTATATTCTTCAAATAGATATTTTTTCGTTCCGGGTCAACATCAGCAAGGTACTTTAAAGATTCTTCCTGACCAAGGATGGTCAATTTATGGGTTATATCAATGGCATGGGCCTTTAAAAAATACTGCATCCGACCAACGGGAAATCCATAAACCACTTTTTTCAGGCCGTTCATCATAAAGCCAAATTCTTTTAAGGCCTCATCGGGTTTCCCCTGGTCGAATAGATCCACAGCCACGTAATAGGCAAAACGGGCTTCCCGGAGGCCTTTATTACCGGTTACTTCTTTTAATAACTGAATACGTGTACTCCATCCTTTGGGAAAATCAGAAGCAATCCCCCGCAGGGCAATCTCCCGCGCCTGGTCATAGGCATGGTTCCCGCCGTAAAAGTCGTAGGTGTCCATATACCCGGCCATTACAGCATAAGCATAAAAAGCCAGGAAGTTGCCCAGTGGATCAAAAACCACCGGGTCAAAATGGATGGCGCCTCCCGGACTGAAATAAAATTGGACAGCTTTGTCGAAATAACGGATATCCATGGCGTCAGAAATGAGGGCCTGGGCGTGGAATGTTTTGAGTCCGCCTTTTTGAGCCACACCCTGGAAGGCAATGGAAATATGGAGAGGAATCTTGAGCCCCTGGAAATCTTCATTCCAGATACGCCCGGCAAAGAAGCGGGTAACTTCATCTCTGAGGATTGATAGTTCCTGCCGTTCACTTTCCCGCAGGAGGCGATCATCAATGGTAACCTCCACTTTACCAAATTGGGTCAAGGCCGTGGATGATAAGACCAGAAGTGAGAGTAGAATTCTCATGGTCAGAAAGTAAGGGATATCCAACATCAAAAAAAGTGTCATCCATCACATATGGAGATATATCGCCAATACGTCTCTAATATATTTGTATTAATTTCTAAGATGGCAAATATCCAGCATTTACTCGATATACAACCGGAGCCCCGTTATACCCTCAAGCAAATTGGAGAAATTGCCGAAGCGAATAAAAAAGAGGTTTATGTGGTTGGCGGTGTGGTACGGGACCTGTTCCTCAACCGAAAACTGAAGGAAATTGATATCATGGTTATAGGAGACGGGATAGAATTTGCCAAATTGTTGGCAAAAGAAATGGGAATCAAAAAAGTGGTTCCCTTCCCAAAATTTTCCACTGCCCATATTCCTTCGAAACCGATTCCCATTGAAGTTACCGCTGCCAGGGAAGAAGCCTATGATTCGGATTCCAGGAAACCTAAAAAAATCGTTTACACGGACCTGAATGGTGACCTCCTTCGCCGGGATTTTACCGTTAATGCCATGGCCATGAGCTTGATACCGAAAGAATTCGGTGAACTGCATGATCCTCATAAGGGGGTCCAGGACCTGATGGTAAAACAATTGGTCACACCTCTGGATCCGGATGAAACATTCTCAGAAGACCCCTTGCGGATGATGCGTGCCGCATATTTTGCCTCTGCCCTTGGATTTCGTATTGAAGAAAAATGTTATCAATCCATGCAAAGGCAGGCAGAGCGTATCCAAATTGTATCCGAAGAACGGATCACAACCGAATTCACCAAAATTCTATCCACACCTAAACCTTCTGTTGGTTTGAACATTCTACAAAAAGTGGGCTTAATGGAGCATGTATTTCCAGAAATCCACGTTATGTACGGAATGGCCCAGACCAGTGAATGGCACCATAAGGATATTTTTTACCACACCATACAGGTGGTGGATAATGCCGCTAACCTCTCGGATAAAATGAAACTGCGTTTTGCTGCTTTGGTCCATGATATTGCCAAGCCTAACACACGACGGATTGATAATCAAAAAGGTTATACTTTCCACGGGCATGATGCGGTGGGCGAACGGATGCTCAATAAAGTGGCCAAACGGATGAAACTATCTAACGAATTGAAAGATTATCTCAAAAAGCTGACACTTCTTCATTTGCGCCCTATCGCATTGGCGAAGAAAGAAATTACCGATTCTGCTGTTCGACGGGTTATGGTTGCTGCCGGGGAGGATATAGATGATCTGCTCACTTTATGCCGAGCGGATATCACAACTAAAAATCCCCATAAAGTAAGTAAGTACATAGGAAATTTTGAGCGGGTCGAAGCCAAAATGCAGAATGTAACGGAACGGGATGCCCTGAAGGCCTTTCAATCCCCTGTACGGGGAGATGAAATCATGAAAGTATGCGGATTACAGGAAGGGCGCGCGGTTGGCAAAATAAAATCCGCTATTGAAGATGCAATCCTAGATGAAAAAATTGATAATAACTATGAAGCGGCCTATGCCTATTTTATGGAAATAAAAGACACCATTATTTCTGAAAATAAAGACGGCCTGCCTGCCGCAGACGAGGGATCATGAAAAAATATTATTTCATCTGTTTATTTGTTTCTATTTCAACATTATGGGGACAGGAAGTCACCGGTTCCATCAAGGATCGGCTGACAAATGCCTCTTTGACAGGGGTCAATATTACCATCCAAGGTTCGGATTATGGTGTATCCAGCGACGAATCGGGAAACTATGTTCTGGATATAGGACAGTTCAATGATGATCAAATTGTAAAATTCCAGCATATTGGGTATGAAGAATTTTTTATCCGCGTGGACAGCCTGTCCAAATCGCCCCATATCCGCATGATGCCCAGAGTGCTCCAGTTTGAAACGATTGAAACAGCCGGGGACAGGCGCAAACCGACCATCGAAAAGGATCTGCCCCAAACCGTATCCATTATCCAATCCGAAGAATTTGAACTGCGGGGTTTTACCGATGCAGGCGATCTCCTGGCCACGGATCAAAGCGTCCAGATTGAGGAATCCCTCAGCGGCAGGAAAACAATATCAATCCGTGCGGGGAATGCGGATGATGTATTAATCCTTTATAACGGGATTCGTCTCAACCGTGCCTTTGATAATGTTTTTGATTTATCACTGGTTGATATGCAGAATATTGAACAGATTGAAATTGTGAAGGGCGGGCACTCGGTGCTTTACGGTCCCGATGCTTTTTCCGGCGTGGTAAATATTGTGTCCAGGAATACCAAGGATAAATGGTTCAAATTTTCCCAACAATTAGGCAGTTATAAATCTGGCTTTTGGAATGCGAATGGACAGTTGCAAGTTGGAGAATCTTTTATTTCTCTCAATCAAAAACAGGGTTCCTACCGCCGCCAGTTTGATGAATTTGAAAGTGAGGAAGGAGGACTGGTTTCCTCCTTAACTCATACTTCAGCTGATATGAATCAAAAATTTAAACGATCCTGGCTTTATGGCGATTTTGACATCAACTTGGCACGGGACAAGCAGACCTATAACAATCACCGGGACAACAATACAATCAATTCCACCAACAAGCTGTTTGGCCTGCGGTACACCGGGTTACTGGGTCCCCTGGGTGAAATAGAATTTGCATACGGTAACCACAGCTTATCTGAAATTCAAGGCCTCAATAATTTATCAGGAATGATCTCCCGCAACCTGGACCATAGCGCTAAAAAGTTTGAATCCAGGAAATACATTGCCACAGACCGGACAGAACTTATGTTCAGTGCCCAGATGGAAAATTCTGTCTTGCGCTTCTGGGATGATCGGGCTATGAGCAACATCAGCCAGATTGGGCTGAAAGGCGCTGACCTAAACCGGAAACAAATCGGGTATGCCGGGGTGGTTAAACTTCACAGTAAAGGGGACGCGGAAGGAAGATGGTTGACGGATTTGGATATGAGCATTCGCCAGGACAAAGTAATAGATTCCAAGTCCAGGTTAATTTATCGCAGTGAACACCAGGCCGGGAACGAGGATAAGGGGTTTATGAATTTTGGTGAAAATGACTGGCAGGAAACGATTGTAAAGCTCTCCACGATTGCTTCCCGGCGCCAGCCAAACCAGACTCTGGGGTTTTGGGTGACCACCGGTTCAAATGTGAAATTTCCTACCCTGCAGCAGCAGATCAGCCTTACGGACATCCCAGGAGAGGGACAGACGGCACTTTACCCGGAAAAAATGAAATCCCTCGAGATTGGAGTCAGTGTGATAAACAAGCCTGAGGCAATGGAGAATATTGACCAGCTTGAGTTCCAGGGAAGTTTTTTCAGGAATGATTTCATCAACAAAATGCGAATGACTTATTTATTGGGTATGCCGGTAGGATATTATGAAAATGTAGGTACAGCGGATATGAGTGGTTTTGAAGGAAAGGTAAAAATCAAAGGCTATAATGAAGGATTGACAGGGGAATTTGGTTTTTCAAAATACAATATTTCCGATCTCAGCCTGTTTCCGTTTAAATCCGCTTCCAAGATAACATGGAATATGACCAGCAAATGGCGATTTGTTTCTTTTGACTTCCGCTGGTTCATGGAAAGTGAACAGGTGGGTTGGATTCGCCTACCCAGAGAAGGATTTAAAGAAATCGAACTACCGGCCTTTGCAAACTATGATATGAGTCTTACACTAAAGCTGAACGCGGGACCGGTAAAAGGCAAATTGTCCTATTCCGGAAGAAACCTGAAAAAAAATGAAACCACCTTAGATGGCCTCCTCTTAAGAGATACACGTAAATACATTACTTTCAGCGCAGAATTCTAATGAAAAATATCATCTTATACTTCTTGGGATTTTTATTAGTCACCGCCTGCGAAGAAAATTCCTTTTTCGAGGATGATAAAATTCCAAACCGTACTATCACCGGCCATGTAAAATTGGGTAAAGTGGATTACTATCCCAACGGTTACCACGAGCATGTATTAGTGTGGGCAGAAGGGCTGGGAATCAAAACCACAACAGATATAGACGGTTCATTTGAATTGGTTTTGCCTGCCGCCAACGATGTATCCAGCGGCGCTATCGTAGATGGAGAATACACCATTCATTTTTTTATGGGGAATTACAGCATCTCGACGGTATCGGTTAAATTTGCGGCCGGGCAGGTCGTGGCAGATGAAAAGTTGATTACCATTAAGGGGGAACTGAAAAAAACAATTTATATGAATCGGATGGTGGGGGTAAATACTACTGTATCCCCGGAAGTGGTTTCTTCAAATTATGACAATGTTGTTTCAGTGGAAATCGATATTATACCGGACAAGAGTAATCTTTTTGTCCATTTGAAAAAAATTCAAACCCGGGATGGTAACATCCATACGGGACTTTTAATCCAGGATAGCAAGACGAAAAAACTGGCTTATTCTGTGGACCTGGATAATGCCATAATCACACGGGAATATATAGCACAGCCCAAGAAACAGATAACAATTAATTTTGATTATACCAATTTGAATCTACCCAGTGGAACATATGAGGTTATTCCCTACCTGGTTGTGGATAGGAAAGATATTCCTGAAAACCTATTGGGTGTTATTGGTTACGGATATGATGCTTTCAGTGAAAATTATTTTAAATATCCTTTTTGTCGAACTGGCGGAAAATTGGTAACTCAATAATAATATATCGAAAAACAATAAATATTTATTGTTTAGTGGTTTTTCTTATAATAACTTCACCGCCCAATTTTAATCATTGAAAGGATTGTTTTGCAAAAAATACTGAATGATAAATTAGTCGTGACAGCGGATATTGTATTGCGAATTATCTTGTACCTGTCCATTGTAGCATCCATCTTCTTTTTGGGAAAAATGCTTCTCGGGCCCGTATTGGGAATTACGGAGTACAAATCAGGATTGAAAACGCCCATTGAATTTTCTGTAAATGAACAGGGAACAGCCACCTTTGGTTCCAATCAAACTGTTCCTGTAAATATCGAACATGCAAAAGGGCTGTTTCAAATCGATAGGCCCGTTCCAAAAACGCTTATGGTCGTATTTTTTCTATTAAACTTGATTTTTTTCGGTCTCATATTGTGGGTTATCCATTCTCTATGGATGATTGTTCAATCAGTTCGGCAAAAAAATCCATTCATTGTCTTAAATGGAAGGCGGCTTCACATTATTGCATTTTCTATGATTGGTATTGAATTGATCCAAGGGTTGGCAAATCTAATCAAAATGCTATACCTGGAACCTCGATTGAATTTTGAAACAATTATAGTTCATTCAAAAATTCATGTTAGTATTCATGTGATTATAGCCGGACTGGTTATCCTAGTCATTGCAGAGGCATTCCGGATCGGTGTTGAATTAAAAGAAGAGCATCATTTCACGGTTTAATGAGCATCCGCATCAATTTAGACGTAATGATGGCCCGGCGGAAAATTTCTCTGGGAGAGCTTGCGGAACAGGTCGGTATCACCCAGGCCAATTTATCCATCCTGAAAACGGAAAAGGCCAAAGCAGTGCGGTTCACTACCCTGGAAGCGGTCTGCAGGGTGCTGGATTGCCAGCCGGGAGATATCCTGGAATTTATTGCCGATGAAAAAAATGAAAATGAATGACAAACAAAGGAACTTTTTTAAGTCTAAGGCATCGAACGTCTTAGATATTTTCATAATAAGGGTAGGAGAATAACATGTTTGGAAACATGATAAATGTGATCACCGCACCCGGTGAAACCATGGAAACCATTGTAAAAGAGTTTAACTGGAAGCAGGCTTTAATACCCATAGCATTACTTATGGGGTTGGCCATCGTTTCCGGCTTTGTGCTTTCAGAACAAATTGCTGACCTTCAATGGGAGCAAGTTGAAAAAAGTATCAGTAACAATGCAAATATCCCAGATGAGCAAAAAGAAGAATTATTATCCAGTCAATATGACCAGATGTATTCTAAAACCGGTGTATCCGCTATCTTTACCTATGTAAGTATGGCCGTTTCTTGGCCCATCCGGATAGCATTCTGGACTCTCTTTGCCATGCTTACAGCCAATATATTTTTAGGGGGCGGGGGAACTTATGGCAAAGTATTTACAATCACGGCCTTTGCCTATCTGCCTTCTGCTGTGGAATACATCATCAAAGTGCCTATTCAATATATTACCGACAATATTATGATTTATACCGGTCTCGGTGTTTTGGGCATTGGGGAACAGGGAGAATTTCTCAACAGTTTCTTGGTAGGGATTGACATTTTCGCCTTTTGGCGTGTATTCCTCATAGCCGTGGGAATGGGAATTTTGTATAATAAATCAACCAAAACTGCATTGACAACCATGACGGGATTATGGATCCTCGGTTTAGTGATCTTCTCCGGGATCGGCGCCGCCGCAAAAGGCATTTTTGGATAAGAAAGGTTAGAACAATTATTAAACGAATTTTAATTCTATTGCCCTTTGCCCTGGGTTTAAGCCAGTCCTATACTCTCGAAGAAGCGATAGAAATTGCCCTTGAAAATAAGGAAGCGCTGAAAGCTTCTGCCATGGATTTAAAATCCTCAGCGCAAGGTGTCAAAGGATCATACGGCGGAATTTTGCCCTCACTCCGGTTTTCGGGAAGCATGAGTGAATCTCGGTTTCCCGTACAAACCGGGGGTTATAATCAAAACACCGGGGAGATTACATTGGATAAGATCAGCAGTCAGACCAATGCATCTTCAAGCATTTTCCTGTCCCAAAATATCTATGACGGGGGAATATGGTGGAATACGATTCGGCAAGCAAAGAATAGTTATCGTATTGCAGAACAGTTTGACCGTCAGGTCAAGACCAATATTATCCGCAATGTTCATTCAGCTTATTTCAATTATCTAAAGACTTCTCAACTGCTGGATGTGGCGCGATCCAACCTAATGAGTTCCCAGCAGCAATTGGCCTTGGCGGAACAAAAATTTGAATTGGGGTCCGCTAAGAAAACGGATTTACTAAAGGCTGAAGTACGATTTGGCCAGTCTCGGGTGGATGTAGTGAATAATGACGCAGCTCTTCAAAGTGCTTACCGATCTTTAAAAAATGCCATAGGTTTGATTGGTTCTGACCGTGATTTTGGAGTTCAGGAAGTGGAAGCGCCGTTGGAAATCATTCCTGAATTTGAGACCGGGTTTGAACTGATTCAGAAATCCAATCCCAGCGTGAATGCTAAGCAGTACCAGATTGTCGGGGCAGAGCTCAGTGAAAAAATTGCCAAAGGATCACGCCTGCCCACCATCAGTGCCAATGCCAGTATGTCTGGTAGTTCCGATAATTTTGGAGATGCAGTATCAAATAATTATAATGATCAGAAAAGGACGAGTACCGGTTTATCCATATCCATCCCTATCTTTTCCGGGAACAGCATTTCTACTCGAATCCAAAAAGCAAAAATCACCGTGGATAAACAGGAATCGGAATATTTAACTCAACTCCAGGACCTGTCCGTCCAGCTGCAGGGAATTCTGGATCAACTCAACAATTACCAGGAAATTATACCCATCAACGAAACGGTTCTTGAATCTGCAGAGGAAGACTTGAAACTGGCCCAGGTGCGATATGCCCAGGGTTCAACCACGATCCTGGAAGTGCTGGATGCACAGGTGTCTGTAGTCCGGGCAAGATCATCGTTAATCCGCTCCAAGTATGACGCCTATATCGAACAGGCTAATTTAAAAGCGTTACTCGGAACGCTGGATTCAGCATATAACAATTAAAGGAGAAAATAGTGGCTAAGCAAAAATTAACGAAGAAGAAAAAGTGGCTCATATTCGGTGGTGGCGGTGTCTTACTGATCATAATGATCGTAGCCAGTTTGGCTAAGGACAATACAGATACCGTTCAGGTTGAAACAGAAAAAGTGAGTCTCCAAACGGTGATCCATAAGGTGAATGCCAGCGGAAAGATCAAACCGGAAACAGAGGTAAAAATTTCTGCCACATCATCGGCGTGGATTGACTCCATTACAGTCAAAGAAGGAGACAATGTCAAAAAAGGTCGACACTTGATTTCACTGGATCGAAAGCAATTATTGGCCAATTATAATTCCACCGCCTCATCAGTCCGCTCAGCCGAGGCAAGGGTCAAACAGGAATCGGCATCGAAAAAACGTGTTGAAACCATGTATGAGCAAAACCTGGCATCGGACCAGGAATTGGAAGCGGTGGAAGCATCCTACCAGATTGCCAAAAGTTCTTTGGAACAGGCCAGGTCTTCCCTTGAATCACGGAAGGATGATTTGGATAAGGCCCGCATTGTGGCACCCCAGGATGGTATTGTAACAGCCGTAAATAAAGAAGTGGGTGAAATGGCTGTCGGCGGCATGTTTCAAGCAGAAGTTCTTATGATTATTGCCGATCTGACCCAAATGGAAGTGATCGTGGATGTGAATGAAAATGATGTTGTTTCAGTATCCTTAGGAGATACCACAGAAATTGAAATTGACGCCTTCCAGGACACACTATTTTACGGGGTAGTAAGTGAAATTGCCCACATGGCTCAGACCACATCCATGGGTTCAGCAGAACAAGTAACAAATTTCGAAGTCAAGATTCGTATCATTGATGTGCCGGATGGTATTCGTCCTGGTATGAGTGCCACCGCCAATATTATAACCGATAAAAAAGTGGATGTATTGGCCATTCCGATCCAAAGTTTAACTGTACGTCCAGAAGGATCTGAAAAGTCCTTTGGTAAAGGGAAAAAACCATCCGGCGGTAAAGATGGGAAGGAAAAAGCCAAAGCGAAGAAAATGGAAGAATTAGTTTTTATCTTGGCTGATAAACCCGGCGGTGTACTTCGGAATGGGAAATTATCTGAAATGGATGAAAAAAAAGGAAAGAAGAACAAAGTACCTAAAAATGGGAAAGTAGTTCATATCCGCCCGGTAGAAGTAGGCATTTCATCAGAAACCCATTATGAGGTAATAGCGGGACTGGATGAAGGGGATGAAATCGTTACGGGGTCTTACCGTGCAATCAGTAAAGATCTGTCCCACAATAAGGTAGTCACCACCGATAAAGATGGTGGAGACAAGGAAAAAGGTTTTAAAATTCAAATTGGTGGCTCTAAAGATGAATCCGAAGATTCGGATTCAAAGCAGTAATCATGGCTGATCTGATTTCCTTAAATAGCATCAAGCGTCATTATGACGTAGGTGGTGAGATCGTTCGTGCACTCGATGGCGTGGACCTCACAATTAATAAGAATGAATATATTTCCATTATGGGGCCTTCAGGTTCGGGGAAATCTACCCTGATGAATATGATCGGTTGCTTAGATTCGCCATCGGAAGGAATCTATGAGTTTGAAGGAGAACTGGTTCATGAAATGGATGATAACCAGTTGGCATCCATCCGAAACCGTAAAATTGGGTTTGTATTCCAAACCTTTAATCTTTTACCCAAGGCCACTGCACTTCGAAATGTGGAAGTGCCGTTGATCTATGCCAATATCTCTAGAAGTGAACGGATAGAAAAAGCGAAAAAAGCGCTCGATGCCGTGGGTCTAAATGATCGGATGCATCATAAACCCAACGAACTTTCTGGGGGACAGCGCCAGCGTGTAGCCATTGCCCGTGCACTAGTAAATGATCCCTCCATTCTTTTAGCTGATGAACCAACCGGAAATCTTGATTCAAAAAGTGGTGTTGAGATCATGAAAATACTGGACAGTCTACATGATGACGGTAATACCATTATTTTAGTGACCCATGAAGAATATATTGCCGACCATGCAGATCGAACGATTCATCTTTTTGATGGTAAAATAAAAGAGGATCGTAAAACGAGTAAAAGAAGAAGTGTTTCTTCATGATTGGACTTTTCTGGGAAAATCTCCGAATCTCTCTCGGCTCTATTTTTTCTAATAAATCTCGATCGATCCTCACCGCATTAGGGATTATCATCGGTGTGCTTTCCGTGACATTAATGGGTACCCTCATTTCTGGTTTGGATCGGACTTTTGAAAAAAGTATGGCTGGTTTTCGTAGTGATGTCCTCATGATCAGTCGTATGGAATGGTTTAGTGGTGACGTAGATTGGTGGGAAATGCGAAACCGTCCACGTATCCGTGAAGAGTATGGTGAAAAACTATTGGAGCGTTCCCAATTTGTAGAAGCGGTAGCCCCTGTATCTGAAAGGGGCGGCAGTATTATTCGGGGGGATCGCCGGATCGATTCCCGATTCTTTGGTACAACGACAGATTATTTAGCCACGAATACCTCAGTTGAAGTTGAAAAAGGGCGTTTTTTTAGTGATGGAGAACAGCGTTCCGGTGCACGGGTTCTCGTGATTGGCGGTGATGTGGCTGACGGTCTTTTCCCTGATGAAGATCCATTGGACAAATATGTGAAAATCGGGAACTATAAATTCCGTGTGATCGGAGTTCTAAAAAAAATGGGAAAATTCATGGGGCTTTTCAGTATGGATAATCAGGCAACCATGCCGTTGGGTACCTATAAAAGATTATATGCCCGTCGGGGGTGGATGACGATGCGCGTGAAATTAAACACGGATCAGGCGGATTTGGCAAGGGAAGAAGTTCGGGGTATTCTCCGTCAATTGCGCCGGTTGAAACCAACAGAAAAAGACAACTTTGGTATCAACCAGTCCTCTACCTTAGAAGCTCAATACAAGGCCATTAAGCTCGCCATCGGTGGGACGGGTCTATTTATCACTGCACTTTCACTAATTGTAGGTGGCATTGGTATCATGAATATCATGTTCGTTTCTGTAAAAGAGCGCACACGGGAGATCGGCGTACGAAAAGCCCTCGGCGCCACACAGACTATGATCCTGGGCCAATTTTTAATGGAGGCGGTTATGATCTGCCTCATTGCAGGGCTTATGGGTATGGGTTTAGCTTACGGGCTGAGTTTTATTATCGACAAATTTTTTCCATCAGCAATGCCCATTGGACTTGCCATAGGATCCATTATGCTTAGTGTAACCATTGGGGTGGTCTCCGGATTGATTCCATCCTACAAAGCGGCAAGACTGGACCCTATTGACGCCTTGAGGTACGAATAATGGCAAAATTCTCTCACGTCAAAAGTACGATACGGGAAGGCTTTCGCATGGCCATTGAGGCCATTCGCCAGAACAAGCTTCGATCTATTCTTACTCTTTTAGGAATCAGCATCGGCGTCTTTTCCGTGATCGGTGTAATGACGGCTATCCGTACTTTAGAATCCTCAGTGAATTCCCAATTGGATATTTTGGGAACCAATACATTCACGATCCAAAAATCCCCAGCAATACAGATCCATGGTCCGGGGGGGGATAGGAAGATCCGACAACGGAAGAATATTACTTACACCCATTATGAGGAAATGAAACGGAAGGCCAAATTGCCTTTAAGGGTAAGTGTGCTAGATGAGACCGGCGAGCGGAATATTCGGTATAAAGACAAGACATTAAAACGATCTGCGGAACTGCTTGGAGCTGATGAATGGGCTCTTCGCTCAATTAACACTTATTTGGCTGATGGGAGAAATTTTACACCCGATGATATCCGTTTTGCAAGGAATGTGACCATCCTTGGGCCGGACATTGTGGATATCTTGTTTCCATTTGAAGATCCTATTGGAAGAGCCATCAAGATCAAGGGAATCGACTACACCGTAATCGGTGTAACGGAACGAAAAGGGCAAGCATTCGGCCAAAGTCAGGATGATTTTGTTCTCATTCCAATTTCTTTATATATCCAGCGCTTTTCCAATAGGTGGACATCCTTGGCTATTGTATTTGAAGCGGAATCTGCGGACATGTATGAAAAAACCATGGATGAGGCCATTGGTCTAATGCGAGTGGTTCGCAAAGTACCTGTGGAAGAAGAAAACGA
The DNA here is from genome assembly GCA_002471845.1 of Fidelibacterota bacterium UBA7301. Classification (GTDB taxonomy): domain Bacteria; phylum Fidelibacterota; class Marinisomatia; order Marinisomatales; family TCS55; genus TCS55. The sequence goes on along the minus strand of DKQT01000033.1, from coordinate 50,229 downwards.
TTTTTCTATTATTTCTAATGAAGAGCTCATGGAAACGTTTGCTGGCTTCACTGGCGGCATCAAAATCTTTGCCGGTTCTGTCAGTGTCATCGCTTTACTTGTGGCAGGGATTGGTATCATGAATATTATGCTTGTATCAGTAACAGAACGAATTAAAGAGATTGGTATCCGTAAAGCTATTGGTGCCACTAAAAGAGATATACTTAGTCAATTTTTGATGGAAGCTATTTTCTTAAGTCAGTTTGGTGGTGTAGTCGGTGTCATTTTAGGAATCACTGGAGGTAACATAGTGGCTATTGTCCTTAACGTACCCGCGGTAGTGCCCATGGATTGGGCTTTTTACGGTATGGCAGTGTGTTCTTTGATTGGTATTGGCTTCGGAATCTATCCAGCTTGGCGAGCCGCTAATCTTGACCCAATTGAATCTCTAAGATTCGAATAAATCTCTCTCCTGTTCCTTCTTGGATGGCGAAGGACGATTCACCTAAATTTCCGAGATATTTTTGATCCAATTATTTATGTTTGAGGTACGGTACAGGCTTATAAGGTTTCGGTTTGTTTACACATCCGTCGAACACCTGTCTATACTCCACAAAAAGGATGGTGGATAAAAATGAAAGCGATCGGTGTGATCCCAGCTCGATTACATTCCACCCGGTTCCCCAAAAAAATTCTTCATTTAATTGAAGGAAAACCTATGGTGGCCCAAGTCTATGAAAAGGCCTGCAAAGCCAAATCGTTAAATGAAGTTATTGTTGCCATTGATGCAGATGAAACGGCGGAAGCGTTAAAAGAATGGAAAGTAAAAACCACTATGACTGCTGATGATCACGTGTCTGGTACGGATCGTATTTATGAAGTAGTGGCTGACATGGAAGTAGATGTAATCGTCAATATCCAAGGAGATGAGCCAACTATTGATCCACAACTGATTGATGAATTGGTGATGCAGTTTGAAGATGACTCCACTGGAATGGCTACTGTAGCAGGGGAACAGATAGATGTGGAAAATATATATGATTTGAATACGGTAAAAGTATTGCTGGATACAGAAGGATTTGCAGTTAATTTCCGGCGTGAACCTGGTTCCCACGAAATTGGAGGGTATTATCCTCATATGGGATTATATGCATATAGGAAAAAGACATTGGAACAATTGACTAATTTGGCACCTTCTGAAAATGAAAAGGTGCTGAAGCTGGAACAGTATAGAGCTATAGATAATGGAATACCAATCAAAGTGATTCTTACGGAAAAGTTCAGCAAGGGGATTGATACAATTGACGATTTAAAACTGTTGGGAAGAGCATAAATGCCAACTAAGAATCCAGTGAAATATATTTTTGTGTTAGGTGGTGTAATCTCCGGCCTGGGAAAAGGGATTGCTGCCGCTTCTATTGGCTATCTTTTAAAAAGTGCGGGACTAAGGGTTACAATCTTGAAACTTGATCCCTATTTGAATGTGGATCCAGGTACAATGAATCCATACCAACACGGGGAAGTTTTCGTTTTGGATGATGGCTCCGAAACGGACCTTGATTTAGGCCATTATGAGCGTTTCATCGATGTGGATATGAGCAAGGATAACAATGCCACTTCCGGACAGGTGTACAGTACCGTTCTGGATCGGGAACGACGGGGGGATTATTTAGGAGCCACGGTCCAGGTAATTCCACATATTACCAATGAAATTATTGCCCGGATCAAAGCAGTTAATACACCGAAAAAATATGATGTAGTTATCTGCGAAGTGGGCGGTACGGTGGGTGATATTGAGAGTCAGCCTTTCATGGAAGCGATCAGGCAATTATCACTGGAAGTCGGCTACCACAACCATACCATCATGCACGTGACCCTGGTGCCATATATCCAGGCCAGTGAAGAATTAAAGACCAAACCGACCCAGCACTCGGTTATGAAACTGCGGGAAATCGGTCTTACACCGGATATGATCCTGGCCCGGACCGAATTCCCCCTCACTAGGGACGTGAAGCAAAAGATCGGCCTGTTTGGCAATGTTAACCCGGACCACGTCATTGAGGGAACGGAAGTCAAAAGTATATATGAAGTGCCCCTAACCCTCTACAAACAAAAGGTGGGAGATATTATCATGGAACGCCTTGAATTGCAGGGGAAAGTGGATGTGTCTTACCTGGAAACATTTATCAAAAAATTCAAGCAGCCCAAGCATAAGGTGAATATTGCCATGTGCGGGAAGTATACCGAACTCCCGGATGCCTATAAAAGTGTGCTGGAAGCCTTCATCCATGCCGGTGTGGAAAACGATGCCAGGGTTAATGTAAACTGGGTGGCAACAGAAGATGTAAAGACCGATGAGGATGGGGAACGGATTTTTGGGAATATGGATGGTATTCTTCTCCTGCCGGGGTTTGGGTCCCGCGGTTCCGAAGGAAAAATCCTTTCTTGTAAATATGCCCGTGAAAATAATGTTCCTTTCTTAGGTATTTGTCTCGGACTCCAGTGTGCCGTAATTGAGTTCACCCGGCATATATGCGGATTAAAAGGGGCTAACAGTACGGAGTTTGATAAGAAAACGAGATACCCGGTTATAGATCTTATGGAGTCCCAACGGGCTATCAAACGGAAGGGTGGTACTATGCGCCTGGGGGCTTATGATTGTGACGTGAAAACGGGGACCAAGGCCTATGCGGCCTACCGGAAGAAAAAGATATCTGAACGCCATCGCCACCGCTGGGAAGTGAACAACCGCTACCGGGACCGCCTGGTCAAAAACGGCCTGAAAATTTCTGGTGTAAATTCGGAACTGAACCTGGTTGAAATCATTGAACTCCCTAACCATCCCTGGTATGTGGCGGGGCAATTCCACCCTGAACTTAAAAGCAGGGTCAGCAAGGCCCATCCATTATTCCGGGAATTCATCAAGGCAGCGGTAAAACATTTGAATGGCAAATCATAATGGGTAAACAGGTAAAAGCAGGTGAGATCACTTATTGTGACAGGGGATTGCCCCTAATTGCAGGTCCCTGTGTCATTGAGTCCCGGGACCACAGCCTGAAAATGGCAGAAGCCATACATTCTATCACAGATAAATTGAATGTGCCATTCATTTTTAAAAGTTCATTTGATAAAGCCAACAGAACCTCCACTGATTCATTCCGGGGACCAGACATGGATGGAGGGCTAAAGATTTTAGCCGATGTAAAGAGTGAAGTCGGGGTACCGGTTTTGACTGATGTACATCTTCCGGATCAGTGTAGTATTGTTGCGGAAGTAGTTGATGTACTCCAAATTCCCGCCTTTCTCTGCCGCCAGACGGATTTGCTCCTGGCCGCCGGGGAAACAGGCAAAACCATTAATATTAAAAAAGGCCAGTTCCTGGCACCGGGCAAAATGGCTTATGCCGCTGAAAAAGTGGCCTCCACGGGGAATAACAATATTTTACTCACAGAACGGGGCTCTTCTTTTGGTTATAGTTTGGTGTCAGATATGACATCCATCCCAGCCATGCAGGCTTCCGGTTACCCCGTGGTCTTTGATGCCACCCATTCTGCCCAGGTGCCCGGCGGCGACGCCACCGGCGGCCAGCGGGAAATGATCCCAACCCTGGCGAAAGCGGCTGTAGCGGCGGGGTGCGACGGATTGTTTATGGAAGTCCACGACGACCCTGGAGCGGCAAAATCCGACGCTGCCACTCAGTGGTCGTTGGGTCAACTGGAAGAACTTCTTTCTGCACTGGTTAAAATTCATGCTGCGGTGCATTGATGGAATTTGACGCCAAAAAAGTAAAATTAATCATTTCTGATGTAGATGGTGTCTGGACCGACGGCGCTATTTACAAAGGAAAAGACGGCCTGGAACTGAAACGGTTCTGCGTAACCGATGGTGGCGGAGTTGTTTTAGCCCGTACTGCAGGACTTAAATTAGCACTTATTTCCGGGCGGAAATCAGAAGCCACGGCTGAACGTGCGGCAGAATTACAAATTGATGACGTATACAATGGTACCCTGAACAAGATTCCACCCTACGAAGAACTTAAAAAGAAATATAACTTATCAGATAACGAGATAGCCTACGTAGGAGATGATATGATTGACATTCCTGTTATGGAACAGGTGGGTCTGCCCATAGCCACTGACAATGCATCGGAAGTCTGTAAAGCAGTAGCTGTTCATGTAACGGAGAAGGCCGGCGGGCATGGCGCCTTCAGGGAAGCAGTGGAGTGGATCCTATCCGAGCAGGGACGATTAATTGAGGTAATAATGATCTTAAAGGAAAAGGTGCAGAATCAGAAGTGAGGCCCATTCTATTTCTTATGATTATTGCCTTGGGCTGCGAAGTAACAGAGGTGCGAAAAACCGGTGAATCACGGGAAGGACGCCCAGATGCTGAAAGTTGGGATGCCACTATCACCCTTACCAATGAAGGTGCTAAACGGGCTGTGATCCGGTCTGGCCACTTGGAAAAATATAATGAGCGCCAGTACATCCTATTAGACCAGGATGTGGATGCAGATTTCTTTAATGAGGAGGAAGTCTATACCACAAACCTAAAATCCAGAATTGCTGAAGTGGAGGAAGAAAGGGATTTTTTGATTGCTATCGGTGATGTGGTGGTGGTCTCTGACAGCGGTGTCACTCTTTTTACCGATACACTGTCTTGGGATAATTTGAGAGAAAAGGTGTACACAGAAAATTCAGTCGTTTTTATTACCGAAAGTCAGGATACACTTTATGGGGTCGGTTTTGAATCTGATGTAGAATTGGACAATTGGAAGATATTAAGACCCACCGGTGTTTTTCATGAGGATAAAGATGAAAAATAGCCATCAACAGCTCAGCACAAAAGGACTTTACAAGCGTTACGGAAAACGGTGGGTGGTCCGGGACATTGACCTGAACGTGAATAAGGGTGAAATCGTTGGTTTGCTGGGACCAAACGGCGCCGGGAAAACCACTACCTTTTATATGATTACCGGGATGATAAAACCTACCCGGGGGAAAATTTACCTGGATGAAAATAATATTACTGAACGGGCCATGTACCAGCGCAGTCGATCTGGGATTGGGTACCTGTCCCAGGAGCCATCTATTTTTGGAAAATTAACTGTAGAGGATAACCTCCGCTTGGTCCTTGAGATGTCCAATCTATCCAAAGATGAACAAGGGCAAAAAGTAGAAAAACTGCTGGATGACCTCTCAATTGAGCATCTGCGGAATAATAAGGGAAATAATTTATCCGGTGGAGAACGGCGCCGCGTTGAAATTTCCCGCACATTGGCCATTGATCCTGATTTTATTTTACTGGATGAGCCTTTCGCCGGTGTGGATCCTATTGCCGTTGAGGATATTCAATCCATCGTCCATTCTTTGAAGGAGCGGGATATAGGAGTCCTCATTACGGATCACAATGTACGTGAGACACTTTCTATTACTGATCGTTCCTATTTATTATTTGACGGAAAAATATTAAAATCAGGCACATCCGAATTTTTAGCCAATGATGAAGAAGCGCGACGGCTATATTTGGGAGAACGGTTTACACTCTGATGCCGCGCTTAAAACAACGTCAATCTCTCCGCCAAACCCTATCGCCTCAACAGGTATTGCAGGCCAGTATTCTTCAGCTCAACATATCTAATCTCGAACAAAAAATCCTGGATGAGCTGGAAAGTAATCCTGTCTTGGATCAAGCAGATCCCCAGGAAGAAGAACAAGCCGTTGAGGAAGAATCTGCTGAAGTAGATTATGAAGAAGACCCGGATGAATATGAACCGGCCAATATCTATGATAATACCCAGACAAAAGACCGGGATATTCCCATGGCGGAAAGGGTGGATTTTGTTGATGGATTGGTACGACAGCTGGACAGTTTTAATTTATCAGACTGGGAGCGGGATGTGGCTGAAGAAATCCTCTGGAACCTGGATGAAAACGGTTATTTAGCGATAGATTCATTGTTAATTGCTGATCGATATGGCTGTACAGATAATGAAGTTGAGAGTGTGCTGGAAAAAATTCACCAGTTAAATCCGCCTGGAATCGCTGCCAGAAATCTGCAGGATTGCCTATTAATCCAGATGAAGGGAAAAGAGCAGACTTTGGGTTATCAGATTATATCTGAATATTTTGATGATTTTGTCAACCATCGTTACGACACTCTCCAGAAAAATCTCAATATTTCCAAAGATTTACTGGCTGAAATTATTGAGGAAATTATACACCTTAATCCGCGCCCAGGTGAGGGTAAAGTCGGTATCGGGACCGAAACAGTCATACCGGACTTATTGGCGGTTCAGCGGGATTCAAAATGGATTGTGATTGTGAACGATTCCTGGATTCCGGAACTGAATTTGAGTAACGAATACGTGACTATGTTGAATCAAAAGGGTCTATCGCTGGAAACAAAAAAATATCTCAAGGAAAAATTCGATTCAGCTTCCTGGTTTATCCAGGCCATTCAGCAAAGGAGGTACACACTCACAGCCGTGATGGAAGCCATCATTCAGCGGCAGCCGGAATTTTTTAGCGGTAAGATTGAAACGCTGGTCCCCATGAAACTCCAGGATATAGCTGATGATATTCATATGGATATTTCCACCATCAGCCGTTCCACCCGGGGGAAATATGTGGATACACCCTATGGTATCTTTGAACTAAAATCCTTTTTTACAGAAGGTTATACACTCGAAACCGGTGAGGAAGTGAGCACCAAAGCCATCAAGGATTTATTAAAGAAACTAATAAATAATGAGAATAAAGATACACCGCTGACGGATACTGATCTGGCTATCCAAATGAAGGCTGAAGGGTTTCCTGTGGCCCGCCGGACGGTGGCGAAATATAGAGAACAACTCCATTTTTCTGTCGCACGATTGCGGCGGCAATTAACCAATTAACTAAGAGGAAATTATGCAATACAAACGAATTATCGTCGGGGACCAGGAAATCAAGGTGCCCACATTGTCACTCGGGGCACTTCCCATTCTTGGGATCGCTTTGGTCCTGTGGCTGCTCACGGGGATTTATATTGTTGGACCGGATGAAGTGGGTGTCGTCCAAACATTTGGAAAATATTCAAGAGCCGCTCAGTCGGGATTGAATTACCATTTTCCATATCCCATTGAAACAGTGTCAACACCGAAAGTTACTGAAGTGAAGCGGATTGAAATTGGTTTCCGTACAGTTGGAAAGAGTCAGTACCAAACGGTTGAACGGGAAAGCCTTATGCTTACAGGAGATGAGAACATCGTCGATGCAGAAATGATTGTCCAGTACCGCATCAAGGATCCAGTGGCCTACACTTTTAATTTCATCAAACCGGAACTTACCGTTCGGGAAGCTTCTGAAGCGTCATTGAGAACCATTGTGGGTAAACATAATATTGATGAAGCGCTGACCTCCGGAAAATTCATGATCCAGGAAGAAACAAAAGCATTGATCCAAACTATTTTGGACAAATATGAAACGGGGATTTTGGTCGTCGCTGTCCAATTGCAGGATGTTGGTCCGCCAAAACAGGTGATTGCAGCCTTTAAGGATGTGGCTTCTGCAAAGGAAGATAAAAACCGAATGGTGAATCAGGCCGAAGGATACCGCAATGATATCATTCCGAAAGCTCGGGGAGAAGCTCAGGCTATGATCCGTGAAGCAGAAGGATATAAGGAAGCGCGGATCGCCCGTGCTGAAGGTGATGTGGCCAAATTCAGCGCAGTGTTGAAAGAATACCGCAAAGCAAAAGGTGTTACCGAAACACGACTTTATTTGGAAACTGTTGAAGAAATCTTAGCCAATACTAAAAAAATTGTTGTGCCGGATCCTGAAAGCGGCAATTTGATCAATTTGCTGAATCTGAATGCAAAAGGGGGTAAATAATCATGAAAAAGATATTATTAGGATTGGGGGCAATCATTGTCCTGCTGGGATTAACATCTGTATTTATCGTCAGCGAAACAGAACAAGCGGTTATTCTGCAGTTTGGTAAACCGGTTCGGACCATCATTACACCGGGTTTGCATATGAAGGTGCCATTTCCGATACAGGAAAAGGTCGTATTTGACGACCGATTGTTAGAGTATGATTCACCACCGGAAGAAATCCTGAGTAAAGATAAAAAGTCACTCATTGTGGATAATTATGTCCGCTGGAAAATTGTTGATCCACTCCAATTCTTGAAAACAGTTCAAGCAATTCCTACCGCTCTCAGCCGCATGGATGATATTGTCTATTCCGAATTGCGCCGAGAATTGGGAACCCACGACATGGTAGAGATCATTACTGAAAACAGAGAAGAAATCATGGAAAAGGTCACTGCGGCCAGTGATAATGCTACACAAGATTATGGCATTTCCGTCATAGACGTCCGGATTCGCCGAGTAGATTTGCCTTCCCAAAATGAGGAATCGATCTATGCCCGGATGGAAGCGGAAAGAAAACGACAAGCCAATAAATTCCGTTCAGAAGGTGAAGAAGAAGCGCAAAAGATCCGCGCATCCACGGATAAGGACAAGACCATTATTCTTGCAGACGCCTATAAAGAAGCGGAACGGGTTCGCGGTGAAGGAGATGCAAAAGCAGTAGAAATTTATGCCAATGCTTATTCTGCAGATCCGAAATTTTATGAATTTGTTCGAACTCTGGATGCCTACAAAAAAGTAGTGGATGATAAAACAACATTGGTTCTTCCGGCAAATTCAAGATTATTCAAATTGTTAATGGAGAAATAAATGGACGTTAAAATTCGTTCAACAACCATTTTGGGCCTTCGCAAAAAAGGCGCGATTGCCATTGGCGGTGATGGTCAAGTAACATTTGGCGATATGGCTTTCAAACAAAAAGCGGTTAAAGTTCGCCAATTTGAAATAGATAAGGGCATCGTTCTTGGTGGATTTGCCGGCGCCGCCGCGGATGCTTTAACCTTATTCGAAAAATTTGAATCTAAATTGGATGAGTATGAGGGAGATTTGACCCGTTCCGTAGTTGAATTAGCTAAAGAATGGCGCACAGATAAATACCTTCGTAACTTGGAAGCGCTTTTGGCGCTCATGGATAAACGCCATTCATTCATCGTTTCAGGAGATGGTAATGTAATTGAACCGGACGGACCAATTATTTCAATTGGATCCGGGGGTGGTTTCGCCCAGGCAGCGGCGACGGCATTCATGAAAAGCACCACTTATCCGGCCAAAAAGATCGTGGAAAAATCACTCCAAATCGCAGCCGATCTTTGTATCTATACCAATGATTCCATAACGGTTCTAGAGGCGAAATGAGCGATTTTACTCCGAAGCAAATTGTAAAGGAATTGGACCGCTATATTGTGGGGCAATCCGCCGCGAAGCGTGCAGTAGCTATTGCATTGCGAAACCGTTGGCGACGCCAACAAGTAGATGGAGCAATGCGGAATGAAATTGTGCCTAACAATATTATCCTTATTGGGCCTACCGGTGTAGGTAAAACAGAAATATCCCGTCGGCTGGCTAAATTAGCCAAGGCACCTTTTGTAAAAGTGGAAGCGAGTAAGTTCACCGAAGTAGGTTACGTGGGGCGTGATGTGGAATCAATCGTTCGGGACCTTACTGATGTAGCTATGAGTATCGTCAAACGGGAAAAACATGATGAAGTTCTGGCACTTGCAGAAACCCTGGCTGAAGAAAGAATTTTAGATTCACTTTTTCCAAGTAACGGGTCCCATAAACCCACCAAGGAAGAAGAAACACGCCGCAAGAAAACGCGGGACCGACTCAGGCAAAAATTACAGCACGGTGATTTTGAAGACCGGGAAATTGAAATTGAAGTAACGGAAGAAGCAGCACCCATGATGCAGGTTTTCGGACCTTTAGGCGGCGATGATATGGGAATGAATTTAAAAGAAATGCTTTCCAATGTAATTCCAGGACAGAAAAAGCGTCGAAAACTCCCCGTTTTAGAGGCACGTAATATCCTGGTTGAATTAGAAGCCGACAACCTTATGGATCAAGATGAACTGGTGCGCATGACCAAAACAAAAGTTGAGAATAACGGAATTGTCTTCCTTGATGAAATTGACAAGATTGTGGACAGCGGCAGGGCCGGTTCCGGGCCGGATGTAAGCAGGGAAGGCGTGCAAAGAGACCTGTTGCCTATTGTAGAAGGAAGCCGCGTACCCACTAAATACGGAATAATCAAAACGGACCATATTTTATTCATCTCTGCCGGTGCGTTCCACGTTTCTTCACCATCGGATATGATCCCTGAGCTGCAGGGGCGGTTTCCGATTAGGGTTGAAATGGATAAATTAACCGTAAATGATTTTGTCAAAATCCTGAAGCATCCTGAATCATCACTGATAAAACAATATATGGCTTTGCTGGGGGCAGAAAATGTCTCTCTTAAATTTGAAACACAGGCCATCCGTGCCATTGCAAAAATTGCGGCAGAAGTAAATCAAAAAATGGAAAATATCGGCGCCCGAAGACTACACACCGTCATGACTACTCTGCTAGATAATTTCATGTTTGATGAATCCAGTGGTCGGGGAAAGACAATAACAATTACCAAAAAAATGGTGGATGATAAATTAAAAGATATTGTCAAAGACCAGGATTTGAGTAAATATATTTTATAAGGAAGAAGGAAGAAGGATGAAAAGAGATTTTTTACATATAACTGATTTTACCGCTGATGAAATTTGGGAAACCCTTGAATTGGCCAAAGAAATCAAGGCGAAACTAAAAAGTAGGGAAAAATACAAACCTTTCCAGGATCATTCTTTGGCTATGATTTTCGCTAAACCATCGGCCCGGACAAGAGTTTCATTTGAAACAGGGTTTTTCCGTCTAGGCGGCCATGCTCTATACCTTGGCCCGAGTGACATTGGAATTGGCAAGCGGGAAGCGGTGAAAGATATTGCCAGAGTATTCAGTGGATATAATGATATGATTATGGCGCGCCTTTTTGACCATCAACATATTCTCGAACTGGCTGAATTTTCTTCAGTTCCGGTTGTGAATGGCCTGACGGACTACAACCATCCCTGCCAGATCATGGCCGATATTCTCACTGTCTATGAACATCGGGGTACTTTGGATGATATGAAGATCGTGTATGTGGGGGACGGAAATAATATTGTCCATTCATGGCTTCATTTGGCGGCCCGAATTCCATTCCATTTTACCTGCGTCTGCCCGGAAGGTTTTGAACCGGATGAAAGTGCCGTAAAATTAGTTGAGGATGCAGGCATCTCGACTGTCGAAATTACTCACGATCCCAAGGGAGGTGTTTCCGGTGCCAATGTGATCTACACGGATGTTTGGGCTTCCATGGGTCAGAAGGAAGAAGCAGAAGTCAGAGAAAAGATCTTCGCTGATTTTCAGGTGAATTCCGCTATGATGGCATCCACCGGGAAGGAGACTTTATTCATGCACTGTTTGCCGGCTGAACGGGGGCGGGAGGTTACAGATGCGGTTATGGAAGCGCCCAATTCAATAGTTTTTGATGAAGCGGAAAACAGGATGCATGCCCAAAATGCAATTATGGTAAAGATTGCCGGAAAGATGTAACTTATTTCAAATCCAATGACCAATTCAGAACTAAAAAATATAGCCAGTCAGATCCTTCGGGTCGAAGGACAAGAATTGATCAATGCGGCTGATCGTGTTCATGACAGTATTGTTCGGGCCTGCGAAATTATTGTGAATCATTCCGGTAAAGTGGTGATTTGCGGGATGGGTAAATCAGGCCTAATCGCCCAGAAAATTGTAGCCACCTTATGCAGTACCGGCACCAAAGCTGTATTCCTTCATGCGGCAGAAGCTGTACACGGCGACTTGGGAATTTATGCACCGGGGGATCCAACCATTCTCATTTCCAAAAGCGGCGCCACTGAAGAATTAATTCGTTTACTACCGACTCTTAAGGAATTTGAATCTCCACTTATCGGTATAATGGGTAATATGAAATCACCCTTGGTGGATCAAATGGATATTGTATTGGATGCTTCCGTAGAAAAAGAAGCCGATCCTTTGGGTATTGTTCCCACTTCTAGTACCACCCTGACTATGGCAATCGGGGACTCATTGGCAGCGGTGCTAATGAGTTACCGCGGATTCAAGCATGAGGATTTTGCGAAACTCCATCCTGCTGGAGACCTGGGTCGGCGACTGCGGTTAACGGTGGCAAACATCATGCAGCCCTTAGAAAGTGTTGCGGCGGTGAGTGTAGATGATCGACTGCGAAAAGTGGTTATTGAAATGACAGAAAAACCCCAGGGCGCCGCCTTAGTGGTGGATGGTGACAACCAGTTATTAGGCATTGTTACCGAGGGTGACCTGCGCCGCTGTTTAGCCAACAACGGTGATATTGATCAATTAACCGTGGGAGAAGTGATGACATCCAACCCGGTTGCAGTGACAGAAGATGCGCTCCTGAAAGATGCAGTTACAATGATGGAGGACAGGAAATCCCAGATATCCGTTTTGCCGGTGGTAAATGGAGAGGGCAAGTCCTGTGCCGGTTTATTACGCCTCCACGACGTTTATCAAACACAGCTGTTTTAAATATTATTTAAATGATTCCCAGCGGATATCATAAGTCCGATAGGAAACTTCATTACCCTCTAATAAGGGAATTACTAATTTAAACTGACTCATTGCACCTGGATCAAGGGCCGTATTCGACTGGATACCGGTTAAATATTTCTGATTTTGCCCGGCGATAAAAACGGAATCCTTTTGCACAAGTTCTGTTGTGGCAGACCAGAGATTGGCAACAATGCGGACGAAGTCAGCACGTTTTGCGCCTACATTTTTTAATGTTCCCGTAATCTCTTCACGGTCCGGAAAGGCATTCACAAATGGTTCTCCCACCAATTCAACCCTTGCATTTGGTGGTAAATCTTCGGTGATATTGACAACACGATCACGTTCAATAGCCAGTTGGCCGATGGAAGTTTGAACAATGATTCCTAGATCATCTTCCTGGATAATTTCGCCATTGACGATAGTTCCATTTTGAAGTTCGATCCTGTGGCGGAGTTGGGGGACTTTGATCAAGTTCAGTAATTCTTCATCAATGGTAGGCATCGTACCTTTGCCTTTTTCATATACGGATATAACCCGCTTCAACGAATCCACCTGCTGATGGAGCAGATCAATACTGGATTTCAATTCAAAAAAAGGTTTGCCCGGTTCGAGTTTGTCAGCTTTTTCTCCTATATCCCGGATTTCAGGGAGGGGGACAAGGCTATCATCAGTGACGGTTTTTGGTTTTTCAGGTTCATCTGGAATGAAAGTTTGGGTTGTATCGGATTCTATGATTACCAACGTATCCGCAAGGGCTGCGGCGGAAGTGTCTGTTTCATTCTGGCTTAGGCCAACACTGAAAAACAGAATTAAAAAAATGAACTTATTCATTCGTTATTACTGCTTTTTGGTGTGCTTCAAAAGTCCTGCGGTGTATTTCCTGTTCGTAGGTATCATATTGGCCAAGGTTTTTTACCGTTTGGATAACAGCTGTATGAAGTTTGTATTGTTCCGGGTCAGATAAAATAGGCATCAGGGTGGGGACAATTATTTCATCACCCAGATCAGAAAGTTTTTCAATTGCCTTGATCCGAATTTCCAGGGGGTAGGCTTCATGCATGGCAATTTCTTTTACGGCATTCCGAATTTCCGGATCATTGAATTCACCCAAAGCTTCAAGGAGTGTGGTGAGTAAATTATAATATTGATCTTTTCCGGTACGGTAAGTCTGCAATAGGGCTAGGATGAGGTTTTCTTCCTTGACGCCTTTCATGGTATTCAGGGCAAAATCCTGGACTTCCAGGTTTGTCTGGGGATCACCTAATAATTCTGCAAATGCGCCTGCAACCTGAGAAGGATCTTTCTTCCCAAGGATTTCCAAAGCACGGTTGCGAATACCTAAGTTAACCTCCGGGTCTCGCGAGATTTGGGTAAGAATTGGAACCACTTCATCCGTTCCTAAAGCACCCAGTGTTTCCGTTAGCAATTTTTCAGTTCGGTTAAAATTATTCCGACTGACTTCATAAAGGTCCAATAACGCCAGAACCTGGTCCTTCGTTCGGACTTTATTTAAATTTTGCACCAGCGCCATCTGCAGTGAATTGGTTTTTTCTTCTACTTTGTTCATTGCATTTACCATAGCATCTGCCGCCCTTGGATCATCCCTGAATTCAGCCAGTAATTCTATGGAAGCCACCATGAATGTCACGTCAAGGGCTGCCGCTTCGCCAACCGTTTCAGAAATGGCATTCAAGGCGGTGGGATGTTGGGTTTCGGCCAGTGCCTTACCGGCGGCGATACGCACATCAAATGGTTGATTGGTATCATTATAAATAGCGATCATTTCTTCAAGCGCCTGAAGTTTGCCCTCACTGAAAGCAGTTCTCAGGTTTTCAATCAATTCGTAAGAAATGTCATCTGAACCATCCTTTTTACCCGGCCAGAATTTTTTAATCATTGAACATCCATCAACTATTAAAAGAGAAGTCAACAGTAGGACGATAAGGCTATGGCGCTTCATTATGTTTCCAGAAATGTAATTTTAGATCGTGGCCGTCAAATTTTGCATATGAAAAAAAGCTAAGCCAGTCTCCAAGAATAAGCAATTTACCACCATTTAGAGGTAATTCCTTTGCCTGGTGGTAATGACCCGTAATAAAATAGTCAAATCCTTCTGCAATCCTTTTTTGGGCATGGATGGCCATTTCATCAGTAATCTTTTTATTGTATTCATCTGAATGGTGATAGTGTTCGCCCTTTTTTGAAATCCACCTGGCGAAAACATACCCCATTCTTGGATGTAGCCAGCGATAGGTCCACATAAATAACCGGGAACGGATAAACCCTTTCAGCAATCGGTAACCCGTATCCCAGGATAAATAACCATCGCCGTGGGTTACAAAAAACTTTTTGCTATTTACTTCGAAACTAATATCAGAAGAATAAGTATGATCAAACAGGGTTTCGGTAATAAAATCCCTGACCCAGTAATCATGATTCCCCAGGATGAAATGGACTTTTACACCCGCTTCCCGCAGTTTTAGTATTTCATGGTAAAAAGGAACGTAACTCTTTGGAATTACATCCTTGTATTCAAAATAGAAATCGAAGAGGTCGCCATTAATGACTAATGTACCGCCGGATTCCTTCACATGTCGAAGGAATTGGAATAAAATATTCTGGCGCCTTACTTCGGAATCCGATTTTTTCAGCATCAAATGAATGTCTGAAATAAAATAGACAGGCAAATCCATGGTGGATAAAATACTATTTCCCCGAGGGGTCAGTCAATCCTGAAACTAGAAAAATTATTGATATTTTTTTTAACATTTTCCGTGGATTATCGTCGAAATTCAGGAACTATCGGATTAAATTCAATTATATAAAAGTATGAAACAGATAATTTTCATTCTGCTCTTGGGCCTATCATCGCTGCTCAATGCCCAATCCTTTGGACAAAATAAGGTTCAATACAGGGATTACGATTGGAATTATATCTCTTCACCTGAATTTGATGTTTATTACTACGGGGATGAAATTGAATTGGCCCATTTTACAATGGAAGTGGCAAGTGAAGCCTACGAACAGATTGCCAAACACTTGCGCTGGAATATAAAAAAACGTGTCCCTATCATTATTTATCACTCTCATAATGAATTTCAACAGACGAATGTTATTGCCCAGTATATGCAGGAAGGGATTGGGGGTGTAACCGAATTATTTAAAAACCGCGTGGTGATTCCCTTCGAAGGAAACTATGAAGTATTTCGCCATGTGATTCACCATGAATTGGTCCATGCCATGATTAATGATCTAATTTATGGCGGTAGAATGCAAAATGTGATTTCTAACCAGATGACACTGCAGATTCCATTATGGGCAAACGAAGGGCTGGCGGAATATCTGTCTATGAATTGGGACACTCAAGCGGATATGACGATTCGTGATTTGGCCATTAATGAACGTATTCCGACAATCCGTGAACTGGAATATTTTTTAGCATATAAGGGCGGTCAATCTGTATGGCGTTTTATTGCTGAAAAGTACGGCCGAGAAAAAATAGGTGAAATTTTTCAGGCTATGAAACGGCGCAGCTCCGCGGAGAGGGGCTTCAAGGAAGCACTGGGCATGGACTTCGAAGAATTGACGGAACAATGGCATAAATATATCAAGAAAGAATACTTTCCCGATGTAGCCGGGCGGGATGAGGTAAAAGATATCGCTAAACGCCTGACAGACCATAAAGAAGGAAATAACTTTTATAATGTTTCGCCCACCATTTCACCGGATGGGAGCAAAATCGCTGTCTTATCCGACCGGTCGGGATATATGGATATTTATATTCTGGACGCGGTTTCGGGTAAAAAAATCAAACGATTGGTAAAAGGAAGCCGCTCTATCAATTTTGAAGAATTGAAATTTTTACAGCCGGGGATAACCTGGTCTCCGGATAGCAAACAGATTGTTATCGCGGTGAAAGCCGGTGCCCATGATGCTCTATATTTAATTGATGTTAATACAGGGAAACAGGAAAAAATCGGATTTGAGTTAGATGGTGTTTTTACCGCTGCATGGGGTCCCGATGGCCGGCAACTGGCTTTTGTAGGCAATGAAGGTGGCGCCAGTGACATTTACAGTTATGATTTGGATACCAAAGAGATAACCAATATTACAGATGACGTTTATTCCGATACAGAACCGTCCTGGAGCCCAGATGGAAAAAAGATTGCCTTTGTTTCGGACCGCGGTAATAAATCCAACCGCGATGCCACTACAGCCAAGGATATGCTTGAACATAATTATGATCAGCGTGATATTTATACCATAGATATTTCATCTGGAGATGTAAGCCGAATCACCAATACCAGTTATGATGAAAATTACCCGATTTTTGCCAGGACGGCTAATACACTTTTTTACACAGCAGATTACCAGGGAACGTGGAATCTTTTCCGTCACGATTTAAATACAAATGAAGGATTGCCTGTAACCAATCTGCTCACGGGACTCTTTCAGTTGAGTTTAACGGAGGATGATGGAACCATGGTATTTTCCGGTTACTCCGGGTTGGGATGGGATGTTTACCGCCTCAATAACCCCCTTGATCTGGATTCAACCTTGGTAGAGCCGACTAACTTTATTGCCAACCCACCAAAAAATAAAACGGAGGATCTGGTTGATTTAAGGCAGCATAAACGCAAGGGCAGCGACGTAAATACCACCGATTATTCCACCTATATTTTTGCTTGGGAATACGAACATTACAATAATCGGGATCTTGCTGATCAGCCTTTGGAGTCTAAACCCGATTCAGTCTATAAAAAAGATGATGGTGATTATATTCCCCAAGTGTACAAAACCCGTTTTAGTTTAGATGTGGCCCAGGGAGCCGCCGGCTATAATAATGTATTTGGCCTCCAGGGATTACTTGTGTTTTATTTCAGTGATCTCATGGGTGACCACCAGATTTCCTTAGCAATGGAATCCCAAATTTCTCTCCAGAACAGTGATTATTATTTGAATTACGCTTACCTGAAAAACCGCATGGATTATTATTTTACCCTTTTCCATCAAGCGGATTTCTTTTTTGCCGGTTATGCTTTAAACGATATTGGAATGATAACCGATTTGACAGCCCGGATGCGTCATCTGGGCTTTGCAGCCATGGCCTCACGGCCTTTCAATCGTTTTCATCGCCTTGATGCAGGCGTGATCATTCACAACCTGGATTATAAATTGTTTCAAATTGACCCTTACTTGAATAAAACCGATATAATTAATAATGATGGTTTTATTTCCGCAAATCCCACCCTTAGCTATGTGTATGATAATTCCGTATCCGGTTATACCGGTCCTGTAGATGGATTCCGTCAGAATACTACGTTGGAAATCAGTCCTCCTATGGGTGATAAGGGGATTTCTTACCAAAAACTGAAAATTGATATGCGTAAATACCAAATGGTTACACGTGATTATTCATTTGCTGGACGCTTATATTTTGGTACCAGTACGGGGAAAAATCCGCAGAAATATTTTTTAGGAGGCATACAAAATTGGATTTGGGGAACGGGCACAACCAATGGTATGAAAGATGGCGAAACAGGAGAAAGCAGGTGGCGTAATGTTATCTTGGACAGTAGAAATAATACACTTTTGCAGGATATATATTTTTCAGAATTTGCTTATCCATTGCGGGGCGCCCGCTTCTCAGAAAGATTCGGAACCAATGTATTGCTGGCGAATCTTGAATTTCGCTTTCCATTTATTCAATATTTTCAGCTGGGATTCCCGGCAAAGATGATTTTAGGCAATATCCGGGGACATATATTTATGGATATTGGCGCTGCCTGGGACGACCCCCGCGAGTTTTCAGATTTTGCCTATTTGCAGGCTAAATACGGCAGCAACCTTCCTGAAAAATTTTCGCCTTGGGTGCGCTCTATCGGTTATGGAATCAAAATACCTTTTATATTTTTATTGCGCCTGGAAGCGGCCTATGATTGGACCGACAGCGGTTTCTCCAAACCCCAATGGTATTTATCCATGGGGTATGACTGGTAGATTAATTCTGCCTTTCAGCTTGATTCTACTTCCAGCCAGACTCAATTTCTCCCCTCAAAATGTCCAAATTAAAATCTAAAACTGTATACCTGTGTTCCGCCTGCGGGGATGACCACCCCAAGTGGTACGGTCAATGTCCCTCCTGCAATGAGTGGGGTACGCTTGGTGAATATAAAGTTGCCAAAAACCGTAAAAAAGGCGGCAATGGTCAACCACGAGATTCACGCAAATTGGCGGATGTTCTTCACGGCGGAGAGGTAAATCGAATTCCCACGGGGATTTCTGAAATGGATCGTGTTCTGGGCGGCGGCCTTTTACCGGGGTCACTCATTTTATTGGGCGGCAACCCGGGGATCGGGAAATCCACCCTGGCGCTTCAAATTTTACCCGCCATTCAAAAACCGGTGCTTTATGTATCTGCAGAAGAGAGTGAAGACCAGGTTGGTCTCAGGGCTCGGCGGCTGGGTGTGAATTCTAAAACACTGCACCTATCATCGGAAAATAGGATTGAAGGAATTTTAGACCAGATTTCGTTGGTCCAATCGGAATTGGTTGTGGTGGATTCCATCCAAACCGTTTTCAGCGATGAACTGGATTCTCTTCCCGGTTCTGTGAGCCAGATTCGGGAATGCGGCCAGCAGCTCCTCCAATTATCCAAACAGCGCAATATTGCTGTAATTATTGTAGGGCATGTGACCAAAGAAGGAATAATTGCCGGACCGAAAATGCTGGAACATATGGTGGACACGGTCCTTTATCTTGAAGGGGATGACCGCCACGATCACCGGGTTCTTCGTTCAGCAAAAAATCGTTTTGGTACCACCAATGAAGTGGGCATTTTCCAGATGGAAGCTGGCGGACTGGTGGAAGTGGATAATCCCTCTGAATTGTTCTTGGCTGAGCGCCAGGACGATATCACCGGTTCGACCATTTTCCCCTCTTTGGAAGGGAGCCGCCCCATCTTGGTGGAAGTTCAAGCCCTAGTTTCCAATGCCAATTTTGGTACACCACAACGTAATGTTAACGGTTTCGATTTTAAACGCTTGGCTATGCTTCTGGCTGTCCTTGAGAAACGATTAGGAACCCATATGGGGACCAAGGACGTATTTGTCAATCTGGTTGGTGGACTCAAAGTGGACGATCCGGCGGCAGACTTGGCGGTGATCACGGCGGTGGCCTCAGGGGCCAGGGATAAACTCATTTCAGAATCAGTCGTTCTAATTGGGGAAGTCGGACTTGGGGGGGAGGTCCGTTCTGTGAGCCGGTTGGATGCACGGATAAGTGAAGCAAAATCCTTAGGATTCAAATCAGTGATTGCCCCGGCGGCGAACGTGAAACGGATGAAAAAGGCACCGAAGGGTATAAAAATATTCGGCGTATCCAATGTGGGTGAAGCGTTTCAACATTTGTTTTAATGAGTCCGATTCGAAATGATCATTCGGGAATAAGTCCCCGATTTTTTAGTATGTTCACACCCCATCCTGAAGGATGGGGTAAGTATGCAATAATAAGTGTAATTAGTGAATTCTATTACCCCTCATTTATGGCGGGAGATTGAGTAAAAAGTACCAAAGTTGGGGTTTTAACCCCTATTCGGGGTAAACTATTTGATGCAGTTCACAATTTCCCATTCAAACGCCGGCACTTCGGCCCGGCGGGGAATCCTCAAAACACATCATAGCGAAATCCAAACACCGGTCTTTATGCCCATCGGTACCCAGGGAGCGGTGAAAACAATAGACCCCGAAGTCCTTTACCACTTGGATGCTCAAATTATTCTGGGGAATACTTACCATTTATATATCCGCCCAGACCATGAACTGATTCACCGGGCCGGGAGCCTCCATTCATTCATGAACTGGGACAGGTCTATTCTGACAGACAGTGGAGGATTCCAGGTTTTTTCATTGGCCAAATTGAATAAGATATCCGATGAAGGCGTGGAATTCCAAAATCATTTAGATGGGAGCCGACATTTTTTTACACCGGAATTTTCCATGGATATCCAGCGGTATTTAGGATCGGATATTATCATGGCATTTGATGAGTGTCCACCGGGGAAGTCAGACGAAAAAACAGTGGCAAAAGCTGTGGGCCGAACTACCCTTTGGATTGAACGATGTCAGGAATTTTTAAATAACAATAAACCTTTATACGATTGGAAACAGACACTTTTTCCTATCGTTCAAGGCAGCGTGTACGAACAACTGCGGAAACAAAGTGTGGAAGAATTAATTCCCTATGCCGATTGCGGTATTGCTATTGGCGGACTTGCTGTGGGTGAAGAAAAAAATGCCATGTTTGAAACGATAGAACAAATGGATAGTATACTTCCGGACGATCAACCGCGTTACCTCATGGGTATAGGTCGTCCTACGGATCTGATAAAATCTGTCCAGCGCGGTATGGATATGTTTGACTGTGTTCTTCCAACACGAAATGCACGTAATGGACAACTGTTCACCAGTGGGGGTATTGTGAACATCGGTAACCGATCTCACAAAGAAGCATTTGAAGCGTTAGACCCTGAATGCAATTGTTATACCTGTCAAAACTTTACACGGGCTTACCTTCGTCACTTATATAATATTAAAGAAGTGTTGGGTTTACGCTTGGGTACCATCCATAATTTGACCTATTATATGTCTCTAATGGAAAAAATGCGCACCAAGATTGAATCAGGCGAATTTGGAATCTGGTCAAACACCTATTTGGACAAAATGGCGGACTATGAGGGCATGTAGAATGAAAATCCGTTTATCCCTTTACTTTTTTCTCAGTATTAATTTTGGACAAAATCTTGAAGTGAGTTTTATGCGCTTTTATGCCGATGATCATGATTATGTGGCCGATAACCGTTTACTGGCTACCCACCGCTTTGGGGAACCATATTTGCAGGTTTTTTACAATGATAGGAAAATGCCGGTAGTGAAAGAATGGATCAATGGGGATGGTGAATCAGCCAAAAGGGAAATTTTGGAATATGGGAAAGATAAACAATTGATCCGGCGATACTTTTTAAACCCGGACCAGAAGCCCGATAGCCTGATTCAGTTCGGCAAAGATGAGCCCTGGTCAGAAGAGTTTCGGAAAGCATTGGGTAAGCAAGGTCGGGGATATTTTGATGGACAGGAATCAAAATTCATCTTGAACGAAACGGATCAAATTGAATCAATTCAATTCTCCAATGTGCAAGGTGAACTATACGGTGAAATTGAATTTATCTATGATCACCTTGGGTTTCTCAGCGGTGAAGTGTGGACATCCTTCCCGGAGATTAAGGTCATCCGCCGATTTGATTATTCAATAGATTTACTTACGGGAAGGAAGGAGATTTGGGAATATGACCAGTATGGACAAGAAGTGAGCCACGCAGCATTAACCCAACCACCCGCCGGTCAATTGTATAAAACACCCCCACCGAGATTAGGTAATCGGTTGGACGAAGTATCCATACTGTTGGAAGATATCCGCGAAAAAGATCTCACTATTCCATTTGATGTTTTCATTCCCAAAACTAATTACGATTTAATGGTTTTAACCAATGGAGACAGTTTAATGATCCACTTGGTTGAAATAGGAAAACAACGTGTTAAATTTATAATTGTGGGTGAGAAAGAGGAACTTACTATGCCCAAATTCAGGGTAAAAACCATTACTTCCAAGTATGGAGAACGCATTTATCCCTGAACTTGCATTGCGGTCGACACAATAGGTAAATTGTTATCCCTCTAATCACATACCGGAGGATCGAATGAAGTTTTTCAAACCTTGGACCATAATCGTCGTATTAATTTCCATAGGATGGGCACAATCCTATCCACCCCCCACTACGCTTATCACTGTACCTTCAGCAGGGACTCTCGTCAGAGGAAGCTATGCCATGCAAATGCGTGTTCAAAAAGGCGGGGGTTTAACTTCATCATTAAGTGTAGGAATTACGGATCGATTCCAGTTTGGCCTATCATTTGGATCGGCTAACCTTATCGGGGATGACAGCCTGGTCTGGTACCCCCGGCCCGAAGCAAATTTGAAATATCGTCTCATAGATGAAACCGAATCTGTCCCCGGGTTTTCTCTCGGGGTGAATACTCAAGGAATGGGAAATTTTAACGCGGCTGATTCATTGATGCGCTATGATGTAAAGGCCATGGGATTGTATTTAGCTGCCAGCAAAAATTGGAAAACTCCCCTTGGCAATATTGGTGTTCACGCCGGATCAAATTATAATTTTATCGAAGTGAATGATGGGGATAAAGATATAAATTATTTTTTCGGTTTTGATATGGAGTTCAACCCAGAATTATCCCTACTATTGGAGTACAATGCAGCTCTGAATGAAAATGATATGACGGCCAAGACCATGTCCATCAGCCGCGGTGGATACCTGAACGCAGCCATCCGCTGGACCTTTGTTGAGCATCTCCACATTGAAATGGATTTTAACAATCTCCTTTTTGATGATGATAAAGTGGATTATTTCCAGCGTGAAATGAAGATCACCTATATCGAATATTTTTAATGAAAAATTTTGTGTTGGTCCTTTTGGCATGGATGGGAATCCTTGCAGGCCAAACCAATCTGGAAAAAGGAGCAGCTGCCTATGATCGGCGCGCTGAAGGAAGCCGAGAGGATAAAGCCCAGCCGGGCGCCATCAGTGAGGCGATTGAATACTATCGATTGGCTTTGGATGATCCAAACACCGAAATTGATGCTGCCATTGGATTATTAAAATCCTATTACTTTAAAGGAAAATATGTCGCTCGAACAAAAGACGAGCAAAAAACTGTTTTTAATGAAGCCAAAAAACTGGCCGTAACCTTCATTAAAAAATATCCTAAACGACCCGATTTCCATTACTGGTATTTAACAAACTTGGGGAGTTGGGCGGAGGTGTACGGCATCCTGGCCGCTGCACGGGAAGGGGTGGCGGACCAAATGAGAGAGCATGCCTTGAAAATTATTGGTTTGGACCCGAATTATGAGGACGGTGGAGGATATTTTATGCTGGGTGCCGTCCATTATAAATCTCCTTATATTCCGTTTTTACTTTCTTGGCCGGATAATGAAGAAGCCGTGAAGTGGTTGGAGAAGGCTGTGAACACGGGGGAAGCAACCCCGGTGCAAAAAGTGTACTTGGCCCAGGCGCTTTATAAAGAAAAAGAAAAGGAAGGGGCATTAAAACTTTTGAATGCAGTAGCAAATATGACCCCCTCCAGGAATGATCCCTTATCCGATTGGGAGCAGATCAAAAAAGCCCGGGCCTTTCTTAAAGAATACTGATAAACAAGATTTCAAAATGTCCGATTTAAAAGAAACCCGAATTTCATCGGAGAAGAAATTTTCCGGCCGGCTCATTGATCTGTATTTGGACCAGGTAGGACTGCCTAATGGAGAGAAGAGCACACGGGAGTGGATTGACCATCCGGGGGCAGTGTGTCTCATCCCCATACTTCCCGATGGAAATATCTGTCTGATTCGCCAATTTCGTTATGGCCCGGGAGCGGAGTTTATCGAGATTCCTGCCGGCAAGTTGGATAATGGTGAAGATCCCTTAGACTGTGCCCACCGTGAACTGGAAGAAGAAACGGGGTATTGTTCTAATAAACTGACTTTCTTGACCAACATTCATCCTGCCATTGGGTTTTGCAATGAAAAAATGTGGATGTATTTAGCTGAAGATTTGGTTGAGACAGAACATAACCTTGATCAGGATGAATTTCTGAAATTGCTGCCGACTTCTTTAGATGATGCGTTGGAGTGGGTTTGGTCCGGAAAGATCACCGATGTAAAAACAATCATCGGTATTTTATGGGTAGAAAAATTATTGAAACGTAAAGACTAATCTTTTTGATAATAGCTTAATATACCTTCCAGCTATTTGTCCGGATTGTCCATTTGACAAAAGTGTCCTGTGTCGGTAATCTACGTAAACTTCGCTCCCGGACAAATTTCAATCACTAATTTTTCAGCGATTGACATGGGTGCTACGGCGTCTAGTTCACCCCAGCATATATGGGGTGGGAATTTTTGTTTCTTAAAGTGCCGGTAGCCAACGGGAGTTCTGGTATTGATACCTGTCGTTTAAATATTGAATCAGCTGGTGACCGATCTTTTTCCCGTTCCCGCCACGGAAAACCGCCCACATGGTTTCAACTTCCGATTCCTCCAGTTGGTCGTTCCCGTTGGCGCTATAAACCTGTTGTTTGAATGCCTTATACTGTGAGATCCAGAGCCGATTATGCATGCTCAATTGTAATATTAGAGTTTAATTTCATATTCAGTTAACAGATCCTGTTACATTGAAATAGAGCCTTTCCTGAAATCTGTTTTCCCAATTCTTACATTCACAACCGTTGGTTTCCCAGATTTTGCGGATTCTTTTGCCTGAGTTAATACATCATCAATTTGATTTTCTTTATCCACAAAATAACCTTTTCCCCCCAATACCTCTACAGCCTTGTGATAATCGGTTACTGCTAATTCTGTACCAATGGGATCATCAAGCATTTCCACCTGGTCACGGGCTATTTGTGCCCACCCTGCATCGTTACCAATTATTGCAATGACCGGAATTTTATGGCGGACAAACGAATCAAACTCCATAAGGCTGTACCCAAATGCCCCATCTCCGTATATTGCCCAAACTACAGATTCAGGATGAGTAAGTTTTGCCCCTAATAGAAACCCCGCACCAACTCCTAGGGTTCCAAACACACCGGGATCCAGCCAGCCGGAGAGCGATTGTGGCCGAAGGATATATGATGCCGTGGCGACAAAATCACCTCCGTCTGCCACAATTATATCTCCATCCTCAATATGTTGATTAATTTCCAAACATAATTTCAGGGGATTTACATAATCAATATCAGCATCAGCCTGTGTTTTAATTACATTCCACCGTTTTTTATTTCTTTCAGAAAGTTTTTGATGCCAATTTTCCCATTTTTTCTGTTTGGCATTATTATTAGATTTATTCAATTCAATGAGAAACGAACCTGGGTTAGTAAGGATGCCTCTGGCTGGTCGGCGGTTCAAGTACATATCACCCCTGCTGAGATTGATAGAAATTATTTTTGCCCGGTGGTGAATCATGCGTCCATAATCCAATCGGAAATCACAGGAAACACCAGCTAGAATGACTAGGTCTGCTTCCTTCAGTGCTTTTTTCCGCTCATGCCTGAAAATGGGCAGATGGGATTTAGATAGAAGGCCACGCGCCATCCCTGAGACATAGGTTGGAATATTCAATTCTTTTACAGCATCTGCCAATGCTTCACGCTGTGATGGAATCAGAAGGGCTTGACTGCCAATAAGTAGAACTGGTTTTTCTGCTGATTGAAGCATCTCAGATACTTTTGGAATATGTAGGGATGAATTTTGAGTATTATCTGTTTGTGCATTTTTTGAATACGTTTTGTGCTTATCCTTAAAAATTCGATTGACATTCCAATTCAAATAGCTGGACATCCACCAAGGCATTGACTTGCTCTTAGATTTTAATCCATACCAATCTCGTACTAATATCTCTGGATAAAGAAGATCTACCGGTATTTCTATATAAACAGGTCCCGGCACACCAAGTCTTGCTGTTGCAATGGCTTCTTCCAGAGATGGCTGAATATCTCTCACCCGTTTTATGGTTTTAGCATATTTGATGACAGATTTAACCACGGACAAGTGATCAATATCTTGGAGGCTGCCTCTATCTTTTAAAACAGTTGCTGTTGCACCTCCCAAAATGAGAACAGGTACCTGAGCCATTTGAGCATTTTTTATAGCAGTAATAGTATTAGTTAGGCCGGGACCAGCTGTAACTGCTGCCACTCCAATTGTTCCAGAAAGACGGGATACTGCATCGGCTGCGAAAACAGCTGTGGCTTCATGACGAACATCCACAACGCGAATGCCCTTTTCATTACAGCCCGTCAGGATGGGAGAAATATGTCCACCACAAAGCGTGAATATCCATTGAATGCCATGCCGCTGAAAGACCTCTGCGACAATATTTCCGCCATGGCTTTCAACCGTTTTAGTCATATTTTCTGCCTTTCACCAAATATCACACAGGGTTGTCCGTTTCATATCCAATCCTGGATATCTCCATCGGACAATCTTGTACTGAAATGGGTGAGTATGAGCCGTTGTACATTGAATTTATCTGCAATTTCCATTGCCAACCTGTTTGCAGAATACTTCAAATGCGCCAGACAAGACCGGTCGCATTTCGCCGCTGTTTTACCATTCGGTTAAATTTTGAGGTAAATCGGTCATATTGAATTAATCACTTTCATGAATTTCTTTAGCCGCCCGCAATCCCGAGGCCAAGGCCCCTTGCATCCAGCCAGAATAGTCAGAAGCGTGATCACCGGCAAAATGGATT
The DNA here is from genome assembly GCA_002471845.1 of Fidelibacterota bacterium UBA7301. Taxonomy (GTDB): domain Bacteria; phylum Fidelibacterota; class Marinisomatia; order Marinisomatales; family TCS55; genus TCS55. The sequence continues at coordinate 23,308 of DKQT01000033.1, read as the reverse complement.
CTTCCTTCAGCTTTTCCTATGTGGGACTGAAGTGCATCATACTGCTCCGCCGAGGGTGAAGCCCAGGCGCCGCCGGACCATTTCTCAAGAGCCCAGGCATGAGACGTACCGGATTCTAAATTATCTATTACTCCGGGGAAAATATTTTCCCATCGATCCGCTAACTGGGAAATTCTACTTTCGTTTGTAAGTAAATTCATTTCTTCCGCGCGGTCCCAGCGCAAATATGACATGATAATCCCTCGTGGTCCATCCCGGTCCCAGGTAGGCTGCCAAATCTCTTCCGGCCAATCGGAATTTCCCCAGCCATTGAGATTCTCACTTTCCCAGAACCGTTTTTTAAATTGCAGAAAAACTCTTGTAGATGGCGCATACCGATATCCACCGAGCCTGGCGGTTACTTTCTCCTGGGAAAGTTCAGGCTCGAAGAAGATTCGGTTCAGCACAGGGATGGGTACCGAACAAAGTACCCTGTCCCCCTTGAATACCCCAAGTTCCGGAGAACGAACAACTACACCATTAGATGTTTGGGTCACGGTTTTTGCGGGAGTGTTGAGTTTTATTTCTGCCTCAAGAAATTCGGCGAAAGCGTAGGGCAATTTGTTCGAACCGCCGCGGATCTTTTGATATTCCTTGTGCAAGACGGAACCAGGCCAGGGCCGCCCATCGAGAAAATCGTTTGTTGAGATCAAAGTACGATTTCCGTCGATATAATCCACGAATGATCCGGAGCGGGGATAAAAAGGGTCCAGGTCCAAGTCAAAATGGTCTGCATATCCCAAGGTGAGGTTGTGGTCCGGCGGAATTCGAGCAGCGCCTGCTTCGGCAGAATGTTCGTCAGAAAAAGGGGATCGAAGTGTTAGCACTCTACCACCGATTCGATTCCTGGCTTCCAGAATAACCACTTCATGCCCCGCTCTTTTCAACTCGTAAGCGGCCACGAGTCCTGAAAGTCCCGCACCAATAACGATCACTTTTTTATTAGATCCCTTTCCCGTAAGCATCCCCGGAGATTCAGTGATCGGCTCTGATTCATCATCACTGCATGAAACCAACGCAATCCCAGCGGTGGCCAACATACTTTGACGGATGAATTCTCGTCGTGTCCAAGCAGACATAGTGAAGGAAATTACACTGGATGATTTATAATTATCCTACTGATTTCATCTAAGTACGGCGAAAAAGAAATCCGTGAATCAATGATCCGTTTTTTAGAATTGAAGAGAGTAAATTCAATCCCGATGATTTTATCACAATCCATCAAGAAAAAAGCACTGGAGTTGGGATTTCAGAAAGTAGGAATCGCCAAAGCGGAAGGAACGCCAGAAGCTAAAAGTAATTTATATAATTGGCTGAATTCAGGCAGTCATGCCACCATGGATTGGATGGCAAAGCGAGAGGAAGAACGGGGAGATATCCAAACTTATTTCCCGGAAGCAAGGTCGGTCATATCCGTGGGCATAAATTATTTTTCCGGTCATTCCCAGTCGGAGTTAAAGGCCAATTTCAAATTCAGCAATTATGCTTGGGGAGATGATTATCACGATGTTTTGAAAAAAAGGCTCTTCCAATTATTGGGATTTATCAAGGAAAAATCTCCGGAAGTAAAAACCGTCGTTAGTGTGGACACATCCCCCGTGATGGATAAAGTATGGGCCCAAAAAGCGGGTATAGGCTGGCAGGGGAAACATACCAATTTAATCACGCGGGATTATGGTAGTTGGCTTTTCCTTGGTGAATTGATCGTGGACTTAGAGTTGGATTACGATTCCCCCTTTGATGAAGATCTTTGCGGCACGTGCACGGCCTGCATTGAGGCCTGCCCCACGGAGGCATTAAGTTCTTACCAAATCGATTCTGAAAAGTGTATTTCCTATCGTACAATCGAGCATAAAGGAAAATTTTCCGAGGGAGAGGATGATTTGGATGACTGGATATATGGCTGTGACATTTGCCAAGATGTATGTCCCTGGAATCAAAAGTTTGGTCAAGTCACAGATGAACCGGCATTCCTTCCCCGGCAGGAAATTTTAACATGGACGGATAGTGATTGGACTACGATGGATGAAGCAGGATTTCGTAAATTATCCAAGGGTTCGGCAGTAAAACGAACCAAGTTTTCAGGGTTAAATAGAAATATTAAACAAAACTCATTGTAGAGATAAAGCATGCTGTGTCTCTACAATTTTAGATAAAGGACAATCATTATGACAAAAGTAGGTGTTTTATTATCAGGGTGTGGTGTAAATGATGGTGCAGAGATCCATGAATCGGTAATCACCATGTTGGCTTTAGATCGTGCCGGTACAGAGATGGTACTAATGGCACCCAATATTGACCAGATGCATGTGGTCAACCATTATACGGGCCAGGAAATGGACGAATTTCGCAATGTCCTGGTAGAGTCCGCCCGCATTGCCCGAGGAAATATCAAGGACATGGCTGAAGTTACGGGTAATGATGTCGATGCATTGATTATGCCAGGGGGATTCGGTGTAGCCAAAAACCTGTGTGATTATGCCATGGCTGGCCCGGAATGTTCTATCAATCCCGATGTGTATCGATTGGTATCGGAGGTTCATCTACTGCAAAAACCCATCGGGGCTATTTGCATTGCCCCTGCAATGATGGCCAAGATCCTGAGGGAACAAGATGAATCGGCGGAAATGACCATTGGCTCGGATGAAACAACAGCCAGCGATATTAATGCCATGGGGAGCAAACATATTGATTGTCATGTTACAGAAATGGTTGTGGATAAAAAGAAGAAAATTGTTACCACACCAGCTTATATGGAAGCTCAATCCATAAAGGAAGCAGCGGAGGGGATTGAAAAGTTAGTTGCGCAAGTATTATCCATGGTGGAATAGTGTTATTGTATTTTGGCTTTAACACCAACCCACTTTAACACAATAACACCTCTATCATGATCAAAGTCGCCAATCTTAGTGATATTCCGGAAGGCGGGAGTAAACTCGTCATGGTGGATGATACTCCAATTGCCTTGTTTAATTTAAAAGGGAAAATCCATGCCTGGGATAATAGGTGCCCTCACCGGGGTTCATCATTGGCGGATGGTTATATTTCAGACGATATAATTCAGTGTAAGTTTCATTTATGGGAATTTGATGTAGAGATCGGCTGCGCGGTGGCTAATTCGAATTTAAAAGTAAAAACTTTTAAATTCGAAATAAAAGAAGAATCAGTTTTTATCAGTCAATAACTTTGCGGGAGTTCGAAATTTTTGCAAAGATAAATAAAGAAAATATTTAATCTATATTTTTTGCTTTATCAACGGTTGACGTCAATCGATCCTAAACCAACACTGATATCTAAATAAATTGTAGGCCAGTCTGAATTCCAACCTTCCGTTAAATAATGATTTCCTTTTTTAAAGAAATCATCTAAATCGACAGAAGATAAAAAATTATAGTGTACCTTGGCTGAAGCCGATTCCCAAGGAAATTGTGAGCGAAACGAGTGTATTTAGTCTTTTCAATTTAAAATGCGTAGTTGAAGCGGATTGTTGTTTCATAAGGTCCGTCATGGTCCAATGGTTTGGCGATGTTGATCATCCAATCAAAGTCGTCACCATAGTCGCCGTGGCCAATACCAATTCCAGCCGATGATATGCCCGGTTTCGGATTATCAGATATCCACCCTATTTCCCAGGAATTTCCTATCCATGCCCGTCCGCCGTCGGCAAAAAAAGATATTAGCCAATCCCCGTCTGTGAACCTAGGCGTAAGAAAGAGGGCCATGTTGAGTTGGGCCATTTGATTGCCCTGCTGGATTTTATATCGCTGGGCCGATACTGAACCAAGCCCGCCCACTGCAAAAAACCGGTGAGAGGGGAGTGCTTCGCCGCCGGAGCCCACCATTAAGCGGGAGCGGAAAACCAATCCTTCGGAAAATTCCCAGTTGAATACCATGAGAGCCAAATTGCGTTTTATGGCTTTACCGTAATCCATTTTGAATACAGTAGCAGAGTCTCCATTAGCTTGGATGTATTCCAATTGGAGGAAGACGGCTAACCCTGTTTGTAAAGGTGAATAATTAGGTGTCCGGGCCATGAGAGACATTTCATAATAATTGGTTAATTTGGGATCCAGGACCAGGTTAGGGCGTAGGAAACGCTTCTTTTCAAATAAACTAGTCATACTCCAGACAGGGAGTGAATCTTGTTTGGCTGAAACAAACCGGCCTTTGATGCGGATATTTCTGAAAATATTTAAACCGTAGCCCGCTTCCCATCCGGATTCATCCCAACGGTCATAAAAATCCTGGCGGGCAAGAAAGCTGGCCCAACTATTTTCTTCCTGGGGAAGACGGTATCCGTCATCGGTTCGTGTTTCCTTGAATAAACTGGCATAGAGGATAAAATTCTGGTTTTCAAAAAAGCTCTTTTCAAATGTGGCCCGGCCTGTATAATCAGGGGTGAACCCTTTTCTCCAGCGGATGCCGGCGGACCAACTAAATCGGAAATTCGATTTGGAACGGCGATCCCAGCGTTCATTAAATGGCGTAAGGACCAAGCCTTCATTGCGGTTGTACTGAAAGACGGGCCGTTTGGGGTGAATCCAACTTTGGCGTGAACGGTCCGAGTGCCGGTCCAGGCCAAATTCAGTGGTTCCCTGGATGGCATCTTCCTTGTCCGTTTCCCGGTAGATAAGGCCCTCTTTTAAATTATTTTCAATAATTTTTCCATTAACAGTACTGTTCGGCTCGCGGTAGACATTGCCCCCAATGGTTATGATTTGGCCGTTTAATATCCCCCTGCCTTTCAGGTGGGCATCACCGCCTAAAAGGGTGGCTACACCATTTACCGTACCATAAACAATTAAATCACCACCAACGATGCGCATATTCGTTTCGGAAACTTCTCCCGAATCAATGATTACATCTTCACGAAAGATAAATTCGTCCGAGGATAGATCGTCTTCCTGGGATTTTTCAGACTCCTGTACCGCATCTTTTTTATTATTTCTCCCTGACGTATAATCGGTTGGTTTATCATCGTCTGTAAGATCTTCGACCCCATCAACTACAGCATCAATTCCATCCTCGACTGCTTCAATAACACTTTCTACAACTTCTTCCACCTCATCCGGATCCTGGGCAAAACCCAGATTCAAAATAATGAACAATGATAATAAATATTTCATTATCTAATCCTTTTCAATTGTAATTGAATCATGACTGGTTTTCAGTTTGACTGAAAACTTTCCCCCATTGATGATGCCATTGGCAAGCACATCATCGTCATCTAAGGTAATTTGCAGCGGAAACTCGGAGTCGATGGCGCCTGTTGAACGGCGATTTACAACAGTTACATCAATCGTTGCAGGAAAATCGGAAGGCAAACGCAGTTCAATTTTTCCGTCGTGTAAAGCCACAAGTTGGTGAAACGCTTCGGAATCTCCTGCCTGTGCAAGTTGTATTAATTGTCTGATATCGTTGTTCAAGATTTTCAGTCGTCACAAAGGGTATGACACGGCATTTTTTAAAAAGGTTGTCACTGGATTTTAAATTTTATTTAGACCAAAAGATAGAAATAAAAAAGCCCCGCCATAGCAGGGCTTTCACAAGAACAATTAAAAATTGGACTATAATCCAGTTTCTGCGACAGTCTTTTTCACCGCTTCCAATGTATTGTTCAGGGCGGCTTTTTCATCTTCCTTAAGCTCGAATTCCAGTATGCGTTCCACACCACCGGCGCCAATCACCGAAGGGACTCCGATGAAGTAACCATCAACACCGAACTCGCCTTCACAAAGAGAAGCGCAGGGTATGACTCGTTTTTTATCCCGCAGGTAGGATTCAGCGATTTCAATTGCCGATTGGGCCGGCGCATAAAAAGCGGAACCATTACCGAATAATTTCACGATCTCACCACCGGCAAATCGTGTACGGTTCACGATTTTTTCCAGTCGGTTAGAAGGGATCAACTCTTCCACAGGGACGCCTCCAACCGTAGCTAGACGCGTGACAGGAACCATGGTGTCGCCATGGCCTCCCAAAACCATACAGGTGACGTCCTGGACTGAACAACCGGTTTCCATAGCGATAAAAGTACGGAAGCGGGCACTGTCCAGTGCACCGGCCATACCGACAACCATTTTTTTACTAAAACCCGCGACTTTGTGAAATGCATAAACCATGGCATCCAGGGGATTAGAAATCACAATGACAAAAGCATTCGGCGCCTGTTCCTTAATATTGGTGGCAACATCCTTCATTATACCCAGATTGATCCCCAGGAGATCTTCACGATTCATACCGGGCTTTCTGGGGATTCCGGCGGTAATGATAAATATGTCCGCATCTTTCACATCATTCCAGTTAGAAGTGCCGGAAATGTCAGCATCATAACCATCATGGGGACGAAGCTGCATGATGTCCAGGGCTTTCCCTTTGACCATACCTTCTGCTTTCGGGATATCAAAAATAACAATGTCACCCAGTTCTTTCTGGGCCGCCAGCAAGGCCAGATTTCCGCCAATTTGCCCTCCGCCGATTAATGCAATTTTAGGTCGAGACATGTTTTAATCCTTTTATTAATTGATAATTCATTATGAAATTAAGTCCGTTCATTGGTCTATAACTGGAAAAACCCCGCTCCTCAATGCAGAACGGGGTTTTAACGAGAATGAGATGAAGTTTGTATTATCCGTTTATAAAACGTTGACAACCTTACGGTCACGGCCTTTGCGGTTGAATTTTACCATGCCGTCAGCAGTTGCGAATAAAGTGTCATCACCGCCGCGGCGAACATTAACACCGGGGTGAAATTTTGTACCGCGCTGTTTGAGAATAATTCCCCCAGCGAGGATATTTTGTCCGTCGGTCACTTTAACCCCAAGCCGTTTAGCATTGGAATCCCGACCGTTTTTGGAACTGCCTACACCTTTTTTATGTGCCATAATTAATCTTCTTTCTTTTCAGCTTTCGCAGCTGCTTTCTTAGGTGCTGACTTTTTCTTAGGCGCGGAAGCGAAAATTTCATCAATTTGTATTAATGAATAATCTTGGCGATGGCCATTTTTCCTGCGGTATCCTTTTCGGCGTTTTTTCTTAAAAACAATAACTTTAGGATTACGCCCATTGTCCAGCACTGTTCCAGATACAGATGCACCTTTAACTGTTGGCGCTCCAACCTGAACATTTTTACCGTCATCAGTCAAAAGGACTTGGTCAAATTTCACATTTTCCCCGGATTCAGTATCCAATCTGGCTACTTTGATTTGGTCACCCTTTGCGACACGATATTGTTTTCCTGCTATATTGACGATTGCAAACATTTTTTCTCCAAAAAAGCCGCGGAATTTAAGCTAATTCGTTTTTGTGTTCAACACCTACGTGCTCAATTTCTTTATAACCATTTTTGGTGCTTAAGAATCGAAATTCATCACGTGCTATTTCCGGATTTCCTTCAATAGTTATATAGGTAAAGTTTTGCCACATTAATCCCCGGAGTGCTTTTTTATTATCTTTCATGAAATGGGCGATCTCTGGATGAAGTTCCAATTTCAGTTTCAGACTCCGGTGTTTGGATTTATACCGCCGTAGCCAATAGTCAATCCGCGTTACCAGTGTTTCCCGGGACATAATACGTCCGGCACCATGACAGGTTGGGCATTCTTCACTCATAGAATCCAATAAACTCAAACGAATCCGTTGGCGTGTCATCTCCAAAAGGCCAAAATCTGAAATGGGGGACACTGCTACCTTGGCCCGGTCTTTCTTTAATTCCTTACGTAATTCATAATATATTTTTCGTCGGTTTGCTTCTTCCCTCATATCAATGAAATCGATCACAACCAACCCGGATAAGTCTCTCAGGCGAAGCTGCCGGGCCACTTCTTTGCAGGCATCAAGGTTTATTTTAAGTGAATTTTCCTCATGATTCTTTTTGCCCACGAACCGGCCGCTGTTGACATCAACTACAACCATAGCTTCTGTTTTTTCAATAATGAGATAGGCACCGCTTTTGAGCCAAACTTTTGGTCTCAGCAGTTTATCTAATTCTGTCTCGATTCCCATACTTTCAAACAGGGGTTTTTTAAGTTTATAATGCTCCAATCGATTGGCCATATTGGGCGATACATCTTCCAGGTATCCCTGGAGTTTGCGGTATAGTTTTTTAGAATCAATTGCTATTTTATTGATATCCGGGGTAAAGAGATCCCGGATAACACTGGATGCGGTTTCTAAATCCTCATAAACTAAAGTAGGCCCTTTGGATCGATCGCTTTTATTTTGCAATTTTTTCCAGTTTTCAACCAGTATGGAAAAATCATTTTTGATCAGTTCTTCACTTTTCCCCTCAGCAACGGTACGTACAATTACCCCCACACCTTTTTCTTTCAATGAGGAAACAATCTTTTTTAACCGCCGGCGTTCGTATTTATCCCATATTTTTTTAGAAATACCAATATAATTGGCATTGGGGACCAAAACAAGGAGTCGTCCCGGAAGAGCGATTTCAGTGGTAACACGAGGACCTTTTCCGGCGAATGCTTCTTTGATCACCTGGACAAAAATATCCTGTCCGGATTTCAACTCAACATCAATATTATCCTGAAATTTCTTACGATTTTTTTGCTGGCCGTTTTTCTTATTACGACTATTGGATGGACGTCGGTCTTCTTCATCCACATCCGCCAGATAGGCAGAATTTTCTATTTCAGAGAAAGGGAGGAATGCATTGATATCATAACCGATATCAATAAAGGCAGCTTGCATACCGGGGAGGACATTTTCAACTTGTCCTTTATAAATATTTCCCACCATGCGATGACGGTCCTGCTTCTCGACATAAACTTCAACGAGCGATCCTTCTTCGACGATAGCAATACGAGATTCCCCCATGCTTTCGCTGATAAAAATTTCTTTTTTCATTTTCTAACTCCAAAAATTTATCAACTTAGGGTTACTGTTATTTTGGATTGAAGACGAAGGGAAGGAAGCTGTCGGCTCTTCAGCCGAGGTAGAATTCCACAGAAAGAATGAATTGATTCTTCTGAAGGTTGAAAATTTTTTATAACTATTTCTTTGTGGTCTAAAATCAGACCGAAAAAACTTTTTGGATTCGTACCTTCAATTCACCTACATCCAATGAGGAAACTACGTATGACTGTCAAACTGACCAAGAAATATAAGAAATGACTTTAAGTTTGGCTTCGATTCAGTTTTACAGTTAATTTTCAGGCGTCGTGATTTGTGCCCTATTGCCGCGACATGTAGAAATGGTGCTAAAAAGGCGGATAGCCCCGTATAGCACCGGGGTTTTTTATTATGCATAAGATTAAAGACATATTACAAGATAGAATACTTGTTCTTGACGGCGCCATGGGAACAATGGTCCAGTCATACAGCCTTACTGAAGATGATTTTAGAGGTGATCGTTTTAAGGATCATGATCATGACCTACAGGGCAATAACGACCTGCTATGCCTGACTCGACCCGACATAGTTGGTGAGATCCATAAAGCTTATTTTGATGCCGGTGCCGATATTGTTGAAACAAATACGTTTAACGCCAATGTGATCTCCCAATTAGATTATGGTACAGAAGGTTTGGCATACGAGATCAACCTCGAAGCGGCAAAGATTGCAAAGTCTATTGCCAAAACCTATAATGATAAACCGCGCTTTGTAGCCGGTGCTTTGGGGCCAACTAACCGTACCGCTTCATTGAGCCCTGATGTGAACGATCCCGGGTTTCGGAATATTACTTTTGATGAACTCAAACAAGCCTATAAAGACCAGGCGCAGGGTCTAGTGGATGGTGGTGTTGATATATTTCTTATCGAAACAGTATTTGATACACTTAATTGTAAAGCAGCCCTTTTTGCTGTTCAAGAATTACTGGAAGAAAAAACTGAAGATATTCCTGTCTTTGTTTCGGGCACAATCACTGATGCCAGTGGACGCACACTTTCTGGACAAACGGTGGAAGCCTTCTGGCATTCTATTCGTCATGCAGATTTAACAGCGGTGGGCCTTAACTGCGCGTTGGGCGCGGAACAGATCCGGCCTTGGTTGGATGAATTATCTGCAGTAGCAGACACCTACGCCTTTGTCTATCCCAATGCAGGGCTACCAAATGAGTTCGGTGAATATGATGAATCGCCGGAGTCCATGGTAGCTGTTTTAAAGGAATTTGCCGAGAACGGTTTAGTAAACTTGGTGGGTGGCTGTTGCGGTACAACGCCGGAACACATCAAAGTCATTGCTGAAGCTGTGCGTGGCGTAGCACCACGCACAGTACCTGAAATAGAATCGCTGACCAAATTGAGTGGACTGGAGCCGGTCACCATTCGTCCCGAAAGCAATTTTGTGAACGTGGGTGAACGTACCAATGTGACTGGTTCAGCCCGCTTTCGCCGCCTGATTTCCGAAAATAATTACGAAGAAGCATTGTCAGTGGCCAGGCAGCAGATCGAAAACGGAGCCCAGGTCATTGATGTAAATATGGATGAGGGTCTCCTGGATTCCGAACAGGCCATGGAAACCTTTCTGCGCTTGATCGCTTCCGAGCCTGATATTGCGAAAGTTCCGGTGATGGTTGATTCATCTAAATGGTCGGTACTAGAGACGGGGTTGAAGAATCTGCAGGGCAAGGGCATCGTTAATTCCATTTCCATGAAAGAAGGAGAAGAAGTTTTCATCCATCAGGCCAGAATCATTCGAAAATATGGTGCGGCAGTGATTGTGATGGCATTCGATGAAAAAGGGCAGGCTGATTCGTACGACCGAAAAGTGGAAATTTGTACTAAAGCATATAATCTATTGACAGAAGAAGTTTGTTTTCCCCCGGAAGATATCATATTTGATCCGAATATTTTTGCGGTGGCTACTGGTATTGCAGAACATAACGAATACGCCAAAGTGTTCATCGAAGCGGCCAAAACCATCAAGGAATCGTTGCCAGGCGTCCACATCAGCGGGGGTGTGTCCAATCTTTCTTTCTCATTCCGGGGCAATGACGGTGTGCGGGAGGCCATGCATTCTACTTTTCTGTACCACGCTATCCAGGTAGGGATGGATATGGGCATTGTTAACGCCGGTCAATTGGCCGTTTATGATGACATTGCTCCGGATCTAAAAGAACGTGTCGAGGACGTTCTCTTCAACCGCCGGGATGACGCCACAGAACGCTTGGTAGAAATCGCCGAGGAATACCGTGGTGTAAAGCAAACCCAGGAGAAAGATCTTTCTTGGAGAGAAAATTCAGTGGAAGAACGGTTGAGCCATGCGTTGGTTAAGGGAATCATTGATTATATTGATGAGGATACGGAAGAAGCGCGACAAAAATATGACCGTCCTATCCATGTGATCGAGGGACCACTCATGGATGGTTTGAACGTAGTAGGTGATTTATTTGGTGCTGGAAAAATGTTTTTACCACAAGTGGTGAAATCTGCTCGTGTGATGAAAAAAGCCGTTGCTCATTTGGTTCCCTTCATCGATAAAGAAAAAGATGAATTAGGTCTCACAGGGAAATCAAACGGCAAGATTGTCATGGCCACAGTGAAGGGGGATGTTCATGATATCGGTAAAAATATTGTAGGCGTGGTCCTGGGATGCAATGGTTATGATGTGATTGACTTGGGTGTGATGGTGCCGCCAGATAAAATATTATCCACAGCCAGAGAGGAAGGCGCGGATATTATTGGCCTATCCGGATTGATCACCCCCAGCCTGGATGAAATGGTCCATGTAGCTGCAGAGATGGAGCGCCTGGAGTTTGATGTGCCCCTTCTGATCGGCGGAGCCACCACCAGCCGGACGCATACTGCCGTCAAGATCGAGGAACATTATTCCGGTCCCACGGTGCATGTGATCGATGCATCCCGAGCGGTGGGTGTGGTGAGCAAGCTGCTGAATGAAAATGAAAAAGCGGATTTTGTGGATGGAATTCGGGCAGATTTCGAACAGATACGTGATACCAGAGCCCAAAAGTCTGCAACTAAAATCTTATCCCTGGAAGCAGCGCGGAAACGGAAGTTTGCAGTGGATTGGGGTAGTTACTCGGTTATAAAACCCAAATTTCAGGGTGTAAAAGTATTTAAGGATTATCCCTTGGATGAGCTGGTGGATTATATTGACTGGTCGCCATTATTTCATGCCTGGGAGTTAAAGGGTGTCTATCCGAAGGTACTTTCTGATGAAAAATATGGGCAGGAAGCCCAGCAACTGTTTGATGATGGTCAGAGTTTGTTGGCGCAAATCGTGGCGGAAAAATGGTTGACCGCCAAAGCAGTCATTGGTATTCATTCCGCCCATGTAGAAAAAGAAACCATTTTTTCAGCAGGTACTGAATTTCACTTTCCACGGCAATTAGTGGATAAAGGCGCCGATCAGCTCAATTACAGCTTAGCGGACTTTATTGGACCAAAAGATGATTTCATAGGCACCTTTGCAGTGACAGCGGGACACGGACTGGAATCAATCGTTAAAGAATTTGAGGATCAAAATGATGATTATAACGCTATCATGGCCAAGGTACTGGCGGACCGCCTAGCGGAGGCCTTGGCCGAAAGAATGCATGAAAGAGTCCGGAAGGAATTTTGGGGCTACGGGGCGGATGAAGATTTGGACAATGCAGGACTTATCAAGGGAAAATACCAGGGTATTCGCCCAGCACCCGGTTACCCGGCCTGCCCCAATCATGATGAAAAAGACAAGATTTGGTCATTGCTGGAGGTGGAAAAGAATACAGGAATTACCCTCACCGAAACCCGGGCCATGTTCCCGGCCGCTTCCGTTTGCGGGTGGTATTTTTCACATCCAAAATCACGTTATTTCAGTGTACGTGACAGTAAATTTTAATTATTGATCAGGAAATGAATTATTGGCTACTTCATTGCGAATCTAATAAAATAATTCTTCTATCTGAATTATTCTGAACACCCTAATTTACCCGTCTATAATTTAATTTATTTTGTTAAAATAAACGTGTGAACCAATGAATCCAGATCTATCAATAGCTCAAGCAGCTGCCCTGGAAGCGGGCAATATCATATTGAACTATTACAAAGCTGATTACGAGATCCGTGACAAAGGGTATCATAATCCAGTAACCACCGCCGATCACGCCGCTGATTCCCGGTTAAAAGAGATCCTGACGGCAGCATGCCCCGATTATGGTTGGCTTTCGGAAGAAACGGTGGATTCCAAGGAACGGTTAACGAAAGAACGGGTGTGGGTGGTAGATCCCCTTGACGGTACCAAGGAATTCATTGAAGGTATTCCCCATTTCGTGGTCAGTATAGCACTCGTTGAACATGGAATACCAGTTATTGGTGTTTTATACAATCCTGTTACGCAAGAAACATTCACGGCGGCAAAGGGTACAGGGGCGTATTTGAATGATAAATCGATCACCTGTGCAACAAAAGATGATGTTGGCGAAATGGTGATCTTGAACAGTCGATCCGAAACGCGCCGTGGGTTGTGGTCGCCTTACGATGGAACATTTGGTGAACTTCGAGCCATTGGATCCGTGGCATACAAATTGGGACTTACTGCCGCCGGAAAGGCAGACATTTTCGCCTCTCTTCGCCCCAAGAATGAGTGGGACATATGTGCCGGAAACTGCATTATCAACGAAGCCGGTGGAAAGCTGATTGACCTAAAAGGAAATCATGTTAGTTTCAATCAGGAAAAGACGTTGATTGAACCAGGATTAATTGCCGGAGATATTAATGCTGTGGATAAAACGTTTAATATTTTAACTGCAAATTAGAAAAATGACACAAATACCAGAAGATGCCATCAAATGTTTGGATAAAGGGTTCGTCCGGCTTGTGGATTCCATGGGTGGAGATGATGCTATTGTCCAGGCTGCTCGAGTGAGCTATGGTAAGGGTACCAGCAAGGTCTCTCAAGATCGCGGATTAATTCGTTATCTCATGCGTCATCGCCACACCACGCCGTTCGAAATGGTGGAATTCAAGTTTCATTGCAAGATGCCTATTTTTGTGGCCCGTCAATGGGTGCGCCATCGTACAGCCAACATTAATGAATATTCATTGCGTTATTCAGAAGCACGGGATGAATTTTATTATCCGGAACCAGAACACATCCAGTTCCAGAGCGCTTTGAATAAGCAAGGTCGTGCCGGGAAAGTCCCCAAAAAACTCACTGATAAAGTTTTAAATTATTTCCAGGAAATTTCTGATCGCAGTTTTGAAATGTACCAGGAATTGAATGAAGCCGGTTTGGCCCGGGAACTGATCCGCGCAATTTTGCCGGTGAATCTTTATACTGAATGGTACTGGAAAAACGATTTGCATAATCTGCTTCATTTTATTGGATTGCGATCTGACCCTCATGCCCAATATGAAATTCGTGTCTTTTCCGATGCCATGGCTGAATCTGTAAAGGCAGTAGCTCCCTTTGCTTGGGAGGCCTACCAGGATTATGTTGTGCGGGGGATGCGCTTTTCCCGGATCGAACAAAGTTTATTAGAAAAACAACTCCCTTCAAGAGTCGTTGATGATATTCTTGAAGATATTGCTTATCAGATCACAGCCACCCTTCATCATAACAAACCCCGGGAAGATTCTGACCTTTACCCGCTCTATCAAAAACAGGGCGGTTCCGATTCTGAAGCAGATTTCCGGTTAAAGTGGGATTCCGGGGAGATCGAAATTGGCAATGTGCGTGAACTGCGGGAGTTTAAATCCAAGTTGGTGAATCTAAAGAGGTAACTCTGTGGCTAAACAAAACGAAGGTCACCGCCAACGCCTCCGTGAAAAATTTCTGAAAAGCGGACTCGATGGCTTCCATGATTACGAGATCATCGAACTTTTGCTTACACTGGGGCAGCCGCTTAAAGATTGCAAACCGATGGCCAAGGCAGCCTTGAAAAAATTTGGTTCTCTGAAAGCTGTATTAGAAGCTGAAACAGCAGAATTAAAAACAATTAAGGGTATTGGTGATAAAAATGTGTTTGGACTCAAAATAACTCAAGCCGTTTCCCGTCGTTATCTCGCAGACAGGATCATGGATAAAGATTTTGTCCGCTCCACTGATGAAGTGATGGATTATCTCAAGCACAACTTCCGGGACAAAAGCCGTGAAGTGTTTTTGGTAATCTATCTCAATGGCCGGAACCAGATCCTGAAAATGGAAGAACTCTTTGCCGGAACACTCACCACGTCAGTCGTTTATCCAAGGGAAGTGGTGAAGCGGGCATTGGATAATGATGCAGCCGCGTTGGTGTTTGTTCACAACCACCCCAGCGGAAATCCTAATCCAAGTCAAGATGATCTAACTATTACCAAAAAATTGAAAGAAGCTTCTCAATCAATAGACGTTTCTGTGCATGATCATTTGATTATTGCAGGAAATGAAGTGTATTCATTTGCTGATCATGGATTGATTTGATTGCCATAGAGCTTTAGAGAAGTACCCAAGTAATTTTCTAGGTTATCAATACGCTATTCAAAGTGAGCTAATATACCGAGGTTGATTTCAGCTATCTTTGGTTTTTGGATCTGACGAACTGCTTCTTGCAATGCTTCAAAGGGAAATAGATTTAATTGTTTTGTAAGATACCCTGCGGTTAACGCGGATATATTTTTGTGCACTTCTTTTTTAGCGCTTTCAGGAAATTCCAGGGGTAATTGATTCGCTGGAGAATCCACATCACCCAAACCATCCGCAAAGTAAATTGTATCTGATTCTTCCATAGTTTTAGTTAAACGAGCAATTTTAGCTTTTCCTTCTGGCGCGATCAAGGCTGCCACATCAGGTTTAATAATCCCGGAATAGAGAACAGGTTCAGGAGATATAACAATTTCAGCTACAGAAAATCCTGTTTGTATTGTAATGGGAAAATCAGCTCGACGACTGGTCCATAGACCAGAAAGAGTTGCGGCTGACGCAAGTAAATTACCAGCGGAAACGACTTTTTGCCCTGCAGCTCCAGCTAAAACGATTCGAACAGGTTTTTCAAGATCTGAAGAAAATTTAGTATCCAATACTAAACCGCTCATTGGTTTTTGCTTGCTGGCTTGTTCTTGGATTCCTTTATAACTGGTTTGAAAACTGGGTCGCTCCGTTTCCTGCAGAATGCCGGATTCCATATTCATGCTGTCCATGTAGCCCATCATTTCTTTCCGACCAAAATCATTTCGAATGACATAGTATGCAGTGCAAAGTTCCCATATATCAATGAGAGAAAATCCATCATGTTTCATTCCTTTTTCGACCAAATCCGGTAGATCCTTGTCAAATGCTGTTGCCCGAGCGACAAACCCTCCGCCATTCACTTTTGCAGTTCCGGCTATATCCATTGGAGCATCAGTACTACCGAGTGTAGTCGTCGCGGTGATACTATCTAAAGGTGTTGTAACAGAATGTTGACCACCTGTCATTCCAAAATTAAAGTTATTAAACACTAGCACTGTAATATCAGTATTGAGCCTAGCTGCATTTAATAAATGATGGCCGCCGATTCCACAACCACCATCACCAATGAGCACGATCACTTTTAGTTCAGGATTTTGCATTTTGATCCCCGATGCATACGTAATGGCTCTGCCGTGAAGTCCATGGAAGGCGTGGGTAACAAAATATTTATCTGAAAGTCCCACACAGCCAATGTCCGTCACAATGACCACTTCTGATGGGTCAAGACCTTGCTGTTTTAGGCTGTTGCTTAAAGCACCAAGAACTTTACCATGACTACATCCTGGACAAAATTCATAAGGAAGATTTTCTTCAGCTATATAAGTATCTAAAATTGGTTCAACCATGATATGCCTCAATGATCTCTTCAGGAGTAATCAGAAAAGTATCCACACGGTTCACACCTATGAGATCTACATTCTCATTTGCTAGCCTTTCGATTTCGTATCGATATTGACCATGATTCATTTCTGGAATAATAATTCGATTAATTCCATCTAAACTTGAAAGAATTTTCTTTTCAGGAATTGGCCATAATGAATAAACAGTTAGTGCGGATACTTTTTTCCCATTTGATCGTAATTCTTTAACGGCAGCTTCCATCGATCGTGCGGAAACACCGTAACTTATGATTAAGGTGTCTGCTCCTTCCTGTAAATCGGTTTTGACTAGTGCAATCTCATCCACTTGATCCCCGATTTTATTTTTCAGCCGTTCATTGAATTCGGCAATAATTTCTGGATCCTTGGTGATATGACCTTCTTCCGTATGGCTGGATCCGGTGTAATGATGAATCGTTCCATATTTTTGATATGGGTACAAAGGTTTACCTACAGGTTCATCTGGAATATCGGGCCAGTTTGGGGTATTAAGCATTTCTGATTCAGCGACTGATTCAGTGGTCATTACTGTTTCTTTATCCGTGGCAATGAATACAGGGCTGCGGAAACGTTTTGCTAGTTTAAATGCGCGTTTTGTTAAATGATAACTTTCTTGAATATTTGTTGGTGAAAGTACAATAACAAGATAACCTCCTGATGTACACCATCTCATAAATTGAATATCGCCTTGAGCTGTTGCTGTTGCTGCTCCAGTGGAAGGCCCCAGTCGTTGAGATATTGCAATGACCAAAGGGACTTCCATCATGATACTCAAACCTAGATTCTCCGAATATAATGAAAGCCCGGGTCCACTAGTGGCGGTAAAAACCGTCGCGCCGGCAGTTGCGGCTCCAATGCAATGACCAAGGGATGAAATTTCATCTTCTCCCTGCAGTCCGATGCCTCCAACTTTGGGTAGTTCGCGGAGCATATGTGTCAGGATTCCTGATGCTGGAGTGATGGGGTATCCAGCGTAGAAGTTACAGCCCGCATCCAAAGCACCACGTGCGATGGCAGTAGCACCATCTACCATTTCCCTACGTTGATTATTGTTCGACATGAGCAAAAATTATAAGCAGTAAAATTACATAAGAGGATTCTTGAAATAAACGAAAATAGTTTATTGTTCAATAGATTTATTAAGTTTAGTAAATGGTTTTAATAGAAAAAATAGAGATCTTAGACTCCACACTACGTGAAGGAGAACAAACCCCTGGTGTTTCATTTAGCGTAAATGAAAAGATTGCTCTAGCCAAACGACTGGATTCCTTCAGTGTCGATTTCATTGAATTGGGTCATCCGGCTGTATCACCTGATGTATATGAAGCGGTAGAAGCATTAAATGACCTTGATCTAAATGCAAAGAAAATGGCTCATGGCAGGGCATCAAAATCAGATATCAATGATGTGATGGCTATCGGCGTAGAATGGATGGGCATTTTCTTTGGTACATCTCCATTGAGCTTGAAACACAAATTCAATGTTACTAAATCTGAAGCATTAAATTACATTGAGACTGCAGTGAAATATGGAAAAGATAACGGACTTAAACTTCGATTCACAGCCGAAGATGCCAGTCGAACTGACATTGATTTTCTGATTCAGGTGGGAGAAATAGTTCAACTTGCAGGTGCTGACCGATTTAGCCTGGCTGATACTGTTGGATGTCTGACCCCCTCAAAAACAAAAGAACTTGTGAACTGCATCGTTTGTGAATTGGATATTCCTGTTCATATTCATTGTCACAATGATTTTGGGATGGCCACGGCAAATGCATTGTCTGCTTTAGAAGCAGGGGCTCAATGTGTGGATGTGGCTGTGAATGGTTTGGGTGAGCGCTGTGGTCTTCCACCGTTGGCAGAAGTGGTGATATCGTTGATAAATCTGTATAAAGTGAATGGAAATTGGGATTTGGGGATGATTCCTGAATTGACAGAGCTGGTCACATCCTTTACGAAATTCAAATCTACTGACAATCAGCCTATCGTGGGGAAGAATGCCTTTTCTCACAAGGCAGGGCTCCATGTGAAAGCGGTTGTGAAAGATCCCAAGTCTTACGAAGCCATCTCTCCGGAATCTTTAAATCGCAAACGGACACTGGTTATAGACAAATATACAGGTAGGGCCGCTATCGAGAATAAATTTAAATCATTAGGGTTTGCTTATAAAAAACATGATGTAACGGATGTATTAAATATGATTAAATCTAGACCAAAAAAGGTGAATTGGACTGATGATGAGTTGATTTCTCATGCCAAATCAATGGGAATTCAAGTGTAATTTATATACCAGTTATAAAAGGAAAACCATGAAAAATTACGGCCCTGATTTTTACAATATAACGGACTTACTCACAGAAGAAGAGTTGCTGATTCAGCAAACGGCATATGACTTCGTTCAAACCGAATTCATGTCTGTGATCAATGATCATTATGAGAACGCCACCTTCCCCATGGAATTGGTACCTAAATTGGGTGAACTAGGATTCATGGGATCATCTCTCCCGGAAAAAAGCGGCGGGGCAGGCGTAAGCAATGTGGCTTACGGACTCATTCTTCATGAACTGGAACGGGGTGATTCTGGCCTGCGATCCTTTGCAAGCGTACAAGGCAGTCTGGTCATGTATCCCATCCATGCTTATGGTTCAGATGATCAAAAAGCCAAATGGCTCCCAGGACTGGGTTCGGGGACCAAAATCGGTTGTTTTGGTCTCACTGAACCCAATTTCGGTTCCAATCCCGGCGGCATGGCCACGCGATGCAAACGGAATGGAGACGACTGGATCATCAATGGGAATAAAATGTGGATCACCAATGGCTCCGTTGCCGACGTTTCGGTGGTTTGGGCGCGGGATGAAGACGGTATCGTCCGCGGATTTCTACTTGAAAAGGGCATGGAAGGATTCACATCCAGCGACATCCATGGGAAATTGAGTTTACGCGCATCGGTCACGTCTGAACTTTCTATGACCAACGTACGCGTACCCGATTCAGCGCGGCTTCCAAATATTGAAGGACTGAAGGGACCATTAAGTTGTCTGACCCAGGCCCGCTACGGCATTGCCTGGGGTATGGTGGGTGCAGCTGTGGATTGTTACAACACGGCCCTGGATTATTCAAAAGAGCGAAAACAATTTTCCAAACCCATAGCAGGTTATCAATTGACGCAAGCCAAGCTGGCTGAAATGATCACCCGGATCACGGAAGCACAACTTTTGGTGTATCGTCTTGGCCGATTAAAAGATGAAGGCAAAATGACTTTCCAGCAGGTATCCATGGCCAAGCGCAACAACTGTGCCATGGCACGCGATGTGGCCCGTATAGCTCGGGAAATTTTGGGCGCGAACGGAATTACGGAAGACTATTCACCGATACGGCATATGGCCAATATTGAATCGGTTTATACATACGAAGGCACCCACGAAATGCATACTCTGATTTTGGGTCAGGAAGTGACCGGTATGGCCGCTTACGATTCGTAATAGATATATTAACTACAAAAAAAAGCGGGAATACCGTTTCGTATAATAAGCGTAGCCTGCCGATAGGCGCCTATGATTTGTTATACATTGTTATGTGCTTTTTTTGACCAACTATTCATGATTATTACTACATATTTTGTTTTAATCTGTCCCAAATTTGTTTGTAATTAACATTATTGGGAGCTATTTCAAGTAGTTTCAGACAGGTATTATATGATGCATTATGCTGGTTATCATTTAATTGGCCTATAAGTTTTACGTATAGAAATTCTTCGTTATCAGGAATGATTGTTAAAGCTCTATCTATAATTCTGATTGATTCTTCGTTTTGCCCGGCTTCTTGTAGTTTGAGCGCATAATTGTAAAAAGCTCGGATGTTCACAGGTTCCTTTTCACATGCCATACCAAAATACTTTAATGCTTCTGAGGAATTTCCGATTTCATGATACAAAAGACCCAACATAAAGTATGAATAACTATAATCTGGCTCCTGCTCAATTACTTTGAGATACAGTTTTTCTGCTTCTGAAACATCTCCTTGCTGATAAATTAATAAAGCTAAATTTAGTCTAGATATATTGTGATAACTGTCCAATTTGATTGCCCTCTTATAAGCTTTTATGGCTAATTTTATATTACCTTTTTTCTGATGGTGTACAGCTATCTGATGCTGCCCAGATGCAAAATCAGCATTCATTTCTAATTCTTCGAGAAGTTCGCTTTCCGCCATAGCTAAATTCAGCGGAGTGAGGTTAAATGCATTAAAATATCTAGCTGCAGAAATCCTTACCGTTCGAATAGAATCCAATAATAAAGGCGCTATAAATTGATAGAAATCAGAACCGCCTGCTTTTTCAAAAGCATGAATAGCTTCATTTCTTACATTTGCAGAAGAGTCTTTTAAGAATTCCTTAATCGCTGTTAACTCTTGCGGAAAAAGTTGTTGGTTTGCATATAGGTTAAGGGCTGTTGCTCTGGCTATATCAGGATAATTCCTTTGTGATATCAGTGTATAGTACGCATCATTATCTCCATGAGATCCAGCTAGCAATAAGTCTGAAAAATGATTAGCTCGTTCAGTGCCATATTTCGAATTGATGAAATCACTGGCCCACTTTGGACTTTTAGTGCTGTGACAATTATTACAGGCATTAGGAGTACTATATTTTATTGTTTGGTCTGGTCTGGGAATGCGGAAACTATGATCCCTTCTAAAATCATTTCCCATATAAGTTTTGCCTATCATATGGCAATTGATACATTGGGCTGCTTTTGAGTTTTCGTCATGAAAATGATGAGAATCTTTGTCATATTTCTGATCATGACAGCTCAAACAAAGTGCATTTCCACTTTGCTTGAGTTTCAATGAATGAACATCGTGACAGTCTTTGCACGATACACCATTATGGTACATTTTACTCTGGATAAAAGAACCATAAACATAATCTTCCCCTCTGATTTGCCCATCTAGTTCATACACTGGATCAACTAATAATGTGGGGTAATAATGATCCAGAAATTGCCCTTTATAATCAAACGCCTTGGTAATCTGTTTCCTTAAGGAATGGCATCTTGCACATTTATCAACAAGTTCTGTAAAAGATAAAGAATTAGCCATATACATAGGAGGAGGCTCTGTAGTTTTGTTTGGATTTTTGTAATAATCTACGTGTAAACTTGCTGGGCCATGGCAGGCTTCACAACCAACATTGATTTCACTAAAAGTGGTATTATATGAATTTGATTTGCTGTCAAAATTTTTATGAAGATTAGTAGAATGACAATCAGCACAAGTTGAGTTCCATCTCATACCTCCCCCCGTCCAATGAATCCATTCGCCTACCTCGATATCATCTATGTCGGGCTGAAGATCAAACCATTTGTTTTGCTCTGTATCCCATGCAGTCTGTAAACATTGATATTTACCATTCGGAAACTGAACGATATACTGTTGAAGGGGAGTTACACCAAATGTATAATCTATTTTATAATCATGATAGTTTCCATCTTCCCCCTTAGTATTCACAAAATAGTCATTCCCTTTTTTGAAAAAGGTGCTTTTGATATTATTACTGGTAAATAAAGCGTCATTAAAGTCTGCAAGAACACTTGATGAATCAGCAATTTTCATTGCTTGATCATGGTGTGAATCTTTCCAACTTGAATATTGTTCCTTGTGACAAGATAAACATGTCATAGAGCCCACAAATTTTGATGCGGCAGGATCTTCTTGAACATAGTTTGTTACGTGACCTGTATCTGTTTGGCAAGAATAAATCAGGACTAATAAAAAAAATATGATTTTATGACTTTGTATCACGACATTATCTTTTGAAGACACCAATTGTTACTATCTTAAGTATTGATTATTTGCACATAACAGTCGGAGTTAGTGGTCCGCCACCTTGTGCCAGAAGAGTAATAGTAGAAACGGTGAGCAAAAGAAAAATTATCAGAAATTTTTTGTTTATAATTGAATATTTTTTATGGTAACCCATAGAACTCCCGATGAATCTTATTTATTCTTGTTGTACGAATAATTTTCAAATCTACCAAATTGTTCTTTGAATTCTTTCTTTGTTAAATAATCCCCCCGAAATTCTAAATTGCTTTTATGCCACCAAGTTCACAAACTATCTCCTTTTGATAATGTACCCTAAAGTATCACAAATTATCCAGTATAAATTACTATCCCAGTAATACTTGATATTTTCCGCTGGTTCATTATACTTATGGTTATAAAACATGGGTTGCCATCTGTTTTAGTTGCATTGATGCTTTTGAACCAGTCTGGCTAACTTAACTTTGATTTATTTTATTTTATTCTAATGGCTCACAAATTTTATTTGCCATTTATTTCTTGGCATTTAACAATTATAGTAATAAGTTTATATATTAAACACATGGTTCAATTATTAAACAAATCTGATGACGCAGTAAATTTAACTGTCCAAAATGGATCAGTATATAAAACTTTTCAAATTCTTGAACAGTTCACTAGGGAAAAACCAGAATTGACTACA
>DKQT01000028.1 GCA_002471845.1 Fidelibacterota bacterium UBA7301 | reverse complement strand
GATTGACTTTTTTTATGGCGCTTGACCCGGCTGGTGACCAGTTCCATGACTGCCATATCTTTATGCTTACCGGTGTAATATTTATTATAACCTTCAAAAAATGCTCTCCGCTTTTCATCGTTTGGCCAGGCCTTTCTGCGCATTTCAGCAGCACCGGTTTGACTCTTATCCCCATCAGCGATAGATTTCCATTCATACAGAACCAGTAACTCATTTGATGATCCGGTCCAATAATGGCCTAAAACCATCGAACTGATCAGATTTTTATCCAACCGATTCATTTTGGAATAATATTCCTCATGCCTTTCATTAAAATCATCGACGGAACCATCGGGGTTCTGTTTGAAATAATATTTAGCCATGGCAACGACATGATTATCAGGGTTATACTGGGCGAACAGACATACGGTCATGGTGGCCCAGATTAATAGGGTTTTTATTTTCATTGCATTTTCCTTTTTGGTTTAGTAGTAAATCTCTATTGGCTGAGGGTATGGAGGTCGAACCCAGATTGGGTCGTATGACAGATAATTATACTTTGATTAAACTGAGCCCCGGAACTCAAGTAGATGGTATTCTGAAAAAGTTTCCCCGGGTCATGCGCGAATCTATACAAATCCAATGCTTCACCTTTAAATTTTGCTTAACTTACTTTTTATGTATTTCGAGGTACTACCAATTTGAAACTAAAAAAAAATAAAAATCAATAATTAAAATAAAAAGTCCCCTAATTAATTATTGATTGATAGGAGACTTTTTATTTGCCGACCTTTAAGCAATTAAACCAAGGTATTGCTTCAGGTTACTTTTTACTGTACGTGTAGAACAAGCCTGCGAATATAAGCCAGATGACCTGTTCTCCATAAAATGCTCCATATCAGGATCAGTTTATTTTTCATCATCCACATCTTCCACACGGATAAAGTTTTTCAGCGTCCATCCTTTTTCGGATATAATTCGTTTGATGCTGACTAGGGCGATCACGATGAGGATGATCCAAAAAATTTGTACGGCAGAAAAATTCATGGCAGGAAATTACTCATGTCATGACAAGTCAGCCTTGAAAATATTGAATAAGCAGGCTGGCAATGACTGAAATAAGTATTTACCTACTTACCCAAGTTGACCGTTTTACTGGTCCTCCCTCCCTTGGGATGAAACGCATTCAAGGTAACCTTTGCCCCCTTGCTTCCGTGAACCAACCATTGGACTTCTGTTTCATTATTGCCCATAAGGTGCCCCAGATCTTTTTCAGAATTTTCATCAAGAATCATGACCTTCTTTCCTCCGGCAATATCACCACGAACAGGCACTGCGTTCCCATTCTTAATCCGGATCGCTAATTCTGTAGGCTGAAACCCCTTATTCGCAACTGTCACTGTCAAACGATATACATTCTTTCCCAAATAATTCTGCTCCACATCCGTGATAGCCAATTCGGGCATTGCCTCGGCCTGCATGAGCATAAAGTCCACATTCCGCTCTACTTCTCTGGGCAGTTCGGATGCCAATGGATTGTTATGACCGAACTTTTTCCATCCGCCTATCTCTACCTTCCCCAGAGTGGGATGATCAAATGGCGTCCATTCCTTAAAAACTTGGCCATCCATTTTGTCATCATTGTATTTTAATTGTTCCGAAGCAGAGACCCGGCCATCATTATCCAGATCTTCGCCAAAACGGTAGATCTCATTGGCAAATGCCAGGACACCAAAGAGTTCATACATCCCATCCAAAGATCCGCCATAGGCTGCATAGGCGTCATATTCTTCATCAGGTCCATAATAATTACCCAGGCCATCAAAGGGATCCAGACCTTTAATGGTCCCATCTTTCATTCGCCGGATCTGTCCTTTACCGCTGTTCCTGGAACCTCGAGGCCAGTTCCACTGGTATACGGAAGTGGCTAACCCATATTCCGTCACCTTCAATCCGCTTTCAGACAGGTGCACGTAGAGCCTCAGGTCCGCTGAAGGTAATTTCAATTCCGGGACAGAGGGAGGCCTTAAAATGACACCGCCGGTAGAATGAAGATGCTGCGATGCAGCAATATTGGGATGGGCATAAATAAAATCCAGTACGGTCCGTAGTTCTGATTCAGAACCTGGGAATGGGCCTGATCCTCGTTGTTTTACAGACCAATTACCAGGATAATTCCGGTTCGGATCGATACCGCCTGGCCAATCTTCATTATACTTGTCATCTCCATCATTATCGATCCCTTCGCTGTAACGTTTGTAAAATGGGCCTTGATCATCCGGTTTCCGAGCCCGCAATAACCGTTCATCTTTTTCATCCTTTACCCAGTCCCCGGAAGGGTCTTCAACCCGCATGGATAGTGCCATATTATCTCCATCCAGATCTTCCGGAGGATCTTCATCGGTTTTTCCATCATTGTCATCATCCCAAGGTTTTAAGGTGGAATCCCGGGGACGTAAAGTTGTGTGGTGCTGATATTCTGATCCGTCAGGGATCATATTGGGCATGATATAAAAGGTTCGGCCTTTCACCAATTGCTTTATTTTCGGATCATCACTTGTGAGCAATCGATGGATCAATCCTAGAGCCGCTTCTGTGGCCACTACTTCATCTGAATCCACACCCCCATCCACCCAGATTGCCGGTTTATCTTCCGGAGCACCAGTACTGAAATCTGTGACCGTCAAAACCCATAGGTCCCTGCCTTGGAAGGATTTTCCGATGGATTCAAGACGGGTGTGGTCTGGATACTGGGCATGGGCATCCTTAAGAAACTGGGCCACTTCTTCATAATCACGATAGCAATCGAATTTCATAGACGGTGAAAAAGAACTGCAAGGGCCAAAAAAGAGTTTATCTCCCCCGGCCAAGAGGACCGGCATGCTTATTGCGAAAAACAATAAAATCTTACTTACCATAATGAATTTTCCTTTTTTAATACAATTTTACTGCAATTATTTTTGAGGCACAGGGGGCGGTCCAGGCGGGATCATTGCCTCATACTTGCTTGAACCTTTTCGTTCTTTGAATTCAACCTTCACTTCTTTCACCAGTTGAGGATTTTCAAACAGATCCACCATGGTCATTCCCAATGCTTTGGTGGCATGAACCATTCCCTTGTGACCAATGGACATCCCTGTACAGGCTACCACTGCCCAAGAATGCCAGGGGGCATCTTTTGGGGCTGCAGGGGTGGAGAGCCGTACAACGGGAACGATCTGGCTCACATCTCCCACATCCGTTGAACCGCCCTGGGCAGGCATGGTTTCTTTTAAAGGATGTATCGCACCATCCATACCCACTTCCGGCTTTCCTGTTTCCTTTTGGATCGCTTTCGCATATTCCTGCTCTGACTTCGTGTATTTGATGGGGCCCAGCATTTCAAAATTATCCTGGATGGCTTGGGCACCGCGGCGGTTTGGCAATATTTCATAGATCCCAGAAATTAGATTGACCTCATGTTCCACTTCGGCCATGAGGGCGCCAGCCGCAGCCATCTTCTTGACCCGCTCGTAAACCACATTCAGGCTTTCCCGATCGTTTTCCCTCACGCGAACCCAGATCTGTGCTTTGTCCGGAACCACGTTCACCACATCCCCGGCTTTTTCAATTTGATAATGAATTCGGGCTGTGGGCTTGATATGCTCCCGGTAATAATTAATGCCGGTGGTAAAAAGCTCCATTCCATCCACAGCACTGAAACCATTGAAAGGGTCTGCGGAAGCATGGGCGGTCTTTCCATAAAAATTGACCCGAAAATCAATGAGTGCTTTGCTGCTTTGAGTCGCTGCTTCCATATCATCCCCTGGATGCCAATCCATACATACATCCAGGTCATTGAAAAGGCCTGCCCGGGCAAACCATACTTTTCCAAAAATGGTCTCTTCTGCAGGAGTACCATAAAAAACAACCGTCCCTTTGATCTGTCCTTTTTCCATCAACTCTTTGACTGCAATTACCGCACCCAAACTACCGGTGCCAAACAGGTTATGACCACAGCCATGGCCTGGAGCCCCTTCTATCAGAGCCTCCTTACTGGTTTGTAATTTCTGGGATATCCCTGCATTGGCATCAAATTCACCCAGAATGCCAATACGGGGGCGGCCCGAACCGTAAGTGGCAATGAAAGCCGTGGGCATACCAGCTACGCCTCTTTCCACACTGAAGCCATTCTTTTCTGCATAGTCAGCTAAAATTTTTGAAGACTTGTATTCTTCTAACGCCAACTCCGCATTGTGCCAGATCGCATCACTGATTTTGATCAGTTCTTTTTGGTGCTTTTCAACCGATTTATCGATGGCCTCTTTATTTTTGGACCAATCATCACCAGCGGTGAGCATGGCCACACCCAATAGGGCGATAAAAATGGATTTCATTGATCTTGACATTGATAACCTCCTTCTGTCAATAATTCTGATTTAAGTTACATCAAATAAATTTTTTTCACTTGAATGAACAAACTGAACTGTCATTGCCCCTTTCGCGGGAGCCTTTCGCCCAGCATGGCAGTATGGTACACGAAGGATGCTACGATCACTGCATTCTTCTTGATATCCTCAATAGGGATGGTATCATAGAAATCAAGATTGGTGTGGCCGCCTGTACCCCCCACACGATCCTGAAGAAATTGAAAGGCAGGTAAGCCGGCCCGGTCAAAAGGAATGTGATCGGTACTTCCCACACTTTGGGAAGCGATGGTGGTCATTCGGAGGTCTTTGAATGGGCGTATCCAGGAGGTAAAGGCCTGGCGCACATGTTCGTTATCCTGGAGATAAATACCTCGGTATTGGCCCGGTCCATAATCCTGATTGAAATAGGCTGAGAACCGGTCATAGCCTTTTTTCTTCCCCACATTGGGATCATTGGGGTTACCAAAATGTTTGTTTACATACTCTCTGGAACCATGGAGCCCCTGCTCTTCTCCTGACCAAAGTGCAATACGTATCGTGCGCCGGGGTTTTGCACCTACTGCTTTAAGGATGCGCATGGCCTCCAGCATCACAGCCACACCGGATGTGTTATCAGACGCATTGGGGCTGGCATGCCATGTGTCAAAATGGGCGCCGAGCATGACCACCTCATTTTTCAGATCTATTCCTTCGATTTCTCCTAAAACATTTCGGGCTTCTTGTCGATTCCGGCCGATCTTTGTTTGGATTTCAATGTCAATTTTGACCGGAATGTCCCGTTCGGTAATCCGCACCATCCGGTTATAGTGTTCAGGTGTTACGGCTACAATCGGCAAATGATTGAGTGTCCCTTTTCTGTCCCATTTATCCTTTTTGGCTCCGGGACGGGCGAAACCTCTGACCGCAGCAATCCAACCGCTTCGAGATTCAAGGATTACTGATACGCCTTCAGATTTGAAAAATGCGTTTCGTTCTTCTGCAGAGACTAAATCCGGGTTGACTGGACCTCGAGGCCTGCGTGATGGTTTAGGTAGAGCGCGATTGGCGATTTCTTCCAATTGTTCATCAGTGTACCGCTGGACGCCATCTCGATATCGATTCTGGTTAATTACAACCTGAGGTGAAGCCAGGACGGCCTTTCCTCTAAGCTTTCCTTTATATTGATCCAAATCAGCTATTACGTTGATATCTGTCCGAACCACATTCAGTTTTTGCCGCCCGTTGATACCGGGGGTATGGGCGATGGGATACCCCACCATGGTCTGGTAATCCGGTTCAATCATATGGAGAGAGAAAAATGTATTATCCCAGCTCACACCATAATCCATGAATGGTTCTACATCAATATTGGTAAGTCCAATCCGTTTCATTTCTTTCACTGCCCAATCCTGAGCTCGGCGCATATCTTCTGAATTGGTGAGGCGGGCCCCCAAAACATCCGTCATATACGAGAATGTATTTGCGATTTCTGACCGCTGGAAACCTTCCTCTCGGATTTTTGCCACAACCTCCCAGTCAACAGGGTAGCTTTCTTGACCATTCAGCCAAACCGCACAACAAATAAAGAATAACTTTTTCATATTCGGTACCTCAAATCAATTTGCCATCATTTCCTGGCGGACCAGTTCCACGGGGATATGCCCGGCGCGATTGAATTGATCCAGGAATTCTTTAAGGCGGAATTCTTTTCCCTCTGTTTCCAGCTTTTCAGCATATTGAGCCATGAGATTTTCGATGAGATATTTCCCTGTTACATAACAGGTGCCGTACCCGGGCTGGCGCAAATACAAATGCTGTTCGAATTGGAGAAGATGAGGCTCCCGTTCCATCCATCCTCGGGGGGTCCATTTCACATGGACTTGACCCGCTTCGGCCATGGTCATCATATTCGCATGGGCATAGAGTGAACCCAATCCTCTGGCGGCCCGCTGGGCCAGCATGATCCATACAATTTCCCGTGAACGGGGGCTGTTTTCATAGAGACCGGCGTGCATGAACATTTCTTCCACTGCCGTGGCAATGCCTTCGCTTTTGGAATCGTACATATTATACAGGGGCGGTCCATGGCGAATAGGATTGGGGTTGGGATTATCCCGCACTTCCGCCAAATCAAACCAATGATACATATGGGAATAAAGGGGCAAGGGATTCATATGAAGACCTATCGAAAAGAAATTTCGTTTATTCTTGGGTACATATTTTCCCATATGCTCACGGAGAGCCGGTTCCATATTATTTTTTATCACCATGATATCATTGTCTTTTAAGAACCGCATCATGCGCTGAACACTTTTTTCCGTGAGTTCCGCAAATTCTTCCGGCGTATCAGCCGCTTTTAGTGGAGGCAAATGCTTATTTCGCTCCTCTTCCAGTTTAAGAGAGGTCCAGGCCCGGTCCAGTTCCCGCTGGAGCAGTTGAACTTCCTCTTCCCAAGTAATAGGGACACGGTGTACGTTTTTCTGGTACCAGGTATAATTTTCTTTCCCTATACCAGAAGGCCCCGTCTTTTTTGGCGCTTCCCCTTCCAGCCATTGGATAAAAGCTTCGTTAGCCATCTGGGCCTTCGCCACTGCAGCGAGGAGTTTTTCATCGGACCGCTTATCCTGATATTTCAGGAGCTGTTTTTCAATGGTTTTGAGACTTTCTCCTTGGCTTCGGATATCATTAATACCGGCGACCCACAGATCACGGGCATTACCTGTGAGATTTTGACGGGCCTGATCCAAAAAGGCTGGGATCAGTTCCAGTTCCTTTAAGAATTTGGCTTTGGCCTCACCTTTTAAGGGAAAGGTGTATTGCCAATATTCCAACAGGGCGTGGTTGGTAGGTCCTTCATGGGCAGGCACATCGCTTTGATACATCCATACGGTCTGGTAAAAAGCCGGATCCCGTTCCCAGGATTTAAGGACGCGAAGGTTGAAATCGTACCCATTCATTTCGGCTTTTACGATCTGCCAATCCACTTGCATGGATACAGACCAGCCCGTGGTATCGATATTCATTAACCGCTTTTGCAATGCCTTAAATGGGCGCTGTCGTTTCTTGAATTGACGTTTCGTATAGTCCGGTACCCCAATCAATAAGGGTGGATTTTCAAATGCACGCCAATCTCGAAACAGTGTTTGAAGGTCATCATAGTTCACCGGGGCTTCTCCCCAGGCAAATGCAATCAGTAGAAGTGGGATTATTTTTCTCATGATAATACCTGATCCAATCCGTGGTTAAATCGTTCCATTATTCCCGGCTTGGCCATACTGAGTCGGCACCAATCCGTATATGGCGGAAAGGGCCGCCCTACAATGACACCGTGTTTTTCCATGGCCGGCTGAAAATCCGTGATCTCTATCTCTGTTTTGATGAAAATGAAGTTGGTCTGAGAATCCAAATACCGCATTCCTTTTTCATCGAGAAAATCTGTAACAACTTTCCTGGCCTTATTATTCTGTTGAATACTGAACACCTGAAATTTTTCATCCTGGTAGGAAGCGATAGCCGCCCTGAGACCTACAATGTTCAATGAATCAGTGAGGTAGGATTCCATCCGGTTGGCGATCTCCGGAGTGGTGATAGCAAAGCCCACCCTCAATCCGGCGAGACCATGGACTTTAGACGCCGTTCGGCTCACGATGACATTACGCCCCTGTTTCACCAGGTCGATCATGGAACGATAGTTAGGATCCATCACATATTCATAGTAGGCTTCATCCACGAAGATGGTGGCTTTTTTGGACATGGTTTTGCAAAAGGATTCCAGTTCATCGGTGTTCATAAGAGCCCCGGTGGGATTGTTGGGATTGCAGAGGTACACCATTTTTGTCCGGCGATTCACCACATCAGCCATACGATCCAGATCGATACCAATGTTGCCATCCATGGGAATGCGTTTCACATTGGACTTCATGGTCTTGGCATAGCGGTTGATGGTTTCAAAGGTAAGTACTGGAGAGACCAGTTCGCCCTTGTCAATCCCATTCATCAATGCGGCTTTTTTCAGGATCTCCCCGGAGCCAAAACCTACGGCAATATGATCCGGCGTAACACCATTCAGTTTCGCCATAAGTTCTTTGAACTCCGCTTTGGCACCGCGCATGGAATAGAGATTGGATTCACTGAATGCCTTTCGCATTGCGCGACGGGCCACCTGGGATGGTCCGTAAGGGTTTTCATTAAACATCATGCGGACGGGCGCATTTGACGATGGAATGGGTGCGGCCTTTAAGGGACTGATCCCCGCCATGGAACCCAATAGGGATCCGCCCAATACAGTGGCACTTTTGTTCAGCCAATCCCGTCGTGTCATATTTTGTTTCATATCGTTTTCCTTAATCTATTGTGGCCATACACTCGATCTCCACCTTGGCACCGATTGCAAGTCCCGTGCCGGCAAAAGCGGAGCGGGCCGGTTTATGATTGGGAAAGAATTTCACATATTCCGCACTCATCTCTGCCCATTCGTTGATATCCTCAAGCATACAAAGACATTTTACCACTTGATCCATAGATGAACCATATCGCTCCAGCACGTCTTTGATGTTTAGCATCGTCTGTCGCGTTTCAAGACCAATACCCCCCGGGACGACATTCATTTCGCCCGGTATATTCCCCACTTGTCCAGAGAGATAAAGCATATTGCCCACCCAGACGGCTTCAGAAAATGGGAGCCCCTGTTTGGCATGCTCATCCGTTTGAAGGTATTCCACTTTTTGATTAGACTGACAACTGATGAATAATATAAATATAGTAAAATAAAGAATTCGATGATTCATGGTTTCCTCCTTGTGGTTCAATTTACAACTGAAAAGGAGGAAATAAAAAAGCTCCCCTTGGGGGCTTTTTTTATTTGGCAAATAATATTTATTCTACTGAAATAAGTTCACTAATCCTGGATTCCTACGATACGAAAAATCTCTCCTATTTCAGGAAAACCATCTACCGCCACAGCCTGTTGCCAAACATTTTCTTCAACGCTACCATCAATCACAGGAGGCTGTCTGAATTTGACGGCTTTTATGAATTTATTCGATTGACCTGATAAAAAAACAACAGGAATAATAAAAAGTAGGGTTTGAAAAAAGGTCAGGTTCTTCATATTTGATTCAATGATGTTTGTCTTTCACAAATCACTTCTATTTTTTCCTGAGATTGTGCGGATACATTCCAAATTGTAAATATTATATTAAACGGATAGGATTCCCTTGAAAATGAAAATCCCCAATTAATATCAGGGATTTTCTGTTAAAATCTTCAGTTTATTAATATTCCTTCTTTTTCAAGATATTTCCAGATCTGTTCTGCTTTTTCAGCTGCAGTTTTCCCTTCAATACGGATATTTTTTCGCTCAGGTGTTTTTAATTGTTTTAATCCGGTGACGATCGTAGGTGAACCGGCATTGCCGATACGTTCCGGATCTACCTTAATATCTGCAGCGCTGAGCATTTTTACCGTATTACCATTCTCCAATTCCTGGCGGCGTTCAAAATCCATAAAGCGTGGTTCATGAGCACCGGTAGTTATTGCAGCCACTGCCGGTAGAGGAACCCGGACTTTTTCAGTAACATTGCTTAAAGACCGGACTGCTTCCAGT
>DKQT01000008.1 GCA_002471845.1 Fidelibacterota bacterium UBA7301 | reverse complement strand
ACAAATACACTGAATAATCCCTGGATAACCAATCTTAACCCATTTGATAAAAAAGTAGTTGTTCCATCAGAAGTAGTCATCAAAAATAAGGTGACAGAAAAAGTCTATAAAGAACTGCATGAAAAACTGGGCCAAGAAATATATGTGGGCGAATGGGAAACGATTGATCAGCATTGTATCAATCAGTTTGCAGAAATAACAGGCGATACACAATGGATTCACACTGATCCTGAACGCGCGCAAAAAGAATCGCCATTCAAAACAACTATTGTCCATGGCTTTCTAACATTATCTTTAATCCCAAAATTGACCAATACCATTAGTTCCGCGAGAAATTTATTCCCTGAAGCGCGGATGGTGGTTAATTATGGCTTGAATCAAGTGCGTTTTCCATACCCGGTGAAATCAGGCTCTAGAGTCAGGGCACGCACTCGTATAGTAGATGTCCAGCCAAAAAATAATAGTATTGAATTGATAAATGAAATCAGTATAGAAGTGGAAAATAGAAAACGCTTTTCCTGTGTAGCAGAAACTGTATTTCGTCTTTATTTTTAAGCTTGTTTATTCGCCCAAGAACAAGGTTTTAAGCAAGCGCCCCGCAGCAGCAGCGTGGTTTTTTGTTTATAATGATATTGGAATCAAACTGGCAAGACTTCGGCGGGAGATTTTTACCCGCCGCAACGCAATGTAGGCAGTGACTCTTTAATTCAATTCTTTATTGTTCTATTCCACCTCAAAAATCCGTACTTGTTTTTCGGCCACACCATTATCATTCAAAACTTCCACCCGCAGAATATGCTGGCCTTTTGTTAATCCACCCATAGGAGCCGTCCAAATGTGGTTGCTGATGGGCATTTCTTCTATTTTCGGGAATAGATCAGGATTGTCCTTAATGATCCGGTTTATGAAAGGATCCTCTGCATGGTATTGTTTCTGGAAATCAAGAGGTTGTCCATCTAATTCAGCACTGACTTTGGTTTCTGAACTGCCGTAAAAAATATTCAAGACCATTTCCAATGTGTCGACACTTGCGGATGAGATCCGGCCTTCCGGGGCGCTGATGCGAAAAGACGATTTGGGCTGGTTAATGCTGGTATGGTAGCGATATTTATAATTACTTCCCTTAAAGCTGAAGGTGAAGTAGCCGTTGGGCGTACCGTCATAATGATAACCGTAAGGATTGCCGTTGGCCTGGAGCGGGCCATACCACCAGGCACCGCAGGCGGCGCCCAGGATCATATTTTGAAAAGGTGTTTTTTCAATCCAACCGTGGGATTCATCCAAATTCATATTCTCTATATAATGCATATGTCCAGCCAAAGCCAGGAGCGATTTATAGGATTTGATGAGATCAAAGAGGGCATCACGGTTGGTGACTTGAACCCTGTCCCCGGTATATACATCCGATATGATAGGAATATGGCTGAGGAGCACGATGCGGTCATTTTTCGACACATGGTTTAGGTCGTTCTCCAGCCATGTCAGTTGTTCATTTGAAAGGAGGCCTAGGTAGTTTCCCTTCTTATTTTTTTCAATATCCCAGCCTTCGTAAAAAACAGAGTTCAGGGCAATGAAGTGTACATCGCCATATTCAAAGGAATAATAATCGGGACCAAAGTAGGTATTCCAAGTGTCGTGGGCCTCTTTGTCGTTGCGGGCCCGATAATTCAAATCATGGTTGCCGAATACGTGCCAAACCGGAATCCCTAATGTTTTAATCTGCTCCAGGTAATAGGGGTAGATCGACAGATCGTCATACATGATATCCCCCAGGGGGACGTAAAAGGCCATGTCTTCTTCTAACAGCATTTGGGCGATAATTTCATCCCGGTAATAGTCAACCTCTGTGGAATCACGGGGCTGGGGATCTCCGCTGATGAGGGCCTCAAAATTTCGACCTGTCCGGGCTTTCTGCAGGGGAAAGTAAACCGTTTCCAGGGGGAGGGGCCTATCGA
Source organism: Fidelibacterota bacterium UBA7301 (assembly GCA_002471845.1). Classification (GTDB taxonomy): domain Bacteria; phylum Fidelibacterota; class Marinisomatia; order Marinisomatales; family TCS55; genus TCS55. Next base: position 51,218 of record DKQT01000008.1, on the reverse strand, counting down.
ATGCTTTATATTTTAAATATTCAGGACTAGGATCCCTCCTCACATTAAAGAAAAAATTGGGGATTCCATATTCATTGGTAAAAATATCCCAGCCGGCAGATTTAATCAGGAAAATAACATCATTCCGTTCCGCCTCTATTTCAAAATATCCTTTGCGGTCCGTGAGTACAATTTCTAGGCTGTTTGAAATGCGCTGATCGCCGATCCCTGGTTCATTCTCATCCATGAGGCCATTTTGATTTCGGTCATTAAAAACAAAGCCCTGGACCGTCACTTGGGCAAAAACGGTGGAAAGAAAGATTATGTAGATGAATAAATTTATTTTTTTCATGGTGATTCCAGTATAAGCTTTGGGGATATTTCGATCATGAATATTATGAATGAGGAGGATTACAAATGAAGTCCAAATTAACAATCTGTCTTTTATCCCTTACCATGTTAATGGGTCAGGGAAAGAAAATTTTCATTTCCGCTGATCTTGAGGGCGTGGTGGGCGCCGTGACGGGCGAGCAGCTAGGGCCTTCGGGGTTCGAGTACCAGCGTTTTCGGGAATTCATGACGGGAGAAGTGAACGCGGCCATTAATGCGGCACGTTCCGCTGGCGCCACGGAAATCCTGGTGGCTGATTCCCACGGTAACGGTCAGAATCTGCTCATTGAAAAACTGCCCAAGGATGTGCAGGTGATTCGGTCCTGGCCTCGGCCCCTGGGTATGATGGAAGGAATCAACGCCAGTTTTGATGGTGTCATTTTTACGGGCTACCACGCCAGCACGGATAATACGGAGGGGGTACGGGCCCACACCTTTTCCAGCGCACGCTTAACTTCGGTCAAAGTGAACGGCCAACCCATGTCAGAGGGTTCCTGGAATGCGGCCATTGCGGGGCAATTCGGTGTTCCTATCCTGGTTGTAGCCGGTGATGACGCCGCGGTAAAAGAAGTTAAAAGTTTAATCGGCAATGCCGAAGGCGCAATTGTGAAGGAAAGTATCAGTTTTCATTCCGCCAAGACCCTCCACCCAGAAGCAGCTTATGACCTGATTGCGGAAAAAACGGCTTATGCAGTAAAAAATATAAAAAAATATAAACCTTATAAGATCCGCGGACCGGTGACCGTTTCCGTAAGCTTTAAGCATTATCAACCATCTCAGGTGCTGGCCTACCTGGATATGTTCAAACGTACCAATTCACACACCATAGAATTCAAGGCCAAGAACATGATTGAAGCATCCCATATCATGCGGGTGGTTACAGGATATAATGGGGGGAATGCGAAGCCCTAAAAGTTCATGGCCCCTACACACTGAACATAACAACCAGTCCCCTCCTTAGAGGGGCTTTGCCATAGCGGTCTATGTGCCCCCTATCATTATATATCAATCATCGCTTTCTGCCGAAATCAGTTCGGCCTAAACGCCTGGCCACAGGAATGATGATTTTTCTTCCCTGGTATATGTGGGTTTTGCTGTCAGTTCACTGGTGTGGGAAATCACCACCCGCCTTTAAATATCAACGCGAATTATTTTCACTTTTTGGGACCGGTTCGCCCTAACTTTATTCAATGACTAAGCCACTCTTTACTAATGATGCGGTTGTATTGGGCATCCTCATAGGTATCCTTGCGTTTGTCTTTTTAACTGCCAGGAGTGCCCATCCGTTTTGGAAAAAATTCTATAAATATGTTCCGACACTCCTGCTCTGTTATTTCATCCCATCTATTTTTAATTCACTGGGGATTATTTCTGGTGAAACATCCAATCTCTATTTTGTCGCGTCCCGCTATTTGCTTCCTACCAGTTTAGTCCTACTCACTATCAGTGTGGACCTGCCGGAGATTATGAAGCTGGGGCCCAAAGCCTTAATCATGTTTTTCACCGGCACGGCAGGGATTATCATTGGCGGACCAATAGCAATTTTAATTATATCCATGTTTGCGCCCGATATTGTGGGGGGTGCAGGTCCCGATGCTGTTTGGCGCGGACTCACCACCGTGGCCGGCAGTTGGATTGGCGGTAGCGCTAACCAAGCCGCGATGAAAGAAATTTTCAAGGTGGGGGACGGCCTGTTTTCAGCCATGATCGCCGTGGATGTAATCGTGGCCAATGTCTGGATGGCCTTTCTTCTTTACGGCGCAGGAATTACAAACCGCATTGATGCAAAACTCCAGGCGGATACCTCGGCCATTACAGAATTGAAGCAGAAAATTGAAGTGTACCGAGCCCAGGTTATGCGAATCCCGGAATTGACAGATACCATTAAATTGCTGAGCGTTGGCTTTGGCATTACTGCCCTGGCCCATATCGCCGCCGATATTATTGCACCTTGGATTGCCGCAAATGCGCCGGGCCTAGAGAAATTCAGCCTTACTTCCGGTTTTTTCTGGTTAATTGTAATCTCCACTACGGTTGCTGTCTTCCTTTCATTTACACGGGCAAAAGAGCTGGAAGGGGTTGGTGCGTCCCGAATCGGAAGTGTTTTCCTTTATGTCCTGGTCGCTACCATTGGGATGAAAATGAATATTATGGCTATTTTTGAAAATCCGGGGTTATTCCTGGTGGGTTTAATCTGGATCGCCTTTCACGCACTGTTGCTAATCCTGGTCGCTAAACTGATTAAAGCGCCTTTATTCTTTATGGCCGTGGGAAGCCAGGCCAATGTGGGCGGGGCCGCTTCCGCACCGATTGTGGCATCCGCTTTTCATCCATCCCTGGCACCAGTTGGCGTTTTGCTGGCAGTGCTAGGTTATGTGGTAGGCACCTACGGTGCCTGGTTTTGTGGAATTGTAATGCAGGTGGTGTCGCCATAAAGGTTGTGAAATATACCCGATTATTCTTTGTGTTTCTATGCTGCCGGCAACGACCGGGAGCGGTTAAAGAAAATTCAATTCCGGGAAATAGTACTGCTTTTTAACCATGTAAATCCAAACAATCTTTGATCCAAACACTGTCCTGAGATGTTTGCCCGGTTGATTTTTTCCGGTTAATTCGATTTTAATCCTGCTTAATTTTTTAATCTATAATTAAAGGAAAAAATCAATGTCCTCTATTTATCCCCAAATCGATCCGGATGGTTTAATGGAATATTCCGTTGTATATACGGACAGGGCCCTTAACCACATGTCACGCACCTTTCAGGAGATTATGCGAGAAATTTCTTCAACCCTTAAAGTGGTATATAAAGCCAATGTAGTCGCCGTGGTCCCCGGTAGCGGTACTTTCGGAATGGAAGCGGTAGCGCGGCAGTTTGCTGTCGATAAAAAATGTCTGGTGATTCGCAATGGCTGGTTCAGTTACCGCTGGACCCAGATTTTTAAGGCAGGGAATATTCCAGCAAAAGAGATTGTATTAAAAGCACGCCAGACAGGGAGAGAAACCACAGCACCGTTTATACCGCCGCCGGTTGATGAAGTGGTTGCCGCCATCCAAAAAGAAAAACCAGACTTGGTTTTTGCTCCACATGTAGAGACGTCTTCCGGTATGATACTGCCTGACGAATATATTCAAATGGTTGGGCATGCCGTGCGGGAAGCAGGCGGATTGTTTGTATTGGATTGTATCGCTTCCGGCACCGTCTGGGTGGATATGAAACAGGCCGCTGTAGATATACTTATCAGCGCCCCCCAAAAGGGGTGGAGTGGAACACCATGCGCCGCCTTGATCATGATGAATGATCGGGCGCGTCAACAATTAGATAACACTTCAAGCAACAGTTTTGCCTGTGACCTGGCCAAATGGTTGTGGATAATGGAAATGTACGAAAATGGCGGCCACGCTTACCATGCCACAATGCCCACGGATGGCTTGGGTGCCTTTTCTGATGCAATGAATGAATTGAAACAATTGGGCTTTGAACCGGCCCGTTCAAAGCAGGTTGAATTGGGTGCCAATGTTCGTTCTCTCCTGGCTAAAAAAGGGTTTGAAAGTGTTGCCGCTGATGGATATGAGGCCCCGGGAGTTGTGGTTTGTTATACCGATGACCCCATGATTAAAAATGGTAGTAAGTTTGCTGAACTGGGTATCCAAATCGCCGCAGGCGTACCCCTCCAATGCGGGGAGCCGGAAGGATTTTCCACCTTTCGTTTGGGATTGTTTGGCTTGGATAAATTGCAGGATATAACTGGTACGGTGGCCAGGCTGGAAAATGCCATGGACAAGATTCTTACTTGACTGCTGAATTGATTAATGTTTTTTGAATCAGGAAAGTAACGTTACCCTAAAACAGGTTTTCCGCCTGTGGCTGCCCCTGGCGGGGAGTTGGTTTCTTATGGGGACGGAAACGCCGACCCTCACCGCCTTCGTGGCCCGGATGGCCCTGCCGGAGATCAACCTGGCGGCGTGGGGATCCCTGGTGTATCCAATCTCATTGGCCATCGAAGGACCAATTATTATGCTGTTGGCCGCCAGCACAGCCCTGGCCGTGGATAGACCTGCTTATAACAAACTGTTCAAATATATGCTGGTCATGTCGGTGGCCCTGTCCATTCTCCATGTATTGGTGGCTTTCACGCCTATTTTCAATTGGGTGGCCAGTGGATTGCTCCGCGTCCCGGAAGCGCTCCATGAACCGGGACAAATTGGCCTCCAGATCATGACACCATGGTCATTCATGATCGCCTGGCGGAGGCTCAACCAGGGAGTGATGATCAAATATGGCAATTCACGGGCCGTGGCCACGGGAACAGCCATCCGCCTAAGCACATTGGTCCTGATTCTAACTGTGGGCAAACAATTCACAGGTTTTTCCGGAATTATTGTCGGGTCCGCCGCAGTGGCTATTTCTGTCACCATGGAAGCCCTCTACGCCCACATTGCTGTCCAAAATATCTTACATAACACCCTCCCTGAATCCATTGAAAGCAATCCGATAACGCGGGATTCATTTATCAGTTTTTACTTGCCCTTGGCCATAACGCCGCTCATGACCCTTCTCATCCATCCTGTAGGATCGGCAGGAATGAGCCGGATGCCTGAACCCTTGTCCTCATTGGCGGCCTGGCCCGTGGTGTATGGGCTGGTCTTTTTGACTCGAGGCCTCGGATTTGCCTTTAATGAAGTGGTGGTTTCCCTGGCAGGAAAGCCGGGAGGGATGAATCAGCTTCGACGATTTGCCCGCATTCTGGCCCTATCCACCATGGGCATCATGGCTCTTATTGCCTTCACTTCTTTGGGAGAAAGCTGGTTCAGGGATGTATCAGGATTGTCGGCAGAATTGACCCGTCTTTCTTCGGTCACCATCATGTTTGCCATCCTCATGCCGGGCTACCAAGTTTACCAGTCCTGGTATGGAGGCTTGCTGGTGCATTACCATCGGACACGGGGGATCAGTGAAGCAGTTATGGTGTATGTAGGATTGGCTTTGTTAGGGTTGTGGCTGGGAGCCCAATTTTCCACCGTCCCGGGAATCTACTGGACCATAAACGTATTTGTCTTTTCCGGGCTCTGCCAGACTTTCTTTTTGCGATATCGATATAAGGGGATTAGTATTTGATCATGGAAAAATCAGATTTAAGAGATAATGTAACCATCAAGACACCCCAGGTCCATGAGACCGCTTATGTGGCTGAAGGCGCACGGGTGATCGGTGATGTGATCCTGAAAGCGGAAAGTTCTATCTGGTACAACACGGTTTGCCGGGGGGATTTAAACCAAATTGTAATTGGAGAACGGACAAGCATTCAGGACAACAGTGTGATCCATTTGGAGAATGATCAAGGTGTGATCGTTGGGAATGACGTTACCGTGGGGCACAATTCCATTATCCACGGCTGCACCATTGAGGACGGGGCCCTCATCGGGATGGGCGCTATCATTATGAACGGGGCTGTCGTAGGCAGGGGCGCCGTGGTCGGCGCCGGTGCGGTGGTGAAAGAAGATATGATCATCCCTGAATATTCACTGGTGGTGGGCATCCCCGGGAAGATTGTCAAAACACTCGATGCAAAGACCTACGACCAGAATGTTAAATGGGCCGCCAAGTATGTGCAATTGGCCAACATCCATAAGGAAAATCAAAAATGAAAACAGGACGGAACGAACTCTGCCATTGCGGGAGCGGTAAAAAATTCAAGGATTGCCATGGCAGTGGAAGTTCAGAAAATTCGTGGAAAAAGATAGCTATCATTGGTGCAATTATACTTTTAGCGCTGTGGTTTTTTCGGGATATTTATTCAGCAGGGAAAGGCGGTGCCATGGGCTCCGCGCCCCCGGGGAAAGTTTGGTCTGAAGAACACGGCCATTACCATGATATTAAAACAAACCTTCCTCCTGTACCACCCGTGTCCCAAGGTGTACAGCAAAACTTGAATGTGCCTCAACCGGAAGGTCCTGTGCCGGAAGGAAAGGTGTGGTCAAAGGAACACGGTCACTGGCACAATATTACACCGCCGAAAAATAATTGAACCGTCTCTTAAAATATTTGCTGTTCACTTTTCTTTTGTTCGGTTGTGAGGAAATACGGGAGGAATCCTGCATTGACGAAAGCAAGATCAAGAATGATCCCTGCCCGCGGATCTATGACCCTGTTTGCGGCTGCGATGCAAAGACCTATTCAAATTCCTGTGTGGCCGAAAATGCGGGGTTGAAAAGCTGGACCAAAGGGGAGTGTAAATAAGAAGGATTACATGCGCGAATTAACTTTCATTCTGCTTTTGTTGTCACTTTTATGTTGTGAGGAAAAAAGGAATGATGACTGTATTGATGAAAGAAAAATAACCAACGATCCCTGTCCCCTAAATTATGATCCAGTTTGCGGATGTGATGGGAAGACATATTCAAATGCATGTCATGCAGAAAATTCCGGTGTCACTTCATGGACGGAAGGGAAGTGTAATTAAATAAATTTATACCCTCGAATTCTCGTTGGGTCTCTACTGAAAAACAGGTACTTTTCCGGGTCATTTTTTAGAGAAATTTTGCAGATCGTTCTCGCCACACACAATCGCGGTAAAATGCAGGAAATGGCCGATATTTTGGGTCATCTCCCGATAAAACTGCTTACCCTGGAAGATTTTCCTGAAATCGGGGATATTCCTGAACCGGGAGACACCCTAAAGGAGAACGCCTTTATCAAGGCGGAAACGGTCTACCGCTTAACGGGATTGCCCGCCCTGGCCGACGATACGGGCCTAGAGGTGGATGCCTTGAATGGAGAGCCTGGAGTTCATTCTTCCCGCTATTCGGGAGAGAATGCCACTTTTGATGACAACTGCCGGAAGATGCTGAGTGAATTGGATGGTCTTTCACTGACCGATCGAACGGCCCGCTTCCGCACCGTGGTCGCTTTCGTGACAGCGGATGAAAAAACATGGACGGAAGGTGTGGTGGAAGGGACTATTTTAGACCATAAAAAAGGGGATGGCGGTTTCGGTTATGACCCCATTTTTTACTATCCGCCCTTGCAAAAGACCTTTGCGCAGCTTGAAAAAGTGGAAAAGAATAGTGTTTCACATCGTGGGAAAGCTTTGCGTAATTTCTGCGGAATCCTTGAAAAAAGGATCAATATTAACTCGAGTCAAACATAAGGAGCTGACTATAGCCTCATCGTTAACGGATTAATCTAACCGCATCGCGGTATCACTGTGCCCGTAAGGGCCTTGTTAACAATAATAATGGAGGTGGATTCCTTGCCAAAAAGGATCCGGTTCGTCAGCTTACTCTTATGGATGACCGTAGTTTTTCCTGTCTACGGCCAGGGGGATCCGTCTACCCTAAACCTCCCCAATAGCTGGCATCCGGAAACGCCTTTTCTCCATAATCCCTACAAAACAGAACGGCCATCCCTGGTGATGCCATACGATTCTATAGCTTACATGCCCCGGGGATTGATTCGCCAACCTTTTATTACTATACAGTTTATTGAAATTTCCAGGGATTGGTCCACTATAAAATTTACGGGCCAACTGTACGGGAAATCCTACACTATGCCTTTTATAGCGCCCATGGATTGGTATTTTGAAAAACAAATTCGGGTAAACAGGGAATTAGCTTTTGTGAAGACAATCCAGGATACCAGTAAGGCTGGCCAGCGGAGCCAAATCATCCAGGACCGGCGCGGAAGAGGGATTGAAGTCATTGGTGTTGATATGGGCAATATCGGCCGCGTCTCCCTTACGGCCAGAGGCAACGTAACCATTAAAGGAAATTTAGTATTCCAGGACCAGGAATTGATTCGCTCGAAACTGAGTGAAACTCGTAACACCCATTTGGAATTCGACCAAACCCAGCGCATAAGTGTGGAAGGGAAAATCGGCGATCGCGTCTCCGTCAATGTGGACCATGATTCCGAACGCGATTTTGATTGGGAGAACAATATCCGAATTTCTTACAAAGGGGAAGAGGATGATATTGTTCAAACTGTTGATGCGGGGAATGTATCCCTAAGTTTACCTGGCTCTCAATCCCTTATGGGGTCCGCCAACCACCAGGGACTATTCGGTGTAAAGACAGTTTCAAAATTAGGTCCCATGGATATTACTGCTATCGCTTCGGTGGTGAATACGGAGAAAAAATCTCAGGAATACAAAGGAAAAAGCGAAGCCCAGACCTTAAAAATCCAGGATTACAATTATATTAAAAAAAAGTATTTCTTTATTCATGAGTGGTTTAGAAATGGCATCGTGACCCAGGTTGACGGATCAAACGTGCTGGTGCCCCCGTTTTATCCTTTAAAGGAAGGTCTGCACCAGATCGGGAATGTGGTAATCCGTAATTTTGAATTATACCAGCTGGATCAATCCACTAACTCAGAAACAAATCCAGGAACAGCCTTTGCTGATCTGGATGAACCCAATGAGAGCTATGACCAGACAGGGAATTTCAAACGGCTTGAGCAGGGCCAGGATTATGTATTGAGCGAGGACCTGGGATTTATCCGGCTTCGTCAATCGGCGAATGATGAAGTGCTGGGCTGCACCTTCGTTATGGCTGATCGCGCTACGAGAGACACCCTCTTTACCATTGGTAAAGGTATTTCAGCGGAATCAGATCAATTGATGATGAAAATGATTAAACCGCGGAACCTGACACCGAATCATCCGGTGTGGCCCCTCATGTTTAAAAATGTCTATTACCTTGGGACGAACAATATCAATAAAGACGGTTTTGAATTAAGGGTCGTGAATGACCGGTTACCTGTCCCAAGCCATTTGGATCCCCAGGGTAATCCCTATATCACCCATTTTGGATTAGACAGTCTTAATGAGAGCGGTGTAAGAACGGCGGACCAGAAAATAGACCTTACCAATCCCAATATTATTAGTCTTACGGAAGGTGAATTATTTTTTCCAACCTATCATCCCTTTGCGGCAGATACAGTCCCCGATGGAAACATTGCCCCGGGGTTGAAGGGATCACTAGGAGAAGGTAAAATGTATTTCAGCACCCAGCGAACCCAGATCAATAATGACAGCCGGTTTACTATCGAAGTAGATTATGCGAACCAGAGTGCTACTATCAACCTGGGATTTATGATCGTGGAAGGCAGTGAACAGGTTTACAAGGGCGGCGTGCCCCTTAAGCGGGGTATTGATTACCAGGTGGACTATTTTAGCGGAATCGTTGTGCTATCAGATGATGTGGATCCAAATGCCGATATCAAGGTGATCTATGACCGGCACCAGATAGTCACCTTTGATAAAAAGACAATTTTAGGTGTTCGCTCCCAGATGGACTTTGGGGAAAATTCATTTATTGGTGGAACGGCCTTGTATTACAATCAATCTATTATGAATGAAAAAGTGGAAGTCGGGTACGAACCGATGAGAAACTTTATCTGGGGATTGAACGGCCGTTTCCAAAGAGATTTACCCGAATTAACCCGCACCCTGGATCGTTTACCTTTGATTGAAACGGAAAAAAAATCCGCCTTTTCCTTCGAAGGTGAATTTGCCCATATTTTGCCTAACCCGAACCCAATCAATAACCGGGCCACCGGCGATCCCAATGGTGTAGCATTTATTGATGATTTTGAAGGCTCTAAACGTACCACGTCCATCCCGATTTTAAGACGGTTTTGGAAAGAATCATCGGCACCTATTGACCATAGAACCGGAAAATCGTTTATCCAGCGAAACCGGGGAAGAATGAACTGGTTTAACCCCTTTGTCCAGGTACGCACGAAAGATATTTGGCCCAACCTCTCAACTTCGATCCAGGCCCAAAATGAAACTACCGATATCATGGTACTGCAATTTGATCATCGTAAGCATCAAGTTGATATATCAAATGATTCGATATGGGGCGGAATTATAACGCCCTTCTATTCCGGGGATTATGATCAGACCCAGACGAAATTTTTTGAAATTTGGTTAAGAGGGGATCGGGGCGCACTTACGGTCGACCTGGGCCAGATTAGCGAAGATCGAGATGGAAATGGATTGCTTAATACTGAGGATATTCCTGTGGGTGGTTTAATCGGTGACGGAATTCTGGAGGACAAAGAAGACGTGGGACTGGATGGATGCCTGGATGATTTTGAGAATGGGTGGGGATCCTGCTTAGACCAAGAAGGACCGACTTATGGAGACTACCTGTCTGCAGGGGAAAAGGTTTTGATCAATACCTTTTCTGACGTAGATCCGGAAGATCCCAATGGTGATAACTGGGGATATTCTGAGGGCAGTAACGACTATTCGCGGATTAACGGGACAGAAAAAAATGCCCTGGATGCAGGTCGTTATCCTGATACAGAAGACTTGGACCGCACGGGGTTTTTAGACAGAACAAATGATTATTTTACCAAATCCTTTTTCTTAACCGATACCACTTATCTTGCCGGCGAAACCAAGCGGGATGGGGTACCAACGGGATGGCGGTTGTTCAGGGTTCCCCTGGCAGAGTTTGAACAGAGCGATAATTCACAGCAGCGGGAATGGAATAATATTAATCATTTACGCTTATCCGTGAGTAGTGTTGAGCAATCAGCCATGCTTCAAATTGCCAAAGTGGAACTGGTGGGTAATGAATGGCAGGAATTAGGCCTTGCTCCCGACAGCACAGAAAAATACAGTAAAGAAAATGCCGATTCCATTTTTGCTGTATCAGTCATCAATACGGATGATAATGCGGACTATCGTCCGCCCCAGGGAGTTCAGGGAGAATACGACCGCATTAACCAAATTCGTTCCAAGGAACAGTCCCTAATATTGAAGTTTAACGAATTACCCGGCCGTACCAGCGGCGCAGCAATGAAAACGCTGATTTCAGTTTCGGGAGAACGTGCCCAGAGTTACCTCTCCTACAACAAAATAAAAATGTTTGTTTATGGATCCAGCCAGTGGATCAGTAATGAAAAGACAGACGTAAATATGTTTATGCGTTTTGGTTTTGGGGATAATTATTATGAGTTGATCCAGCCGGTTTATGATGGCTGGGATGAGACCAATGAGCGGAATTCCGTCAACCTGGATTTAGAATGGCTTACCCGCCTAAAACTGCAGGATTCATCCTCGGTAAAAAAATACCAACCGTCGGATATTTTTTTGGATTCCACGAATTTTAAAGAATATCACTTCACGGATGAATTAGGGGTGGAGACGGGCAAAGTAATTCGCATTAAGGGCCAACCGGCCTTAAATCGAATCCAGTATTTTGTTGTGGGTGTACGCAACCTGGCAGAGACACCCATCAGTGGAGAAGTGTGGCTCGACGAACTGAGACTTAGTGGCGTAAATCGCGACAGGGGTGTGTCCATGCGGGTGCAAAGCCGATTTAACCTGGCTGATATTGTCAGTACTTCCTTTGCCTATAAACGGCAGGATGCGGATTTCCATATGCTTCAGCGCCGGTTGGGATCCAATAAATCCAGCGAAAGTTTTAATATTAATAACAACTTTAATGCGGACAAATTTTTACCATCTTCGTGGGGAATAAAAATTCCGATAGTCACCAGTTTTGCCAATTCAGTAAGCAGGCCCAAATATTTTCCTGGACAGGATGTCTTGGTAAGCAAAGCTAATACCCCGGATTCTATCTTGGCACAAACAAATTCAATGACCTTTTCCATTGCCGCATCAAAGTCTTCTAAATCCGATAATAAATTTGTGAAATATACCCTTGACCGTTTAAATACACGTTTTTCCGCCAGCCGGCGATCTATGTCTAATGAAATCCAAAAAGAGGTACTGAATGAAAATTATCGAGGGCAGGTGAATTATTCCCTGCCTTTTGGCCGGAACAATTATGTGATGCCTTTTAAATGGATATCTTCCGTCCCGTGGATCGGGGAAAAACTGGGGAAAACACATTTTTATTATACCCCTGAGAATTTGAATGCGTCTGTAAACTTCAATGAAAGGTTGACCCAGAAGACACCCCGCCGCGGTAATAAATCTCCCGACGACTATAATTTTGGTTTAAACCAGGCCTACACTTTGGATTATAAAATGACGGAATCCGTGAAATCGAAATACAATCGGGCCATAAAGAGTAATCTGAATGATTACCGGGGATTTATGGCCAACGCACTCAAAAAACGTGAACAGGGTGTCGTGACAGATATAACTGAAAATTTTAACTCTTCGTTTAACCCCGTGCTCATGGATTGGCTCAAACCGACCTTTAATTATTCCGCTAACTATCGCTGGAATAAAACAAGAGACAGGAATGTAGACGGGGCCAATATCGGGAATCAACTTCGTTTTTCATCCGGAATAAGCCTCTCACCCATTAGATTGGTTGAATTGGTTTATAAGCCCTCTTCCGGTGGACAAAAGCCTCAACGAAGACGCACAAGGACCCCCAGTCAAACAGACTCGCAGCAAACGGGGATGGAAGGGGAAGATGAAATAGATCAATTAGTTCGTGGCAGGGGCCGGGCGCTCCCTACACCTCAACAGGAGATCACCGAAGAAGAAGAGACCCCAAAAGAGAGAAAATTTTCAGAAAGCAAAATACTTAAAAAAGTATACGGTTGGGCAAGAAAAGTGAATCCGATCAATATTTCCTATACAGAAAATGTGAACAAAACTGGAATGGGGGTTATGGGAGAAATTCCCCTTGGGTACAGGTTTGGGTGGAAACGGGACCATGGTTTAGACTACTCAGACCAGGTAGGAACCAATACAGGAAATTTTGACCATAAACGGGATTTTTCCATTCGTTCCGGGTTAAATCTTACCCGGGCCATGTCCATTTCATTCAATTATTCCCAAAATGTAACCAGCAACCGCCGTGGGTCCGGGATGGAACAGCGTTCCATGTCCCGGGATTATTTGTCCTATGGTAAATATTTGGATGAAGGATTTCCTTTTATTGGTTGGTCCATCCGCCTTACGGGACTCGAAAGGAATAAATTTCTGGGTCGCTTCGTACGCACTTTAAGTCTGGATCATGCCACAAATGGAAAAGAAACACGGGCTTGGCAGTTTGATCAATTCAGTGGTCCATCGATGCCGTTTTTCGGTCTTGATGATTTTATTGTCAATTACAAGGATAAAGAACGCACATCCCGCGTCAATATGAATTTTTCGCCCTTGATTGGTGCGACCATGGCGTTGAAGAAAGGGGTGGCGGTTACCATGCGCCACAACCGGACCCTTTCCCGCGAGGAATCGGCCAACGGCGGACAGAAAAATTTTCACGATCAATCATACTTGATTACAGCCAATTATACCCACCGTGGCGGTTTTACGATTCCACTCCCATTTTTTGATAATTATAAGGTCAATAATCAGGTTAACTTCACCTTCAATTTCGACATGAATAAAAATCGAACCCTGCAAAAAGCCCAAGAGGCAACGAAGTTTGCAGAAACAGCCTTTACTTCCAGTTGGAAAACAGGGATTCGTTTAACCTATTCTTTCTCTCAATCCGTCAGTGGAAGTATGATTTGGGAATACAGGGAAAATGATTCAAAACATACAGGGAAGAAGATCGACAGGGACTTTGGTTTTGATGTAAACTTAGCAATCCGAGGATGATGCGAAATTTCACAAATCTAATCATATTTATTTGCACAGTTTCTGCTGGTTGCCAAACCAATCTGCCTAAATTTAGTGGGGAGGCGGCCTTTAACCATTTGGTTGCTCAATGTGACTTTGGTCCCCGGAATCCCGGTTCCGCAGGACATAAAAAAGCACTCAAATATTTCCTGGATGTTCTCACGCCTTTAGCCGATACGGTATTCACCCAATCCTACACCGAAAAAATGCCCCGGACAAAACAAATGGTTGGGATGAATAATGTGATTGCCCGTTTCAACCCCACGGCCAAAAAACAAATAATGATTTCAGCTCATTGGGATACACGTCCCTGGGGGGATCACAGCCAAAATATAATGGACAGAAATCAGCCTATCCTGGGAGCCAACGACGGCGCTAGCGGTGTGGCGGTGCTCTTGGAATTAGCAAGAATTATAAAAAGTAACCCGCCCCCAATCGGGGTAAATCTTGTTTTATTTGATGCCGAGGATTATGGCACCACTGGCGATTCCTGGTCCTATTGTAAAGGATCCCAGTATTTTGCCCGGCACCTCCCGATTCCAATTCCCGCCCACGCGATCAATCTGGATATGGTGGGTGATGCCAGCCTGGAAATTTATATTGAGCGGATTTCCTATAGACAAAACCCTGGATTGGTACTGGATCTGTGGGAAAAAGCAGAAGAATTAAAACTGAGCGGTTTTAAAAAACAGGCCCTCCATGGCGTTTTTGATGACCATGTACCCCTGTATGAAATTGCAGGTATTCCGGCCGTGGATATTATTGATTTTGATTATCCCAATAATAAAACCAATTATCACCATACACTCAATGATATTGTTGAAAATTGCTCAGCTGAAAGTTTATGGCAGGTAGGGACATTAATGGTACACCACATTTACAATCAGAAATGAAACAGGTTAGAAATATTCCAACTTTTTGGTTTGCGGCTGTATTGGTATTGATATGGAGTTGTGAAAAGTCTATTCCTACGGAGGATTCCTACCCCATTTCGGACATTGATTTCGCTTTTCTTCAAGCTTCCAATAAACTGTATGTTTCGGCCACGGCAGCCTCAGGGTACCAGGGGAATTCCCTAGATTCAATCCTGGTTCTATGGCAGGGTATAAGCATCACTAATACCGCGGATACGCTGCGCCTGTTTGATGACGGAACCAATGGTGATATTCTTTCTAAAGATCAAGTTTACAGCAGGAAATTTTTAAATGCCGGCAGATTGAAAAATGCCATTCCCTCAACCGCTAAGGATTCCATTTCCTTTTCGATTATGGGGTTGTACAAAGGTAAAATATTGACCAAAAAAGCTACCTTTATCTTGGGCAATATCCGCCCGAAACTTGGATCTGTCTTTGTCCCCGATACGGTTAAGAGACCGGCGGCAAACCCGGATCCGAACGTTACAAATACAGTGAAGTTTTCCATCACTGCAGCCGTAACTGACCCCAATGGCCTGGATGATATTAAAAATGTCTTTTTTCGTTCCTATCACACCGGACTGGATTCAATGATGTATGGCGGAAACCCAATTTATCTTTATGATGATGGAACGGGCTCAGATGGGTCCGGGGACCTGCAAAAAGGTGACGGTACCTATACAATGACTGTTTCCCTTACTGAAAGGGCCACTACGGGAACCTACCACTGGACATTCGAAGCACAGGATATGTCCAATGCTTATAGTGACACAGTAAAAAAGGTGCTGGTAGTGCAATGAGGCACTTAATTAACTGTTTACTGTTTTTAAGCTTTACCTTTGCTCAAGGGATATTACCCGGCATGTATAAGATGAAATTTGATACAAGTGCTTACAAAGGACTAAAAAGCAATATGATTAGTGATATTGTGCCCCAAGCTGATACGCTGGTATGGTTAGGGACGGGCGGTGGTCTTGCGGTCCTGCGGGATACCACATCCATTTATACCATAACGGCTGCCGTTGAAGCCTCGGCCGGACAATTAACCAATCAAACGCCTGAAGGCGGTGTAACCGCTCTTGCCGTCAGTAAAAAAACTTTATTTGCGGCCTTTACTACCAGTGTGGCGGATACAACTTTTGGTAACGGCTTGATTTATTCCTTAGATGCAACGGGGAATTCAATTGACTGGACTTATTATGACCAGCCCGTGGATACCAAGGCAGATTCCCTGGCGCCTTTTGCCAAGCGATTCTTCAAAACATTACCCATTACCGTGAAGGCGTTTAATGTTACTTATGACGCCGCTATTTCCGGTAATTATATCTGGATTACCAGTTGGGCCGGAGGGCTGAGAAGATACAACATTTCTCAGAAAGTCTGGGAACGTGTCCCCCTCCCGGAAGACAAGGATCAATTCCTTAATACATGTGAATCATCCAATTATGAGGACACCCAAAGCGGCTATGTCTTAAAAGATTTTTATCTGAATCCCCGTGATCCCTGGGATGGTGTTTCGGAAAAAAATGAGGACCCGAGAACATATGGTCACCATAATCATAAAGCATTTTCGGTGATTGCCCATGGCGATACAGCCTGGATTGGAACAGCCAACGGAATTAACCGTGGCATCATCGGTGATAACGGTTGTGTAGACTGGACCCATTATACGCCATCTGCTCATGGATTATCAGGGGGCTTTGTGGTTGGATTAGCGCTCCAGGAATACAAAGGTTATCAAATTGTTTGGGCTGCTACGGTCACCGCCGGTTCCGGGGAAACCAGTGGTGTCAGCTATACAATTGATGGTGGAAACACCTGGCATACGACCCTCATTGGAGAAAGGGTGTACAATATCACAGCTGCCGATTCTGTAGTGCTGGTGGCTGGTAAATCCGGTTTATGGAAAACGGTAATTGACAATCCTTTGGATGTAGCTAAGACCTGGGCCAAGTATAATCCTGCCAAACAAGCCATTCAGATCGGTTCAACCGGTACTTTCAGCATGGATGAGATCCTCAGTGATGAAGTGATAGGTGTTTCATATGATACACGCCCTTTCTATTCTTCTTCGGCGACAGTTTGGGTAGGATCCTGGGACGGACTTGGAAGAGCTATGGATCCTCACGGGACGAATTGGCAGGTCTACCGTACCAATTATGATGCTGATAAGGTGTATGCCTTCCCTAACCCCTTCTCTCCCTATGAACACAACCAGGTCGGGGGCTCAGGGTATGTCCATATTCATGCGGATGTTAAAATATCTTTCATTGTCAAAATGGATATTTACAATTTTGCTATGGAACCTGTTTATAACAAGGAATTTGACAGGCGGCAGGCTAAGACAGGGGCCTTAAAATGGAATGGCAAGGATCAAAATGGCCGCATGGTTGATAACGGGACCTATTTTATTCGCTTGGAGTATGACCAGAAAGTGAAATGGATAAAACAAATTGTGATCAAATAATGCAAAGCCTAAATCGTTATATCATTTTCAGCCTTTTCGCCTTATCCATATGTAATGCTGGGGAAAAGGGATCTTATGCGGGTGGATTTTTACGTATGGGCGCTTCAGCCCGGGCTATGGCCATGGGCAGTGGTTTTACCGCGGAGATTGATGCTGGATTTGCCGCCTACCACAATCCCGCTTCCCTGGTGTTTTCAAATAAACGGCAACTGGGATTCAGCCACCATTTTTTACCCCTGGAACGGCGATTTATGGCCGCCAATTTTTCTGCCCCGTTACCTCCTTCGGCCAGTGTGGGTATTGCATGGGTTAGTGCGGGAACCGATAAAATTGACGGCCGTACCGGTTCCGGGGAACATACCCAGTATTTATCCACATCTGAGGATGCCTTTATGATCTCATTTGCCCAACAGATCTTGCCCTGGTTTTCCGCAGGCCTGAATATCAAAATTATAAAACACCAGCTCCCCATGAATACCATGGACCTGGCAGGGAAAGGGATGGGTATGGATTTTGGTGTATTTATCCACACTGAAAAAGGGGCTAACCTGGCCTTTATGGTCCAGGATTTGAATTCCCGATACCATTGGAAAACAGATAAAATCTTTGAGCGGGGAAAAGAATATGTTGAACAATTCCCCACTCTTTACCGTGTCGGAACTACACTCAATTATGGGAAAGTGTATCTGGCTGCGGATGGCGGCATGGTGATGAACGGGAAAGATCTTTTGGGCTATACGCTCCGGATTGGTGGTGAATATCCATACTTGGATCATTATTTTATTCGCGCCGGATTGGGAAATGGCCGCATGTCTGTGGGTGTTGGCGTAGATTGGTCTCTGCTCAAAGAAAATGATGCTAAGCTGGATTATGCTTTCGTATTTGAAAATCCCGCCGGGGCCGCACACATATTTACCTATGCGTTCACATTTTAAATTATTCATTTTCTTGGTTCTTATATCCCAGGGGCGGTCCGTGGGAACCCAATTTTTATCCATCCCGCCATCGGCCGGGGACTTGATCGTTTTTAATTCGCCCTGGCGAAATCCGGCAGTATTGGACCAGTTAAATAAAGCATCGGAATTGGGTCTGGCTTACGGAAATTGGCTGGCGGGGTTGCAATCCGTTGGGTTTCGCTGGAAGGGACGGGTCAAAAACGGTAGTGGTGGGATTGACATCCGCTATGCTGGCTTAAATGATTTAGAATTACGTCCCAATAAACCCACTTCGAAACCGCTGGCACGCTATGCTGCCTATGGCATATCAGCCCGGGGAATATATAGTTGGAGGAAGAACTCATTTGATTTTGGACTTGGACTACAATTGGTGAATTTCCAGATTTACCAAAAACGAACCCACGGCATTGCATTGGATCTGGGATTGGGTTGGAATATCCGTGATGAAATCAGGATCAACCTCTCAGCCCTTAACCTGGGGAAAATGAGTAAAATGATCTCTGAATCGCCTAATCTGCCTCAAAGAGTAATTAGTTCGGCAATATATCATAAATCCAATTATGTCCTATTTTGTGCTGTGGAATCCAACAGCCTTGTTAAAAATCCAATTATTTATGGCGGTGGAAATGGCCAGTATAAAAATATGATTTTTGGATTTACCGCCATGACATCCAAAGGTGTTAAAGCTATTTCCGGCGGGGTAGGCATTCAGTTTGGGATTTATTCTGTAACCTACGGTTTCCAGTGGGGTGATCAACACCTGGGTATGCCCCAGATTATTGATATTTCGATTCGACTTCCATGAAAATTAAAACTGCTGTTTATAAAAAAATCATCGGTTTTTTAAGTATGGCGGTGTTGTTTTTACTGGTCACTAATTATTTAGCCCTGCGCAAATTGGATTTAGTTACGCGGGGAAAACCGCCGGTTAAAGACAATGTTGAGAATACCATTCCGGAAACCGTACCGGATCCCAAACCAAAAATAATTACAGGTAAGATTGTACTTGTGATTGATGATTTCGGATACCGCGATGATAAAGTCTCGGATGGATTTTTAGGTTTAGGGATAAACATTACATGCGCCATTATTCCCGGACATAGCCAAACCCGAAAATTCGCGGAAAAGGCTAGCTCAGCAGGACAGGAAGTTATCATTCATCTGCCCATGGAATCTAGAATACCGGAACGGGGTGAAGAGGATTATAAAATCAAAACAGGTATGACCAGTGAAGAAATTGAATGGCGGATTCGGGAAGTACTGAAGGATATTCCTGAAGCGGTGGGCATGAATAATCACCAGGGGTCAAAGGCCACTATGGATGGAAAGGTCATGAGTGTGATTGGATCGGTGCTAAAGCAGCATGGGAAATATTTTGTGGACAGTCGTACCACAAAAGAAACAGTGGGAGAAAAAACAATGCGCGCCCTGGGTGTGCCAACGGCAAGGCGTCATGTATTTTTGGATAATGAAACTGATATAAAAAGGATTTCCAGCCAACTGGAGCAACTGGTACAAATGGCCCGTGAACAGGGCATAGCCCTGGGGATCGGTCATGCCAAGCCCAATACATTGAAGGTGTTAAAAAAGGAAATTCCGAAGTTACTGGAAAAAGGAATCCAGTTTGAATTTGCGTCAAGGATCGTGAATTAGAAGAATCAATGCCTATTTTATCCAAGGTAATGCGGGGCGATTTTATTGAAAGCATTCATGTTGCTTATGGCGCGACGGTGGATGCGGAGGGTGAAATCGTCTTCTCTACCGGCGATCCACATTATTTAACCGGTGTACGTTCATCCTTGAAACCCTTCCAGGCGGCAGCTACGGTCAAGTCCGGGGCCGTGGATGCTGCCGATTTTTCCGAAGATGAACTGGCCCTAATGTGTGCCTCCCATAACGGTGAAGCTATCCATGTAAAAACAGTTCAATCTATGCTGGATAAATTGGAGTATACCACGGACCAATTAAAGTGTGGCCGTCATGCGCCCTATGATCGGGAATCACATGAATCCTTAATCAAAAATGACGGAGAAATGAGTCCTCTGCACAATAATTGCAGCGGTAAACATGCGGGTATGCTGGCTTTGTCCAAATTTTTGGCCGTTGATCCGAAAGATTATATCCATAAGAAGCACCCGGTACAGCGGGCGATATTTGCGCAGGTAAAGGAATATACAGGATTGGATCAATTATCCACCGCCATTGACGGGTGTAGTGCTCCAACACCCTTTTTAACATTGGCCTTAACTGCCAAACTATTTCAACAATTAGCATCGGGAAGCTACCCGGAATTGGATAAACTTTACCGTGCCATGACGGCCTATCCTTATTTAGTTGCAGGAAAAGGGCGGTTTGACACTGACTTTATTTCTGCAATGAGCGGCCGTGCTGTTTGCAAGGTTGGCGGCGAGGCGATCCGCGGCTTTGGTATTCGAAATAGTGATGGCACCATCCTGGGGTGTGCCGTAAAAGTCCTGGACGGAAACATGCGTGCGCTTCATCCTGCTTCAATGGCTTTCTTAAATGAAATGGACTTACTTACTCATGAGGAGAACAAAGCGTTGCAACAATATCGGGAGCCGATTTTAAAAAACCATCGAAAAATTCAAGTGGGGAAGATCTCCACCGGAATCGATATCTGAGATGAAAAGATTTTTCCTTATTGTTTTGTTCTCAAGTGTGACTGCCCAGGATACATTGAAAGTCATGAATTATAATGCGTTGCGGTTTACCGGCAATACAATGACCCGGGCTAAATATATTAAAAAGATAGTGGATTATATTCAACCCGACTTGGTCATTCTTGAGGAAATCGAACACCAGGATGGTTTGGACCTCCTCCTGAATACTGCCTTTAATGGGGACAGCACCGTTTTTGCCGCGGGGAATTTGCCCAGCTCCCAATGGATGAAAAATGGTATTATTTACCGCAAATCAAAACTGGATATATCATCGGATGTCTTTATTTCCACAGTCCTCAGAGATATTCCCGGTTATACACTGTCAATCAAAAATGCTCATTCAAATGTGGGCCCCTTTACCGTATTTGGCACTCATCTGAAAGCCAGTGACGGCACCAGCGAAGCCAACCAGCGCTGGGAAGAGGCTAAGGAATTATATAAATATGTGGCCCAGAAAGACAACAATTACCATTATATCACAGCAGGGGATTTCAACGTGTACGGCACCGATGAACCAGCCTATAAACTGCTTACAGACAGCATGACTGTTGACCTTGAAGATCCAGTGGGTTCATGGGTGAGGAATGAAGGTTCACATGTTGAAAAATATACTCAATCCACACGGACAGAAAATTTAGGGGATGGAGGCTCCACAGGAGGGCTGGATGACCGTTTTGATTTTATCCTGTTTTCCGATCACTTTACCGCTAAAGATCCGGACCTGAAATTTTTGGAGGGCTCATATAAAGTGATCGGCAACGATGGTAACCATTTTAATAAATCCATTGTGGATGGGAGTAACAGTGCAGTGCCGGATAGTATTGCCGAGGCGATCTACAGGGCATCGGATCATTACCCTGTCGTGGCCAAAATTGTTTATACATCTAAGTCAGCTACCAGCCCTGTGGCCCACGCCGGTGGTGATGTTCTGGCAAAAATTAATGACAAAGTTTACCTGGATGCATCCCAAAGCTACGATCCCAACGGCAGTATTGTAAGTTATGCCTGGCTTCAAACTTCAGGTCCCGCTACTGCTTTAAACAATAGCGGCACTGCCAACGCTGATTTTGTTGTCCCGGAAGTTAACCGTACTACCGTATTCACATTCAAATTAACGGTTACCGATAATGACGGTGAATGGGCTGATGATTTTGTAAATATCACCGTTCCTGTAGTTGGAGGGTATACGCCCTATGATATTCAATTGACCGCCAATAAAGGCACCGGTGAGGATTGTTTTCCATCAGAATTCGAAGGACAAAACCTCGAAGTGACGGGGGTAGTTACGGCAGTCCGCCCCGATGCAGAATATCCCAACTTTTTTTTCCAGGATCCATTCCAGGAAGAATGGGCCGGCATGTTTGTCTATATCCATGAAGGGTATAAGGCACCCAGCGTCGGGGATCAAGTCATGTTGAAAGGGGATATAAGTGAATATTACGGTATGACGGAAATGAAGAATATTACATCCACAGAAGTATTATCTAGTGGAATCAAGGTTGAACCCGTTATCGTTACCGCCAGCTCCGTTTCCGGCGAATGCCGCGTTTGGGTGGAAAAATATGAGGGTATGCTGGTGCGCCTAGTAAATGTAGAAGTCACCCAAAGTGCTAATCAGGATGACCAGTGGATTGTTTCGGATTGGTCCGGGTCAGCCACCCTGGATAATTATATGTTTGATGGAGATTGGCCCAGGCCGGATTACGGCACCCATTTTATCAGTATTACGGGCGTTCTCCACTATTCCTACGGGGAATACAAGTTGATGCCCAGGAACAGTAAAGATTTTAACGATCCTGTCACGGCCACGGGAGATGAATTGCCGGAGCGGTTTGAGTTGCTTACCAATTATCCCAATCCTTTTAATCCAACCACAACCATTGAATTTGATGTTGTAAATAATGAAAAGACACATGGCCATATGTCTCTACAAATATTGGATATCAATGGCCGGGTTGTGGCTAATTTGATTAATGGAATTCCCAGTTCAAATAAAGTAGTATGGCATGGGGAAAATGGTTTTGGCCGTGATATGCCGGCGGGTGTTTATTTTGCCCGCTTGGAATCGGGGACTACGGTACTCACACAAAAAATGATTTTGTTGAAATAAATATGGCTGAGGTAAAAATTAGGGTCGTGGATTGTTATGTCTATCGACAGACTAATGATGGATTGAAATTCCTCCTTTTGAAACGGAATAAAAATAAATTATATGAACACTTGTGGCAGGGTGTGGCAGGGAAGATTGAACCTGGAGAGGAGGCTTGGGAAACAGGCATCCGTGAACTGAAGGAGGAAACGGGCTTAACACCGGTTAAAATGTTCGTGGCGGATCACATAAGCCGTTTTTATGAAGTCCATGGTGACCGGATCAACCTTGTACCGGTTTTTGGTATCGAAGTAGATTCTGATGTGGTTATTCTGTCCCATGAACATATTGATTTCAAATGGATAGCTATTGAAGAAGCGTTGAATACATTGGTTTGGAACGGCCAGAAAAAGGGTATCCAAACGGTTTACGAAATGGTAACTAAAAATAATGACCGGATGAGATGGTCAAAAATAGACTTATAGAATATGTAAAGACGCATTGCAATGCGTCTTTACGATAGAATTAAAGGAGAAAAATGTTAGACATCGGTACAAAAGCACCGGACTTTACTCTCCCCGATCAGGATGGAAATAATGTTTCCCTGGGTGACTTTGCCGGGAAAAAGGTGGTACTGTGGTTTTTCCCCAAGGCCAGTACGCCTGGCTGAACCATCGAAGGGCGGGGGTTCCGGGATGAACTCCAAAAATTCGAAGATAAAAATGTGGTGGTGGTTGGTATGAGTGCGGATGCACCGAAGAAACAGAAAAAATTCTGTGAAAAACAAGGATTTGAATATCTAATGTTAGGCGATGAAGGCAAGGGTGTTTTGAAAGCCTATGGTGTATGGGGGAAAAAGAAATTCATGGGGCGTGAATATAGTGGTATTTTTCGAAATACATACGTGATTGATGAAAATGGCTTAATTGAAAAAGTATACAAGAAAGTTACTGTTAAAACCCATGCTCAGGATGTTTTAGCAGAATTATAAATTTGATTGTAGTAGCGAAGCCACACCTACCGGCGGGTAAACATGCTTGACTCCTACATAGTTAATTATTTAAAGGGGCGTTCTCATCCAGGAAAAGCCCCTGGTTCATGCCGGCATAGAATTTGGAGAAAAACTCCGGTTCGTGTACCCCACCGGTGGATAAGATCTTCCCATCCTGCTCCACTTCACCACTGGCACTGACGCGCACATTGGTTTTCCCATCGGACAATTCAGTCAGGTTTATGGTCACTTTATAGCGATAGATCCGTGGTCCATCAGGGCCATTATCCCCGCCCCGATCACCTAAAATAATGGGGTGCGAATCACCACCACCTCGTCTATTTCCCCTCTTTCCATCATCATCCCCAAAAATAGCCGATATAAGCAGGGCGATTAATGCAATGGCCCCGATGGCAATGCATGCCTTTTGGCCATCGGATAATTCATCCTTCGGCTTTTCATTAGTTAGGGCCGCTTTCCGGTGTTCTGTAGTCCGGTTAGCTGTGATGAGACCAATATCAGAATTTAAAACAACAATGGTATAATCCATATCCTGTAGAGAATTGATGGATGCTTTGAGTACTGTCTTTAGATCACCGGGGAAAGCCCGTGTTTCCATGGCCCGTGCTACAGAAGTAGGCGGTTTTTCTCGTCGGGGCGGATTGGTACATCCTGAAATACCCACAACTAGGTAACTGATGAGCGAAATATATAGAAATCGCCCATGGCGTGTTTTGGGCCGAATAAGGCTCCTAAGCATTTAGAACTCCAGGCTTTGGGAGGCGTAATCAATTACATTCTTATTCTCATCGAATGTTATTACAACCGTGAGTGATCGGGAGGAGGCACTGGTAGCCGATTTATTGCCGCCGGCAAAAATTGCCCACCAACCAAATGATTGGGCCTCATTGTCCCTAGATATCCGATCATAGGTCCAGGTTTCTCGGCCTTGTTTATCTATTGAAATAATATTGGGCGCGCCCAATACTTTGGTAATTTCGGTCTGGTTGGCCCCTTTTTCAACAGTGGATTGAACCAATCCCAGGGTTAATTTATTCGATTCCTGAGATGGGGTTGCGCAACCCACCAACAGCAATATGGCAATAAGAATGGCAATTCGTTTTTGCATGATAATTCTCCTTTTTGTATTTAATTATTCTAAAGAACAATTTGTTCCGGCTTAAGGTTTAGATGTGATTTGCATCAAGTAGCTGTAAATTTAATATAGTATCAGTTTGGCTATAAATATAATTAGCTTCAAAACTAATTGAAGCCAAAAGTTTACCTAGAGCTAAGGTCTTTGGTACCATGGGTTTTGGTTGCGGAGTATTTTTCTTAATATCGGTCACTCTAGTATATTAATAATAAATCAAAAAAATAACCCTATTTATTTCAATTCTCATGATTTTTGTATGTGAAGATAAAGAAGATGAAATAAATTTTAATTCTTCTTCGATTAGTTTTTTGTAATTTTAAAAATGGAAAGTATTTCGTTCACCCAGTTCACCCCGATTTTAAATTTGAAGACACTCCATGTTTAAATTGATTTTATTATTCAGTTTATTTCTTACTGTTGATGGGCATCAGACAATCATTCAGTTTGGGGGGATTGAGTTTCGAGTCGTCCAAAATGGGGAAGGTGATCGGCGTTATATCTGGCTCCACGGTGATGAAAAAACGGCTCGGCTGCTTTTGAATGACCATATTAAGACACAGCCTGGAAAAGCTTTTTTAATCAATAATGAAGAGCGTGAAGTAAAGGTAGGCGGATTGCTGCTTGATCCCAACCGCATGTTTTCCAGGAATGGCACCAAGAAAAACCTACAAAAAATGAACGCCAACTTATCTAGTTCTGAATTAAATCAAACGCTGGACTTGCTGGACAAAGAGCGGGGCAGATTTTTTGATACTGTCAAACCGCCGCCGGGTGGGCTGCTGATTGCTTTGCATAATAGTATTCGCAACTATTCGATAAAGGATGAATTGGCCAATAGTGATGAAATTTCTCTTAAAAACAGTGAGCACCCTCAGCACCACAACTTTTTTATCTGTACCAATGAAAACGATTTTAAAATTTTATCCAAATCTCCGTACAATGTTGTCCTGCAGAAAAGTCAAACCAATGATGACGGTACACTATCCCGGCTGGCGGCCAGCAAGGGCATCCGCTATATCAATATTGAAACACGGCTAGGGTGGCTCAGTGTACAGAAAAAGATGCTGAATTATGTGGAGACCCATCTGCCTTAAATTTTGATTGGGCATACTTTATCATAATACTGGCCGCAGTGGATTATTTTGGGTGGCGATATTATCAGAAGAAATACGTAACTAGAAAACCGAATCAAGAGATCAGTCCGAAAGTCGCAGAAGAAATGGCAAAAAAAATTAAAGAAGATGCTGAAATGCACCGAAGGACCAGGGAAGAAAATTAATCCATCTTCAGTTACCAATTTTTAAAACATCTTCAACAAACACCTTTTTATTTAATTCATCATCTAAATAGCCCATCATCACCGAGTGACCTGAAATGGCCGTAGGGCTTGTGTCGTTATCCCAGGCAGTTAAGTGGATGGGGGTCTTGTTGATGGCGAGAAAGGCCGTATTCTCATTACAGACATAGAGTGTGGGTGGGGATGTTTCTTCTAAAGTCTTCCAATTGAATTGGATTCGAAAATCGCCCGTATCGATTCCCAACGTCATATACGGCTGGTCAGAAGTAAGAGGTGCGCCGGTATAAAGTGGTAGCATGGCCTGGAGGATAACCCACGCCATTGTGTTTGGTGGTATATTAATAAAATAGGTTTGATCTTCGTAGAGGTCAATAGCATGTTGAATCCCGTTGGCATTGACCAATAGATTATAGTGGCTCAGCTGAATAGCTCTATTATTGTCGCAAAAGACCATGGCTTCTTCCGCCAGCAACGGTTTGTGGGTCGGATCGTGATCTTTAGAAAACGATTTGATTGTTTCAAAATAATTTGTCTCAAAGGTTATCACGAATGCGGGTGAGGCAGCCTCCTGCGCGTAATCTAAGTTGCCATCTCCAGTGAGGATCATGGACGCACCCAAGGTCCAAATACCAAAAGCCAACACTTCATTTTGAGGGAAAGGCAACCGATCAACAAGAACCCGATCCTTTGGTTTAACCCCCTCAGAAACTAGCCAATTAGCTGATTGCTGGGCCAGGCGATACACCTTATCGGAGGTGAGGCCTAAGTCGGCGTAAACCATTTTTTCACCGTATTTTACATTTTGGCCATCCACCAATGCCCTAAGGTTTGGGTAGGGAACCATATGCTCAATAGGCTCCACATTACCTATGCATTGGGCCTGGTAAATTCTTTGTTTGAGATTTGTCATTTGGTTTTGAATCTCATTGCGATCCCGGTTTATAGGGAGAAACAATCTCCCATATTATAAAGTCTATCTGTGGGATTGCATAGTCATCCGTCTGTTGGCGGATTCCTCGTAATGATGGTTTACTTATCTGGTCTCATTTTACGGATTATTGTGAAAGTATCATGAACACGTGTATAATTATTCCCGGCCATACGCCCCACTGGATTCAATGCTTTCTGGTCAATCCGGCCATCTTTTAATACCCTGTCATCAACATGGAACATGACAATATTTCCGATAACTACAAATCCGCCACCCGGTTCAGCATCACCCACTGGAACGATCGTCTGGAGGCGACACTCAAAACTGACCTTGGATTCTTTTACATAAGGTGGCGCCACTTTTACCGAATCCACCGACGTTAACCCGGACACTTCAAATTCATTCACATCTTTGTCAAAATCCGTTGCACAGGCCACCATTTGATCTGCAAATTCTTCGGATACAATATTCACCACAAACTCTTCAGTATCTCGGATATTGTTCAGGGTATCCTTGGTGAGTCCGTCATATCCCCGCCGGGCGGGTGCAAACATAATTGTGGGTGGGTTTGAACAGACACCGTTAAAGTAAGAAAAAGGTGCCAGGTTCAGAATCCCGTCTTTCGATTTCGTGGATACAAAAGCAATTGGTCTAGGTACAATGGCGCCGATCATCAGGCGGTGGTTGTCGGCAAATGATTGTTTATCAGGATCAAATTTCATTATGTATCCAACCAGGATAAAGGGGAATCCGGATCGTCAATTCCCGCCGCCGCTGTGGTCGTATTCAGAGGTTTGAATGTATCCACCATGACAGCAATTTCATGCGCTTCTTTGGCGCCCAATGATACTTCAATCTTAATATCAGAAGAAAGTATAGTTCAAATATAATAAAACCATATAATATTCTGTATTGTTAATATGAATTCGGAGATTGTGTTTTATCATCTAATTTCTCCCGCATGAATCGCGGAAAATATAAGTGAAAATTGAAGGTCCCCTTATCTTAGGAAAATTTGTAGAACGGCCCAACCGGTTCATTGCCATGGTGCAGGTGGGCGATGAAATTGTCCGTTCTCATTTACCTGATCCCGGTAGGTTGAAAGAATTATTGATTACTGGAGCTGATCTATTACTGCGGCCGGCACCAAAGGGATCAGAGCGCAAAACGAAATACTCCACTGTAATGGTTCGCCATGAAGGCCAATTGATATCCCTTGTATCTGCCTTGCCAAACCGTTTTGTTCTGGAATCCTTGGAAGAAAGCAGTTTACCCATGCTTACGAATTACAAATTGGTACAGCCGGAGGTCTCCCACGGGAACCATCGTTTTGATTTCCTGTTGAAAGATCGAAATGGTACACCCTTTTATTTAGAAGTGAAGTCCGTGACCTACGTCGAAAATGGCCTTGCCAAATTTCCTGATGCGGTGACTGAAAGAGGCGCACGCCATGCAAAGGCATTGGCCCAATTGGTTAAAGAAGGAAATGGTGCCGGCATCCTATTTGTTTGCCAACGATCCGATGCAAACCGTTTTGAACCCATGTGGAATCAAGACCCCGAATTCGCTAAAGTATTGCTGGCGGCCAAAGAAGCAGGCGTTGGCGTTTGGTGCATCACAACCCAAGTCAGTGAAACAGAAATGAGATTTGGAAAAGAAATTCCTGTAAATTTGACCCCTCCTGAATAGATTTGTTCCAGAATTGAATCACCTAATTATACTGAAAAAATGTACCTACACCTTTGGCCTGCTGGGTATTGCATACCTGGTTTATTCCTGTGCTGCTATATCTCCTCCTGGCGGCGGTCCGGAAGACGAAATACCACCTGCTTTAATCTCTGCTGAACCGGAGGCTGGAAGTCTTCATTTTGAGGGGGGCATGGTTACGCTCATATTTTCCGAATATATTGATGAGAAATCCTTAAAAAATGCCGTGAAAATTGCACCCCAGCTTGAAACACCCGCCGAAATAAAATATTCCGATGACGAGATTATCCTGAATTTTCCACCGGATTTACTCTCCAATCAAACCTATGTAATTACCATCAGCAGGAATTTAAAGGATGAACGAGGCGTAGCCTTGGAACAATCCATCCAGGTGGCTTACAGCACGGGGTCTGTAATTGATGAAGGAAAAATCTCCGGCCGTATTTATGGGGAAGATTCATATGCAGCTCATTTGTGGAAATTGGAAAAAGGATTTGAAGATTCCGTCTTTTTTAGGGAACCGCTTTATGTATCGGAAGCAGATGATGAAGGTAATTTTAATTTCAAGTATTTGGCTCCCGGAGAATATGTTTTAATGGGTGTTGAGCGGAGTGCCGCCGGCGCTGCCCTGGTTCCTCAAAGAATGGCTTATGGTGTAAGTCCTCAAAAGACATATCATTTAGAAGAAAACCAAGAATTAAAGGATATTCCAATGCGGGTTCAACTGGAAGTTCAACCCTTGAAAATGACCCACGCTGAATGGGAAGGGAAGCAATGGGGCTGGGTTTATTTTAACCGGGAGTTGGACAATATAACTTTCGAAGGGTTAATTATTACTGATGCCGAGCAAAACCTTCATAAGCCTGATTATTATCGTGATGAAGAGGATCAAAAACGGTTCTTACTTATTTCACCGGATACTCTGTCTTCGGGGAAGGCGGAATTGAATTTGAATAATGTTTTATTGAACAATGATGACTTACTCAAGGAGGGAAAAATCAATGTCCGCATACCGGCAAAGAAGGATACCTCCCACATTAAACGTACAAAGCCGGAAAACACAGTGACGGTGCGGAGGGAAAAAAACGGTGGCCCGATTGTCCCCATTGTATTTTCCAAACCGATTGTTTCCGTTACCGACAGTGCTTTTTTTATGGTTGCCGATACCGATACTGTCTCAGTAAAGGTTGATTGGCTTAACCCGCTTGAAATTGCTTTTTTACCCCCCGGGGAATGGAAAGAAAAAACAGAATATAAACTGATGGTATTTGCTGATGCGCTGACACCAATAGAAGGGAAATCCTTGAAAGATTCCATTTCATTCGTCAGGATCAAATCAGGGAAAAAGCTTGGCTATGGGGGATTGACCGGCACTGTTCAAAAAGTAGGTATCTTCCCGCTATTGGAATTGCAGGCAATGAAAAAAGAGCCGGAAATTTTCCATTCTTCCGTAAATTCAGACCAGCAATTTCGCTTTAACAACATTCCTGAAGGACCTTATCGTTTGATGATTATAGATGACCGGGATAGGAACGGGAAATATTCCTATGGGTCAGCTTATCCATTCCAGACCGGTGAATGGTTTTATATTCATCCCGACACTTTTGATGTACGTGCAAATTGGGATATTGATATGGGTTCAATCAGGATAGGGGAGTAATAAAACCAAATGTATTGTGTGATAATGGCTGGTGGCCGGGGGACCCGGTTTTGGCCTTCCAGTCGAAAAGAAAATCCAAAACAATTGTTAAAAATTGTCGGTAACGAACCGATGCTTCAAATGACAGTTGATCGTCTAAAAAAGATGAAAAACATGGAAGATATTTTTATAGTGGCCGGGCCGGATTTAGCCCCCAAAATTCGCAAGATGATCAAGGGTGTTAAACCCAAGAATATTATTATTGAACCCAGTGGAAAAAGTACAGCACCGGCCATAGGCCTGGCGGCACTGCACATAAAAAAACTGCGGGAAGATGCAGTAATAGGCGTATTTCCTGCGGATCATATCATTGTCGGCGCTCAAAAATTTGCCAAGGCCGTGAGGTCCGCCATCCAACTGGCCAATAAAAATGGATCACTGGTAACCATCGGCATCGAACCGACTTATGCATCCACCGGCTATGGTTATATCCAGTATGATCATAATAGTCCTGAAGATCACTTGAATGGTTTTAAAGTAAAAACATTTGCTGAAAAACCTCATCCGGCATTGGCTGAACGATTTCTGGAAAGCGGGGATTTTTTATGGAATGGCGGTATGTTTGTCTGGAAGATAGATACTTTTTTTGATAAAATTGCAAAGCATATGCCCGATTTGAGTGACCAATTAGGAAAAATTGAAAAACGGATTGCAAAAAAACAGGACTTCACCCGGTTATGGAACAATATTGAAACTGAATCCATTGATTACGGTCTCATGGAAAAATCCAGCGAAATCTATGTGGTAAAAGCTGAATTTGAATGGAACGACATTGGTTCTTGGGAATCGGTATATGATGTGTCTCCTAAATCAAAGGGTAAAAATGTCATCCGGGGGGAAGGTGTGGTGCTCGAAGGACAAAATAACTTAATTCAATCCAATGGGCACTTTACGGCTGTTATTGGTGCAGACAATTTAGTCGTGGTGAATACCGAGGATGCTACCCTGGTGGTACCAAGGGCTAAGGTGGAAGATGTAAAAGCCCTGGTCAATTATCTTGAAAAGAAAAAGCGAAACGATCTTTTATAAATAATGGCGGATATGACGGCGGAAAACATGCTATCTCTTTTTGAGGAACTGGCGGATAAAATGAATATCAATATTGTTCAGGGCAAAGGAGATTTCATAGGCGGTATGTGTTCGGTTAATGATGAGGATTACATCGTTATCAATAAAATAAAGCCTACCAATCAGCGTTTGGGGATTTTGGCCAGGGAATTTGGAAAGCTTGATCTTGAGAATATTTTTATTCCACCGGCACTGCGTGCTTATATAGAAGAAAACCGCCAAGATATTTTCTAACCTTATTCTGCTTAAAGTCCTTGAAATAAAACCTCCCCCGTCAGTACACTTAGGGCCTCCATCTTTTGTCCGAGGTAGAGAAACACCAATATTTTAATTGAAAATCTTAAAAGGATTTTAATATGAAAGACTACGCAGCTAAATATATTCGCAACTTTGCTATAGTAGGCCATGGCGCTTCCGGTAAAACAATGTTGTCTGAATCAATGCTCTCCAATGGGGGTGAAATTAACCGTATCGGATCTGTTGAGGCGGGTTCAACGGTATCGGATTATCACCATGACGAACATCAGCGCCAAATTTCAATTCACTCCTCACCTCTCCATGTGGAATGGGCGGGTACAAAATTCAATGTAATTGATTCTCCCGGATATCTTGATTTTATTGGTGAAACTATTTCATCCCTGGCGGTTGTCGATCTTGCAGTAGTCGTTATTCATGCCGTCAATGGCGTTGAAGTTGGTACAGAACAGGTTTGGAATTATGCCGGTGATTATGGCCTCGCTAAAATGATTGTCGTCAATGGTTTTGACCGGGAGAATTCCAAATTTGATCAAATTTTACAACAAGCTAAAAAGCATTTCGGGGGGAATGTTTTTCCCATGCAATTACCCGTGAATGCCGGTCCGGGCTTCAATCAAATCATTGATGTATTGCGCAATGAATTAATCACTTACAGTACCGATGGCAGCGGTAGATATACAGAAGGAGATTTACCGGAAGAATGGAAAGACCGGGTGAATGAACTGCACCAGGAATTAATTGAATACGTGGCTGAATCCGATGATTCTTTGCTGGAAAAATTTTTCGAGGAAGGAAATTTAACAGAGGAAGAAATGCGTGAGGGATTACATCGAGCCATTCAGGACCAGGTTTTTATTCCTTTATTTTGCACAGCTGCAACAGAGAATATTGGTGTTGCCCGGGTTATGGATTTTATCGCGAAATACGGATCTTCTCCTGTGGACCGTGCCACGATTAAAGCCAAGGATGCCAACTCTGGAGAAGAGGTGGATATTGCCCTGGATGGAAATAATCCTGTGGTCCATGTATTTAAAACAATTAGCGAAGCTCACGTTGGTGAGCTTTCTTTTTTTCGTGTTTATTCCGGTTCAATTTCAACAGGCTTGGATTTACATAATACATCCCGCAGTAATTCAGAACGCTTTGGGCAGATGTTTTTAATGAATGGTAAATCCAGGACGGCTGTGACCAGGTTAAATGCCGGTGACATTGGTTCAGTAGTAAAACTGAAAAATACCCACACAGGAAACACATTAACGGGTTCAAACAATAAGGTGAAACTGCCGTCCGTGACACTTCCCAAGTCAAATATTCATCTTGGAATCCGTTCAAAAGCCAAGGGAGATGAAGAAAAAATTGCCACTGGATTGGCCACCATTCATGAAGAAGATTCAACCTTTGTTTACAATGTAGATTCAGAACTCCGTCAGACCGTTATTTCGGGGCAGGGCGAATTACACCTTAAAGTATCCATTGACCGTTTGAAACGTCGTTTCAATGTAGATGTAGAAACATTTAAACCGCGTATTCCATACCGTGAAACGATACGGGGTATGGGATCATCCAGATACCGCCATAAAAAACAAAGTGGAGGCGCCGGTCAATTTGCGGAAGTATGGATGCGGGTGGAACCCAAAACCAGGGGAGAAGGCCTTGAGTTTAGCGAATCATTGGTTGGGCAAAATGTAGATCGCGTTTTTGTTCCTTCTGTTCAAAAGGGTGTAAACGCTGCCAGCAAAGAAGGTATTTTGGCCGGTTATCGTGTGGTGGATTTAAAAGTTGATTTTTATGATGGAAAACAGCATCCTGTAGACTCTAAGGATATTGCATTTCAAATGGCCGGCAAACAGGCATTCAGGGAGGCGTTTTTGGATGCTGAGCCTTGTTTGTTAGAACCTGTACTGGACGTGGAAATCAAGGTGCCGGAAGATTATATGGGTGATGTTATGGGTGATATTTCCAGCCGGCGGGGAAGGATAATGGGTATGGATTCAGAAGGCGCTTTTCAACGGATAAAGGCCCAAGTGCCCCAGGCAGAAATGTACCATTATTCCACAACACTGCGATCTTTGACCGGTGGCCGCGGCATTCATTCTGAAGAATTCAATCGTTATGAGGAAGTTCCACGGGATATGGAAGCAAGAGTAACAGCCGAAGCTAAAGCAGCACAAGAAGAGGATTAATGAAAGATGGAGAATGGATTATGGAAGATGAAGGACATAGGTAATGAAGGACGAAACAAAGAAGCTTTTTGAAAAAACATTTGCTTTGGAGGTCAACTGCTTATTGTTTTTAGATAAACTCCCCCAAAAAATTCCAGTGAAGACTAATCAACTAAATTATATGACCCTTTCCATCTCATCCATCCTAAATGGATAAGTTATGGGCTCCCTGGCGGATGGAATACATCCGTGCTAAAAAAGAGGTAAATGACGGATGCATATTTTGTATAAAATCTGAGGAGGATAAAGATCGGGAAAACCTGGTGCTTTATCGTGGGGATCAATCTTTTATCCTGATGAACTTATATCCCTATAATAATGGCCATTTAATGGTATGTCCCTATGCCCATGTGGAAACAACTCAGTTATTGAATAAGGACTGTATGAGCGAAATTATGGAGTTAACCGATAAAGCCATGGCGATTTTCAGTAAGAGAATGAATGCACAGGGTTTTAACTTTGGTGCCAATATTGGTATTGCCGGAGGGGCGGGAATCGCCGAACATATCCACTTTCATATTCTACCCAGGTGGATCGGGGATACGAATTTCATGCCTGTTGTTGGACATACCAAAGTGATGGTTGACGGCCTTTTGGAAACCTACGACAAACTTAAAATCGAATTTGATAAACTGAATTAGGCTTATGGATTTCGCTCAAACCTGGCTTCCATTTTTATATTTGTACGGTGTAGGAGGTATTGCTTTTGTGTTGGGAATGATCCTCATCCTGCGCACCAAAGCACTGAGAGTATCATTCGACCGCCATAAAAAATGGGTCTTTGTTCTGCTGTATGGATTCATCTTTTATGCGGGGATTCATGCCTTTTTCATTTATTTGGCAATTGGGAGTCAATGATGGATATTGCGGTCGGTACTTCCTTAGATCGAATTGTCATTTTTGCTTATTTTGCACTGGTGATGGGTTTCGGCGCCTATTTTGGCAAGTATAGCAAGAACACAACAGATTATTTTTTCGGAGGACGGCGCTTTGCCTGGTGGCTTATCACCATCTCCATTGTCGCCACCGGTGTTGGTTCCCACAGTTTTGTGAAATATTCCACGAAGGCCTACCAGTATGGACTTTCGTCTACCATGACCTATATGAATGATTGGTTCTTCATACCCCTGTTCATGTTCGGTTGGCTGCCTATTATTTATTATACCAAGGTGCGCTCTATCCCGGAATATTTTGAACGGCGCTTCAACCGCACGGCCCGATACCTAGCCACCATGATGACCCTCCTTTATATGATCGGTTACGTTGCCATTCAGTTTTTAACACTGGCCACAGCCTTGTACAGGATCTACAATATCCCGCTTATGCTCACGGTGATCCTTATCGCCATCGCCACAACTATCTATATGCATTTCGGCGGACAGACCTCGGTCATTTTCACCGATTTATTCCAGGGATTCATCCTCATATTTGCTGGACTTCTCCTGTTCTTTTTAGGGATTCAGTATTTGGGAGATCATACAGCATTATCAGGGCTGAAAGCATTTTGGATGAATTTGTCCCCGGAGGAAAAGCTGCCTTTGGCGCATTTTAATCATCCACCTGATTTTAATTTTGTCGGAATATTTTGGCAGGATGGTGTTGCCGGTTCTGTGGGATTTTTATTCCTGAATCAAGGACTCATTATGCGTTTTATGGCGGCCAAAAGCGTGAATG
Source organism: Fidelibacterota bacterium UBA7301 (assembly GCA_002471845.1). Lineage (GTDB taxonomy): Bacteria > Fidelibacterota > Marinisomatia > Marinisomatales > TCS55 > TCS55. Next base: position 15,174 of record DKQT01000008.1, on the reverse strand, counting down.
AGGGGCGGAAAGCTGCCGCCTTTAATGTACTCTTGGTATTGCCAATCTCAGCCATTGTTGTTTCCAACGCCGGATGGATCGGCCGGGCTATTTTTAACGCGGTACCTGGAGCATTGCCTGAAGGTCTCGCTGCTAATGATGTATTTGTGGCGGTCACCAATATTGTATCATCCCCTGGTGTGTTCGGATTTATTATCGCAGCCCTGTGTGCGGCTCTCATGTCTACGGCGGACACATTGGTGAACGCCTCCTCAGCCATCATCGTGAACGATATCTATCGGCCACTTGCTAAAAAAGTGAAAACAGAAAAACAGCAATTGGAATTTGCCCGCTGGACATCTGTGGCCGTAAAAGTAATTGCGGTGACTCTTGTTCCTTTCTTCAATTCATTTGATTCGATCTATGAAGCCCACGGATGGTTTCATTCCACCTTTACACCGCCCCTTGTTGTGGGTGTTTTTCTTGGCATTTTCTGGAAACGATTTACCACTCCGGCGGTGATCGCTACCTTTTTGGGAGGTGCTTTCTTAATGATATTGGGACAGTTTTATCCGGAACTGGTGAGTCCCTTTTCCCACGGAATTGAGCTCCGCCCAGGACGGGGATATTCCTATATCGGAGCCCTGTATAATATTGTAGTCTGCGCCAGTGTGGGTGTGATCGTTTCATTATTTACCAAGCCCGAACCGAATCAAAAACTGAGTGGCCTTACCATATTTGATGTTAACAAGTTGAAAGCCATATTCAAAGGGTCTCCCGTGAATGAGGAAAAGGGGGAGGACTTGTGCGTCAATTGGGTTTTAGATAATACCGAAATGGATGTTATCCGCTTTTCAAGAAAAAATATGGCATTAATGAAAGCCAATCCCGGGGACCTTGTTTATATCCAGGATTCAAGGTGGTGGTTAGGCGGTTTAAAATCGGCCCATTCCATCTTTGGCGAACCCCATGATGAGGATGGTATTGCCTATATTAATCCAACCCATCTGGATCACGGTCAGTTTGTTAAAGGATTGGCATTAAAAGCAGAAAAAGAAATGTAATTATATTGTTGAGAGCGGACTAATTTTTATAAATTCGCCAGCTTTTTTTATGCCACAAATCATTATTCCGGAGTAGTCCCGACAGTGGTCGGGAAGCGAATGACATAAAAGACATCCGTAATTACTCCAGAATAAAAACCGACTTCCGGAGTAGCTCAGTTGGTAGAGCGAGTGGCTGTTAACCACCAGGTCGGGGGTTCGAGTCCCTCCTCCGGAGCACAAAAAGGTTCAACAATCGTTGGATTACTATTTTTATCTAATTTCCCAAAATCTGTTTAATCTTATTGACCGAAGTCACAATCGCTTTGATCATGGCAGAACTGAATCCTTGGTGTTCCATTTCATTTAATCCTGCAATTGTAATTCCCTGGGGGGTGGTCACTTTATCTATCTCCGATTTAGGATGTTTTTCCGATTCAATCATTAATGAAGCAGCACCTTTGGCTGTTTGGGGATAATTTATTGGATCTTGCAGCACAACTTATAGGTGGACTTGGATTTGCAGGATCAGCTAATATTGGCGATGAATATGCTGTGTTTGAACCGTCCCATGGTTCGGCGCCGAAGTATACAGGGCAACACAAGGTGAACCCCATTGCCACCTTTTTATCTCTAAAAATGATGCTGGATTGGCTGGGGGAAACGGAAAAAGAGCAACGTCTGGAATCCGCCATTGCAACCGTTATCGCGGAAAAACAATTTGGCACCTATGATATGGGCATGGATCATTCCAGTGTAGAAGTAACAGAAGCCATTTGCAATATCATAGGAAATGTATCCGTTGAAACAATATCCTGAACTTTCTTCACATTTTGAATCATTAAAACCGTCCTCTATTCGGGAGGCGGCGAATCTATTTGACGAACGGTCTGATCATGATGAAGTGACCGTTATCAATATGGCCATCGGGAATGTGACTCTTCCCATGCATCCGGCCATGATCCATCGTATGCATAGTTTGGGCGATCTTAGCAGTCCATTTACAAATGGCGTCGTGCCTTATATGCGCAGCCGAGGAACTGACGAAACACGTCAAGCTTTTTTGAATGTGTTGGACGCTTCCGGCGTCGATATTGATGGACTTTCCTGCCAAATAACCGAAGGTGCATCTCAAGGAATAGCATTAATCTTGGCTGGTGTCTGTGGACCGTCAGGAAGTAACGAAAAACCATTATTGGTTTTCGATGCCACTTATACGAATTACATGGCTTTTGCTAAAAGTTCCGGCAGGCGAATTGTTAATGTGACCCGCCACCTTGGTCAGGATGGCCGTTTTGCCTTCCCGAATTTGGAAGAGTTAGAGGCGCTCATCGAAAAGGAAAACCCCGGAGCGATTTTAGTCATTCCATTCGATAACCCTACCGGGCAGCACATGCGGCGAGCAGATTTGATTAAAGTAGCCAATCTATGTGTAGAACATAATTTGTGGCTGGTGAGTGATGAGGCCTACCGAGAGCTTAATTATGATGGAAAACCACTTTCCAGCGTTTGGACCTTGAATGAATCTGAAGTGCCGGGAATTACCGGGAGACGAATCAGCCTGGAATCAACCTCCAAAGTCTGGAATGCATGTGGTTTGAGGATCGGGGCTATGATTACAGATAATCGACAATTTTTTGAAAAGTCCATTTTTGAGAATATGGCGAACCTTTGTGCCAACACAATCGGTCAATATATTTTTGGTGCATTGGCGCACGAATCCCATGCCGATATCCGAATTTGGTTTGAGAAACAACGGGATTACTACCGAGGTGTCATTACCCATTTTGTTGAAACAATTAAAGAAGAGGTCCCAGGGGTTATTGCTTCCCGTCCCGATGCGGCAATATATACCGTGGTGGATGTTCGAAACTTGGTGGATGATAATTTTAGTGCTGCTGAGTTTGTTCACTTCTGCGCAAAAGAAGGTAGAGTAAAAATAGACGATCAATTTTATACTATTTTGGTTTCACCCATGGCGGGCTTTTACAATGATGAAAGAGAGGGCAATACCCAGATGCGAATTGCCTTTGTAGATCCTCGTGAAATGGTGGAAAAAACACCGAGGATTTTTGGAAAATTACTTAAGAATTTTTTGAGTTCGCGCTAGGTTTACAATAAAAAATAAATTTATTATTGACCTCATATAATATTATCAGTAATCTTAAATAACCTTTTGGAACTTGAATTCTGAGTGATGGAGGTTTTGAGGAAACTCTCTTTCAAGAGTTTAAGCACGGAAACCTCCCCTTGATGTGCTTTGGTTGTTTAACGCCCCGTCCCGATAAATCGGGCCGGGGCGTTTTTCTTATTGTGCTTGTTAATGATGTGATAAATTACTCGCCAAATTTCATGCGATTTTTCCTCCGATTTTCAACTGTCTCATTTACATTTTTATTATTATCCTTTGGATTTTCGCAAGATCCTCCGGGGATAAAATGGAAACAGATCCAAACGGATCATTATCAAATTATTTTCCCTTTAGAATTATCTGCTGAGGGAAACCGTGTAGCGAATGTAATGGAGCATGTTCATAGGGGAATTAACCACTCATTAGAAGGAAAGCATAGGGGAATCCCAATTTTGTTGAGCAACCGAAGTGCAATTCCCAATGGATTTGTTGCCCAAGCACCGTGGATGTCTGAATGGTATAATGTACCATTAATGTTGAAAGAAATGGGTAGTACGGAATGGTATCGGGACTTGGCCGTACATGAGGGCCGGCATATGGTTCAGACTAATTTTATGAATAGTGGTGTAAACCGGTTTCTAGGAAAAATTTTTGGAGAAGCCACCCAATCTCTTTACACCGGCTTCCTGGTCCCTTCCTGGTATTGGGAGGGTGATGCAGTGGGAATTGAGACAATGCTTACACAATCTGGGCGGGGCCGTTCACCTTTTTTTAACAGAACATCCCGGGGACTTTTGATGGAAGGGAAGCCGTTTAATTACAGGCAGGCTTTTTATGGATCTTATAAGGAAGATTATCCTGATCATTATGAATTAGGCTATTTTTTAACCGGCCATGTTAAACGTGAATTTGGGCAGAATGCCTGGCCGGAGATTATCAGAGGCACCATGCGTTGGCCGTTTATAATTAATCCCGTTTTTCCCTTATCCAGATCAATGAAAAAAACGACGGGATTATCCTTAATTCAAAATTACCGGGATACATTTCATAACCTCAAAAAATTCTGGGCACAACAATTAGACCAAGTGGATGAAAGCCCGGCGGAAATCCTGAGTCCGCAAACAAAAATTAAAACAAATTTTCTTTATCCAGCTTTGACTCCGGAAGGAGATATCATTGCCTTGAAAACCGGGTTGGGTGATGTACCAACATTGGTGAAAATCGCAAATGGAGATGAAAGGGAATTGACAAAAATTTCTTCTTTCGGAAGTGTATTTGGCTTTCATACCAACGGGCGCCAGGCGGTCTGGACCGCCTATGATCCGGATAAGCGCTGGACAAAACAGAGCTGGGCGAACATCCGCGTTTTTGATATTGAATTGGGCATAACACGCAAAATCACGTCCAAAAAACGCCTGTACAATCCAAATATTTCAAGAGATGGGGAAAAAATCACCGCTGTATCATTTTCCGAATCCAGGAAAAGTGAATTGGTGATCATTGATTTAGAAACAGGTGAATTTATAGATCGTATTGAAGCACCAGGAGGAGGGGTGATTATGTCTCCGTCTTGGTCAAAAGATGGCATGGAAATTGTGTTTACTTCCCAAAAAAATGAAGGACGTGCAATTTTTATTTATCATATTGAAAACCGACAAGTTAAACGATTAAAAACAGAATCCTGGATGGAGGTGTTCAAACCCGTTTTTTATAAGGATTTTGTGATTTATGAATCACCTCTCGCAGGAATTGACAATCTGGTGGCTATTCGCCGAAGGGATAAACGTGAATATCAAGTCACGTCCAGAATAATCGGGGCATACAATCCCTTCGTTACCCATGATAACCGGCTGCTATTTAACGATTATTCCACTCACGGGAACGCCGTTGTGGTAATGGATCTCGATCCAATGCAATGGGATGAGATTCTTGCATTACGAGAAAATCCTATCCAAGGCCCTTATGGTAATTTGGCATTTGAATCAATTTTTGAAGAACCAATTCCCGATAAATCTTATCATGTGTCTAATTATAAGCCATGGGCAAATATACTCAATTTTCACAGTCGTTATATTTTTGATAGTGAATTCAACCCAACCTTGGGGATCCAATCTGATAATATTCTGGGTACCCTTTCCATAAGGGGGGAAGTAAGTTTTAATCAAAATGAAAAGACGAAAAAAACCGGGATCATCGGGACGTACAAAGGATTATACCCTATTTTTGATTTCGAATTGGGATTCGGGGATCGAAGCCTTGAGTCCGGTCCCTTTGCTCAGGCCGTGGATAATACCAAGGATACCATAAAATATAAAGTGAATGAAAAATGGAATGAATCCAGCTTTGATATAGGAATAACCCTTCCGATTCAGAATAGGAAAAAAGGGATCGCCACCCAATATGCCTATGGAAAATTGGGCGGGAAATACACAGTCCGTTCAAATACATTTTTTCATTTCAAATTTCTAAAAATTCCCCCCAACATTCGAGTGAAGGATAAACAAAAGCGGGATGACAGGGATGGCGCAATATTGCCTCTTTACCTTGAATCGGGAATTGGTTCTACTGATGAAAAGTCACCTAGAGATTTAGGGAACCCCGGGTGGCAGGTCTATGGGTATGTTGGCCAGACGCCGTTAGGTGGATTATGGAAAGGAGACCAGGTTTCCCTCCGTTTGCATTATGGAAGACGGGGGTTTGGGAAACATCATTTTATCTCAATTTTGTTTCAGTATGAAACGAACGAAGGGGATTATATTATCCCTTCTAAAGTCACTTTTCCATCCGGGTATCAGTGGCGGATTTTTGAATCCGCCTGGCGGGCAAAGGTGAAATATAAAATACCTTTGTTTTACCCCGACTGGGCCCTGCCCTTTGGTGTATCCTATTTAAAAAGAATTCAGGGGAATTTATTTGTTGACCAAGTGTCTGTTGATGGCAGTGATCCCATGGTCGCTGTGGGTGCCGGCATCACTTTTGAAACTGCAGGATTTTTTGATGTTAAATTTCCTATCCCCATTACTTTTAATTATTATTACCATCCGAATAGTGGGAAATCAGGCATTCAATTGCATTTTGAATAAATGGAAAGTTTGGTGTATTTTTAAACATAACCAATGAGATTTAACCCTTTTATTTTGAGGCACTAATGAGTAACCGTGGATCAGACAGAAGAAAAGAAGAACGCCGAAACGGTGGTGAAAGAAGGAATGAAAATAAATCGGTAAATAAAGACCGGAGGTCCGGGGCAGAGCGGCGTAAATCCAAAGAAAGGAGATCTGAATTAGATAGAAGACTAACTTAATTTAAAAATGTATTTAATTATTCAGGGGAATAGTATATATGTAACTAAAAGAAAATATACAATTGCCGATTTTGAAAAGTTAGTCAATGAAGACCTTGTCCAGCTTATTGGAACAAGAAGTTCGTCGATGACTTGCATGCTAATCATGCAGGTAAAAAAATAGTTGTTATAAACTCAGCTTCCGAGTAAAACACGGCAACCAAAGGTGGAAGTGCGTCTTTCACATAATAAGGCGATTAAAAATCGCCCACAAAAAACATGGGCTGGACTCGTTAACGCGCGCCTTTTATTGCAGCGTTATGTGCTTCACTTTTTGAAGCCTAAGTTCACAAAACGAGATTAAAAGAGGAACATATGAAAGTTTTTGAATGGAACGGAGATAGAAAGCAACTGCTATCAATGTTATGGATATTTCTTACTGTAAACTATATTTATTGCGACGTTTTTTCACTTCATCACGCAAAATCACTACAGGCTTTCTTATCTGGTCAGGCCGGAGAAATGCAAATAACAGAAGAGTTTCTTCTATCATTCGCGTTTATCATGCAAATCCCCATGATAATGATAGTCCTTTCAAGATTCTTGGTGTTTAAGTTCAATAAATACTTAAATATCATTGCTGCGCTCATATCCGGTTCAATTCAAAGTTATACGTTATACATGGGCGGAACCCTTCATTATATATTTTTCAGCATTGTCGAAATAAGCACGGCTTTACTCATAATCTATTTTGCAATTACATGGAAAAAAACTGAAGCAGTCGAAACACGCACCGCATAACAAGCTGTTTAAGCTGACAGCCAACGCGTGGCATTTCTAGCCCTGTAAAAAACACGGTAAAAATCGTTATATCTCCACTTTTATTTGCCTTATTGAAGTTAAAGGGCAGGAAAAACCGGCTATGATTGCTGAATGGCTGGGCATGATTATCACCAACCCTGATTAATCCAACCTTTTTCCAGGTTTACACCCTCCACAATTACTAGGATTTAATCTGACGCTACGAGAATTTTTTCTTTGATTTCTTCAACCCAGGATATCCGCTTGGGTGTCGGAGGTCTGGGGGTACATTGAGTTTGCCGGGGGCAAGAGGACTGGCGCGGACAAATAATATTAATTGGTGACTTCAACCCTTCTTCGATCCAGCTGATATTGATGATTCTGGCCGCTGAACTGATAGCTTCTTTTATTTTTTGTGGCATGATAATTTCATTTTTTTTATTCCTTGGCGCGATTTTCATGGCTTCAATAATTGTTTCGGGCCGGGTACCGTGGGATTCCAAAAGGGGGAATAAATCAATACCGACTGAGATAATATGTGGATTTCCCGCGCCATCTTTGGTGCGGATTGCAATACAAGAATAAAGTCGCGGATCACGATCAGTTTCTCGCATGAGTGAAATTTGAGTGCATAGGGTCATGGATTCCAGATCATCAACCATTCGAAACAAGGCCCATTGTCTGCAGAAATCAGGCGAATTAGTCATGGTGCCGGAAGGAAGTGGAATACCATTCCCGCGGTATACGGCCCGAAGGTTATTGGGTGGATAAATATCAAAATAATGCCAATGGCGATACGGTGACACAACGGTCATTCGCCGCATAATTACTGCCGGTGTAAGATAAATCTGCTTGCCCGAAAAAATATCATAGGCCTTCCGGCTCAAGTATTGCCGGAATGGTTGGCGAGGACATAATAAGGCACCGGCAAAGAAACTGCATTCAAAATCCCGCCAGGCTATAAGAATGTCCCGCTGGTTCATGGTGGTGAGACGATCCTTGGAAGGTGGCGGAGAGCCCCCCAATTCACCTCCGGTTGATTGAGAAGAAATGAGGCCATCTCCACCGTGTAAAATTTTGTGTCCCAGGTTAAAAGCCAGATCATATTTCAAACGGGCTTCATTGTTCTTGAGATCTTCATTGAGATAAACGGTATTGGGTGAGTCAAAAAAAGATCGAAAAAAAGTTTCCACTTCTTTTTCTTCGTCGTTGATGGTGTGAAATGACCGTTTTTTGAACCATTTTACTTTTAATCCATGATGCTTGTAAATATCCAAAATATGTCTGGATCGAAGGGGGAATCGTTTCTGACTCACCAAATCAGCCGCACGCTCAAGGTCTGGGAATTGATTCCTATTGTGTTCCTGGTAAGCGCGGATGAGAATATGGGCAAACTGCCGTCCCGTTATGTTAGCTTGGCTCAGCAATTCGGGGATGGATATTTCCATCAGGTCATTGGAGAATAATACCTGGGGCTCCAATTGGAGGCGGTCGGCCGCACGTTGGTTCCCATCCTCCAGAGGTACCGCGGGCTGCTGGGCGTCATCCAAGAGCCAGGAAGATTCCCGCTGGAAAATGGTGGCCAATATTTCCAATACTTTAGGCGCCGGCGCACGTTGACCCCTTTCGATTAAACTGATGTAAGAAACAGAGGGTGCGTTGATGGCGTCAATCTGCATGCAGCGTGCCGTGAGATCTTCTAAGGTCATCCCCGATTGTTTCCGAAGAGACCTCAATTTCGATCCCAAAAAATGGGCGTTGGATGCTGACGGTGTTTTAGGTTTCATAGTTGAATCCTGTAAAATTTACATTGTCAAATTATATTGTAAAAATTTACAATGAAAGTAAAAAATACATAGTTACTTTTCCGTCACGAATTAGAAACCATTAGGGGCTAATTTTAATAATTAAGAAAAATAACATGCAATACACACGAACATCAGAAACACAAACGGAAAATCCCATTCAATTGGATCCCACAATGAATCGTGTAACCAACCAAAGCAAAGGGCTGGTAATCAAAGGGCACTGGACCACCGCTTGTACCAGGATTTTAACCAAAAAAGCACGATTGTTCATCACCGAATTGGAAAAACGATTCGGAGAATACCGTAGAGAATTATTGGCAGTCCGCGTGGAAAGACAAATTGAAATTGACAAAGGTGTCATGCCTAATTTTCTGCCCGAAACCCAATCGGTTCGGGACGGGGCCTGGAAAGTAGGTCCCGTGCCTGGAGACCTTAGGGACCGCCGTGTTGAGATCACGGGACCGGTAGATCGAAAGATGATCATTAATGCCCTGAATTCTCCTGTGAAAGTATTCATGGCTGATTTTGAGGATTCCTCATCCCCCACCTGGGATAATATAATTGAAGGACAAGTGAACTTGCGAGATGCAGTTCGGAGAAAGATCACTTTCACCAATCCGGAAAATGGTAAATATTATAAACTAAATGACCAGACAGCCACATTGATGGTCCGCCCTCGGGGATGGCATTTGGAAGAGAAAAATGTAGAACTGGATGGAAAACCTATTTCTGCATCTCTTTTTGATTTTGGGCTGTATTTCTTTCACAACGCGAAAGAATTGCCGAAACATAATACAGGCCCCTATTTCTATCTGCCAAAATTGGAAAGTCACCTGGAAGCCCGCCTGTGGAATGATGTATTTGTCTTCGCCCAGGAATCATTGGGAATTTCCAAGGGCACCATCAAGGCAACCGTATTGATCGAAACCATCCTGGCCGCTTTTGAGATGGATGAGATCCTCTATGAATTAAAAGACCATTCCGCCGGTTTGAATTGCGGTCGCTGGGACTACATTTTCAGCTTTATTAAAAAATTCAAAAATAACGCCGACTTTATTTTACCGGATCGTGGTAATGTGACTATGGATCGGCATTTTCTCAAAAGTTATGTGAATCTCCTAATCCAGACCTGTCATAAGCGCGGCGCCCATGCCATGGGCGGTATGGCGGCACAGATTCCTATTAAAGGAGATGAAGGGGCTAACACAGAAGCTATGGATAAAGTCCGCCTGGATAAAGAACGTGAAATGAAAGCCGGCCATGACGGCACATGGATCGCCCATCCTGGGCTGGCGTCCATTGCCATGGAAGCCTTCTCGGGAATGAAAAACGCCAATCAGGTTGAAACACTTCAGCAAAAGGATGTTAATATAACAGCGGAAGACTTACTGAAAGTCCCGGTTGGAGATATAACTGAAGCTGCGGTACGGCACAATATCCGTGTGGGCATCCAATACATCGAAGCCTGGCTCCGAGGCAATGGTTGTGTGCCCCTCTATCATCTCATGGAAGATGCGGCCACGGCTGAAATTTGTCGTGCACAATTATGGCAATGGGTTCATCTTAAAGCTACCACCAAGGACGGAGATACGATTACCGGTGATAAAATTGAAAAATGGATCACGGAAGAATTGGAACAGATTAAATTGGAAATTGGATTGGATAATTATTTTTCCGGTCGTTTCGATATTGCCACAGACCTTTTCACGAATATGATTGAAACAGAACACTTTGACGAATTCTTAACACTCAAAGCTTACCAATACATTTAAAGCAGGAGAATAAAAATGAAGAATCAACAAAGAACACAAATCTTTGAACAAGATCTTACCGATAGAAAGATGGTCTCATCTCCTAAGCTGAATCAAATTAAAGCTCAGAGAAGATCGACCAACAATCGCTCAATGAGCACATCAGAAATTTTTGAACAAGATATTCAAGTGAGGTAATCATGACCAGACAAGAACAAGTCAACCAATTAAAACAAGACTGGAAAGAAAATGATCGTTGGGAAGGGATCATCCGTCCCTATACCGCTAATGAGGTGGTGAACCTTCGTGGATCAGTCCAGATTGAACATACATTGGGTAAAAAAGGTGCCGAAAAATTTTGGGAAGCATTAAAAGGCGATGAAGTTGTTTCCGCACTGGGGGCCCTCACAGGCAACCAAGCTATCCAAGAAGTCCAGGCCGGGCTGAAAGCTGTGTACTGCTCCGGTTGGCAAGTAGCGGGGGATGCCAATTCCGCTGGCGCCATGTATCCGGATCAAAGTCTCTATCCTGTGGATTCAGTCCCCAAGTTGGTAGAGCGAATCAACAATGCCTTACTCCGCACCGATGAAATTCACTGGATGAAAGGTGATGACAGCACCGATTGGTTGGTGCCATTGATTGCCGATGCGGAAGCAGGATTCGGCGGGAACTTGAATGCCTTTGAACTTATGAAAGCCATGATCAAGGCAGGTGCCGCCGCCGTCCATTGGGAAGATCAATTATCTTCCGCCAAGAAATGCGGACATATGGGCGGGAAGGTCTTGGTCTCCACGCAAGAAGCAATCAATAAACTGGTGGCGGCTAGATTAGCGGCAGACGTTTTGGGTGTTCCTTCAGTCATTATTGCCCGGACAGATGCCAATGCGGCCAATCTAATCACTACTGATAATGATATTCGCGATCAGCGATTTGTTACCGGTGAACGGTCTTCCGAAGGCTTTTACTATGTGAATAATGGATTGGATCAAGCTATTGATCGCGGACTGTCCTACGCTCCTTATGCGGACCTCCTTTGGTGTGAAACGGCCAAACCCAATTTGGATGAAGCGCGGCGGTTCGCCATGGTCATCCATGAAAAATATCCCGGGAAACTACTGTGCTACAACTGTTCCCCCTCTTTCAATTGGAAGGCCAATTTAGATGAAGCAGAACTGAAATCCTTTCGGGGAGAACTATTCAAAATGGGATACAAATACCAGTTCATCACCTTGGCCGGGTGGCATGCCTTGAATTTGAGCATGTTCGAATTGAGCCGTGCTTATAAGGCGGAAGGTATGTATGCCTACTCGAACCTGCAGAACCGTGAATTTGACAATGAAGAGAATGGATTCCGGGCGGCCAAGCACCAAGCCTTCGTGGGAACGGGTTATTTTGACGTTGTTCAGAATACTGTTACAGCAGGAAATGCATCTACAGTTGCTATGGAAGGCTCAACGGAAGAAGAACAATTTCACTCTGCCGACCCGCCAATCGTTAGTGAAATGGATAAAACGCCAGCCTATCAGGCATAAAATCCAGTAATATATAAATCCTCCTCAAGCCTCTTCTAGTTTTCCGGGAGGGGCTTTTCTTTTCACTAATTTTACCCTATTTTCCGCCCTTAATGAGAATCATAAACCAAATTATTGCCGTCATCCTCCTGGGATGGATGGGAGTGTTTACCCAACTATCTACTTCCCACATGGGACATGGCCATGATCTGCTCCCGGCAGAAGCCAATCTGTGCGCCATTGACTGTGAAGAAGAATCCCACCACGGCGCGGGAGAAGCCTGTCAATGGTTTATGGCCAAACGTCTTACGAACCATGACGGAATTGTTACCGTCTTCGTTCAAATGCCCGTGGCGATTGAATCTATTCCCTGGGCGCCCCAATATTTCCTTTCAGCTGCATCCCATAATTATGTCCATTGGGATCGCGGTCCTCCCGTCGCTTAGTTTTTCACTAACTAAATGACACTTCCCCTTTTTAAAGGGGATTTCCGAAAAATCAACATACAAAATAAAGGAAATATATTATGTTGAGAAAATTAGTCGGGGGAATATTAATCACAACATTCACTTTTGGCCAGACCACGGCCAACCCTCAATTCAGTGTGATTGGAGATCTAGTTATAGATCATCTCCATAAAAATACTAGCTTGTTAAGCTCGGGGATTGAAATGGCAATACAAGGATATGTAAACCCCTTTGCCCGGGCTGATATCTATCTACACAAACATAATGATAGCTCTCCAATAGAATTGGAGGAAGCCGTAATGACAATTGAAAAAGGGCTCCCATATGGTCTTGGAATACGTGCAGGAAAATTTAGGCCGGACCTGGGGAAGATCAATAAAGATCACGCCCACCTATTTCCTTATATTGAAGCGCCCTCTGGTATGGCCAAAATATTGGGTGAAGAATTCTGGTCTGCCACAGGTGTTGAAACTAATGTATTCCTACCACTGCCTTGGTACAGCAATTTTTCTTTGAGCTATTTTGACTCAGGAATTGGGAGTCATGATCATAGTGATCATGAGAAAGATGAAGATCATGATGAGGATAAAGATGACCATGATCACGATGAAAAAGATTATGGAAGTGACAAGCAGACCAATGCATTTACAGTCCGATGGTCCCATTTCTTTGAACTGAATGATGTGAACCACCTTGAATTAGGCTTAAGTGGATACTCAGGTCAAGATGAAGGAATTTTGGGTGCTGATTTCAAATATAAATGGCGTCCAAACAAATATCGGTCCTTGACAATTCAGGCAGAAGTTTTACAGCATAGTTTGGAAGATGAATATATGAAAAAAGCAGTGCATCCGGATGAAAAACTCACTGCAGCTTATGCGATGGTCAATTTCCAGTTCAATAAATCATATAATTTTGGCGTAATGGTTGATTATTGGTCATTAGATTTGGCGGATGATGAAAGTATGAACCCATCGATATTTTTTGGCTTCAGCCCCGTAGAAGAATCAGCAGTATTGCGATTAAAAATTGGACAATTAGAAGATGCAGATCATCATAAAAAACATCTGAAAACAACCGTTCAGATTATCTGGTCATTGGGTCCTCACAAACCGCACCGGTATTAATTGATGCGAAGATTAATAATTATAGTCTCAATGATATCTTTTCTTTTTGGGAAAGTTCGGATAGTGTCTTCTACGACAGATATCGCAGATATCGTGAAAATAATTGGTGGTGATCATGTTACCGTAACCAGTATTGCCAGAGGCAATCAGGACCCACATTATGTAGAAATACTACCTTCATATATGGTTAAAGTGAGAAAGGCAGATATTTATTTTATGGTTGGAATGGAACTTGATCTTTGGGCTCAGCAAATTATTGATGGCTCTCGGAATCGAAAAGTGATGGTGGTGGACTGTTCGGTTGAGATAAATAAAATGGAAGTCCCCACTGGACAGATTGATGCAAGTATGGGTGATATACATCGTTTTGGTAATCCTCATTACTGGTTAGATCCTGAAAATGGAAAATTAATTGCAAGAATGGTAGCTGAAAAACTGATCAACCATGATTCCAAAAATGCTGAACAATATCAGTCTAATCTTACTCAGTTTGAAAACGATTTAAATTCAGCTATTTCAATTTGGACAAAGCGCTTTTCAGATCTTAGGAATAAAAATATTATTTTTTATCATAACTCGTGGCCCTATTTCTCAAAAAGATTTGGCTTAATTACAGTTGGTTTTCTTGAGCCAAAACCTGGCATAACACCCTCGCCATCTCAATTGAATCAAGTCATCAATCAAATAAAAGAAAATGAAATTGAAGTTATTGCATCTGAATCTTATTTCAGTGATAGAGCACCGAAGTTTATTGAATCAAAAATAAATGTAAGAACAGTCAAATTAGCTCAATCTGTTGGGGCAATAGAAGGCGCTGATTCTTATATTAATCTTTTTGAAACAAATCTTCTTATTTTGGCTAAGGCTTATGGAGTTAGTTATGATTGATCTTATCTTTTGGCCCTTACTAGCAAGTTTTGTGTTAACAGGAATTCATGTATATCTAGGGTTGCATGTGGTAACACGTGGAGTAATTTTTGTTGATCTTGCTTTAGCACAGGTTGCTGCATTGGGCGCTGCCGTAGGTATTGTAATGGGATTGGAACATGATGGTAATGCCAGCTATATGATGGCATTGGCCTTTACATTTATTGGTTCTGCATTTTTTTCCTATGTCCGCTCCAGCGATCAAAAAGTTCCCCAGGAAGCTATCATTGGGATTACTTACGTTGTGTGTGCTGCAGCTATGATATTGTTATTTAGCAAATCAGCTGAAGGGTCTGAACATTTAAATCATTTGCTTGTTGGTTCAATCTTATTTGTTACTCCAGAA
>DKQT01000015.1 GCA_002471845.1 Fidelibacterota bacterium UBA7301 | reverse complement strand
CTGCGGCACTACTGGTCAGGTTCCCTGGGCGGTGGCGATACACCCATTGTAACCGTTACAGAATATGCAAATCTTGAAGATGCGGATAATAATGCCCTCAATTGGCCGACCATTCAAAAGGCCTGGCCCGATGAAGAAGAACGGCAGGCTTGGTTTGAGAAAGCCAATAAATACAATGGCTGGGGCCATAGGGATATTGGACTCCATAATAACTGGGTGAAATTAGGTAAGAGATAAAACAGATTTAGTTGGGGCTGCCTATCCCTCCAAAGCTCAATTTTTCTCACAATTATTGTGGTAGCAGCCCTAACTAATCAATCAATAAATAACTAAAAAGAGAAAATAATGAAAAAGCGAATATTGGGGATTATTATTCCTCTAATTACTTGTGCCATGCTGGTTGCCCAGGAAAGTGGCAATGTATGGCGTACATGGTATTTAAAACCAGTGGCAGAGAAGATTAGCCAATTGGAAAAAGGCCTGAAAGATCATGTTGAGAAATTCCATGGTAAAGGCCAATGGCCGGAATATTACCATGATGTATTGACCGGTCCCAACGCGGGATCTTTAATGGGTTGGTCCGGCCCCCATACATTTAAGGCGATGGATAATCGCGTTCGCAGTCCTGAAGATTTTAAACACTGGGAAAAATATGTCGTTCCCTTTGTGGATAATAACGCCAACACGGGTATAAGTCTTATAATCTTCGAAAAAGATTTGAGCTATAAACCTAAAACCAAAGGCCCCTATTGGCATCTGTCCCATAATGTTGTTCGGCCCGGTGCACACGGCGAATATATAGAGTTCGTAGAGGCAGGTAAAAAAACAAAAACGGCCAATAAAGATCCACTTTCTCATAATATTTATCGCGTGGCTTCTGGCAAATATCCCGATACATGGATTTGGGAATACCCTGGAAAATCAATGAATGAAATTTCAGGGAGTATGCAATCCCCTGCGAATCAATTAGGAATGAGTGATGTGCTCGGTGAAAAAGAGGCGAAGCGTTTGAATGCGATTTATCAAAAAGTTGTAAAATATCGTGTTCGAGAAATCCTCAAAGATCGCCCGGATTTAAGTTCGCCTAAAAATAACTAACTAAAAAGGAGAAGGTGATGAAAAAAATCATAATGACATTGATTGTTTTGAGTATCGCTGTTCCAGTGACATTGATGGCTGGTGATAAAGAGGAGATCATAGAACAAATAATGAAAAGTAATGCGTATTTGAATAAAAATAAAAAAGCAATGGCTGAATATTCTGAAAAAGGTGCATTAGAATTTTGGTCCAGTGGTGGTCTAATACATGAAATTAGTCCAGCAGGCAGA
The DNA here is from genome assembly GCA_002471845.1 of Fidelibacterota bacterium UBA7301. Lineage (GTDB taxonomy): Bacteria > Fidelibacterota > Marinisomatia > Marinisomatales > TCS55 > TCS55. Next base: position 34,028 of record DKQT01000015.1, on the reverse strand, counting down.
CCGGATTATTACGAAAAAGTCAATATGTCCATAAAACATATTGAAGTCATCGTTTTGGTACCGGGAAAAGCGGCTGTTGCCATGTATTATTCGGAAGGGTCCATGAAGCCGAAGGGGTCACCAGCAGTCAGTCATTATATGACACGCGTTACACAAGCGTACGTCAAAGAGGGCGATGGATGGAAAATCCGTGCTTCTCATTGGTCTCCGATTGCGGGCGGATCAGGTACGAGCCAAGCCAGTACGAATTAGAATAAAATAAACAATAACTAAAAGGTGAATACAATGAAAAAATTTATACTTATTTCTTTTATCTTATTGTGGACGCTTTTAGCTCAAGACAGAGAAACAAATAAATTGATAGAAGGGTTGTTGGGTGATACTCCGATTGAAGAAGATTTAAAGGAATTGTGTGATGTAATTGGAGGGCGTCCAACGGGGTCAAGGGCCAATTCTCTTTCCATAGACTGGGGATTAAAAAAATTCCAAGAGGCTGGTGTGAGTGCCAGCAAAGAGGCCTTCACAATGCCGGGACTGTGGCTTGAAAATGAAACTTCTGCCCAAATTAGCGGTGCTGCAGAATTTGAACCTAGAGTTGTTGCCCTTACCTTTTCAAAAGGAACTCACCGTACTGGGTTAAGAGGAAAACTTGTGGATGGTGGACATGGTACAACCGATGATTTTGCAAAACTGGGTGAAAATGCAAGAGGGAACTTCGTCATTATTGAAACGGATGAGCTGGTTGATATAGATGGTCTTTTTAAAGAATATGCTGATGCAGTACTGATTGAAGATTTGGCATATGAGGCCGGTGTAAAAGGTTTGGTTTATATGTCTTCTCGCCCCATGCGGCTGCTTTATCGGCACAACGCATCAAGGAGCTTCGAGAATACTTTACCAATGGTAGTCATGGCCAGAGAAGACGCTAAAAGATGTTTGAGAATTTTGCGTAACGATGAATCTTTGGCTCTTTTGGTAAAAATAAACGTGAGAAAGGGTGGTGCTTATAAATCTTATAATGTTATTGGGGAAATCAAGGGCTCTGAACGCCCTGAAGAAGTAGTCATAATTGGTGCACATTTGGATTCTTGGGGACTTGGAACGGGCGCAAACGATAATGGCTGCAATATCGCAATGATGATTGATATAGCCCGCCAAATGATAAAACTGGACTTAAAGCCTAAACGAACGATCAGATTTGCCCTTTGGAATGGCGAAGAACTTGGACTGTATGGATCAATGGCCTATACCGAGCAATATGAATCACAGCTTGATAATCATGTCATGGCAATGTCAGTAGATATTGGTAGTGGCCCGATTACCGGTTTTTTTACTGGTGGTCGCCCAGATGTCTTAAATGTTACAAACAAGATCATGGATCCTTTAACAGATCTAGGCATGTTTACAAATATTGATATTCCTCTTGTAGGGACAGATAATTTTGATTTCATGATGCATGGGGTAGGGAATCTAATTGCAAATCATGAGCCTGCAAATTATGCGCCTAATTATCATGCTGAATCTGATACCTACGACAAAGTCAACTTAGAGGCATTGAAGCGGAACTCGGCCATTGTAGCCGCGGTCACTCTTGGATACGCCAACGACCTCAATATCAATCTTCCACGGCAGTCAAGACAAAATATTGAAAAACTAGTTGAATCTACTGACCTTGAGCAACAGATGAAATCTATGATGGGAATATGGTACCAATGGTTAGACGGAAAAAGAGGTAGAAAAAAATGATAGGTGATGTTTTGGAAAAACACACTCATGGTGTTACCAACGAAGTCATGACTATGGTGAAATAGACCCAGAAATAAATCCGAGAATAAGGCCCCGTTCTATCCGAATAATGAGAGGAATAATAGGCGGGGCTTTTTGCTTGCATCTTAATTATAGTGTGATATATATTTGATATCATAAAGATATCACATGGATAATAATTATTATGCCGGATCTTTTAGTCAGGAACGTTTCTCAGGAGATGCAGCGCCGGCTCAAGGCGCGCGCAGAATCCAACCACCGAAGTATGATGAAGGAAGTTCATTTCATCCTCGAAGAAGCCTTAATCGGAAAGTCGGCGGAGCGTGATATTCCTGAGCCCTACGAAGGATCATTCGAACTTACGGATGATTGGATCGCAGTGGCGAAAAGGTCTGACCGTGCATGATTGTTGTAGATATCAAATTGATTGTCTATCTCCACCTACAGGGAGATGGGACATCCTTAGCGCAGTCTGTCTATCGTAAGAACCCAAACTGGAGTTTGCCGTCCCTGTGGCGGCATGAATTCCTGAATATTCTTTCCACTTTCGTCAAAGAAGGTGGAATGCCCCTTCCACATGCCGGGCGAATATGGGATCAAGCGATAGGCAGATTCGTGCATTCAGAACAAACAATCCATTATAAACGCGCCCTGGCCCTGGCCCATGCATTCCAAATCGATACCTACGATGCCCAGGCCCTTGAGCTGGCTGAACGATTGAATATAACTTTTGTTACCGAGGATGCTAAACTGGAGCAGACTATACCCCAATGGGTGACAAACGCTGAAACATATATTAAACAATGAAGAATTCACCTGAAGCCCTGAAACCCTTATTCCAACTCGATCCTGAGATTACCTTTTTGAACCATGGTTCTTATGGTTCCTGCCCGAAGCCTGTCTTTGAGGTATACCAGGATTGGCAGCGAAAGCTGGAAGCGCAGCCCATCAAATTCATGTCAGAAGATGTGTATGATCATTTGGAAACATCCCGCCATGCACTGGGTCAATACCTCAACTGCTCAATGGACGACCTAGTTTATGTGCCCAACCCCACCCACGCCGTGGGAAATATCATTCATAATCTGGATCTTGCTCGTGGTGATGAAGTGCTCACCACCAATTTGGAATACGGCGCCTGCGACCGGACCTGGACCTATGATGCAGAACAGCGAGGATATACTTATATGAAAAGTAAAATCACTTTTCCCATTGCTGATAAAGATTCCTTTTCAAGGGACTAGTTTGCCATGGTTATCATTTTTTCAGATATTTCTTATAATCTTCTGCAGTTAGCGGTTTGTACCGATCAAGCATACCTTTTTCACGCATGAGTTTTTCTATTCCTCTGATATCCATGGGTACAAAATCAGAAATAATTTCTGCACCTGTTTCAGTTATGACGATTAAATCTTCCAGCCGGATATAAATATTTTCTTCCGGTACGCGAAGAGCAGGTTCAATAGTAAAAACCATCCCTGGTAGCAGCATTTTGGAATGGTCGCCAACATCGTGGGTGGCCATTCCTACACCATGACCTAGGCTGGCATATTTCCGTTTGCCAGACCTGGTGTAATTATTTACAAAATTTTCCGCTGCCTTCCGGTGATGGGACTGATCAAAAGTGGTCTTGGATAAAATACGGTTCATCTCTTCTGCCGCTTCTTTCCGCACTTCAATCGGCGCCACGTGGGGCCGGATATGATCCAAAATGGCCCGGTAGCATTTCATATAAAAGCCATAGAGTTGGGCCTGTTCTTTCGAAAATTTTCCATTCACAGGAATCATACGGGTGATATCACTCATATAGTATTGATAGTCCGGGGAGTAATCCATAAGCATGAGATCCCCATCCTTCAGTTGATCCATCTTTTCATGATAATGGGGCATGTAAGCATTGGGTCCATTGGCAATGAGTGAATAATAGGCATCACCCTGTGCACCATTAATATGGTAAATGTATTTTGCCATGCCGTCGAGTTCATATTCATACATTCCCGGTTTGGCCGATCGCATGGCTTCCATGAGGCCAAGACAGGACAGGACAGTGGCCTTTTTTATGACTGCAATTTCCGCCGGACTTTTTATCAGCCGAAGTTGATCCAAGATGGGTGTGAGGTCCCGAATTTCAGATCCCAACATTTGATCGGACATATTTTTAATGAAATTCTTATATCTTGGTTCTGTATGGTCCCACGGGTCATTTTGAATATCCCCTTCATATCGAAGTAACAGATCACGACTTTCCGCATGCCGTTCCGGAGGTGATTGGTAAAGGTAAACGATGGGTTTGGATCGCATGCGCATCCGCCATAAATGTTCACCCATCATTTCAATGGAATACACATTGTCTGCACCCGAGACGGCCTTTGCACCATCTACATTTTCTGCAGAAATGAGGTGGCCTTCACTTCGTTCACGGCGGGGGTTTTTATGGGGTAAATAAAGGGTTGTTTCGCCGGTTTCTCCTTTGATCATCACGTAGGCATGGGGCGTTTCGATCCCAGTGAGATAATAGAATTCATTATACTGGCGAAATTTCACATAGCCAGTTTCAGAAGGTGCCCCTTGCAGGATAGCAATAGAGCCTGTGCCCATTGCTTTTGCTAGTTTCGTGCGCCGGGATTTGAATTCCTCTGAGGAAAAAATGGATTCCCCCCAGGCAACATTCAATAAAAGGATGGATAAAATGATGGTTCTGTTTTTCATAATGACCTCAAAATAAACTACCCCAGAATATACTGAGGCAGTTTATCATAATATCTGAATTGAATGGAATTTATTTAAATGGTTCCGTAACGATATCTAGGCCCGCATCCTTTTTGGATTCCCTCACGATCCGTTCCACTTCTCGCATGAGGTTTTCATTTTCAAATACAACACCGTCCTTAATGGTGTGGATAATACCCTTTGAACGATACATTTCTTTCGTCTCCTCATCCATCATAATGGCACCGAAGGGATATAGATACCTGAAATTCTCAGCCGGCGAACCGTCCACAACGAGAATATCGGCAATATACCCTTTTTGGATCATGCCCAGCTTCGGTTCCAGGATGGTCTGGGCGCTGTTGTAGGTGGCACTACGCAAAACTTCCAATGGATGCATCCCCGATTCCAGAACGAGCTGGAGCTCGCGAATATTACCGAAGCCACCGGTGGACCACTGGTAATTGTCATCTGTACCGTAGGCCACCCGGCCGCCCCGTTTATTGAATTCAAAAATCAAGTCCCCCCAGAGATCATACATATAGTGCCAGCGGTATTCGTCCAGGGATGTCCAGTTATACTGGAAGGATGCATGGGCGTGGGGGCTGGGCAGGTGCATTTCCCAAAGCACTTGGTGAGTATACTTTTCATGCCAGGGAAGGCCGTGGGCGCGAACAATATCACGATTGGCTTCGTAGGTGGCCCGGTTGGGTTGCATGGTTACCCCGTAATACACAAGGGAATCGGCAATATCATTCAGGAGCCGGTGCCGTGTTTCAGGATTTTCCCCGGCCTCGATCCACACCTGGGCTGCTTCACGAAACCTTTTATTTTCATCCAGGTAATTGTAATCCACGGGGTAATTCATTACCCCCCGGTTAAGGGCCGACTCAGCATATCCGTAATGATGGACGATCATGGTGACACCCAATCGCGCAGCATCCAAGGCATTTACTTGAGAAGTGGATGAAGGCTGAATGTGTACGGCGGTAATGCCGCCCGCTTTTTCGATGGCCCTGGCCGCGGCGCCAAACATGGTAGGGTTCCAACAAAGATTATTCAGGTAAACCTGGCGTACGCCATTTTTAATCATGCGTTTGGCAACCTTGTCTGCATTGACCGGGTCCATACGAAATTCTTCATCGAAATCGGTTTTACTCCCCCAGCCGTAAAGAGGGAAAAGCCGCGGTGAAATGACTTCATTGTTTCGCTCCGCTTCCAGAATATCCTGGACACGTCCCTCTTCAGCCGGTCCGATGGAAGTAACTCCCGTGGCCAATTGGAGATAAAAGATGTAATCCAAAGGCAGTGATTTATTGCGCAAATGAAGGTGTAAATTGAGCATCCCCGGCATGACATATAGGTTGTCCCCTTCAATCACCCTGTTCCCTTCCAGGCGGTCGGGTTTATCCGGGTCGTGCCGCTGCAGTTTTGAGATCACATTCCCCGTAACAAGGATGTCGTAGGGTCCTGTGGCCGGGCCCCCATGGCCCGGAATGACCATGGCATTGCGAATGACCAGCCGTTTGTAGGGCCCCGCTCCCAAGTCATCGAAATCCACCATTTTGGTTGGTTCAGGTTTCAGCTCTACCTTATCAAACTGGGCCGGGGTGATTGAAAAAATGAATAATGCGGTGAAAAAATAGCGTTCCAATTTCATTGTTACCTCCTTCTTAACTGTCTGGATGATATGAATTCAATTATAGTTAGCGCAATGAATATTGGTTTGACTTAATTAAAAGTAATCTATAATCGAAAAAATCAAAGCGGTGATCCATGCGCTGGTTGCCAACAGGGCAAATGTACTCCTGCCTATTTTTGTTTTAGGCATCGTTTTGGGATACTGATTCGTTTTGAACGAGATCAGTATGTCGATTATGGGGATGGTGGTAATGATCAGGAATAACAAGCTTGGTTTCATTGTAGAATATATTCCAAATTATAGGTGTAACAAGAGCCATTATCTTAATTCCTTTGGTCAACATTGACGGGTTATGAAAATGGTGAAGCGCTGATGGATTTATTTAACCCCGCAATAAAAGCAATGCTCCCCCTGGTGCCCAAGCCTCTTGTTTGGCAGTTCGCACGGTCTTATATCGCCGGAGAAAAAATGTCTGACCTGGTGAATATTGTAAAGGATTTAAACGGGGCCGGTTTTCTAGCGGCCACAAGTATTTTAGGTGAATTTGTGCATAAGGGAATCCAGGCGGAAGCGGCCAGTGAGGAATACCAGGATGTTTTAACCACCATAAATAACCTTGGCCTGGATAGTTATGTTCATATCAAACTTACACACTTGGGTCTCAAACTCGATAAGGAATTATGTTTCGCCAATGTTAAGGCTGTCCTGAAGACTGCTGATGAATGCAATAATTTTGTCCGCATTGATATGGAAGATTCAACATGTATAGACGATACAATAGCCATTTATAAACGGGCACGGAGTGAATTTGAAAATGTGGGCATGGTAATCCAGGCCTGTATGCGCCGGAGCCTGAATGATATTCAAGCGCTTAAAGGCATACAAGCCAATATCCGCCTGTGCAAGGGGATTTATATTGAACCGCGGGAAATAGCTTTTCATGATCGGCAAAATATCCGAAACAACTATGAGGCCCTTTTAAGAGAATTACTTTCGGCAGGGTGTTATGTGGGTATTGCCACCCATGATCCGTGGCTAGTGGAGGCTACATTCCAATTAATAGAACAGTTTAGGTTGAGCCCTTCTCAGTGCGAGTTTCAAATGCTGTATGGCGTAGAGTCAGATCTTCGTCAATCCATCCGGGATAAGGGGCACCGCCTGCGGATAGCAGTGCCATTCGGTCCAAACTGGTATCCCTATTCAATTCGGCGGCTGCGGAAAAATCCTACAATTGCCAAACATGTTTTGAAGGCCCTATTTAAAAAGTATCGCAGTTAGAATTGGAAAGGTCAGATGTCATTATCATCGGCGGCGGCGCGGTGGGTTTATCCTGCGCCTATTACCTGAATCAAGCCGGGTATAATGTCACTATTTTAGATGGGGGTACGGCCGATAAAAAATCCTCCTGCTCCTGGGGAAACTCTGGTATGGTAGTCCCCAGCCATATTGTTCCCTTGGCAGCGCCGGGTGTGATTAAAAAGGGGCTCAAATGGCTCCTGGATCCTGAAAGCCCTTTTTCTATTGAGTTCAAGCCATCCCTGGAAATGATCTCCTGGCTGTGGAAATTCCGCCGGGCCACCAACCCGAACCACGTAAAAGCGGGAGCCAAAGTTTTCCGGGAATTGGGCTTCACCAGCCGATCCCTGTATTTGGAACTGGGGCAGGAAATGGATTTCGGCCTGGAATCCAGGGGCATTCTGATGTTGTGCAACAGTGAAAAGGTGTTAGAAGAGGAATTTGCCATTTCAGCCATGGCCCGGGAGCTTGGAATGGAAGGGGTTGATCTGGATCAAAGGGGGGTGAAGGCAATCGAGACAGGAATGGATACGGCAATTTTAGGCGGGGTTCATTATCCAATGGATTGCAATATTAACCCGGTGCTGTTCCTGGATGTAATGCAAAAATACCTGCGGGCCGGCGGTGTAAAAATTCAATACAATACAATGATTCATGGGTTTCAGACAAATAATGGGGAAATAGAATCGGTCGAAACGAAACAGGGGAAATGGAAGGCAAATCAATTTGTATTGTCCGCCGGAAGTGTCGCGGGTAAACTGGCGGGTATCATTGGGTTGAAAATGCCTATGATGGCGGGGAAGGGATACAGCGTCACTATGGAATCGCCAGTAAAAAAACCGGCCCTGCCAGCGATCCTCATCGAAGCGCGGATCGCTTCTACACCTATGGGACCCAACTGGCGGTTCGGCGGCACCATGACGGTAACGGATTCGGATCGAAAAATAAACATTAGAAAATTGAAGGCCATGCTCAAGTCTGTTCAGGATTATTATCCGGAATATGATCTTTCCTGGACGGAGGGGTTGGATCCTTGGGTGGGGCTGCGGCCCTTGTCCGCGGATGGACTGCCTTATATCGGCCCATTCAAGGAATACCCGAATTTGATTGCTGCCACCGGCCATGCCATGCAGGGCATCAGCCTGTCGCCGGTTACAGGTAAATTGGTTCGTGATATTATATCAAAAAAAGAAACAGGTTTTGACATGGATATGTTATCTCCTGACCGGTTTTGACCCGTTTCTTTTCTAATTAAAAGCACCCTAAATTCTTCATGTTATGATATTAAGGGTATGCATATCTCTTTTTCTTTTGTCACTTTCATGGGGACAGGAAGCAAAATCCGGGATACCCTTTAGTGAGCTAAAAACCGGGGATGAGGTAATGCAAACCGGCCGCATGCTCCAGGAGAGTTCTATGGGATTGCATGGGGTGGAATATGGAACAGCAAAATGGGACACGGTGTTTATTGCCGTCCATGGATACGGGTCCCGAGGTTATGAATGGGTCTATGCCCTGCGTAAAATGGCGGAATCCGGTTTTAAAACATTTTATTATCGCTGGAATTGGACCCAATGCCCTGGGCCTGCTAGCGGGAAACTCCAATCGGCCATTGATTCTCTTTTATCAGTAGAAAATAAAATCAGGCATATTAACATGTTCGGCCACAGTTATGGCGGTGTGATTGTAACCAATCTTGCCGATGATAAATTCAATGCAACCCTGGATATCCATTCCCTGGCGGCGCCGCTGGCTGGCCACACCCGCCTAGAAAAGAATTGTCCTGAATATCCCCGCTTTACTCACCTGACATTAATCAATAACCTGTTTCAATGGCGGACGGTCCACAAACAAGACGGGGCTTTCAAAAATATGGAGGTTGATCCTCAGGTTGTAGAAATTGGGAACAGTGAAGTGATCCAGCTTCCGGCAACCTTTCCCGATGGAAAACGTTTAGGCCATAACCGGTCTATCACCTCGGTTATGGATCAATATTTTGGTGTGGCGAATTAGATGAATTGCCTCATTACCGGCGGAAATAGGGGTCTCGGCCTGGAATGGGTGAAACAGCTTTCAGGAAAAGAAAAGATCGTATTCGCAGGTTGCCGGGAACCGAAAAATGCGGATAAGCTGAATAAACTCATTCCAAGTAAGAACATTTTTGAATTGGATGTGGCAAATGAAAATTCAATTCGTAATGTGATAAACCAATTAAAAACCAGGGTGAACCGGTTGGACCTGTTAATCAATAACGCTGGTATCATCGGGAATCGGGCAGGACTGAAAAAAATGGAAATAGAAGATCATTTAGAAACCTTTCAAACCAATACCCTGGGCCCTCTTTTCGTAACCAAATATTGCCTACCTTTACTGGAGAATGGTTCAACGGTTGTGAATATATCATCTCTCATGGGCAGTATTGATGATGACACCAGCGGTGGTTCATACAGTTATCGTATATCCAAAGCCGCCTTGAATATGGTATCCAAAAACCTCCACCAGGATTTAAACAGCAGGGGAATTTCGGTTGTCTCTTTTCATCCCGGTTGGGTGAGGACGCGCATGGGAACCCCTGTTGCGCCCGTATCAACCAAACGGTCTGTAGCTGGAATGCTAAAAGTTTTGGAAGAACAAAACAATATCAGCGGGAAATTTATTAATTTTAAAGGGGAAGAACTCCCCTGGTAAAAAAGGAATACAAATGAATTACAGGAAGAAATCATATAATTTTGAAAATCTTGATCCATGGTTAAACTTTTTAAGAGAAGATTTCGAATTAAAGGGGGTTGGCATGGGCTTAGCCCGTATCCCTGCCGGCCGGGGATATACTTTTATTCACCAGCATGAAAAACAGGAAGAAGTTTATGTCGTCCTTGGTGGAAAAGGGATCATTTACATTGACGGTGAAAATATTGATTTGGTCCCCGGTGATATTGTTAAGGTGGATGCTGTCGCCCGGCGCTGCCTCAAAGCGGATGATAAATCGGAACTAGTTTGTTTAATTTTAGGCGCCCTCCCAGCGGAGGGTTTCCCGCGGAAGGCCGGTAGCACCACCCTGATTGATGACGGAATCCCCGATTGGGAGAACCTGCCGCCCTGGTATGTGGGGAATGAAAAGGTAATAGAGATCAATAAAAAACTGAAAGCCCAGAGAGAGGCAGATTAATTATGGCTTTAACAAGAGCAGAACAATCTAAGTATAACCTTTTCTTGTGGTATTTTTCTTGGACTCAAGTCAGGCTAATTTATTATTGCCGTCCAAAGATATTTGATGTTACAGAAGAAGGTGTTGAACTTTTTATGCCTCTGGACCGGCGCACCCGTAACCATGTGAAATCCATGTATATCGGTGCTATGGTGGTGGGGGTGGATATGGTAACCGGTTTTACGGCCATGCTGAAAATCCGTGAATCCAAGCGCAAGGTCATTCTTATTTTTAAAGATCTAAAGGCGGACTTCCTGAAGCGTGCGGAAGGGGATGTTCATTTTATCTGCAGAGAGAGTAAGGCAATTGCTGCTGCTGTGTCGGAAACGATTGCCACGGGAGAAAGGGTCAACTTGCCAGTATCGGTCTTGGCCACTGTTCCGGATAAATTTGGAGATGAACCGGTGGCGGAATTCACCATTACCCTATCCATGAAAGAAAAAAAATAATTTTTCTTCCTTAAGTTTTTTTGAAATCATCTACAGCCCATATCTTGTTAATCATTGCTGCTTTGCTGTGGAGTTTGGGGGGTGTTTTCATCAAATGGTTAGATATGCATCCCCTGGCGATAACAGGCTCACGGAGTTTAATAGCGGCCATTGTTTTCTTGATTTATATCCGCCGCCCCAGGTTTGTGTGGAATAAATACACCGTCACTGGTGTGCTGGCTTATTGCGGCATGGTTTTACTTTATGTGACTTCCATAAAACTGACCACCGCCGCCAATGCAATTTTCCTGGAATTTACAGCGCCGATCTACGTGGTAATTTTTGGTTTCTATATATTGCATGAAAGGGTAACCAAATTCGACTGGCTGGCAATGGGAATCATATTTATAGGGTTGGGATTATTTTTCATGGATGAACTGACCTTTTACGGCTTTTGGGGAAACATCATGGCCTTAGGCGCCGGCGTCTGCCTGGCATTGGTGACTGTTATTGTAAGAAAAGAAAAGGAATCCTCGGCATTTGAAATTGTATTGTTCGGCAATTTAATTACGGCTGTACTTTGCGCCACATTCGTATTTGATGCGGTTGCGGAATCCCAGGTCTCTGACTGGTTGATTATCCTGGGTCTAGGGGTTGTGCAGTTGGGAATTCCCTATATACTATATACGATTGCCCTGAATCATGTACCGGCCATAGATGCGATATTAGTGAGTATGATCGAACCGGTGCTTAATCCTGTATGGGTATTTCTGTTTGTGGGAGAAGCTATGGGAGAGTGGGCTGTTGCGGGTGGTGCATTGGTCATAATTGGATCATTGGGCAGGGCATTTATTAAACAAAGATTAAGGGAATATTGAGATGACAGGCACGGTAAAAGAATATGATAGCGTGAAAGGATTCGGCTTTATCGCCAGCGATGACGGGGAGGATTATTTTGTCCATGTGTATGGACTAGGGCCAAAGCTGAAAAAATTTGGTTTACGGGCAGGCCAAAGGGTAGCCTTTGATGTGGATTTTGATATGAAAGGTGATAAGGCCGTAAATGTACGGCCGGGATAATTTTTATTTGAGGTAGGTGATCCGTTGATTCAAAACGGATCCCAGTGCTTCAACTTGAACAATATAGGTTCCCGAGGACCATCCTTTTGGTATCAATGTAAAACTGTGATAGCCACCGGTTTTAAACCCTAAATTCTTTTGCATGACTTTTCTTCCTGTTATCATTCAACAAATTCCGACGGATTTACTTCAAAAAAGGTAAACGAATCTGAAATAAACCCCCGGATCATTGACGCGGTGCGCAGGGGAATTTTATGGCCTACATCATAGGATTCAAAATGGACCTGATTTCCGCGCGTTTTTAAAAAATTATAAGCTTTTTTACTGGCCTGCAGGGGAATCACCTTATCCCTATTGCCATGGAGGAGAAGAATCGGTGTACCTTTACTCTCTTCAGTTGCTTCTTTTTCCAGGATGTCCATGAACTTAATGAAACCGGCGATGGGAATAATACCGCCAATGGCATGGGGGAGGCGCAGGGCAATTTCCATGGCCAGGCCGGCACCTTGGGAAAATCCAATAAGAAATATATTTTCCGCCGAAAACCCTTCAGCTATAACATGGTTAAGAAGCTGCTGCATGCCCGCCCATGTTTTTTCTATCTCCCAACCCTTTTCGTCATTGCCGCTGAACCAGGTATAGCCTTTTCCCGTATCCGCTTTGTAAGGTGCCCGGGGAAAGTACCATTTTGCATTTTCAACTTTCATCATTTTTGCCACGGGCTCAAAAACATGTTCATTCCCTGTCCAGCCATGGAGGCCGATAATAGCTTTCTCCGGTTTCTCCGCCGGACAATATGTCCGGGTGATTAATTTAGAATTCACAACAGCAGTCATCCACAACAGTCACCGAATTTACACTTAGTTCTTCTTCCAGGATAAAAGCCCTGATGCAGACACCTACATCCACACCTTTTAAATTAGCCAGTCCTTCATATTTTACCAAGTCGCTGGCGGTCACTTTCATAATGATGAAACCACCTAATAAATCACCGCAATTATTGCATTTTGAATCCTTATCGCAGGAGCCATTGAATGCCAATAGCAGGATTGCCAAAATCCACTTTTTAATATATCGTTTTAGCAATGTTATTCTCTTGAAGGGGGTTAAAATTCCAATCAGGTTTGTTGTTGCTTAAATCCCTGCCCTAAAGGACGGGGTAAATAAACTTTCTGTTCACTTTGAAAAATAAGTACTTCCCCATTCTCCCAGATGATATTTCAAAAGTGAACGCATCATTGATTGGTAAAATTGGCTTCGGCTGTTAGTACCCATTTAGCATTGCCGGGGGTGCGGCTGGGTTCCAGACGATAGAGTTCTCCCGTAGCGGTGTCCAGCATGTAATGCCAATGGGTCCGTTCAATTTGAAAGGACTGAAGCTGAAAACGGCCGGCGGCCTTATCCTTGCCCAGCTGATCCTGGACATAAGTATCCAAATCATCCATGATGGTGGCCAAGCTGTCATCCTGGGCTTGTGTGGCGCCGACCAAGGTGATTATGATCGCGGAAAAAAGAACACCGGTGATCAGGCCTGTTATATATCGTTTCATGTTTACCTCCGTGGGTTAAGATCCAAAAGTGCGTGTGGCCTCATAGTCTGCCATGCGCTGAACGAAATCGTCCTCATCATCCGCCTGGAGCAGGGGACTGATGGAAATATTTTCATCAATGGATATAGTCATTTTAGGGCCGTAATCGTGGCCGGGATAAATAATCGTATGTTTCGGCAAATCCAAAATTGTATCATATACGGAATGATAAAGCTGACATGTATCGCTTCCCTGACTGATTGTCCTTCCTGTGCGGCCTACGAAAAGGGTGTCTCCCGTGAACAAAATATCATCCAGTAAATAACAGACTGAATCGGGGTAGTGCCCCGGTGTGTGGAATACCTCTAGGCTCAGCTGTCCCACCGTAACAATGTCCCTATGCTTCACCGGCCGTTTCAAGGTGGATTTAACTTTATCTTCCGACTTCCGGTAAATCATCGTCACCAGGTTGGGGAAGGCATCCACATATTCATCTAGATAGGCGGTATGATCCCCGTGGGTGTGAGTGATAAACAGGGCAATCAATCCTTTTTTGCTCACAAAAGGATTGATTTGTTTCAGGGGCACAGCAGCATCCACCAGGAACTGGTTTCCCGTGCGCATGCAGGTGACAAGGTAGGTCAGGTTGTCATCATACCCGCCCTTGAAGGATCGAATGGAAAAATCTGTTTCAGCCATGGTATAGGGAATTTAATCCTCTTTTCCAGGGAAAAGGATTCTCTTTTTAGAACAATTTTCTGTCAGTAATATTTAACAATCGAAATCATTGAATTGGGAGAGATTATGGAAGCAAAACAAATCGGCGTTTATCTCATTATTGCCGGTGGTGTTATCCTGGCACTGAAATTCATTAATGCGATCATCAGTTTTATTATGAGTGATTTTCTTCTGGGTCTGGGGACCATCCTACTGGTGGGCGGGGGTATTGTATTGGCTCTTAAATTCATAAAGGAAAACAGGGATGACGCCAAGGATGAACCATTCCGGGGGATAGACAAATGATTATAGCAACCACAGAAAATGTTGCTGGTTATGTGATTACAGAACATTTAGGTACGGTGATCGGGAATACGATTCGTGCCCGCCATGTCGGAAAGGATATTATGGCGGGGTTTCGAACGATTTTAGGCGGTGAAGTGAAAGAATATACAGGCATGATGGCAGAATCCCGTGAACAGGCTCTCATGCGGATGAAGGACCGGGCCGAAGAAATGGGTGCTGACGCTGTGGTGGGGGTGCGCTTTCAGACCTCCATGATCTTGCAGGGCACAGCGGAATTACTGGTCTATGGTACGGCGGTGAAGATCGTCCGGAAATAAATTATTTTATTAATGTAGAGACACATGACTATGTGTCTCTACTATTTTATCTCCGCCTTCCAGAAATCATCTTCCATTAATAATTCAAAAGCGGTCTGTTGTTTTTCAAGCCGATCAGATAAAACTTCATACACTTCCACCTGTTGATTGGTCGGACGGAAATCTGCCCCATAGCGGGTCAAGTCACTCCCCAAAGCGGCCAACCGGCCATAGATTTTATTGGGGTTCCGAAATGCATCCTCACGGGCGCCGGTGAGTTTTATGTCAAATAAATGGCGCTCAATCTGGTAAAGCCGATCATCCATATCCCGGGCCGCTTTTTCTTCATCTCTCGTCGTGTAATCATTCTGGAGTGAATAACGTAGTTCTTCGATCTTGTTAATAAGGTCCACATTTTTATCGATGGTTTCCCGGAGGGTAATGAGGAATTCAAATTGAGACTGAATATCCTTCCTGGTGCCGGCGGTGTTGGGATCTTTCAGAACGGTAAATGTTCGTGTGAATGATTGGCCGTCAACATCCAAAACTGCTTTATATTTTCCCGGAACAGTCTTGGGTCCCAGCTTTCCGCTGTTCACATCAATATCCCAAGTACGGAGGGGGCGCCACCCATCTTTATTATAAGTCACCCAATCCACACCACGGGGATTCACACGAAGCTTCGCCGTTTTCGTCCGTTCGTATCGGAGATCCCACATAATGCGGTTCATTCCTGTGGATGTCTGCCGTGGTTTGATCTTGCGGATTTCATTCCCATTCATATCTTGAATCGAGATAGAAATTGATTTTGCATTGGTATCCGGCAGGAAGAAATCCAGGTTGGCACCATAGGCGGGATTTCGGCCACGGATCAGGCTGGCGCCGTCACTTTTCATACTTTGCTTGGTTTGAAAGCGGTAAGCATCCTGCATAGGTAAAAACTGAACTTCCCTTTGATTGGCCGCCGCCATTTCCCTGAAAGGGCTGATGTCGTCTAAGATATAAAATCCACGGCCGTAGGTGCCAATGACCATGTCATCAAACCGTGCCTGGAGGCTGATCCAGTACACCGGCGCCGGGGGCAGGTTGTTTTTGATGCGAGTCCAATGGGCGCCGTCATCCACGGAAACATAAACGCCATTGTCCGTACCGGCATAGAGTACACCGGGGGTTTGATGGTCTTCCCGTACCACATGAACAAAACTGGAATAGGATTTGGGAATGTCACCGGAGATCCGTTTCCAGGATTTGCCATAATCTTCTGTCTTATAAATATAGGGGTCGAAGTCGCCCATTTGGTGAAAGTCCAAACTGATGTAAGCCCTACCCTTGTTATATCGGGAGGGCTCAATATTGGATATGGTGCCCCAGGGCGGCATATCAATATTTTTTGTAAGATTCTCCCAACTGCGTCCACCGTTACTGGTGAGGTGAACCTGACCGTCGTTAGAACCCGCCCATATTAGTCCCTGCTTTAGTGGCGATTCGGTAATAGCAAAGAGAACGGAGCCGTCAAATGTCATGAGGTTATCAATGGCAATGCCGCCGGAACTTTGTTGGTGGCTTTTTAAATTGAGCGTCAGGTCCGGGGAAATGACCTCCCAGCTTTGGCCAAGGTCCGTGGAGCGGTGGACGTATTGGCTCCCCACATAGACCGCATGTTTTTTATGCTCCGAAATGTGGATGGGAAAGGTCCAGTGCCAGCGGTATTTCAGGTCTTTCGGCGGTACGCCGTAGGCGGCCTCCGGCCATACACGGACATTCCGGGCATGGCCGGTGCGCACATTGTAAACTTCCAATCCACCGTCGTAGCAGCCGGACCAAACTATATTATTATCGTTAGGGTCAGGAATGCCAAATCCCGATTCGCAGCCCCCAAACGATCGCCAATGGCCGATGGAAATTCCGCCGCTCAAAGAATTACTGGGTCCGCGGTAGGAGTAGCCGTCCTGCCTGTTGCCGTACACATTGTAAGGAATCTGGTCATCCACATGGGCATGGTACATCTGGGCAATGGGGAGGACGATGCGTTTGAAAGTCTTGCCGTCATTGGCGATGGAAGCGCAGCCATCGTGGGCCACCATGATGCGATTCCCATCTTCAGGATCGATCCAGATGTCATGATTGTCCCCCCCGGCGCGATAGCCGGATTGGATGGTTTTCCCGCCATCTTCTGACACGCTGAATTGGACATTCAATACATAAATTTTTTCCGGATTATCAGGTGCCACCGCCATCCGCATATAATAAGGGGCCCGTTCGGCTAAGGTATGGTTTCGAGATACAAGGCGCCAGGATTTACCGCCGTTGTCTGTCCGGTACAAACCGGGGTGGGCTTCTTCACAAAGGGCATACATGACATCGGGATTGCTCTGGGCGATGGCCACAGCGACCTTGCCCACTGGTTTCCCTTTACCGCCGGGAAGGCCGTTCTTGTCCTGCCGTTTCCATGAATCACCGCCGTCACGAGAAATGAAAACACCACCGGCCTCACCGCCACTATTCAGCCCCCAGGTGTTGATATGAATCTCCCACATGGCAGCGATAAGAAAATCGGGATTGCTGCGATCCATGGCGATATCAATACCGCCGGTGTTTTCATCAACGAATAAAACTTGTTCCCAGGATTTTCCACTGTCGGTGGTGCGATAGATGCCCCGTTCTTTCTGGGGGCCGTAAGTATGGCCCAGGGCCGCCGCGTAGACTATATTGTCATTTTCCGGGTGAATAACAATCCGGGCGATCCGGGCGGTTTTTTCCAGGCCCATGTTTGTCCAACTGTCCCCGCCGTCGTTGGATTTATAGATGCCGTCACCAATGGCATGGGCCGGACGAATGACAAAGGTTTCGCCTGTGCCGGCCCAGACAATATTTGGATTTTTTTGTGAGACCGCAAGGGCACTAACGGAGGATACATCTTGGTCGTCAAAAATGGGCTGCCAGGAGATACCATTATTTTTAGTTCGAAAAAGTCCACCTGAAGCAGCGCCCACATAATAGGTATTGTGATTCGATGATACCCCGGCCACGGCAATGGCGCGATTGCCATCAGGTCCGATAAAACGAAATTTCAGGTTTTTGAAAAGATCGGCGTCCAAGCCTTCAGCGAAAACGGCAGTCAGTGAAAAAGTGACCACCCAAAATAATTTCCTCATTTGAACCTCATAGTGAAAAGAAAGGGGCGGAAATTTACAAAGATGCTCCCAATCTTGGGGGACTCAATATGAGGAGGAAACCATTGAAGATAGGATTGATTGTTTGAATGATTGGGTTAAACGATCAGTCATTCACCCAATCAAAAAGCCCTTGAAAAAGGGCTTTTTCTATGTACCCCGGACAGGATTCGAACCTGTGGCCTACGGATTAGAAGTCCGTTGCTCTATCCAGCTGAGCTACCGGGGCGGATATTGCCAAAAATAGCGCCGTGAAGTTAAGGGCTTCGAAGGGGACAGGATAAGGCAAAAATGGGCCATTTTTCCTCCTCGGTGCCTCCTCGAGAAAATTCTTGCTTTATATCCTCGAGAAAGTGTACACTTACCGTCGAGAAGTGACATTTAGTAAAAAAACAACATACTAAAGGAGGTCATTACTATGGCTGAAGTTGTAAGATCAACTGGAGTTTCAAAAGAATCCGGTTACCTATATTACCTCGGGAAAGATGGTAATGTATGGCGTTCAAAGATGGCTCGCGCCGGAAAAGGCGGCGGCAATGCAGAAAAAGTCGCTAATGCTGGTGTCCAGCGTGAAGCAGGTTATCTGTACTTCATTGATAAAAATGGTAACGTCTCTCGTGCCCCAATGGCAAGAGGACGTAAATAAACCATTTAATCCTCGACGAAAGAGCCTCCGCATTTTGCGGGGGCTTTTTTGTTTTTAGACGAAGTGAAAAAAATAACCATCCTTCTTTTATTGATTCTGGCTGGTTGCAGTGATTTCGGGATCAATCCAAAGGAAGATCAAGTGATAACGGGTGATGTGAGCTATGCAAAAGACATTCAGCCCATGTTTAATTCAATCTGTGTTAATTGCCACCCAAACCAGGGCCAGCTCTCCCTGAGAAACTATACTAATCTGATGAAGGGTGGAAAGAGTGGGGCGGTTGTGATTCCAAAGGATGGGGCCGGGAGTTTATTGGTCAAGAAACTTGAAGGAACAGCCTCCGGGGATCGGATGCCGCCCAAACCGGCCGGCGAATGGAGCACAACCAAAATCGAATTGGTCAAAAAATGGATTGACCAAGGTGCCGAGAATAATTGATTTCTCATTCATTTAAACACGCCCTCTCTGTTATTATTCTTTTTTCTACATTTCTTTGGGCCGTGCCCCGCTACGCCCTGGAGAGCGGATCTTCATGTATCCTGTGCCATGTGAATCCCGCCGGGGGAGGCCTGCGAAATGATTACGGCATTGCCTATGGAATAGATGATTTGGCTGTAAGATCGCCGGAAAAATTTTCATCCTATTCAGGGATTATCATCAATTATATTCAAATCGGCGGCGATGTAAGGATCCAGAGTGTATCAAAAAATAAGGGAGATGTACCCAGCGGTCTCGCGGTCTTTCCGATGCAGGCCAAACTCCAGGTTAAGGCGGAAGTGAAAAAACTGACTGTCCTGGCTGAACTGGCCGCGTTACAATCGTATTTGGGGCTTCAGCTGCGGTACAATCAAAAAAATGTATATGTGAAGGCTGGATTGGCAAAGCCATCCTTTGGACTGAATTCGGATGATCATACAGTTTTTACCCGGGGTGGCAATATTCGGTTAGTTCATGGGGATCACCGTGAGGGAATGCCTTTTTTACCCACCTTAACAAATGTAGGTTTGATAGAATTGGGTATCATTTTTGGCGATACATATGTATCCTTCAGCCGCTCAAACGGGTATATATCCGGTGAAGGGAATACCATCGTGGGCCGCCTCGAACATTATCGTTCCATTCAAGCCACCCAATCAATGATAGGGGGGTCCATTTTATTTGAGGGCGATTTGCAAATGTTTAGCCTGTTCGGGGGTCTCAATCGGGGGCGCCTGTCCTGGATGGGAGAAGTGACCCTGGCGGAAAACCTGGTGGAAAGCCGATCCATAGCTAGCTATAGTGAATTGACTTGGAAAGTGAAACGGGGATGGAACTTATCGGGACGAATAGACTTTTTTGACGAAAGTATGAAATATACAGAAGATGCAATTCGTCGTACCACTTTTGGGTTGAATTATGTACCTTTACCCTTTGTGGATATTAAATTTCAAATCCGATCTTCCCAATTATCAGGAAGTAAGCCTTCCAAAGGAATGGAATTTTTATCCCAATTACATTTGTGGTTTTAAGAGGACACACATGAAAAATATCATCATCATTGTAGGAATTATGTGCGGATTTTTATTTGCGCAAAAATCCGAATTGAAGAATGTGAAAGTCCTGCCCTACAAATCAAAACGTGAACTGGTTAAATTCATGAAATCTGTGGTAGCACCTGAATTGGGTGTTAAGTGTAATTTCTGTCATAATACTCTGGATTATTCCAGTGATGAAAAGGACCATAAAAAAGTGGCCCGTCAAATGATAGCTATGGTGCAGCAAGCCAATAAAACTATGAATGACCTTAATTTTCATGAAATATCCTGTTGGGTGTGCCACCGGGGAAATAATCATCCGGAACACCCGCCTAAGAAAAAATAATAAAAATGATTAAACCACCCAAAATCCTATTTCTGGTGTTTCTGTCCCTTGGATTCGCCAGCTGTGTATTGCGCAATACCCCCGAACCTGAATTGCTGAATATTCCTGAAGAACCGCCGACAGCGGAAATGGTTGAGGAGGAAGAAGCGGAAGTACCAAAGCCGGAACCTGTTCGGAAATCCCGGCCAACATTCCAGCTAAAAACACTCCCGGAGGGATGGACGGTTGACCGGCACCCCGTGGCCAAGTGGGGGATGAGCCTTCCCAATGTGATGTCCAATGTACTGGATTCTGCACAAACAGTGGAATATTGGGAAGAAATCATTGATTTGCCCATAGGGTATAAACTGCCCCTTAAACGGTCCAAAGTTTTATTTCAAATCATTACCCGTTTGACCATCGAAACCGTGGAGCTTCATTTTATCAATGTGGATCATGTATACAGTTCCACGAATCACGAACCATCACATTATATTATGAACGGTGTCGTGCGGACAATAGAACTGAAACCCACCGGTTTCCCCCAGCTCACTGCTGCGGATGTGATTAAATATAAATTCCTCATGGAGTATGGCACGCCACAGGAATTCACAGATGGTTTTCATCATTACAAAAATGGCCAAACTGTTTTAAAAGTTAGGGAATTGGATGAAAGTCATGTCCAAATTCAAATGAACAGTTTTGCTGTTGATCAAAAACTTAGGATGGCTATTAATGATATATATTCGGAAGAAGGAATCGAGTACCAAAAGAAACTTCTTCTGAGAAGTATCGATTTTTAAACCAGTTACTTCATGAAATTGCGGGGATTCCTTTTTCTGATTCCCATTTTAGGGTTTTGCCAGGAACTGATTGTTTCTGAGATAACCCATAAGGGCAATACACTCACCAAGGATTATATCATTGTTCGTGAAATCCAGCACCCGATCAATGCACCTCTGGATAGCACAATGGCTATTGAGGACAAAAATCGGCTTATCAACTTAGGTATTTTTGCAGATGTTAATTGGCGCGCTATCCCATTAGATAAGAAAAATGTCCGCCTCGAATACGGGGTTTTAGAAAATGATAAATTCTTTGGCGGACGTTTCTTTGGCGGCCCTTCCCCCAGCTATGATGAAGCGACTGGCTGGTCCTTTGGTGGCGGTGGCATATTCAGGAACTTTCGCGGCCGGGATGAACAATTGGGGTTAGGATTAATGTTGGGGGGGCGTAATACCTTTGGGATTCATTATTTTAATCCCTGGATCACAGGGGATCATGTTTCCCTCAAAGCGAGTGTGGGCAAGGCCATGTTTCACCATCCCTTTCTACCCTATGATGTAAAGTTGTATTCCATGGAATTGAATGCTGGGCGCTTTTTTGGATACCAGAGAAAAATGGCCCTTGGTTTTGAAATTGAAGAAATGAATTTTGTTGGAGATACAACTACAATTAATTATCAGTATTTTTCGCCAATGGGATCCTTTCAGTATGACACGCGGGATATTTATGCCATGCCCACCAAGGGAGTCCTGTTCAAACAGGCCTTTTTAGGGCGGGTAGATCTTAAGGATGAAGTCGGGAATAATTTTATCTGGTTTCAATCCTTCAGTTTTTACAAAAGCTTAAGTAAACAAGATAACTCCAAGCCCTGGATTTTGGCTTTTGGGTTCAAAACACATATGAATTTTGGGATCAGAGACCAACATTTTCTGGCCACCATGGGTGAGACGGGATCTGTTCGTGGATGGCGCTACCCCCGTCATGTAAATTATAATGATCCCCAGCAGGCTTACCGATTTGGATTCCATAACATGAAAACAGCCGTGGAATTACGAAAAGTGGTCGTACCCCGTTTTCCCCTGGGAAACTTGTATGAATTCGGCGTAACGGTGGGCGCATTCGTTGATGTGGGCGTAACCACCCAAATGGATTTCAAAGATCTGTTGAACAGAAAACCCATTTCAGGTATAGGTTTCACATTTCAATTTCAAATGCCCTTTTTAGAAATATTACGCCTGGATTACGGCTGGGGGTTTTATGATGGAAAACAGATGGACAGCGAATTTCACATTGCCTCCCAGCACCAGATCTAATCTATATTAATTAATCTTTTTTGCGGAAGATCATTGCTTTTTCAAAGCGGTTTTCTTCGCCATTGCGCAGTCGCTGAATATTGCTGCGGTGGGTATAAATAATAAAAAAGGGAATCAAGAGGCTAAACACCATCAAGGATAAATCCGCCGGCTCCGTCCCAAAGAAGGGTGGCAATACCAATAAAAAGACGGGCAGGGCGGAGGATGCTAAAATGGACGCCAGGGATACATATCCCGTAAGGACAATTGTTAAAACAGCAACAGCCAGGCAAAAAGGAAATGCCGTGGGAAAAAGTGCGAGAAGCACGCCCCCCAGAGTGCCAACACCTTTACCGCCTTGAAATCCGGCGAAAATGGTATAAGTATGTCCCAGTACAGCCGCAAATCCACACAGGATTTGAAGTACGCCTAAATCAGGAATGGGCTGGCTGTTAAATAAAACGGGGGCCAACGCCGCCGCTGGGAGCCATCCTTTAAATACATCAAAAGTGATAACAACCAGTGCCGGTTTCCACCCTAGGACGCGAAATACATTGGTTCCCCCTGCATTACCGCTGCCGTGATCACGAATATCAATTCCCTTGGCGAACCGCCCCACAATAATACTGGTGGGAAAAGACCCAACGATATAGCTACCAAAAATGAGCAGGATTAATCGTAAATATTCGTCAGCCATTGGTTTATCATGGTTTACCCGGTAGCTGCCCGCTTAAGGACTTCCCGGGATCTAGGATACCGCCGGAGATAATGGCCTTCAATCCATCCTCAACGGTAATGTCCGGATGGATAACATCCTTTTGAGGTACAACAATAAATACACCGGATGTGGGGTTCGGTGTTGTGGGCACAAACACATGATAAAATTCTTCACCCTTTTCATTTTGGGATTGGTTGGTTACAAAACACATGGTCCATAACCCCTCACGGGGATATTGAATAAAAATAACCTGTTGAAACGACTTCACCGTCGATCCGGAAAAGGCAGAGGTTATCTGCTTGATGGTATTATAAATCGTATTTACAATCGGCAGTTTGGCCAGGATACGTTCACCTAAATTGAACAGTGAGCGGCCCAAAACATTGGTTACCAGTAAGCCGAGAACAAATATAAATACCACTGTGAGGATAATACCTAAGCCGGGTATCTCGATCCCGAATCGTTTTAAAAAAGGCGCTGCCAGGCCATCAGTGAATGAAAAAAGAAATTTGAGAATCCAGAAGGTTACAGCGATTGGAACAATCGCCAGGAGGCCTGTGAAAATCCGTCGTTTAATTGATTGCCACATATTGATTTAGATTTGTTTTGTTAAAAGCCTTCAAAAAATTAAGAAAGAAAGTTACAGGGCGCCCTCCAGGTTCAGAAGGTAATTTTTCATTTCCAAGCCGCCGCCGTATCCACCCAGTCCACCTCCCGTAGCCAGGACGCGGTGACACGGAATAACGATGGGCAAAGGATTATTGGCGTTAGCCGATCCGGCGGCACGAACCGCCTTTGGGTTTCCGGCCCCTTCAGCCACATTTTTGTAGGACAGTGTTTTGCCGTATGGAATTTTTTTCACTGCCATAAGGGCTTGGTAGTGAAAAGGAGGCATCACCAGATCCAGCTCAATATCGAAGGACCGGCGTTCGCCGGCAAAATATTGATTCAATTGTTGCACCGCGTTGGCTAGTGCTTTGTCATTCTTGGCAATATTTTCATCCGGGAATTTCTTTTTTATAATGGACTCAAATTTGGGGATTTCGTATTCAAACAGAATATGCGTCAGGCCTTTATTGGAACGGGCGAGGAGCAATTTTCCAATAGGAGAATCAGCAATAGTGTATTGAATCATAGCTGAATTTACGTCAAAAAAAGAATTCAGTCTTTAGGTACCGCCCCCAATTGGGTATTGCTTAAGGCAGTTTGGGAGGCACCCCGATAATTGATAAGGAATCCTCCCAGGATAATCAGCACTGCACCTATGATTGTGATAAGTGGGAGCGCCTCACCTAGCAACAGCCATCCCATGATGATGGCAATCACCGGGGGAAAGAAGGCCACGTAACTGATTTGGCTGACACGCAAATGGTTGAAGAGCCAGATATATATACCCCAAGTCAAAACGGTGCCGGGGACAGTGAGAAAAAACAGGGCGAAAAGGTTGGTGCTGTCCAATGGCATGGATTGGCCCTGCTCCATGATAAATGACGCTGCAGCCATGATAATGCCGGAAATGGTCATCCCCACCGCATTGAGATGGAAGGCATTAATTTTTGGATGATGCATTTTCAAATATACATTCGGCCACGCCGCTAGAACTATAGATACAATAATGGCTGAAATACCCAGGAATACATTCCTTTCGCCCAGGGAATCGCCTTCATAAAGTAAAAGGATTGTTCCGATTAAACCCACAGCCAAACTGAAAGAATTTCTGAAAGTCAGCCTGTCATCTGGTAAATAAAAATGAGCCATCACGGCAACACAGAGAGGAAACAGACTCCACAAAATGGATCCCAAGTTGGAATAAACGAATTGCATTGCCCAGTATGTCAGGAAGTAGCAAATGGTGAAATTTAATAAGGTGAACATGAAGTAGACTGTTTTGATCTCCGGCGTGAATTCCATCCGTTCTTTTCGGAAAAAATAAATACACCAGAAAATCAGTCCTGCAATCATAAAACGCAGTGCAATCCCCCATAAAAGCGGCATTTCTAACAGACTGACTTTCAGGAAATACCAGGTCATTCCCCAAAAGATGCTCATGATTGCATAAAGAATGAAAATTTTGGTTTTCATATCAACGAATGTAAATTGATGAGAGATTGATTTAATCAATAAAAAATGTATAAATAAAAACTTTCTCTCTTTTCCCACTTCCTAATTCTCCTATAACTTCTCGACCAATTAGTTTTAAAGGGAATCATGATTCAAGTTAATAAGCTCACCAAAGACTTTTCACTCACCAGGAAACAGCGGAAAGAACTGGGGGACGAATATAAAGATACCAAAACGCTCCGAGCCGTGGATGATATTAGTTTTGAATGTCAACCGGGAAGGATCTTTGGCTTACTCGGCCCCAATGGTGCTGGTAAAACCACCACCCTGCGGATGGTGGCCACCATGCTCAAACCGAGCCAGGGAAGTATTTCAGTTTCAGGGTATGATTCTGTCTCCAATGGACAAAAAGTCCGTGAACAGATTGGATTTATGACAGGCCAGACAGCGCTTTACGACCGTCTCACCCCCACGGAAATGGTGAAATACATTGCCGATCTCCACGGGATGAATAAAAATGAATATCAAAAAAGAAAAAACCACCTTTTTGATATTTTGGATATGCACAGTTTTGCCGATCGTCGTATTGCCCGCTTGAGTTCAGGTATGAAACAAAAGACGTCCATTGCCCGGACCATCATCCATGATCCACCGGTGATGGTATTTGATGAACCCACTTCCGGGCTGGATGTGATGACCTCCCGGGCGATTATGGATCTGATTCGCTCCTGCCGGGAAGAAGGGAAGACGGTGATCTTTTCCACCCACCGAATGGGTGAAGCCAACCAGGTTTGTGATGATATAGCCATCATTTATAAAGGCAAATTCTTTTACAATGATACCTTGGACGCGTTTAAATCCGAAATGACACAGGCGACCTTTGAAGATGAATTTATCTACCGCGTGGGGGAAGCGTAAGATGAAATTTCTAACCATAGCCAAAAAAGAGATTGTAGATATCACCCGGGACAGAAGAACGATAATAATGATGATTGTGGTGCCCCTTTTCCTGATCCCTGTTCTGTTGGGAACAGTTTTCAAAATCACCAAGTCCATGGCGGAAAAGGCCAGTGAGAAACAATTGAAAGTGCAATTCTTTGGCCGGGAACATGCGCCGGATTTATACCGGGCTTTTGCTGGTATGGATAAAGTGATCATGCTCGATCAAATTCCCGTTGATAGTGTTGAATCCTACATCCAGGAAGAATACCTAGATGCAGCCATTCATGTTGGTCCGGCCTATCAAAAGAATATTACCGATAATAGACAAGCGCAAATCAGGATTCAATTCAAGGGTACCGATTCTTTTGGCAGTACTAAAGATCGAATTAATGGTGTGCTGGAAGAATTTGAAAATCGAATTGTAGCCGAACGCATGGACCGCCTGAACCTAAAACCGGAAGTTGTGAAGGCCTACAATATTGCTTATGAAGATGTGGCCTCAAGGCAGGAGAAATTCGGTAAAATCGCCGGTGGTTGGTTTCCTTATGTTTTTATCATTTTTGGTTTTATGGGGGCCATGTATCCGGCCTTGGATTTAGGGGCAGGAGAGAAAGAAAGGGGCACATTGGAAACTATTCTTTCATCTCCAGCCAGCCGTTTGGATATCGTACTGGGTAAATTCCTAGTGGTGCTGTTAGCGGCCTTTTTAACTGCTTTCATAGCCTTGGGAGGTATGTTCGTAGGGATTCAGCGGATTTCGGATATTCCAGCCGAGCTAATCATCGTAATCAATGAAGTTCTCAGTCCTAAAACAATTGGATTAATCATGACCCTGGTTTTACCGGTAGCTGCTTTTTTTAGTGCCCTGTTGTTGGGACTTTCCATCTACGCAAAATCATTCAAGGAGGCCCAGAGCATTGTGGCGCCCTTGAATATTGTGATTATTTTTCCGGCCATTATCGGTACCTTACCGGGAATGGAGTTAAATACAGTTACGGCTCTTATTCCGGTATTGAATGTATCCCTGGCCTCCAAGGATATTATTGCCGGTGTAATGAATCCATTTTATATGACGGAGGTCTATTTATCCCTCTTTGGATTCGCAGGATTGGCTATTTTCTGGTGCGTGAAATGGTTTAACCGGGAGAGTACCATTTTCCGGAACTAAACATTCATCTTGAACGGATTGCAACCATGAGTTCTTGCCCAACCTATGGCGGGTACCAATCGGATAAGCATGCTTATCGTTGCAGAACAATAATTTAGAAATGATTCGTTTTACTCATCATTTCAATCCATTAGATAGAAACAAAAAAGGCCCCGAGATCGGGGCCTTTTTTTATCAATATGATTCGATTTTATTTCGCCGCATTTTCGTGGAGTTGAACGATAATGGGACTAGCGATATAGATGGATGAGTAAGTTCCCACAATTACGCCAATGATCATGGCCAGGGCGAAATTATGGATCACCTCACCGCCGAATAAGAATAATACAAATACAACAAAAAATGTAGTCAGTGAGGTAATGATGGTCCGTGATAGGGATTCATTAATGCTACGGTTAATAATTTTTTTATAGGTCTCCCGTTTGGATGCTTTTACATTTTCCCGAATACGGTCAAAAATGACGATTGTGTCATTTAATGAATAACCCACAATAGTAAGAAAAGCCGCAATAATAGGCAGGCTGATCTCATATCCAAACAATGAAAATATCCCCAGTGTGACTAACACATCGTGCCCTAAGGCAGCAATGGCTCCCAAAGCAAAACGAAATTCAAAGCGGATGGAAATATAAAGTAGAATCAATCCCAATGCGGAAATAATCGCCATCACCGCCTTGCCGCTTAACTCGGCGCCTATTTTTGGCCCCACACTGCCCTTCCCTAAAATAAAATCTGTCTTATTTTCAGGTACTTTCCCGGGAAAATTATCATAAAGGTGATCAACAATTTTTTGCGCAAAATTTTGTGGTGCATTTTCAAGGTGGGGTACACGAACTGAAATTGCAGCGGGGCCGCCAAAATGCTTAATCTCTTCTCGGCTTAAATCAAATAACTGTCCGTCAATATTAACCTTTCCTAAAGATAAACGGACTGCGGTCACATCCATGGGCTCGGTGAATTGAACAGATACCAAGGTGCCGCCCTTAAAATCAATACTTAATTTGGGACCGCCGTTTACCACCAGGGAAATCACCCCGGTCAGGATCACAAATGCGGACAGGAGGGCGCCCAGTCTCCGATGACGCATGAAATCGATGTGTGTGTCTTTTATAATTCTCATATGCTCAATTTGGTAATGCCTTTACGGCTGGTAAAAGAGTTAAAAATTGTTCTCGTTACAAAGATCGCTGTAAACATGGAGATCAAGATGCCCCAGAAAAGGACAGTGGCAAATCCTTTAATCGGACCGGTACCAAACTGCCAAAGGACCAAGGCAGCAATTAATGTAGTGACATTGGCGTCAATAATGGTTGTAAGGGCCCGGTCGTAACCGCCATCCACGGCGGCTTTGGGTGTTTTTCCTTTCCGCAGTTCTTCACGGATTCGTTCAAAAATGATCACATTGGCATCAATGGACATACCCACGGTGAGGATCAATCCGGCGATACCCGGGAGTGTCAAGGTGGCCTGCAAAGAAGCCAAAACCGCTAACACAAGAACGATGTTCCAAATCAGGGCAAAATCGGCAATAGACCCTGAAATACGGTAATAAATCAGCATGAATACGAGGACAAAGGCAAGGCCAATTAAAACGGACTGGGTGCCCCGGCGAACAGAATCAGCACCGAGGGAAGGACCTACAATACGTTCTTCAATAATATCTACCGGAGCCGGCAATGCGCCGGCCCTGAGGACGATGGCAATATCCTTCGCTTCATTGATGTCAGCGAAGCCTTCGATGAGTGTACCGCCCCCAGAAATTTTTTCTCGAATGTTGGGCGCCATATGTACTTTTTTATCCAGTACAATGGCCACTTGACGACCCACATTGGACCCGGTTACGATAGACCACTTGCGGGCACCGTCAGAATTCATCGTCAGGTTTACGATGGGCTGACCGGCAGAGGTGCTTCCCTGGGGGCCCAAATTTGCTCTTGCTTCTTCAACAACACCGCCAGTGAGTTCCGCTTCGTCCTCCAGGAGATAAAGGCTGTACATTTTTTCCACCGTTCCGTCAACCAAAGGATATTCTTCTGCTTTATGGCTAAACAGGAAAGTACCGCCTATAGCGGCTAATTTTTCTTCTACCTCGGGACGTTCTAAAATTTTTCTAACAGCATAGGTATTCTTTTCTGGTACGCCGATGGATTGCCCCAGGTTTCTCAGCATGGAGGAAAAAGGGCGTTCCGCATACATATTTTGATCTACAACGGCCGAGTCAGATGGAGTGCTGGTTTCTTGCGTCTCACCAAATAGTTCGCTGACTGAAACGGTTTGGTCATCACTTTCGGATGGTTCTGTTTGCTTTTCTTCTGGGATAGATTCAGTTACGGATGCAATGGATTCATCACCTTTCAGGACCTGATCAATCTTAATCATAATCTCATTGGTGGTATTTACATCCTTCACGATAAAAAATTCTAACAGGGCCGTACTTTCCAAGAGGGAACGGGCTCTATTAGAATCCTGAACGCCGGCCAATTCTACGATAATACGCTGGCTGCCCTGTTTTTGAATTGTTGGCTCCGCAACACCAAATTGGTCGACACGGTTTTGGAGAATTTCCAACACCCGGTTGATAGCATCTTCACCTTCTTCGACAAGGGCAGAAAGAATATCCCCGTTATCGGAACCATAATCATAATAATAACGGGAGAGTTTCAGGTTGTTATCACTGGAAGCGGTAGTGAATAAAGAAAAGAAATCTGCTTCGGGGGTACGGACAAGTTGGTCACGAATGGAACCAATAGTACGATTGAATTTTTCATCTTTGTTAATGGCCAGGTTTTCCATTAGGGTAGGCAGATCGACTTCAAGAACGATATACATACCTCCCTTTAAATCCAGCCCCTGTTTGATTACGCGAGATTCAACGCGCTCAAGTTTGCCCTCTTCCCGCAGGCTTTCTTTTTCAGCGTCAGATAAGCCCTGGTATTGAATGGATGGCCAGATTGCCCATACCGCCCAGGCGAGCACAAGGCCGATGATTAATAATCTTGGTGTCAGTTTACTTTTCATGGAATTTTAAATATATAAGGTTAAAAAAGCCGGGGAATATAACCTTGGTTTAGGAGGGGAACAAGAACGGAGGAAATGGATTATTCAATTCGTTGGAAACACCTATCGCTATTCCCTACATTATTAAATTATACCGAGTTTTTTCCCGACTTTGATAAAGGCAGTGATGGCCCGATCCAAATGTTCCAGATTCATGCCGGCTGATATCTGCACACGAATCCGTGCTTCCCCCTTGGGCACGACAGGGAAGAAGAATCCAATTACGTAAATGCCTTTCTCCAACAAGGCCGCTGCCATGTTCTGGGCCAACACGGCGTCGTAGAGCATGATGGGGACGATGGGATGGATCCCAGGCTGGATGTCAAAACCGGCATCGGTCATTTTTTCACGGAAGTATTTTGTGTTTTCTTCCAATTTATCCCGCAGTTCAGTTGTGGCAGAAAGCATTTCAAACACTTTAATACTGGCTGCCACAATAGCCGGGGCCACCGTATTTGAAAAAAGATAAGGTCGCGACCTTTGGCGCAGGAGGTCTATGATTTCCTGGCGGCCGGTGGTAAATCCGCCGGAGGCGCCGCCCAAAGCTTTGCCAAGGGTGGAGGTCCATACATCCACTTTTTCCATGACGCCGCAATGTTCTGCTGAACCACGGCCGGTCTTGCCCACAAATCCCGTGGCGTGACTGTCATCCACCATAACCATGGCGTCATATTTTTCTGCCAAGGCGGTGATCGCATCTAACTTGGCAATAAATCCATCCATGGAAAAAACACCGTCTGTGGCTATGAGGCGGAGTCTGGCGCCTTGAGCTTCTTTTAGTGTGGACTCGAGGTCTGCCATGTCGCTGTTGGCATAGCGGTAACGCTGGGCCTTACACAGGCGAATGCCGTCAATGATTGAGGCGTGGTTCAGAGTATCGGAGATGACCGCATCTTCCGGTCCGAGAAGTGTTTCAAATAAACCTCCGTTGGCGTCAAAACAGGAGGTGTAGAGGATGGTGTCATCCGTACCGAAAAAATCTGAAATCTTTGCTTCAAGTGCTTTATGGAGGTCCTGGGTGCCGCAGATAAACCGAACAGAAGCCATGCCGAATCCATGGTCATCCAAGGCCCATTTGGCGGCGGCGATTACATCCGGATTGTCGGCCAAGCCCAAATAATTATTGGCGCAAAAGTTGAGCACCTCACCACTTTCTTCCGTTGATATGCCAACACCTTGAGGCGTGGTGATGGTGCGCTCTTTTTTATAGAAACCCTCTGATTCAATTTGGGAGAGGGTGTCTTTATAAATCTGTTTTGAATCACTCATTTTTTTGTTTTATGAATTGATATTAATCAAGTATAAATCTGATTGGTTGATTGACTGATTTGATGATTGATCAATCATACATACAACCAATCAATCAATTTTCTCCCCATTCTAAAACAACTTTACCGCATTGGCCCGAAGCCATCACATCGAATCCTTTCTGGAAATCATCCACGGGATATTGATGGGTGAGGACGCCGGAGATATCCAATCCACTGCGCAGCATCTGGGTCATCTTATACCAGGTTTCGTACATTTCCCGGCCGTAGATACCTTTTACCTGGAGACCCTTGAAAATGATCTCATCCCAATTGATTTGGGTTGATTCGGGGAGGAGTCCCAATAAGGCCACCCGACCGCCATGATACATGTGCTTAAGCATATCCTTAAAAGCAGAGGGACTGCCGGAAACTTCAAGACCGACGTCAAAACCATTGACCATATTCAATTCTTCATAGGAATCCCGAATTTTTTCTTTGGATACATTAATGGCTTTTGCAGCGCCTAGTTTCCGAGCCAAGTCCAGGCGGTATTCATTCACGTCAGTGATGACCACATTCCGTGCACCCACAAAATTGCAGATGGCCACCGCCATAATGCCGATGGGACCCGCGCCTGTGATGAGCACATCTTCGCCCACCATTTCATAAGAGAGAGCCGTGTGGGCTGCATTGCCGAAGGGGTCGAAGAACGCGACAATTTCAGAGGGGATATCCTCATGGATGGGCCATACATTGGATTCGGGTATGACCAGGTACTCAGCGAAGGCACCAGCACGATGGATGCCTACACCGATTGTTTCGTGGCAAAGGTGGCGCTTTCCGGCACGGCAGTTTCGGCAGTAACCACAAGTGATGTGACCTTCGCCAGAAACACGATCCCCTTGTTTATAATGGGTCACGCCGGGTCCGATCTCTTCTACGATGCCACAGAATTCATGGCCCGTGACCAGTGGTAGGTCGAGTGTCCGCTGGGCCCATTCATCCCATTTATAGATGTGGAGGTCCGTTCCGCAAATGGCAGTGTGGGTGATCTTGATCTTGACGTCGTTCGTACCGCATTCAGGAACGGGGACATCTTCCATCCAAATCCCAAGTTTGGGGGACTTTTTAACCAGTGCTTTCATAAAATCTTTTGTTAATTGAGATGAGAGGTTATTATTGAATGAAAAAATTTAATGGGTTATACTTTCCATCCGCAAAGGAATAAACTAAACTAAAAAGGAGGATATATCCGAATCCAAACCCAGTTTTTGTGGATCAACATCATTGGCGGTATCGCCGTTTTGGGCGGATACGCTTATGCTTTGGCTGCCCATCCCGAAACATGCGGTGACCTATGGGGTGGTATTCCCGAAAGCTAGAAGTCCTGGTACATATTATCTATGTTTGTTTCAGCCTGTGGTTATCTTTATGCCATGCATTATTGGGTGTATAGGGATGGATTATCCCTGAAGTTTTTCTGGGGTCGGGCTGATGCTTCTCTGATGACCATAATCTTAATATTATTCCTTGTATCAGCTTCTATGTGGATCCATTCCACCTTTGCTTACCTTGCATCACCCAATCTCGGTACATGGACCTTAATTCAAATCGAATTGCTGATAACATGAATATAGCTACTTCATTAGGGAAACAGGGATTCAGTTTTACATTTTTCATTCCCCTAAGAACGGAGCATTAGTGTGTTGAACCTTATTCACGATAAACAGCTTAAAGATATAAGTTATTCTCTGTTTGACACTGGTTTATTTTATGTAAATTTGCTGACATTTTAAGTACAGTGTTTTATTTACATCTTAATATTTTCGTCATGCAGTCGTAAGAACAAATTATGTCCCCATCAAGAGGTAATAAGAATGTAAAACGAGGGTGCATCATCCCTATAGGCGGTGCAGTCAGCAAACGTAAGAATCCCGTTATCCTTCAAAATTATATTGATGAGTGCGGTGGAAAGAATGCGATTATTCCTATAATAGCCACTGCAACAAAAGTACAGGAAATTGGAGAGCAATATGTTGAGCTTTTCAAAAAAATGGGAGCTAAGAATGTAACCATAGTAAACATTCAAAAACGCAATGATTGCTTCGAGGAAGAATCTCT
>DKQT01000012.1 GCA_002471845.1 Fidelibacterota bacterium UBA7301 | reverse complement strand
CCAGTCCAGACTTCTCACTCATTATTAAATGATAAAGAGTTAGAATTAGCAGGTATTAATAAAGCGCTTATTCGCATATCAGTTGGGATTGAATCAGTTGATGATTTAATCGAAGATCTAGAACAGGCGCTTATGTGAGATCTTTAATCAACATTTGTATTAATAAAATTGCAATATTACATTCTAATTCGCATTGCATAAAATGTATCGTATGATTAAAACAAGAATAATCTTTCTATTACTATTTATTTTATGTGGTTTTCAAAATATAAATGGTCAAGTATCTAAATTACAAAATATAATCAAATATATTGATAGCAATGATTATGGTAATAAAGAGCAATACTCTTTTTTGTCCCCTATTATAAGGGATGTAGATATTATCATGTTGGGCGAATCAATACATTTAACCCGTGAATTTCCATTAGTAAGAATAGGAATGATTAAATATCTTAATCAGTATCATGGCTTTAATGTCATTGCTATGGAAGGAGGAGCTGCAGATTATTGGGCAACTCAAGATATACTATTCTCTTCAGAAAAAAATGAATCTGATTTTACAGAAGCACTTTCTGCATTTCCCTTTATTTGGAATACTCCTGAAGTGCAAAAATTAATCGCTTATCAAGCTTCAACCCTTCAAAGCACTAATCCATTATATATTACAGCATATGATGTACAGCAAGGTATTGGACAGGGAATGAAAAATGAGAAAGCCTTTAAAATATTAGCTGAAAGATTAATGCATTATTCAGACCCTCCTCAAAATATTATTTTAGAGGACTGGGTGGCTGCAATGTCACCAATATCCAATCATTGTATAAAATATGGATCTTCAGATTATCAAAAAGTAGTATCTGCAATAGATTTATTTGAAGAATGGGTGAATTCAGCAGTGCCGGAAGTGAAGAAACATTATCCAAATATTCCCCATGATGTGATATTAAAAACAATGCCAAAAAGCTTTAGAGCGTCTTTGACTTTATGCGAAGATTTGGGTGGGTTTAATTTGAGCCGTTATAAAGTTGTTCGTGATTCACTAGGCTTTATAAATACACTTGACCTTATTCAATCAATACCGAATAATAAAATATTGATCTGGGGTCATCTTTCACATGTTTATTATGATAGTCAAGATAATATAATTAGTGAGATGGGTGAATGGAAGAATATCGCTGTTGGTCCTACTGTAGGAGAACGATTAAAAGATGCATTGGGTTCAAAAGTTTATACAATTATTCCATTCGCCGAATCTGGTTCTACAATTTTAATCTATAATGATCTGAATTTAGATATTGGGTATTCAAAAATAGAAGACAGATCAAAACTAGGAACTCTATTAAGTAAAGTGAGTGAAAAAGATTTTTTTATTGACCTTCAATCATCTGCTTTAACGGCTGAAGATTATCCTGAATTCTTCAAAAAACAACCATTTGCAATTGAAGGGTTGGAAGGTGATTTTTATATTAACTATGCTTCTGATATGGATGGTCTTATTTGGATTAAAAAGATAGAGGCACCTGGTTGGCCCTTATTTAAGATTCTACTCCTTTCAAGTCTTCACTATAAAAAACAAATAGCTTTTCTATTCATAGTTGGTATTGGTTGGCTAATATTTTCAAGAGTAAAGAAAAGAAAAAACCAGAAATAAATTTCATATAGTACGAATAGTAAACTTTAAAAAAGATTCTGTATATCAACTAAATAAAAACATCTGATTTTTCAGTCATTTTAGTATAAGCATTTAATTTTTCCATAGATTCAGGTTTGTTCATTTCTATAGCACATTGCATAATTGCATTACACAAAGATAATGTTGCAATAATTGGACTGAAATGATAGCGAGATGGATTGTTTACTAAAAGATTAACATCTGCACCATCAGTGAGTGAAGAATGCTTACTATCTGTAACTGATACAGTTTTAGCACCTTTACTCTTTGCAGCTAAAAAGATTTTTTGACAATCTGACATAACTCTATCAAAAGAAAAGCTAATTATAAGATCTTTTTCAGTAATATTATTAATTGTATCAAAAACTTCGCCATGATATCGAGATATATTAACAACCCCAGATTTAATTGTCCTTAGTAAATTTCGCAAATGTTCACCAACTATTTGATTATAACCAAGTGCGGAAATATATATAATATTTGAATCAAAAATAATTTCTACTGTCTTTTTAATTAATTTAAGATCAATATTTTTAGATGTTATTTCCATTGCTGATAAATCAGCCGAGAGAGATGATATTATAGATTCCTCTATGGGGCTTGATGAATTGTATACAGGAAAAAAATTAGTGGAGATATTATGCTCTAGGTTAATTATTCGCTTTTTAATTGTCTCACGATATTCTTTAAAACCTTTATGACCTAAGTCCTTGCAAGCGTTTATAAGAGTAGATCTATCCACTGAAAGTTTTTTTGATAGGGTTTCTGAACCATTTATTACAACTTGATCAGGGTGATCCAAAAGATATTGAACTACCCGTCGGCGTTTTTTAGGAATTTTATCTAAAGCAATTTTCATTGGCCTAATTTTTTTAATACATCTTTATTCTAAAAAGATTAATAAGGGAAATTAAATATATACAACAATTAAAGTGGATTATTATTATGAGCAACAATTTTGTTGAATTGGTGTGATCAAACTAATTACCTTGTCCAATTAAAATACCACCACATAGGTAAATGATAAAAAAAATGAAAAAAATATCCTTAACCATATTATTATGCGCAGCAACTATTGCTCAAACACCGGTTACAATAAATGGTTTTCTTGATGCAGAATATTTTGATTTAAAATCAAAATCTGTAGATGAAACTTTTCGAATATATGTTGCAAAGCCGTCTCCATTAGTACCTGATAAGAAATATCCTGTGGTTTATGTGTTAGATGGAAATTTGCTTTTTGGGACCGCAATGGAAACAGTTCGTAACCTATCAGGTGCTGGGTTAGGGATAGGTGAAATTCCCATGGCATATACAGTTGCTATAGGCTATAAAGATGCTAATAATCTATTGGCCACTTTTCATAAACGTTGGAGAGATTATACTCCAAATATTGGTGGTGAAGCAGAAAAGATGAGCAAACTAATGGGAGGTCCATCTGATATTTCAGGTGGCGGTGCACCAGACTTTTTAAAATTTCTTCAAGAGGAATTAAAACCATTAATTGAATCTAAATATTCCGTGGATCCTAATGACGCAACCATCGCTGGACTTTCATTAGGAGGACTTTTTCCTAGCTGGGTGTTACTTACTCAGCCAGAGACTTTTCAGCGTTATTTGATTATGAGTCCTTCCATTTGGTGGAATGGAGAAGAGGTTTGGGAATGGGAATCTCGTTTTGCTCAAAATCATAATGATATTAACGCGAAAGTTTTTGTTACTGCTGGTGGCCTTGAAACAATTGAAATACAAAAGAAGATGATGGATGATATTTTGAAGGATGCCCCTGAACAAGCAGTTCAAATGTTTAAGCCAATGTTAGATTATTTTGATAAAGAAGGTTGGCCAAAAATGGCAGAGATTACCCCAATGTTTGTTGATAAACTAAAATCCCGAAGTTATAAAAGTCTGAAAATTCACTGCCATAATATGCCAGATGAAAGTCATTCATCTGTAGCCCCTGGTGCTATATCTCGTGGTTTGCGTTATGTATTTGATCATTGGGATCCAAATCAATAAAAGGAGAAATAAATGAAATATTTACTTCCAATATTTTTTCTATTTATTAGCTGCGAATCAAATCAATATCATGGAAATTGGACTTCAGGTATTGATAAGATTGTTTTTAAAGCAATTGCTAGTGGAAAAGTAGCAGGTATTTCCATTGGAATAGCTTATGGGAAAAACAAAACCTATTATAAGGGCTTTGGAAAAGCGGATTTAGAATTTGATGTTTCAACTCCAGATAATGCGATTTATGAAATAGGATCGGTAACAAAACAGTTTACAGCAGCAGCAATCCTCAAACTTTCGGAAGAAGGGAAAATTGATCTGGATGCAGACATACGAGATTATCTCAGAGATTATGATACACAGGGCTATTTTATTCCAGTAAAACGGCTTCTGGATCATACATCCGGGATAAAGGGATATACAGAGATGCCTTCGGCAAGGCCACTTTTTGTTCAGAATTTACCCAGAGATTCTCTGGTTGCTCTTTTTGAAGCACACCCCTTTGATTTTCCTCCGGGTGAACAAATGATTTATAATAATTCCGCTTATTTTCTTGCTGGGCTAATTATCGAAGAGGTTACGGAGCAAAGTTATGAAGATTATGTTCAGGAAAACTTCTTTCAACCTGCTGGAATGGTGAATTCACGTTATTGTTCTGAAAAAGCCGTCTGGAAAAATCGTGCCCATGGTTATGATACTGATGACAAAACTGGAGCAATGATCCGGAAAGGCTTCATTGTGCATTCAGTCCCTTATGCAGCTGGGTCATTATGTTCTACAGTCAGAGATCTTGTCATGTGGAATCAGGCGTTGCATAAAGGTGACGTTGTTAGCAGGAGCGTGTATGAAGAAATGATCACTCCTGGCGAATTAAACGATGGTACTATATTGCGATATGCAAAAGGCCTTGGCTTAACAAAAGTAGCTGGCCGTAAAGCCATTCACCATGGTGGCGGTATTAATGGGTTTTTGAGTCAGTCACTATATTTTCCTGAAGAAGACCTAACTGTTGTGGTATTAGCAAATACCGCGGGACCAATTTCTCCGAGTGAACTGGCAGAAAATATCGCCATAGAAATATTGGGATCGGTGACAGAAGAGAAAATAGCTTTTGATCTCAGCAAAAATGAAATTCAAAAACTTACAAAAGTTTACACAGGTGTTGCTAGAGGTGCTAAAGTTAATGTGAAGATTGATTTTGATGAAAATTTATTGACTTACCAAACTATTCCAATAAATGAAGAGAAGGGAGCATATACAGAGGCAGAAAGTATGCCAGAGCCAATTAAACTAAACTACTTGGGAAAAGGGATCTTTCAAGATGGTTCAACTAATTTATTTTTTAAAAGATTAAATAATAGAGATGAATTGCATATGGATATGGGTTATGGTTATTCAGTGTTAAAGGCTAATTAACGGGTCTTTATTATAATTTAAATGATTTATTCCAATCGTAGATTTGATTTTATTATAATGATATGCCTCCTATTATTGTCTATTGCTTGTACAGTTAAACCAACTTCTAATATAAAATCAGAATCTAGTAAATATTCAAAACAAGTTAAGAAGATAGTAATGCGAGATAGTGTACAACTCAATACTGAGATATTTATTCCTTTAAATGCAAAAGTTAAACTCCCCATACTTTTGACTAGGACTCCATACGGACTAAGGCATAATACTAACGGCCTTCATTCTGCTCTTAATTCTTCTTATAAAGAATTAGCCGATGACAAATACATTTTCGTTTTTCAAGATATTAGAGGGAGATATAGTTCTGATGGAGAGTTTAGCATGTTACGAACACCAGTTTCTAAAGATGCGAATGCAAATATTGATGAAGCAACGGATACTTATGATACTATTGAATGGCTATTAAAAAATATTGATGGCCATAATGGTAAGGTAGGTATTCTGGGCATATCTTACGGTGGATGGCTGACTGCAATAGCTCTTACAGATCTACATCCAGCTGTTAAAGCAATTTCACCCCAAGCCTCGCCATCAGATATGTATATGGGTGATGATTTTTATCATAATGGAGCTTTTAGACTCAGTCCTTCCTTTGGTTATGCAGCTATGATGGAAAGATCAAAAGAGAACTTTCCCTTTGATTTTGGAGATGAGGACGTATATGATTTTTATTTAAATCTGGGGCCACTCTCAAACGCTAATAAAAAACATTTTTTTGATAAAGTTCCAACTTGGAATAACTTTATGGAGCACAGTAATTATGATTCATTTTGGAAAGAGAAAGAAGTTACGCATTACTTAGAGGATGTCAGTGTACCTGC
Source organism: Fidelibacterota bacterium UBA7301 (assembly GCA_002471845.1). GTDB lineage: Bacteria > Fidelibacterota > Marinisomatia > Marinisomatales > TCS55 > TCS55. The sequence continues at coordinate 64,887 of DKQT01000012.1, read as the reverse complement.
GTTAAATGTTGCAGGATGGTGGGATGCCGAAGATTTTTATGGACCTATGAAAATATATCAAAAACTTGAAAAGAATGATCAAACTAATATTAATAGACTTGTTGTAGGTCCATGGCGACACGGCGGTTGGGCTAGAGGAAAAGGAGATAGTCTCTGGGCTATTGGGTTTGGAAGTAACACCTCTGAATATTATAGAAGTAACATACAAGCACCGTGGTTTTCTCATTATCTCAAAGGAAATAATTCACAGAATTTTCCAGAAGCTCATGTGTTTATTACAGGTTTAAATCAGTGGGAATCTTTTAAGACTTGGCCACCATTATCTGAGACTAATCCTACAAACTTTTATTTTCATACTGATAATAGCATTACAGTGAATATCCCGGTTGATAAAGAAGGTGCGGAATCGCTTTCTTATATATCAGACCCCAACAATCCTGTGCCATATTCAAAAAGACCAATTAAAGGTTTTTGGCAAGGTGCTCAAGCGATGTGGAAAGTAGAAGATCAGCGCTTCATAGATAATAGAGAAGATGTATTGACCTGGGTGACCAAACCTTTAGAAGGAGGGATTGAAATTGCCGGTGAAATCATTTTGAACTTGTTTGCCTCAACAACAGGTACTGATGCTGACTGGATTGTAAAATTAATTGATGTTTATCCGGAAGATTCATCTGATTTAAATATGGCTAATTATCAGCTTATGATTGCAGATGAAGTAATGCGATCAAAATTCAAAGATAGTTTTTCTGAACCGAAACCATTAGTACCTGATGAAATCAATCATTTTAAAATCTCACTTGGAACAAGGGCCCATAAGTTTAAAAAAGGGCATAGAATAATGGTTAAAATTCATAGTACATGGTTTCCTCTTATTGATCGCAACCCACAGAATTTTATCAATATACCAACAGCTACTAAAAATGATTATGTAGTTGCAACTCAATCTATATTCTTATCAAAATCAAAGGCTACATATATACAACTGCCAGTGATTCAAAAGGAGGAAAATAATGATGAATAAAATGATAAAGGTTAGAAATATAACAATATTTTTTACTTCAATATTGAGCGTTTTTTCAATGCTTTTTGCTGGTGATAATAAGGTTTTAAAAACTTTAGATATTTTTGAAATGGAAGGAGTCTCCGATCCGCAGATATCGCCAAATGGTTCAAAAATACTTTATGTAAGGTCTGGTAGCGATATTATGACAGATAAGCGTTATTCAAATATCTGGATCATTAATTTTGATGGTACTAATAACCGCCCACTGACCAGTGGACAGAACGGTAATAGTCAACCCCGCTGGTCTCCGGATGGCAAGCAGATTATCTATGTTTCCGGTTCTTCTGGCTCTGGTCAGATTCATAAGCGATGAAGAAACCCGTTTTGTGTACTTTTGCACTTCTTGCAGTAATTCTTCTGCCGTCGGTCAAGGCCGAGGAAATCAGTTCCCGGAATCTTGAAGAATTGGAAGCCAAGCTGCAGTTAATCCTTGATGAAACCAACACTCCCGGAATGATTGGGTCTATGGTGGTCGGTAACGAGGTAATCTGGATCGGTTCGCTGGGACTTGCTGATCGAGAGTCTCAGAGATCAGTTACAGAGGAAACCTTGTTCCGAATAGGATCCATAACAAAGACATTTACCTCACTTGCGGCATTGAAACTCGTTGATCAGGGAAAAATCGATCTTAATATTGAATTGAACCAGCTACTCCCGGGAATCGGTTTGGTAAACCCTTGGCAAGATACCGATCCAATCAGGCTGCACCATGTTCTTGAACATACTGCTGGATTCGATGATATTCATCTGCGCGAGTACGCCTTTAGTGATCCTGATGTGACTCTGTTAGATGGCATCCTCTACAACACGACTTCTCGCATTGCTCGTTGGAGACCGGGTACGAGAATGTCATATTCAAATATAGGTCCGGCAATTGGTGGACTTGCCATTGCCAGAGTTATAGATGAGCGATTCGAAGACTTTGTTCAGCGTGAAATATTCGATGTTCTGGGCATGATTAGCATAACCTACTTTCACCATCCTCTGGTCGCATCAAGTTATCAGGCTGATGGAGAGACACCTTCCCCCTATATTCACATTGCTGCTCGTCCATCCGGTTCCATAGGTGCAACAGCGATAGACATGGCCCAACTGCTGAAAATGTTCATTCATCGGGGCACGATTGATGGTGTAACGTTCCTTCGCCCGGAACGAATTGATCGAATGGAGCAAGCTACGGGTACCCTTGCAGCAAATGCAGGACTTGTCGCAGGATACGGGCTAAGCAATATGTATGAAGATAAAGATGGATTTATTTTTCATGGTCATGGCGGAGGTATCGATGGTTTTGTATCCAACTATGGATATTTAACGGAACACAAACGAGGATACTTTTTTTCAATTAATGCTAGAAAGTTCAATGCCTTCCAAAAGATCGATAGCACTATCCGAACTTACCTTACAAGAAATCTGCAACCTGCAATTCCGACTCCAATTGATACATCCAGAGATATCTCAGGATTGTCGGGCTACTATCAGCCACATTCTCCTCGTATGGAGCTCATCAAGGGTTTTGAACAGCTGGTTGGCACAATGATCATTTCAGTGAATGATAATGTTCTGACGATGGCACCACTATTTGGCGAAGCCAACCACTATCTACCTGTTGGCAATAATCAGTTCCGCAACAAAGATGGATCTGTTGCAACCCTGATTGCTTTAAAATCACAGGACGGTGAGCAGTTGTTGCAGGGAATGTCTACCCATATCAAAATTCCGGGAACACTTGCCTGGTTCCGTTGGGTACTCGCCATTCTCTCTATACTTCTTATCATCAGCTCAATACTATTTGCCCTGATCTGGTTGCCAAGGAAGTTTTTCTTTTCTGCAGATATTCACTATGTCTCCTTTCGTGCGTGGCCTGCTCTGGCATCTACATCATTCATGGCGTCAGCAATTATTGTCATTCTTACAGGTCTGGGAGATGCAATTGAGCGCCTTGGTAAGTTGACACTCTGGTCAGGTGGGTACTGGGTCCTGACATGGGTATTTGCTGGTTGCTGCCTCATATCTTTAGTAATGCTCTGGCGTCATCATGGACGGGACATCTCATCTGCTCTACGGTGGTATACCATTGCTGTAACCTGTGCAAATACCATAGTACTTGCATATCTGGGCTATTTTGGATTCATTGGTCTTCGATTTTGGGCATACTAATCGAGAAACACCTGCCCGACAGCATCGAGGAGTACGCCAAGATGGAGAAGATCATCTGGCTCGTCTACACAACCGCGTGGCGGATCGCCGGGGCTAATGGCCATTCTATTAGAAAAAATTTGGCAAAAGAAAATTCTGAATTTGAAATACCAGAACGTGAAAGAGCAATAGCTCATGTTGCCAGAGCGGTACATGACTATTTTATTTTTGAATAAATCATAAAAAAGGAATCAAAAATGCATAACCTTAATAAGCTATTAAGTTTGTCTGTTTTCTTAACTGTTTTAAATGCACAAACAGTTAATTGGAGTGGAGAAGTAAGTATACAATTAAAACAAATCTCTGACCTAAATTTTTCAAAAAAGGGTGATCGAATTGCAATGGTCGTGAGGGAAGCATTAATTGAAGGAGAAAAATCAGAGTATCTAACTCAAATTTGGGTTTCCAATAATGATGGTGAGGAATTAACACAGTTTACATATAATGACAAATCTAGTTCACACCCAAGATTTTCTCCAGATGGAAAATACTTAGCTTTTGTAAGTAAAAGATTAGATAAGCCACAGATATGGATGATGAGAAGTAATGGAGGTGAAGCGTGGCAGTTTTCTCATGAAAAAGAAGGGGTAGGCTCCTTTAAATGGTCATCTAAAGGAGATGCGATTGCTTTCTTAATGAAAGATTCTAAATCTGAAGAAGAAGAAAAAAATGAAAAAGAAAAAAAAGATGTTATAATGGTTGATCAAAATTTTAAATATTCTCATTTATATGTTAAACAGTTTAATTCTACTCTTGATACATCCAAGGCTGAAAGAATAACAGAGGGAGAATATGATATTACGGGTTTTGATTGGGATCCGGATGGCAGCCAAATTGTTTTTTCTCATGCAAATGAGCCAACATTCAATTCTAGATATAATTCTGGTGATATATCCTTTGTTAAGATTTCATCTAAAAAAGTTAAAAAAATTGTTGATTGGGATGGTGTAGATACTAGTCCTTATTTTTCTCCCGATGGCAAATTAATTGCTTTTGTTTCATCTGGTAATAAGCAAGAGCCAATTGGTTTAAACGACCTATACTTAATTAATAGTAAAGGTGGTAAGCTAAAAAAATTAGGAGAGACTCCAAACAGAAGTGTAAATATTGTCGATTGGTCTTCAAATAATAGTTATGTCTATGTTAGAGACTTTAATAAAACTAACTCAGAAATTTATAAAATTAGTGTAAAAGGGAATGATGTAAAGCCAATTCTTCAAGATAAAGGACTTATATATTCAGTTTCATTATACGATGAGGGTAACAAGATTGCTTTGGTAAAAGAGCAATTAGATAAACCAAGAGAAGTATATATAAGTGAGCTAAATAAAATTTCGCCAAAACAGATTTCTAATTTCAATTCTAAATTAGAATTACCTGCGTTAGCTAAGACTGAATTGATAAAATGGAAATCTAAAGATGGTTTAGAGATAGAGGGCCTAATTACTTATCCAAAAAAATATAATAAAAATAATAATAAAAAATACCCTTTAGCTTTAATTATTCATGGTGGCCCTGCGGGTGTTTTCGCGCAATCATATACTGGCAATCCTGGGATTTATATGATTGAATATCTAGCGAGTAAGGGTTATGCAGTTTTACGCCCTAACCCTAGAGGAAGCACGGGATATGGTAAAGATTTTCGCTTTGCAAATTATAAAGATTGGGGTTTTGGAGATTACGAGGATATAATGTCCGGCGTTGACAAAGTTATTGATATGGGTGTAGTTGATCCAAAAAAAATGGCGGTTATGGGATGGAGTTATGGTGGATATATGACGTCTTTTGTTGTTACTAGAACTGATCGGTTTAAGGCTGCCAGCATGGGAGCAGGATTGCCCAATTTAGTGAGCATGACGACCACAACAGATATTCCAGATTATTTAGTTGCTCATATGGGGGGAGAATTTTGGAATGACTATGAGACTTATGAAAAGCATTCTGCAATTTATCGTATAAACAATGTAAAGACTCCTACACAGGTGATTCATGGGTCGAATGATCTGCGAGTGCCCTTTACGCAGGGCCAGGAATTTTATGTTGCGTTAAAGAGGAAAGGCATTCCTACTGAAATGGTAGTTTATCCTAGAACGCCTCATGGGCCCAGAGAGCCAAAATTATTAATGGATGTTTCTCCTAGAATTCTAGCATGGCTTGATAAATATATTAAACGATAATAATTCAATCAATGAAGCATTCTAGAAGAGATTTTTTTAAAAAAGGAGCCACGGCATTAGCTGCCTTAAGTGTTGCTTCTTCGGGTAGTCTTAAACTGTTTTCAAAAAAGCCAGAAAAAGCATCAAAATCATTAAGCATTCTTATTTTGGGTGGTACAGCCTTTACGGGTCCACATCAAATAAAATATGCAATTGATAGAGGTCATAAGGTTTCTATCTTTACTCGCGGGAAAACTAAACCTACTTTAAATAAAGAATATTTTAAAAAAGTCGAGCATCTTATTGGTGATAGAAATAATGATTTAAATGCAATAAAAGGAAAAAAGTGGGATGCTGTCATTGATAACTCTGCGACCTATCCACGATGGGTTAAGCAATCCACGGATATTTTGAAAGATAACGCTTCTACCTATCTTTTTACATCTTCACTTTCTGTTCATGCAGATTTTTCAGTCAAAGGCATAACAGAAAATCACCCGATTGCAACCATTGATGATCCAACGATTGAAGATATGAGTGCATATGGTCCACTAAAAGCATTATCTGAAAAAGTAGCTCTAAAAGCATTTAAAGATAGAGCAATAATTGTAAGACCACATTTAATTGTTGGGCCAGGTGATCGAACAGATAGGTGGACCTATTGGCCAGTTAGAATTAATCGAGGAGGTGAAGTATTAGCTCCAGGAGATCCATCCAAACCAGCGCAATATATTGATGCTAGAGATTTATCGGAGTTTGATATCCATCTTATTGAGAATAATTTATATGGTACTTACACAGCTGTTGGGCCGTTAGGGAATCTTACTATGAGTGAAATGTTATATGGAATCAAAGCTGTTGTTAGTAATAAAGTTTCTTTTGAATGGGTTGATCAGAATTTTATTTTAGATAATAATATTAAACCATGGACCGAAATGACTGCTTGGATGCCTTCTGGTGGTGAGTTTGATGGCTTTTGTTCATTCGAAAATTCTAATGCAGTTAAAGCAGGAATAAAATATAGGCCATTAGCTGTTACAGCTAGAGATACACTAAAATGGTGGCAAACATTACCTGAGGAAAGAACAAGAGAGCCAAAGGCAGGACTTAGTATAACTAAAGAAAAAAAGGTTTTAAAAAAATGGAAAATCAAAAACATGTGAAAATTAAGATTAATAGTTGTATCAATTATATTTTGAAGATAGCACTAATTATTTTAGTCGCATTTCCTTCTAGTGAAATTAATTCTCAAAATTCTATTCCTTCGGGTCTTGAAAATAGAATTATTAAAATTAACAATGATTGGGATTTACCTGGGTTGGCAGTTGCAATAATTAAAGATAATAAAGTGATATATGCTAAAGGATTTGGTGTGCGCGAATTGGGTAAGTCAACAAAAGTGAATGAAAAGACACTATTTGCTATTGGATCAACAACTAAGGCTATGACAGCAGCTACTTTGGCTATGTTAGTAGATGAAAAAAAACTGACATGGAATGATCGAGTTATTGATCTGTTACCAGGATTTCGTATGTATGATGCTTATGCTACGAATGAAATGCAAGTAAAGGATTTATTAACGCATAAAAGTGGGCTTACCAGAGGTGATATGACCTGGTATGCATCACCAAGGAATCAAGAAGAGGTCATGCATAGTATTCGCTATTTAAAACCTGCCTATAGTTTTAGATCCGAATATAACTATCAAAATCTAATGTATTTAACTGCAGGGATATTATCTGGTAGAATACATGGAGATAGTTGGCATTCAATTATGAATAAACGAATTTTCAAGCCTCTAAAAATGAAAACTAGTGTAACAAAAACAAGCCAATTATCTAGTAGAAATAATGTAGCGAGGCCACATGTCAAATTGGATGGAAGATTACAGCCAATTAAAGATAGAAATTTAGATAACATTTCTCCAGCAGGATCAGTTTACTCCAATGTATTAGAAATGTCAAATTGGATTATTTTGAATATGAATAAGGGCAAGTTTCAGGGCGAACAAATTCTATCAGAATCTGTTTTGAACGAAATGCATAAGCCACAAATGCATTATTCATACCGATTAGGTATACCTGAAGAACAGAACTTAATTAATTTTAAGACATATGGTTTAGGTTGGGCAATAGATGATTATAGAGGCCATAAAAGAATAAGCCATGGAGGTGGTATTGATGGTTTTATAACTAGTGTTGGGTTTTTGCCTGATATTGAATTGGGCTGGGTAGTTTTTAATAACGGTGGTAGCATGGCTTCTTATTTTGTAGGTAATGAAATAATTGATTCATTTTTGGGTGTTTCTGATAAACTGGATTGGAGTGCTATTGGAAAAGAATTTGTAGAAAAGAGCACTGCTCAAGCTGATAGTCTTCTCAAAGATATTGAATCAAATCTAGTTAAAAATACGAGTCCACGATTAGCTAATAAAGGCTTTGTTGGTGAATATAGTGAAGAGTTTTATGGTGAATTACAAGTATCCCAGGATGGTAATAAGCTTGTTTTATCTAGAGGAGATGCTCTGAAAGGGATTTTAGAACATTGGCATTATGATACTTTTCGAGTTAATTGGGATGAACCAAGAGAAAGAGCTTCTTTAGGCAAAGAGTTCATAACATTTCATTTTAATATAAAAAATGATGTAGCTCTATTAGAAAGGCACTTAGATGGTCAGCCAAAATATTTTAAGAAAATAAATAAATAATTTGGAATTTTGTTTTCCAACAAATAGATTCGATAATGCTAAATTTCCAACATTATTGTTGGATAAGGAAGTTATTGAAATTTCAAATGAAAGAGATTGGATAAAACGATGAAAAAATTATTAGTAATTTCATTATTATTAACCTTACCAGTTTTTTTGGTTGCTCAAACAACTATTTCTGGTAAAGTAACAAGTTCTAAATCCGGAGAACCTCTTGCAGGCGCAAACGTGCTCGCTGAAAATTCCGGAGGTATTGGCTCAACAACTGATACAGAAGGTGAATATTCATTTACTTTACCAGCTCAAATTGTTGGTGATGTTAAAGTAACTGTTGCATATATTGGATATAAAACGACAACTGGTACAGTTTCTGTTACCGGTGTACCTGCACAATTAGATTTTGCATTAGATATTGATGTGTTGCAAGGAGATTTAATTGTTGTAACTGGGCAAGGTCTTGGAGTTGATAAAAAGCGTTTATCAACAACTATTGAAACAGTTGATGATGAAAAACTAGGCTTTACTCAAACAACTCAACTTGAGTATGCAATGCAAGCTGCTGTCCCTAGTATGAAAATGGATATTAGCGGTGGTCAGCCCGGTGCGGCAAGTTCAATTCGATTAAGAGGATACAGTACTATTTCAAGTGCTTCTACACCTGTTATTTATGTGGATGGTATGCGTGTTAATAATGGTTATGGTGGCCAGTTAGAGCTACACAATGTAGTTGGAGGTGGAGCGAGTGAAGGTGCGAACGCCATAGCTGATATTCCAATCGAAAGTATTGAAAGAATTGAAGTTATTAAAGGAGGTGCGGCTGCAACAATGTATGGCTCAGATGCCTCAAATGGCGTTATCCAAATTTTTACAAAGAGTGGTACCGCAGGAAAAACAAAATTCACTTTTGGTATGGAAAGTGGTACAAAAGAACCAAAAACCAAATACTTTTTATATGATTCATCAAGTGATATTTTGTTTAAAAATGCAAAAAGTAAGTTATACCGATTAGGTGTCTCAGGAGGTAATCAGCGTATTCTATTTAATTTTTCTGGTAGTGCTTACGAAGATGATGGATGGTGGGCTGGTGATGGCGGCCCATCAGGTAATGGTGGTAACATGCAAAAAAAATATTCAATGAGAAGTAAGGTTTCTGCAAAAATGGCCAATGGTTTAAACTATACTGGAAGTTTTGGTATGACTTCACATCAATACAGTCGTATTGGAGTTGGTGATAGTTATAATCCATACTCTTTAATAGAGTTTGGAACTTTAGGTGATATAGATACACTTGCAGCAGATAAGCTTAAAGAAATAAAAGATAGATATCAGAGGTGGATTGATGTCTCAGACTATCAAGTAAGAGTGAAACGCTTCCAGCATTCTCATAGTTTAGCATATAACCCAAGTGAAAAGATTACGACACAAGTAACCCTAGGGATGGATATGAGAAGTTCTCGCAATACACAAATTGTTACTAATGAGGTGACTCGGTTTACAGGAAATGCGGGAATAGATGAAGGATATATTAATAAGTCAGAAAGATTCTTTTATGGTCTTAACGGTGATGCGCAAATTGCATACAAAGATAATTTTGGTGAAATCTCATTATTAGCAAATGGTGGATATTCATTTTTTAATAATCATGATAACCAGTATCGAATTGAAGCAATTAATGTGGTTGATGGATCTCGTTCAGTAAATAATTCTGCTGAAACATTTTCAAGTGATTATCTTCTTGCCGTTGCCAATTATGGATATTATGGTCAAGTAAATATTGGTTATAAAGATCGTTACTTTTTTGAATTTGGTATGCGGTCAGATGAGAGCACTGCTTTTGGTCAAGACTTTGGCGCTCAAACCTATCCTAAATTTGGACTATCCTACAACGTGGGTTCGGAGCCCCTTTTCAAATCAGTTGTTCCGGACTTTATTGTTTCAGATGCAAAATTAAGGTTTAGTCAAGGCTCTACGGGGAACTGGCCTAAGCCTTATCAGAATGAACGTACACTTACACCAAATTCTTATTTAGGAGGTAATGCCTTTACTTTTGATAATCCTGGGGATGCAACTTTAGGACCTGAGTATATGACCACGACTGAAATGGGCGCTGATCTTTCTCTAGTAAATAATAGGATAAACCTAACTTTTACTAGTTACAAATCAACAACTGAAGATGCTCTTATGCCAACACCTCCATCTACCTCGTCAGGCTTGGGTTTGCAATTAAGAAATATTGGAACTCTTGAAAATACAGGTATTGAATTAGCTTTTGATGCAAATATCCTTAATTTTGCTGGATTCGACCTAAATGTCAATTACTCTTGGAATGACGTTGATAATAAAGTTGTTTCTCTTGGTGGTAAACCACCGGTTAGAGTTATGAACTTTGTTGGAATTATGGATGCTTATGCAATAGAAGGTAAACCAATAGGTGTTGTTAAGGCAAATTGTACTTATTTTGATGCTGATGGAAATATTGATTCCACAGTATTTGGCAAAGAGCTTGCTACAGTGGCTTCAAACACTTTTGGCAACTTTGGTCTATCGTTAAAATACAAAGATATTGCTACTCTCTATGTAGATGGTAGTTATCAACAAGGTGGACATCAGAGTTCACCCTTAGGGTTAATAAGGCTATTACTTGGAGATCCTTCAGGTGGTGGAATGATTGCTGAGAATATTCAAGGTAAAGCTTCACCATTTACTATGGTAAATCATTTTTGGTTTCCTACTGATTATGTAAAACTTAGAAATGTCACTTTAACAGTTAATGTTCCTAAAAAATACATTGCTAAAGCCGGATTAAGTAAAGCGGAAGTATTCGTTAGAGGTAATAACCTTAAATTGTGGACAGACGCACCATTTGATCCTGAGCAGGAAAATGATTCGTTTGGAGCCGTACAAGGAGCATTGAATTTGACTTCTACGAATTATGGTCTTCTTTCGGTCCCCAAGTCAATTGATTTTGGTATTAATGTAACCTTTTAATCAAGAAATTATTATTGGAGAAACACAAATGAAAAAAATATTAATTCGAATTGGTTTTATGGGTGCGATATTGCTTACAAGTTGTGATATTCTAGATTTTAATGAACCAGATCCTAATCCGAACCTTTCAGAAGATGCTATCTTGAATTCTGAAAATTCAATGGCAGGTTGGGTTCTAGGTATTCAACGTCAGTTTGTTGAGGTCCATAATGGGTATGTCGTAATGAGTTCATTGATGACAGATAATTATGATTTTCAAGGTGCCCAAGTGAATTCAGCATTAAATTTACCTGAAGCACAATCATCATTTCTCGAAATGTATGAAATGTTACAGCCGCTTCATCAGCTTCGTGAAATGGGAAAATATGGAATAGAGACCGTATCACAAAGGGATGAAAATTCTACTGCGGACCAATTAGCTTTTTGTCATTTCTTTATAGGCTTTAGCCACCTTATTCAAGCCGAGTTATTTACGATGGCAATACTAGAGCCAGATGGTACCCCCGTAACTCCAGCGGAAGCCTTTAATGCAGCAATTACCTCTTTGAAAACAGCTCACGATGGCACTTCAGATGCTAATTTAAAAACAAGATGTCTATACGCTTTAGCTAGAGCTAATTACGGAGCTGGTAATAAAAGTGAAGCAACATCATATGCTTCTCAAGCACTAGCTTCAGATCCAACTTATGTTTATAGAGAACTTCCTGATAATGCATCAGGGACCTCAAGTAACTATATGCAGGCTGTGATTTATAACGGTGGAAACCAAGGTTGGCAACCGCTTCCAAGATTAGATTTTTTAGATCCGAAGTATGCTGGTACAAATTCAACTGCTTTTGCTGATCAGGATGGATATATTACATTAAAATCTGAAGAAGCGCATCTTATTTTAGCTGAAGCGGCTAATGCTGATGGTGACCTTACAAGCCAAAAAAGTCATATGGAAAATTTACTTGCTCTTGTAAAGTCACGTCCAATAGACTCTGTTCTTGAAACAGATGCACGCCGTAATGATCTGCACTCGGGGATTCAACGCCCAAATAGTGATGATATAAGTGTTAAAGCTAGTGCGGATGATGAAGCACGCTCAGGACTTATATTAAATAGAGTTGGTGCATTTGATGTTCCAGTGGTAGTAGCAGTACCTTCTGTGTCTGGTACATCAGTGACGTCTGAAATGATTCAAGCTCTTTCAACTGCAGATGAAGCCTTAGAGTTACTCTATTTAATGAGGCAAGAGATATTAATAGCAGAAGGTAGGAGGATGTTCGACCTAGGAATGCGTTTTCCATGTAATACTGATGAGATAGATTTAAACCCAAATGTGAATGCAGGCGATCCAATTACTAAGCCATTATTCCCCTCATATATCCCTAGAGATGAAGAAATGAATGCCTATACATGGGATGAAGCCGGAAAGCTTGTAACTATACTGCATAATATGAATACAGTTATCGTGGCAAATAAAACTTCAAGCACGGCTTGCCCTTTTCATTAATCAATAAAATATAACTTAGATAAAAAAGGGCCCACCATATGGGCCCTTTTTTGTTCCTGAAAAATATAATGAAAAACATAATACATAAAAATTCTATAATATTATTTATACTTCTTTCCTTTATTAATAGTCAGACTATTGCAATTAAAGCAGGTAAGATTTACACTGCTGAAAAAGAACGTGCTTACAATAACGGAATTTTATTAATAAAAAATGGTAAAATAGTTGCAGTTGGTAAAAATATAAGAATACCTAATAAAGCTAAAATTTTAGATTATTCTAATTATGAAATTGTTCCAGGATTTATTGACAACCATTCTCATATTGGTACTCCACCTGAAGACTTGAATGAATTTCCAGTTGTTTTTGGTCCACAGCATAAAATTATAGATATTTTATCACCTGATAAAACTTATTGGGAAAAAGCATATAAAGGTGGAGTAACTACCGTTGTAACGGGTCCTGGTAGCGGTGAAGTATCATCAGGCCAGGCAGTAGTGATTAAAACATGGGGTGGAAGGATCGAAGAAAGAGTATTACTGGAAAAAGGCGGTGTTAAAATTGCTATGGGAGGAAAGAGAAGCTCACCCAAGACTAGTATGGCAGTAACCTCATTTCTAAGAGAAAAATTTATTAAAGCAAAAGAATATGAAAAAAGAATAATAGAATGGGAAAAGGGGAAAAAAGATTCTCCTGCTCCTGAAAAAGATTTAGCACTAGAAGCTTTCGCAGAGGTTTTATCAGGAAAAGATCGAATTCGATCACATGTTCACTCTGCTCATGATATACTTTCTATATTAAGATTAAAGGATGAATTCAACTTTGACTTGACGCTCCATCATTCAACCGAAGCGTATAAAGTTCCTGAAGAGATTGCAAAACGTAACGTAAAAGTTGTTGGGATGCCTTTGTTTTCTAGGATTGGTATAAGTGATAGTGTAATGTATACCGGGAAAATAATGAATGAACATGGTATCCTTTTTGCATTTCATACAGATGATCCTGTAGTATCTTCAAAGTGGCAAAGGGGCAATGCAGGTATGGGTATTCGTTATGGTATGACAGAACAAGCAGCATTAGAAGCAATTACCATTAATCCTGCAATTATTGCAAATGTAAGTGACCGTGTAGGATCTTTAAAAAAGGGTAAAGATGCAGATTTTGTCGTTATTGATGGTCGTTGGTATGAACCAAAATCAAGAATTGAAAAAGTTTATATCAACGGAATGGAAGTATATAATAGAGAAAGAACTAAAAATTAATTTATATTTTATTCTAAGATGATTAATACCCAAATATTCAAACATCAATTAATTCACCTAATGAGAGTTAGTTTTTTACTATTCTTTACTTTTTCTACTTTATTTGCACAATCTATAGCAATAAAAGGAGGAAGAATAATAACAATCACAGGACCAGTGATTGAAAAAGGTACAATTATAATTGATGGAGGAATAATAAAAGATGTGGGTCTAAATATTAATATTCCTCACGACGCAAAAATCATTAATGCAAGTGGAAAGGTAATAATGCCTGGCTTAATTGATGCCATGACTTATTACGGGATTGATCCTAAAGATTTAAATGAATCAATAAAAACTATATCGCCAGAATTAAGAATTATTGAAGCCTATTATCCATTTGGAAAGTTTGGTGATGGGACGGGAGAAATTAAAGCTAATGATCTACTAAGCGGAGGTATAACGACTATTTATATTGCACCGGGTGACGCTACAATTTTGGGTGGACAAGGTGCTATTGTCAAAACAGCAGCATCTACCTTTGATAAAATGGTTGTAAGAGCACCTGCAGCCATAGATATAACCTTGGGGTCTAAACCCGGGAAATTAAATCGTAAAGAAAATCGGACACCCGTAACTAAAATGGCAGCTGTATCTCAACTAAGAGATACTTTTATAAAAGCGCAAGAATATCAAAATATTAAAGATAATCCAGTGCGAGATCTGAGCATGGAGGCAATGAATTTGTTACTTGAAAGAAAAATCCCTGCAAGGATTCAAGCTAATGGCCCTGGCGATATACGGACAGCTATGAACTTGGCCGATGAATTTAACTTTGATTTAATCATCGATGGTGGGGCTTCATCAGATACATACATTGACGAACTTGCAGATAAAAGTATATCAATTGTTCTCGGGCCTGTATCGCACCCATATATTTCGGGTGAAGAAATCCCAGACCTTTCAGAATATCCAACTGTGGATGAAGGGCTGGCGGGTCGCTTACACAAAGCGGGAATTAAAGTTGCGTTCGGTAGCTTCTCTTACGGATTAGGATCCCTAGCCAAAGGGATTACCGGGAAATGGCTGCTAATCGATGCTGCAATTACCACAGGTTATGGCATGCCTGAAGATGCCGTACTGCGAAGTATTACACTCAGTGCTGCGGAGATATTGGATGTTGATGATAGGGTTGGCAGTCTTGAAGTAGGCAAAGATGCAGATATAATCATATTAGATGGTGACCCCTTGAGTATCAAAACATGGGTTGAACGGGTTTATATCTCTGGAAAATTAGTTTATACAAAGAAATGAAATAAATATATATAGGAATTTCTTATGAAAAAATTAATCTATTTTTTGTTAACCTTACTTGTTTTTTTGCAACATGTTTCGGGAGTTGAAGTTTCTGACCGTTTTAAGAATCCTGAAATCATTGAAGCCTTTTTTGATGGGATTATTAATACCCATATGAAGAGCAATAACAGTCCCTCTACTGGAATCTATTGGGATTTAATTATAAGTAAAAAAAATAGGACACGACAACGCATCCTATTATTTTATCATTTGGAGAGTTCTTATGATTACTTATATAAATAACCAAAAAACACTATAAGAAGTATAAAATAACTAGTATTAATATACAACAAAAATGTTGTAATATTATTAAATAACAGTATTATGTTGTATTTATAATTAGTATTAAAGGTAAAAAATGATTAGAAAAATAGTAATAGTTATACCATTAATGTATTTAGTGATAGGTTTCGCTAAATATGATATCGTCATTCGCAATGGTGAAATCTATGATGGTACTGGCAATTCCCCCATTAAAGCAGATTTGGCTATAAATGGTGACCAAATTATAAAAATTGCACAAAATATTAAAGGTGTTGGTAGGCAAGAAATTGATGCTAAAGGATTAGCAGTCGCACCAGGATTTATTAATATGCTCAGTTGGGCTACCACCTCCCTTATCGCTGACGGACGGTCTTTAAGTGATATTAAACAAGGCGTAACCCTAGAAGTTTTTGGGGAAGGATGGTCAATGGGTCCCTTGAACGATACAATGAAGGAAAATGAAAAGAAAAGTATGGGTGAATTCAAGTATGATATTGATTGGACCACCCTGGGTGAATATTTGGCATCATTGGAAAGAAAAGGCATCTCCACCAATGTAGCATCCTTTGTGGGGGCCACCACACTTCGCATCCATGAGATTGGTTTTGAGGACAGGCCACCCACAGAAGCAGAGTTAGAGAATATGCGATCACTTGTCCGCCAGGCCATGGAAGAAGGTGCTTTGGGTATAGGGTCATCCCTGATTTATGCACCGGCCTTTTATTCCTCAACAGAAGAATTAATTGAACTCTGCAAAGTTGCCGCGGAATATGATGGGATGTATATCTCTCACATGCGAAGTGAAAGCAACCGTTTTTTGGAAGCTCTGGATGAACTCATCACCATTGCGGACAAAGCAAAGATTCCAGCTGAAGTATATCACTTAAAGGCTGGAGGTAAGCCCAACCATTATAAAATGGATTTGGCCATCGCTAAAATAAACGAGGCCCGGGAGCGCGGTTTGGAAATTTCCACTGATATGTATTTATACGTGGCCGGTGCCACGGGGTTGAATGCCCATATGCCGCCCTGGGTTCAGGAAGGGGGCTATGAAAAATGGGTGGAACGCCTGAAGAATACTGAAATCCGGGCGAAAGTCAAACAGGAAATGATTTCGGATACGGATGAATGGGAAAATCTGGGATTCTTAGCCGGGCCGGAAGATGTTTTGTTCTCCGGATTTAAAAATCCTGATCTAAGACAATATATCGGTAAAACGCTGAAGGAAGTGGCCGATGAATTGGGAAAACATTATGCCGATGTGGCTATAGATTTTGTCATTCAGGATGGAAGCCGAGTGGATGTGGTGTACTTCCTTATGTCTGAAGAGAATATCAAAAAACAGATTCAACTTCCTTATATAAGTTTTGGTTCCGACGCCGGATCACTGGCACCTGAAGGAGACTTTTTAAAAAATAATCCCCATCCCAGGGCTTACGGAAATTTTGCTCGCTTGCTGGGGAAATATGTCCGTGATGAGAAGGTCATTACCCTAGAAAATGCGATCCATAAATTAACCGGTCTTTCCGCGGATAAGTTAAAAGTCAAATATAGGGGTTACCTGAGAAAAGGTTATTATGCTGATGTGGTTATTTTTGATCCTGAAACAATCCAGGACCATGCTACCTTTGCTAAACCGCATCAATTGGCTAGCGGCGTTCACCACGTTTTTGTTAATGGTGAACAGGTTTTGAAAGATGGAGAACACACCGGCGCTACCCCGGGACGGGTCGTGCGGGGCCCCGGGTATAAGAAAAAAAATTAGTATTAATTATTGAAGGTGCCCTTACGGCATGGAATACGGGAGAATCGCCTACCTTTGCTTTTGAAACAAAAAAGATTTAGCATTTCATGCTGAATGGAAAAAATCAATAAAATGAAATTAAATGCACCTTATTTGATTCTGATTGGCGCGGAAAAAGATCCAACTTACGCAAAGACAGGATTTGGACTTGTCCAATGGAGGCCAGAATTGGTTGCGGGTCAATTACGATTCTCCGGTTGTCGTGTGGATTTAAGTGTTCCTGATATATCTGTGGAAGAAGCAGCTTCTAAAGGCGTTCGTAGTTTAATTATTGGTGTGGCGCCTATTGGCGGTATTATTCCTGACGAATGGTGGGATGTTATAATTGAAGCTGCCAATCAAGGACTTGATATTGTTAATGGCCTTCATATAAAACTAAAAGACCATCCAAAAGTTGTTCATGCTGCAAGTAAATCCGGTTCGCGATTAATTGATGTACGTGTACCGCCGCCGAATCTGCCTGTGGGTACTGGCATTAAGCGTACTGGTCGGCGCCTTTTAACTGTGGCAACAGACTGTGCCTGTGGCAAGAAATATACCGCTTTGGCACTTGATAAAGCCATGCGTGAAGCGGGTATGAATTCCACCTTTTGCGCCACAGGACAGACCGGTATCATGATTGTAGGCGAAGGCATCCCCATTGATGCGGTCCCAGCCGATTTTATTTCAGGCGCTGCCGAAATGCTTTCCCCAGATAATTCGCCTGATCACTGGGACGTAATAGAGGGACAAGGATCCCTATTCCATCCGGGGTATGCCGGTGTAAGTCTTGGCTTGCTGCACGGTTCGCAACCTGATACATTCGTGGTTTGTCACGATGCCACCAGAAATGTTTTATCCGGTTGGGAGCATTATCCACTTCCATCTATCCCTGAATGTATCGATTTGCATTCACAGGTAGGTAGACGTACCAACCCTAATATAACTTGTGTGGGAGTTAGTATTAATACTTTTGGTTTACCTACCAATACACGTGAAGAATACCTGAAGAACTTGCGGACGGAAACCGGATTGCCATGCATTGATCCATTGGTAGAGGGGTGCGGTGATATACTAGACAATATCAGAAATAAGTTTGATATACTTTAAATGTGAAGATGAATAGAATAGTTTTCCAGAAATACCTGTTACCCGGGTTTATTTTTCAATCCCTGATTATAGGCGGTGGTTATGGTACTGGTCGTGAATTGGTGGAGTTTTTCCTAAATGCTGGTCCTGTGGCGGGATTGGTGAATATGGCCGTGGCCACGATCATTTGGAGTATTGTATTGGCTATTTGTTTTGAATTGGCTCGACGCGGACGCCACTATGAATATCGTTCCTTTTTGAAAGGTCTGCTGGGCAAAGGGTGGGTGAGTTACGAAGTGCTTTATCTGGTAGGATTGATCCTAGTGGTGTCGGTTATGGGTTCTGCCTCTGGGGAAATCATCCATGAAATGTTTGGTATTCCCAATCTGTTTGGTATCATTATCATGATGGTATTGGTGGGAATCATTGTTTTTTTTGGCACGACCCTGATCGAAAAAGTGCTCTCATTTTGGTCTATCATACTATACTTTGTATTTGCAGTCATGTTTATTGCTGTGTATTCGAAATTTGGAGATTCCATTGGAATGAATATTCAGGTTCAATCCAATGAAGCGAGTTGGACCATAGGAGGGATAAAATACGCCGCTTATAATATTGGCATGGCCCCGGCTATTCTTTTTTGCGTTCGCCATATTGAGACCAGGCATGAAGCCATTATCTCCGGGACTATTGCGGGAGTAATCGGGATGATCCCTGCTGTGTTTATGTTTTTTGCTATGCTCAGCCAATACCCACAAGTATTGGAGTCTGCCGTACCCGTCAATTTGGTATTAGATCACTTAGAGTGGAATGGCTTAAAACTTATTTTTCAAATTGTTTTATTTGGGACCTTTATTGAAACGGGAGTAGGGTTATTACACGGTTTCAATGAAAGAATTGCCGCCGTTCATCAGGGATTGACAAACAAATGGCGGTCTAGTATTGCTTTAGGACTATTGGTTATTTCAATTTTCATCGCAAACGCAGTAGGGTTGGTGGATTTGATAGCCAGGGGATATGGTGCCCTAACTTGGGGGTATTGGATAATCTTTGTTCTTCCTGTCCTGACAATTGGGTTCCGTAGAGCATTACAACGATAATCCACCTTTACTTAAGTTAGAAGGAAATTCCTGAAAGGATTTTCTTGGTGTTATTCAATCCGAATTGTAACGATGGATTGATTTGAGAAACTTGTTAGGTGTGGATCAGTCCCAATTTATTTGTAATGATATCTATTGTCTTATACCACAAAATTGTCAACATAATATTTATGAGCACATAAACGGGCCATGGGCCAAACAATTGTTCTATACCCAGAGTGGGGTACCGCAAATCCAAAATATTTTGATTAAAAAATATATTATATATCGCAATAAAAAATGTATATCCAGCCATAACACTTAAACTTGTTCTCATTGCATTCACAGAAAGTCTTTTTCTTTCAGTTTTGATAAAATAGACCGTCAAGAGGAGAGGGATTGAATGTTTAAGAACAAAGCCAATAAACGCCACTGGATATGTACCCATTTTCGGTGCAACAGGATTATCAAAAATTAATAGTGTAAACAAGCTGCCCGTCCAGGAAAAATAAAAAAATACATCAAACAGAATTTGATGAAATCGAAAACATAACCCTATCCCAAAAAGAATCGTAAAGTTGCATAACCAGATAATCAAGTGAGGGTTATGGGTCAAATTATAATTGGATGAAAAGGCCAATGCAAATATAGATAAAATCAAAAGCCAATATTTAGTTTGGAAACCACTAAAGAAAACCATACCCATGGCTACCAAAGATATGAGAATCGCAACAATGAGTGGGATAAAATTTGTAATCATAATCGGTAATCCAATATAATCGGTTTTTCTATTCAAAATAATCGGTAATTTTAGTGGTCGCCCATATAGTGTATAATTATTATTAAAGGACTTTTAAATGCAAAAACCACTTCGAATCGGTTTGTTTGGATTTGGGCGTATCGGCCGTAATATCTTTCGAATCGGTTATAACCAACCCCAAATTCAATTCGTGGCCATCAGTGATCTGGGTGAGGTTGAAGCCATGCATTATCTACTCATGCGGGATTCCATTCACGGTACCATGGCAGACGAGATCACATTAGATGGCAATACCATTCATTATCATGAGCATTCAGCGCGACTGTTGGCTGGCGGTACCCCAGGGACTGTTCCTTGGGATGCTTACGATGTGGACATAGTAATTGATTCTACTGGTGCCTATCGCCATCGGAATGAACTTCAACTTCATATTGATGCTGGTGCAGGTCGCGTTTTAGTCTCAAAACCGCCTAAGGATAACATCGATCGCATTATCATCAAAGGATTAAATGATGGTGAGATCCACAAGGATGATAAGATTATATCCACCACATCAGCCACTACCCAAGTATTGGCACTTATGCTCAAGGTATTGGATGAAGCATTCGGTGTAAATCAGGCCATGATGACAACCGTTCATGCCTATACCTCGGATCAACCATTAGCCGATTCTGTAAGGTCTGACCTCAGAAGGAGTCGATCAGCAGTTGAAAATATTATCCCGAATGAGACCTGGGCCCCAGAATATGTATCCCAACTCATGCCCCAATTCAAAGATAAGATCACCGGAATGGCCATGAACGTGCCTGTAGCCAATGGTTCATGCATTGACCTTACCACTGAAATGAAGAAAATGCCTTCAATCGAAGAGGTAAATATGGCTTTCAAGGAAGCCAGTGAAAACAGCCTCTGCGAAATCATTGGATATACAGATGACCCCATCGTTTCCAGCGATGCCATTGGCAGCGGTGAAACCATGGTCTTTGACAGCAAAGCAACCATGATCGCTTCGGGTAAATTGTTAAAAACAATAGCTTGGTTTGATAATGGCTGGGGATTTGCTAACCGAATTTTAGAATTAGCCGATGCTTATGCATCCCTGGGAGAATCATAAGATGAGAGTCGCAATAAATGGGTTCGGTCGTATCGGCCGGTCCGTATTCAGAATCCTGAATAGCAGAGAAAATGTTTCGGTTGTGGCGATCAATGATATTGCCGATAATGACGCCATGGCATATTTATTGAAATATGACACAGTCATGGGCCGGTTTGATGATACAGTGACGCTGGATGGAGATCGGATGAAAACTTCCCACAATGTAATTCAAATGCTGGCAGAACGAGACCCCTCTCAGTTGCCATGGGATGAATTAGAAGTTGATGTGGTCATTGAATCTACCGGTATTTTCCGGAAACGTACACAGTTAGAACAGCATTTAAATGCCGGCGCCAATCGAGTGATACTCACAGTGCCAGCTAAAGATGAGATTGATTATACATTAGTGATTGGCGTGAATAATGATGGATTGACTGCCAATCATAAGATCATTTCTAATGCCAGTTGTACCACCAATTGTCTGGCGCCAATGGCAAAAATCCTGAACGATAATTTCGGAATTGAGTATGGTGTGATTAATACGATCCATGCTTATACGAATGATCAGAGATTAGCTGATGTGCCTCACTCAGACTGGCGCCGAAGCCGCGCCGCCGCTGAGAATATCATTCCAACAACAACTGGTGCTGCCAAAGCAGTGGGCAAAGTTTTGCCAGAATTACAAGGTAAACTGGATGGCATCGCCATGCGGGTACCGGTCCCTGATGGTTCAGTAGTGGACAGTGTATTCCGACTGGGGAAAGATGTAACGGTGGATGATATCAACGAGGCAGTCTTGAGTGCTTCTAAAAGTAATGGTATGAGCAACGTTGTAGAATATTCCACTTTGCCGGTCGTTTCAACAGATATTATTGGTAATCCACATTCATCTATTTTCGATGCACCTTTCACGAAAGTAATCGAAGGCAGTTTGGTAAAAACCCTGAATTGGTATGATAACGAATGGGGTTATTCCAACCGGGTAGCTGACCTGGTGGATATCCTCAGCCAGTTTAATTAAAATATGATGTAGAGATACATTGAAAGCGTCTCTACGATTTATATTTCCTGTAAATAAATAAAACCAGGATTCCCGCCAGATTCGGAAACCAGATTTCCGGCCGGGACCAGGGAATCCCATCAAATGAAAAATCTGTGAGTGGCCAAAGCAGTTTGGTAGGGAAAAAGGCTTTGGTGTGAAAAGGGAAATCCAGCAGAATGTGAAAGGGCCAGCCCAGCATAGCAAAGGCCAGATCTTTCCTATATCTATACACAATGCTGATACATAAAAATGCACTGACAAAACTATGCGATATATCATAATTGATGAATACCCACCAGGGGATCGATTCAATTGGGGGTGGTCCACCGAACCAAAATTCTCCTGATAGAATCCGCATGGAAATTAAAATGCCAAATGAAAAAAGGTCCGGCATGGCGCCAAAGAATAGGGCCATCCATGGTTTCCCACGATATCCGAATAATCCTTTTCCCCAAAGGGCGTGACTGAATGTATCCATTTAATTATACGTAGAGACGTAGTATACTACGTCTCTACGTGAGTGCATCCAAATTTCGATATAATTCTAATGACTCCGGATTGGCTAAAGCATCTTTGTTGGCCACATCCTCACCATGAATCATTTTTTTCACTGCAATTTCTACTTTCTTCCCATTGATGGTATATGGGATATCTTCTGTCTCTAAAATAATGGCGGGTACATGGCGAGGAGAGCAATGGGTACGAATAGCCATTTTGATTTCTGTAATGAATTTATCCGACAAATTCTGCCCTTCATTTAGCATCATAAATAGGACAACGCGTTCATCCCCATTGATAGCTTGCCCTACGATTAAACTATCAGCAACTTCCTCAAAAGAATCTACCACGCGGTAGATTTCAGCTGTGCCAATCCGAACACCGCCGGGATTTAGGGTGGCATCGCTGCGACCAAAGATCTGCACGCCGCCGTGTTCATTAACTTCAATATAATCACCATGATACCAGATGCCGGGAAATTCATCGAAATAGGCCTTGTGGTATTTTTGATCATCCGGATCATTCCAAAAATAGATAGGCATGGATGGAAATGCTTTGCGGCACACCAACTCGCCTTTTTCATTTTTAAGGGCATTCCCTTTAAAATCGTAAGCGGCCACATCCATACCGAGTCCCACACATTGGAGTTCGCCCCGATACACAGGGAGGGTGGGGTTCCCCCCTACAAAACAAGAAATAATATCGGTTCCACCGGAAATTGAAGCCAACTGCACATTCGTTTTGATATGGTCATAAACATAATCAAAACTTTCCTCCACCAAAGGGGAACCTGTGGAAAAAATGGTTTTCATAGATGCGAGTGAATGGGTGTCTCTGGGTGCGAGGCCTTCTTGTCGGCAGGCATCAATAAATTTAGCGGATGTACCAAAATGAGTGATCTCAAGTTCATCTACCATATCCCACATGGCGTTTGAATTGGGATGAAAAGGCGACCCGTCATACAGGACAATAGTTGCACCAATAGCCAAATTGCTCACCAGCCAGTTCCACATCATCCATCCACAGGTGGTAAAATAAAATACAGTATCATCCATACCGATATTGCCATGGAGTCGTAATTCTTTTAGGTGTTGGAGCAATGTCCCACCGGCACCGTGGACGATAGATTTGGGTAATCCCGTAGTGCCACTGGAATACATGATATAAAGCGGATGGTCAAATGAGACTTGTTCAAACTCGAGTGTGTTCTGGCTGGTATCTACAAAATCATCCCACATAACACCGTTTTTTACGGATGAAATATCGGGATCAAATTCAGTGTAGGGCGTGATTACTACCTTTTCGACAGTGGGGAGTTGATCCAAAATGCTGTTTAGCTTATTAATTGAGTCGAAAGGTTTTCCATTATAGAAATATCCGTTAGCAGCGAAGAGGAATTTTGGTTCAATTTGAGTGAAACGATCTAAAACTCCCTTAATACCAAAGTCAGGCGATGATGAAGACCAAATGGCACCAATGGCGGTAGTCGCCAGCATAGCGATAATGGTCTCAGGCATATTGGGCATGAAGCCCGCCACGCGATCCCCTTTTTTTAGGCCCATTTTTCTTAAGGCAGAAGCCAGTGTTTCTACTGCATGAAAAAGTTCATTGTAAGACAGGGTGTGCGCCGGTTGACCTTCACCCTTGAAGTGGATAGCAGGCTTGTCCGATCGAACTCTTAGTAGATTTTCTGCAAAATTGAACGTGACGCCATCAAACCATTTGGCACCGGGCATTTTGGTGTCATCATCCACCACTTGTTTATAATCGGAAGAAAATTTAATGGCCATAAATCCCCAGATGGCTTTCCAGAAATCGGTGATATTCGATACGGACCATTGGTGTAAATCATGATAATCATTTAAGTTTAAATTGAAACGGGCATTTACCTGCTTTCGAAAAGCTTCCATTTGGGATGCATCTACTTGAGATTGGGTGGGGGTCCAGAGAATTTGATTCATTTTATTCAGTGATATTGATCCAGGGATATTATTTCTATTTTAGGTTAATTTCCATGAAAGACTTTAGGAGGGATTTGTGAAAACTATTTTATTATCAATCATTTTTGGTATTTTTTTTATAGGTGGTCCGAGCGGATATGAAAAAGATGTGGAATCTTTAGATTCAATTATCAAGGCACTATATGATGTGATCTCAGGAGAAAAAGGAGAGGCCCGGGACTGGGACCGATTTCGGTATTTATTCCATGATTCGGGGACACTTCGTTCCGTGGGTGAAACGAAAGAGGGTTTAGTGGATACTCGTGCCATGACGCCGGAAGATTATATCAAACGTGCGGAACCATTTTTGGTTGGGAATGGGTTTTTTGAACGGGAGATTGGCAGAAGAACTGAACAGTACCGCCACATCACCCATGTATTTTCGACTTACGATAGTCGACACTCAGCCAGCGATAAAAAGCCATTCGCCCGTGGAATTAATAGCATTCAATTGATGCATGACAATGACCGTTGGTGGATCATCAGTATTTTATGGAATGGAGAAACGAAAGAAGAGCCGCTTCCCCAAAAATATTTGAGAATGAAAAAATAAAAAAGGCCCCGATTTGGAGCCTTTTTTATTTCTTCATATTTTTAAGTAAAGGTTAACGCTCTACACTCATCTCCGAAGGTATAACCATTACCGCCGGTACACCTTCATCGCTGACCATATTGTTGAACTTAAATAGGTCATCTGTCAGAACTTTTTCCAGTTTTTTGTAATGGACCTCGGCTTGATCAACCAGGTCAGTCAAAACATCATAAGACTGAGTCGTAGGGCGAGCATCCACACTGGAGACTACCCGAACGAGTGCGGCAATCTTATTATCTAATTTGATGGGATAGTTTAATGGATCCTGGCCTGATTTAGATTTTACCTGGATCAATTCTTCTTCGATTTCTGCAAGTGATTTGACTAGTGCCGTTCCCGCTGAAGTCACTTTTTCATTTTTGAATCCAGAATCCTTCATTAAACCGGTGAGAGTATTGACCTGTTTTTTAATGCTGCGAATGGTCAGAATCTTTTCGTTGATCTCCGTGGTTTGATTCCGTATATCCATAAGGAGGTCAAACTGATCTTGAAAGTCAGACTGGGTCGTATTAATCCGAGGGTCCTTTAATATTTTAAAGGACTGAGTTTGGCTTTTGTCATTCACCGTCATCCGCACCTTATAATCACCGGGGACAGCTTTTGGCCCAATGTGAGAACCACCCCACATAACAGCACCGGGAACCTTTTTCGCATCGGGGTAGCGCATATCCCAAACAAAGCGATTCATGCCTTTCTTCACATCGGCAACCGGTCCAGGGTTCTTTTTATCTTTTTTATGGGTAAAGGTCTTGATGACATCACCATCGGCTTCCATGAATTCCAATTTGAATTCGCCATCCTTTTCTACTTCCTCATCGAAATAGTAAAAGGTCATGACGCCATTAGGCGGATTTGCACCCCAAGTCGGACTTGGACCGCCCCATCCGCCACCACCGGGGAGGCGATAGGTATCTCGCGGACGATAAAGATGGGAGTTGGCACTCGCGATTGTATCCGATAATTGATGTAGCGGCGTTAGGTCATCCATGATCCAGAATGACCGGCCTTGGGTGCCTACCACGAGATCATTTTCTTTCACGGCCAGATCTGTTATAGGAACGATGGGCAGGTTTAGTTGGAAGGATTGCCAGTTTTTGCCGTCATCGAATGAAATGTATATGCCTGTTTCTGTTCCAGCATAAAGCAATCCTTTTCTGCCCGGATCTTCTCGCACAACACGGGTGAAGGCATCATTTGGAATACCTTTTGAAATCATTTTCCAGGATTTCCCGTAATTGTTGGTTTTGAAAAGGTAGGGCTTAAAATCGTCAGACTTATATCTGCTCATTGCCATATAGGCCGTAGCGGGATCGTGTGGAGATTGATCAATTGAATTTACCATACCCCATTTGGGCATATTCTTGGGCGTAATATCCGTCCATAATTTGCCCCCATTTTTGGTGATATGGACACGGCCGTCATCAGTACCAATCCAAATGATGCCTTTCTCATGGGTAGATGGTGTAATCACAAAAACAGTGCAATAGTATTCAACACCTGTATCATCTTTTGTGATGGGTCCACCTGACTCATCCTGCATTGAAACAGTATTCGTGGATAGGTCCGGGCTAATGACTTCCCATGACTCTCCCTCATCCATTGATCTATGGAGGTGTTGTGAGCCCACGTAAAGTACATCTGAATCGAATGGATCGAACTCGATAGGGAAGTTCCATTGGAAACGGTATTTCATATCTTTCACGCCGTGGCCCATGGGATTATCAGGATAAACCGTAATGTTACGTCGTTCCCCTGTGGTATGGTCATAGCGCGTTAAAAACCCACTATAGGAACCCGCATAAACAATATTGGGATTGTTGGGATGGGGTGCCACATGTGCACTTTCACCACCGCCAACGGCATGAAAATCCCGTTCGGTAATGCTACCACCCATAGTACGCGACGCAATGGAAACAGTACTGTTATCCTGTTGACCTGCATAGACGCGGTAGGGAAATTGATTGTCCACATCCACTCGGTAAAACTGTGCAGTGGGCTGGTTATGGTAAGTGCTCCATGTTGCACCGGCGTCAAAGGATACTTGCCCACCACCATCATCCGCGATGATGAGATGCTTTGCATCCATGGGGTCGATCCACAAGTCATGATGATCTCCATGGGGTGTGCGGATGCGGCTAAATGTTTTGCCTCCATCCTTGGAGCGCCAGAAGGAGACATTCAATACATACACCAAATCTTCATTTTCCGTGTCGGCATAGATCCGCGTGTAATACCAAGCACGCTGACGCAGATTGTTGTCTGAACTGGTTTTGATCCAGGTTTCTCCACCATCATCGGAGCGGAATAATCCACCCTTTTGGTTTTCGATCAAAGTCCACATCCGATTAGAATTTAGAGGAGAGATGGTTACACCAATAATGCCCATCATTCCTTCGGGCAATCCTTTGTTGCGAGTGATCTCTGTCCACGTATCACCACCATCAGTGGATTTCCACATGCCGGATCCTTCACCACCGCTCTCCAAACTATAGGGTGTCCGTTTGATTCGCCATGTTGTGGCAAATATAATGCGTGGGTTGTTAGGGTCAAGGATGAGGTCACAGGCTCCGACTTCATCATTGATATACAGCACCTTTTCCCATGTTTCACCGCCATCCTTACTGCGGAAAACACCCCGTTCTTCATTTGGGCCGAAAAGGTGGCCTAAGGCGGCCACGTAAACAAGATCGGGGTTTCTGGGATGAACTCTTATACGGGGAATCCGTCGGGAATCTTTGAGCCCCACGTGTTTCCATGTCTTGCCCGCATCGGTGGATTTCCAAACACCATTCCCATGGGAGACGTTTCCGCGGACAGTAACTTCACCACCACCTACATAGATCACATTGGGATCCCATTCACTGACAGTTACAGCCCCAATTGAACCACCAAAATATCCATCTGAAATATTGTCCCAGGTTTGGCCGCCATTTTTAGTTCGCCATACACCACCACCGGTTCCACCAAAATAGGCCAACAATTTATTTCCGGGCACACCGGTGGACGCAGCGGACCTTCCGCCGCGAAAAGGACCGATATTCCGATATTTTAATGCTTTAAATAAATCTTCGCTGAATCGTTCCTTAGCTCCTACAAATGTAATGCCCACCAGTAGAAAAATCGCTAATTGGACAAACCGCTTTCTTTTATGCATAAAAACCTCCTTCTTATGACACTATCGGAAAATTGAGTTAAACATAATATGATAACAATCTATTTGCATGCAAGGAAACAATTAATTCGAATAAATAAGGTATTAATTGATCTGTTTGTAAAATATCTTTTCTTAATTTTTATCCTGAAAATTTAGGAATTTCATGAAGATTGCATTTTTAACCGCAGGGGGGATTGCACCCTGCCTTTCAGCTTCTATTGGCGCACTCATTGAAGCGTACAACAATACAGCTCCGGAGGCGGAACTCATCGGTTATCTCAACGGTTATCGCGGCCTGCTTTTGGGCAAGTCCATTTCTATACTTCAATCAGTTCGGGAAAAGACGGATATTCTTTATGAGTTCGGCGGCAGCCCTATCGGGAACAGCCGGGTCAAACTGACCAATGTTACTGACTGCGTGAAACGGGGTTATGTTAAAGATGGGGAAGACCCACTTCAGGTTGCCGCAAACCAGTTGGTGAAGGATGACATTGATATTTTACACACCATTGGCGGAGACGACACCAACACCATGGCGGCGCAGCTTTCATTTTATCTTAAGGAAAATGGTTATGACCTTACCGTGGTGGGGCTCCCGAAGACAGTGGATAATGATGTGTATCCGATCACCCAAACACTAGGGGCGTGGACGGCGGCTGAGCAGGGGGCCATCTTCTTTGAAAATATCGCTAACGAGAATACAACAAGTCATAGGCAACTCCTCATTCATGAGGTTATGGGGCGGAACTGCGGTTGGCTTACTGCCTATACAGCCAGAGAATATCATGGCCGTTTGAAGCAGCGGAATTTTTTACCAGAAATTTTGATCGATCAACAGCGCTGGGATTTGGATGCTGTTTACATCCCTGAAATGGATATTGATTTTGATGCTGAATGCGAACGTCTAAAAGCGTTGATGGATGAAAAAGATTCAGTCAATATTTTCTTAAGTGAAGGAGCCGGAACGGATACCATTGTAAAAGAAATGAAAGCGACCGGGGAGACTGTTGAACGGGACGCCTTCGGCCACGTGGCACTGGATACATTGAATCCTGGACAGTGGTTTGCCAGGCAGTTTGCTGCACGGTTAAACGCAGATAAAACGCTTGTTCAAAAGAGCGGTTATTTCAGCCGCAGCGCCGCACCGAATAAAAAAGATTTGAAATTGATTAAGGTCTCGGGGAAACTGGGCGCTCAACTGGCTTTGGATAGTCGAAGTGGTGTCGTAGGATTGGATGATGACAATAAGGGCGAGTTGGGATTAATTGATTTTGCAAGAATTAAAGGTGGAAAACCTTTTAATACAGACCAACCATGGTTTAATGGATTGCTGACTGAGATTGGTCAGCCTAGGTAAAATAAAAATAGGAATAAAATTATGAGTTTAAATTTGAATAATCTTGAAGATGTTGCAGAAGCAATGGTGGCTCCGGGGAAAGGAATCCTTGCCGCCGATGAAAGTACGGGCACCATTGGTAAACGATTGGCACAGATTAATACTGAAAGTACTTTTGAGAGCCGTAATGTCTATCGGGATTTACTCTTCTCTGCGCAAGGGATGGAAAACTATATCAGCGGTGTTATCCTGTATGATGAAACTTTGCGTCAGTCCTCCCTGGCTAAAGGTGTACCCTATCCTGAATACTTAGCTGCGAAGGGAGTCATCCCCGGGATCAAAGTGGATACGGGGGCCCACGATTTATCTGGAAGCGAAGGTGAAAAGATCACGACAGGATTAGACGGCTTGGATGAAAGATTGAAAGAATACCGTCAGCTCGGCGCTCGTTTTGCCAAATGGCGGGCCGTCATTAATATTTCAGATGATAATCCTAGTGGCTACTGCATCAGCACCAATGCTCATGCTCTCGCCCGTTATGCGGCACTATGCCAAGCTAATGATATTGTACCCATTGTGGAGCCGGAAATTCTCATGGATGGTACCCACGACATAGACGATAGCTTCGTGGTGACAGAAGAAGTCCTCCATACAGTATTTTTTGAATTGTATTCCCAGGGCATTCAATATGAGCAAATGGTATTAAAACCCAATATGGTTTTGTCCGGTTATGATGCCGGCGACCGCGTCGGTGTAGATGAAGTGGCTCATGCCACGCTCCAGTGTTTTTTTAGAACAGTACCGGCAGCCGTCCCGGGAATTGCCTTTCTTTCCGGTGGACAAAGTGATACAGATGCCACGGCCCATTTAAATAAAATGAATCAATTATTGGGTGACAATAAACCATGGAATTTGTCATTTTCATACGGTCGCGCTTTACAGCAACCGGCGTTGAAAGCATGGGGCGGGAAAGATGAAAATGTTTCCGCCGCCCAAAACGCCTTTATGAAACGAGCGAAATTAAATAGCCTGGCGACAAAGGGAGAATATTCAGCGGAGATGGAATAGAGACGCATAGTCCCGATTTTCGGGACGTCTCTAAATTTTTTAATTTGTTGGTCAGGCAGTGAATAGCACCACCGCTTAAACGAAACTGGGTGGTTGAAACGGTGATATGCATGACCCCACCAATTATGTTTCGGCAGTTTTGAGATTAAAATTTTCAAGTTGGGTAAAAATAAATAGTGCTAAAAATTAAATTTAAAGCCCAATATAAGGATAGAATCCCATTGGTCTTCTTTGTAATTGGATTGTTGCATAAGATAAATAGTAGGATTAAATGATTGAATCGATTTTACTGAAAAGCCAATGTAAGCACGGTTGCGATTTATTTCTTTTTTCTCAAAGTCATAAAAAATCTCATCAGCGATGTATGGAACTAATTTTAAAGATGTGAATTCACGTTGACTTTTTATAGTAATCATATCTCGATTTCGATAAACTGGATCCTTGTCTTGTTTTATCCTGTATTCTATTCGGCTTCTGGCTGAAAGATTAAAGGCGCCCAATTTGAATTTTGTTGAAATGGTCCCGTGGGGCCGCTGTTCAGAAATCCAGACACCATCTTTTTGTTCGAATACCTCTCTAAAATTAATATTGAGGGCAAAGTTTGGACTTATTTTATATTTAAACCCAATATCGCTGTGAACATAATAGAGGGATGATTCTGAACGGAAGTCCTGCTCCAGAGTCATTGCCAATTTATCGGACAATATTCGATTAAATTTTTCTGCGTGCCAAAGGTGAATTTTCCCGGAAGAACCAGCAAACAAAGATTGAAAAATAAAAAATAAAACGAGTTTTTGTGTCATTGTTTTGTCCTAATCAGAGGAGAATCTTAATTAAATTTTGTATTGGTTGTTAAAAGACTAATATTGGTTTGATTTTAGATAGATAATTTAAATACAAAAGTATATGTGGGTGTCCATTTGCCTTCTTTTAGGGATCGAACATATTTTAAAAATAGATGGTTTACCATATTTGGTTTTTGGCAGGTCGAATCCAAAAGAAGTCTAGTTTATATAATAATTCCATGTATCAGGCACGAAGAAAAATTCATTATTGATAAAGGGTGTTACCTTCAATCGGGTGGTTGGTTTGGGTGTTTTTAACTGGATGCGGCTACGGTTGCGCATTTCATCATTTTGCCCGCCACGGATGCAGTAATTCATACGAGTGCGCAATTGTAATTTGGCCTATTGATTGCTTTGATGAGTTCCACTTGCGGGCGTTGTTCCAATTACCGGACATCATTCTTGGTGCGGTATTAGGCCCTGTATTTAATCCCGACAGTCCATGTGGGGCTTATAGGATAATGAAATTCGATATCCAAATGCTTATGAAAAAACCCTGTTTCATTCACGCGGCCATCAAAATCAAAAGTGACAGTGAATTGACCTAATTTCTGTTTAATTACCAATTTATCCTGGTGATTAAATTGCCCGTAAAGGGTTGAGGCAAAGAAAATTAATAGTATTATTTTTTTAAGCATTGGCTAATCCATGAACTTAACTGTTGTGCCGAAATTCTCATTATCCGTCATTAAAACCAAACGCCCATTGTGAAACATCATGGCTTCCACCTTTTGTCCTGCAATAACCATAATCGGTTTCAATAAATCAGGATGAATCGGTGTAAATGCGCCGGCAGGATTGATTTCACCCAGTTCGTAAATGGCAGTGGTGAAAGGGCCATCATCCCCGGGGTCGGATGTTGCGGAAGTCCATAAACTTCCATCGGCTTTAATAGCAAGATCAGCAATATTACGCTTATACTTTTTAGGTTCAGGCAGGTCGAAAGTGAACCTTTTCAGTTCATAAAACGATTTTTTTTCGGGACTGAAAAAGGCCGTATACAGGGTTGACTTCCGTGTATCAGCACCTCGATCGCCATAAATGAAAACAAGGCCCTGGCCCGACGGGTAAATAGTGAGACCTTCTAAATTCATGGTCGCTTTCAGTCCTGGAAGGGTAAAGGTGTGGAGCACATCCACGCGAAAATCCTTTGGATCCACAAACACCTCGTAACATTTTCCCGTACTCTCCATCAGGATGTATCGATTGGGCTTGTTGGGATAAGTAACGGCCGCTTCAAGATCGTAAGGAAGTTTTGGCTCCGGCCAGATCAGCTTTGTGATTTGAAGCTTATTATCCAAGTAACTGACCCGCGGCTGTTTTTTCTTTTTATTATCGTGAACAACGAGATAACCATTTTTAAAAGCGGCAAGGCCACTAATAGAAAATTCACGAGAATTGTGAATATGATGCCAATCATCCTCTTGACCAAACAAGAAAACAGAAAAAAGAAAAAGAAAAAGTTTATTCATTTTGCCCGGATGAAAACGGATGTTTCGACAAATAAGCATTATAATAATGTTCATCCCCGGTGACCTCTTGCGCCGCCCATTTGGGTAAAGTGACAGATTCATCTTCGGCGTCCAACTCAACTTCCGCCAGCCATAATCCATCATTCTTTCCGTGGAATTCATCCACATCCCAACCCTTGCCTTCAGCTATGACCTTATACCGTGTTTTTTCGATTATATCATTCTGACATAGTTTAAGAAGGGTTTCCGCTTCAATCATGGGAATCTCATATTCGAACTCGTCCCGTGAAAGGCCCGTGCCGCTGGATTTCACGGTCAGCGTGGCTATATTCCCTTTGATCCGGA
Source organism: Fidelibacterota bacterium UBA7301 (assembly GCA_002471845.1). GTDB lineage: Bacteria > Fidelibacterota > Marinisomatia > Marinisomatales > TCS55 > TCS55. Next base: position 31,256 of record DKQT01000012.1, on the reverse strand, counting down.
CACGGACAATACCTTTATCGGTGATAGCCAGATACCCCTGACGGTAGGGGGTGCCTTTAACATTTTCGGGCCAATGAGTAAGGTTCATTAAATATTTTCGTTCAATTTCTTTAGCCATTCTTTACTTTCACTACATAAATGAGTGCAGATGTTAGGATTCCGGGATAAAATGGTTCAAGTCCCAAAGGATAGCCTTCACCCATACTGCCAATAAACATCCAAATGGCACCAACAATCACAGGGGTGACCATCATCATTGTTATTCCACCGTGGGGTCGTTCAGCTTTGAATGATAATAAAAATGGAAGGACCAAACCCGGAACGAGGATAGACCCAAGGCCGTACCAAAGGTTGACCACAGAGGGTACGCTGAAGGCCAATCCTAGTGCGATGAATGCTGTGACGCTCAATCCTTTGCGAACCAATCCTGTTGATTCATTTTCCCATAATTGCTGATCTTTGGTTGTGGGCGATTGGATGCGCCATAAAATATCTCTTCCAAAAGTAATCGCGCTGATGAGTCCAAGTGAATCAATGGTAGACATAATGGTTGCCAGCAAACCGGTGATGAAAATGCCATAAGCTAAGGGCGGCAGGACCATGGCCCCCAAGCGGGGATAGGCAAATAATGGATCGCCGGCGGGGAGAAAGGCCTTGGCATAGAGCCCTGTGGAAAGGGTGAGTAAATCAAAAATGAACCAAAATCCAATTGAAATCAAAATGCCTTTTTTAGCCGTTTCCGGTGATTTGGCAGCAGCACATCGCTGGTAAAATCCCGGGTCCACAAAGGTCCATAAGGCGATAAAAAACCACACCAAAATATATTGGATTGACGCGCCGCCAGTGGGATCCAAATGGGAATCAGGTAAACTCGATCCAGTTAGCGGACCGCCGGATTTCATTGAAAAAATGAGAAGGAGAACAAATCCTAAAAACATGAGTCCGAATTGAAAAATGTCAGTGCGAACCACCGCTTTGAAACCACCCATCCAGATATAACTGAGGCTTATCCCTGTGGCGATGAGGAGGGATAACCCGAAAGACAGCCCGGTTATGAATTGAAGCAGAAGGCCAATACTGAGGATGTAGGGCGCTGGACTGGCTAAAGCCAATATGTAGAGCGAACTAACTACACCGGCGGTTTTTCCATACCGTTCATGGAACTGATCCGGGAGTGAAATGGTTTTGAGGCGGTTGATTCGTCCGGCAATGAAGAATGCAAACAGAAGTGCAAATATGTAATAGGGGAATCCGAATATTAACCAGGTCTGGATGCCATAGGAATAGGTGTTTTCGCCGATCCCCAGGATGCCCCCATACCATGTAGCTACCAATGTTACTACAAACCCGGGGAGGCTCAGTTTTCGGCCCGCTAGTAAATATGCTTCTGGATCTTTGCCCGATTGTTTTGCGCGGTAAAAACCAAAAAACAGGAGCAATCCTACATAAAGGATCAGGACAGAAAGGTCGAGCCAGTGCATATTTTAGTTTTCGGGGTGGTCGCGAAAAACGAGGATTGGGTCAGAGGAATCCACGGAAAAAGTGGCGCCGAGAGATTGGTTGGAAATGCCCCGGGTGGAGGGATCCAAAACTGTATCATTCAAGGGATATTTGAGTGCCGTGGTGGACACAACCGTACCGAATCGCTGGGGGAATAAAGAAACAACTTCTCCCGGGAAAGAATCAAAGGAGCGTTGGCCCCGGTGACAGGTAATAGTGAAATGGTCAGTGACCATTTCAATGTTCAATTTTTCAAAACAATCAAAAAGTATATAATGGTTCGCCACCGTCATATCTTCCCGCAGTCCCGTAGCTCCAAGAAGGATGACCGATTTAAGGCCATTCATAACGGCCCAATCCAGAGCTTTTTCAAGGTCTGTATTATCCTGGTTTGGATCGTGGATCTCCAATCCATGGAATTCATAGTCTGGGTCTATTGAATCCAAGTCTCCGATGATCACATGGGGAACGAGGTTCAGTGTATCCAATGTATTGGCTGAACCGTCAGTACAGATCACCGTTCCAGCGTCTTCCAGGATTTCTAATGGTATGAGGTGAGTGGGGAAAGCGCCGTTAGCTAATATTATGATAGGAGATTTAAATGAATTTTCCATTTTCTATCATTAAAGTTATGGGTTTTCCCGGCAGATTTCATAAAAAAGGGTTTGGTTCAAATCAGATACGGTTTTTAATTTTGGAAACGAAATATACGAATATCGTTTCCATTTTCTATGAAACAAGAACCACAAATTGATCAAATACTGAGCGGAGGCTTCGAATCCGTCGCTGACGGGGGTGTCCGCTCCTTCACGGTAGATGCGCTTTCCAAACGGCTTGCCATGAGCAAAAAAACCATCTATAAGTTTTTCCCTACCAAGGAGAATTTGATTCATGGCATCATGCATTTTGCCCTGGACCAGATCAATAGTGTATTTATTAAAGTGATGAAAGAAGAGCCCAACCCGGTGCTCCAATATATTAAAATTATGGAAGCAATCTCTAAATTTGCAGGACGTACACCGGTTCATAAGTTAGTAGAACTCAAATCACTATATCCTAGTATCTGGGATCACGTGGAAACCTTTCGTTTAAGTCAGCAACGAAATTTTTACACCATTTTGAAATTGGCCCAGGAGCAGGGATTGGCCCGGGATGACATTGATATGAAAGTTGCATCCGTGGTATATGTCAATGTTGTAAATAGTACCTTTCAGCCGGAATTTTTTTTAAAACATGATCTGCCCATTAGTGAAACTATTCGCGGATTTGTCAAGGTCGTGGCCCGGGGCATATTTAACGAAAAAGGCCGAGCGGCCATCAATCAATATTATGAGCATAATAGAGTCTAAATATTCCGATCATCCCATTCGAAGGTGGTTCATTCGGCAGAGCCTAGATCACCCAAAACGTACGATTGCTTTGGCAATGATTTTTACAATCATAATGGCGTCCGGCTTGAGGTTCTTTATGATTGATGATGACCTGCTAAAAATGATGCCTGAAGACCTGGAATCAAGGATATCATGGGATAATATCCAAGAAGAATTTGGCAGCACAGAAGTGGTCTTTATTGCATTTGGGCATGAAGAGGAAAATATCTTTCAGCCTGAAGCACTGGCAAAATTGTGGGATCTTTCTGAAGCCTTGGAGGCTTCGGATTGGGTGGATGAAGTGACTTCTATCTCTACGTCTACACGAATGGATAATTATGATGGATTCATGGAAATCGATGACCTGCAGTTATACCGGAATCTGTCCCAGGAAGAAGTAGATGACATTCTCACTTACCTGGATAAAAATGAAAAGATTAAAAAGCAATTGGTGAGCAGAGAAGGTGATTATTTCATTGCCACCATTAAGCCATTTGACAGTATTGAACTGGTAGGTTTTGTTGCTGAAATAAAATCCATAACAGATTCCATTTTGCAGGGATTTGATATCCATTACGGTGGTCAGGCCTATTTCACTGGGATCATGCCACCTATGATCCGAGAGGATGTAAAAGGGCTCATGTTGGCCGGAATGATCATTATGGTTATTATATTATTACTGAACCTGCGAAATGCACCTGCTGTCGGGATGGTGATTACAGTGATCATGTTATCTTTGGCGGCCATGATGGGGTTCATGGGTTGGATGGTCCACTTGACCGGTTCCGGTAAATTCCTGTTTACACTTGCAAATACATCCATGCCTATTATCCTGTTAACCATTGCGAATTCCGATGGTGTCCACGTCATGACCAAATTTTTTAAGGAGTTCAGGATCTTTAAGGATAAAAGAAGGGCCGTGGCATCCACAATGGATTCATTGCTCATTCCCATTTTCTTGACCAGTATCACCACGGTAGCAGCTTTCTTGGCAATGACAACCTCACCCCTTGAACCCTTGATTGGGTATGGCATCACCATCAGTGCGGGAATCCTCATTGCATGGTTCTTGAGTTCTACATTACTGCCATCATTGATCAGTTTGAAGAAATGGGATCCCAATTCAAAAGCAGTCGCTACCAAAAGTGTATTTGAGAAGATTATTGATAAATTAGGGAAGGTTGTACTGACACATCCTAAATATGTTTTTTCTACAGGACTGTTTATTGTTATCATTGGATTGTTCGGTTTATTTAAGGTGTCGGTGGATGTGGATATGGCCAAATTCTTTAAAAAAGGATCCGAATTAAGGGACAGTATGGATTTCCTTGGCGAAAAGATGAACGGAACAGTCGATCTTAGGGTCAGGCTAGAAGGGGATATGAAAGAACCTGAAACACTGAATAGTATGATAAAACTGCAGGATAAACTTGCAGATTTTCCGCAAGTCAGAACCAGCTATTCGATTGCCAATGTGGTCGAGCAAATGCATAGAACAGTGATGGATGATGATCCAGCGTATGAATCGATTCCTGAGTCCAGAGAGAAAGTAAATAATTTATTTACAATGTATTCCATGTCTGGTGACCCAGATGATTTCTCTACTATGGTGGACTATCAGTATTCAGTGGGACTTATAACCGCATTCAGTACTAATTTAACCACCTCTGAAACATTTGAGATTGTGGAATCAAGCCAAAGATATATTGATCAATTCTTCGGTAAAAACCTGAAAGTTGATTTCACTGGTATGATCGTTATTATTAGGGATTTGGTCAATTTGATTATCAAGTCTACCATAGTCAGCATCATTTTTTCTTTGATTATAATAGGCTTTATTGCTTCCATATTTTTTAAGAAAATCTTATGGGGTATTTTGGCCGTTATACCACTGACGTCCGCTGTACTTATGAATTTCGGGTTTATGGGATATTTTGGAATTGAACTGTCTCATATTACTGCGATCCTTTCTTCTATCATTATTGGTGTGGGAGTAGATTTTGCTATTCACTATATTGCTCAATTCAGGAGATTATCCAGAACAATCGTGGAAAATAAACTCTCACGGGAAGTTGTAGATGATGTGGGCTATCCCATCATACTTGATGCAGCCTCGAATATGGGATTTGGGGCTTTACTTTTCTCTGCTTTTATTCCCATTCAATACATTGGCGGGTTAATGGTTTTTGCAATGGTATCAACTTCATTAGGTACATTAACTGTTTTATCCGCTTTAGCAGAATTATTAAAGAATAAATTAATCGAAAGGAATACACCGTGAGAATTTTACTCCTTCTAATAATGTCTTCATTGGCTGTAGGGCAGTCCGGACAAGAAATTGCAAAGTGGGTGGATGAAAAACCATCACCAAAAGATATGTCCAATACCACCAAAATGATTCTGACAAATTCTAAAGGGAAAACCAGAATTAATATCATGACGTCCAGATCTATCGATGGCAATAAGAAACAGATCATCTGGTTCATGGAGCCAAAGGATGATAGGGGTGTGGCATTTTTGAAGATCGAGCACAATAATAAAGATGATGAAATGCGAATGTGGCTTCCTGCATTCAAGAAGGTGAGACGGATTTCCTCCAAGAAAAAGGGGGATGCATTTATGGGCTCAGACCTGAGCTACGAAGACTTAACCAATCGAGAACTGGATGAACATGATTATACACGCTTGGATGACGCAACTGTAGATGGAATCGATTGTTACGTATTGGAGATCGTGCCGAAGCCGGCATTAAGATCATCTTATTCAAAGCATGTATCTTGGATCGCAAAAAATGGTTTTTATGGCGTAAAAGAAATGTCCTACAACAAACGCGGTGAATTGAAAAAAGAAAAAGAATTTTCCTATCAACGAATGAAGGATTATTATGTGATTGAAAGGGTGTTTGTTGAGGATGTACAAAAAAATCATACGACCGAAGTCACTTTTGATAAAATAAATGTGGATTCTGGTTTGAAAGCCTCATTATTTCAGGAAAAGAATTTGAAACGATTACCTAAAGATTGATCATGAAAATCTTATTATTCACTTTCACAGTATCTGTTTTGACCGGTCAACTGAATTATTCGGGAGAAGTAAATCCATATGTGATGACACGGACATCCGACCAATCCCAAATCAATCTACCTTACCGACTTCTTTCATTAGATTTGGGATTCACCATGGGCAATTGGGATATTAAAACCGTTTTAGCCATCGAACATAGGAATCAGCCTTCTGAAACCACATTTGAACTCAGGGAAGCCTATCTTGCCTATTATCCCGATTGGGGTGAAGTCAAACTGGGGAAACAGATTCATGTCTGGGGTGCGGTAGATGGAAATAACCCTACCGATAATCTAAATCCATATGACTATTATTACATGTTTTCTCCCGGAACAAAGAGAAAACTGGGAACCCTATCGTTTTCAAGTAAAATATATATTGGGCGTTTTCAACTAGAGGGTATCATTATCCCAAAACATGAAATTAACCGAATGCCTTATGGTGAAAAGGATTTTCCGATCAGTATACCTGTTAAGCCGTTTGTCGAATACGAAGTAGATAGGAAGATGGAGCTTGGATTCCGAGTCCAGAATTCTTCTTCACTAGGAGATGTGGGATTTTCTATTTTTAATGGGAATGATCGAGCCCCTAGCCTGTTGACAACTAATGCGACTTTTCAGGAGGGCGTGCCGCCAGTAGTCAATCAGCGTAATTTGGGATACCGGACCACAACAACTTGGGGATTTGATTTTGTCACATTCATCGGAGATTTTACGCTCCGTGGAGAATCATCTATTTTTAAAACAAAGGCTCCCTTATTAAGCATCAACCTTTTTAAGATTCCACTTGATTTATATGAATTGCACCAGGAGGTCACCTACGCTCAATCTGTTTTTCAGATTGAATATACTACTGCTTCTGATATAACTATTTCGGGTCAGTACATTACTAGTAATGTAAGTTCGGAAGAATATGACTGGTTTCATACCTTATCCGTTGAACTAATCCAGTTACCCAATTCATCCATTCCAACTTTCAGACCAGGAATGGGAACGCCCTTTGCTATCTTTACCGATAAGGCGATCATGCTGTCTTCTAGTGGTGTAATGATGGATGATCGTATGGAATTAAAGGGTTCCACAATTTTGAATATGGATGAAAGTGGCTATATGTTTACTGCTTCTATTGGATATTCACCTTGGATTAACTGGAAAATTGAAACAACTATAGTACAGTTTAAAGGTGAAAAGGACGAACCAGAAAACGCCTTTACTAAAATGGAAGATTTTTCTCATTTGAGACTCGGGCTGCACTATAATTTTTAATCCATTAAATTCTGGTATGACCAGATTAATAATATTTATTTACCTGCTGAGTGCTTTTCTTACTGCACAACCAACCGGGCGGGCGATTATGGAAAAACTGGATCAGATTAAAAAGCCGATTGACATCCAGACACAACTCAAAATGACGTTAATCTCTATGAAAGGCAAAAAAGAAAGACGCCGGTCGAGGGAATTGACCAGCATCGAAAAAAAGTATGAGGATGGCAAATTCAAATCCAAATCTCTACTAAGGTTTTCCAAACCGAAAGAGGTTAAAGGTACCGGATTCCTCACATGGGATAAAGTTGGTTCCAATCCGGATGATCAATGGTTGTACCTTCCGGCTTTGAAAAAAGTAAAACGCATTCGCACCAAAGAGAAGGGCCGCAGTTTTATGGGCACGGATTTCAGTTATGAAGATCTGTCCGGGAGAAACTTGGACGCAGATGAATATGAACTTTTGGGCGAGGAATCCATCCATGGCTCATCCTGCTATAAGGTGGAGGCAAAGCCGAAAGAAAAAGGAGGGCAGTACAGTTCCCGAATCGTGTGGGTGGAAAAACATAATTCACTCATGAAAAGGGTGGTATTCTTCAATAAAAAAGGGGATCGTTTCAAGATTCTTGATATTCCTGATCATGTCAAAAATGGTGATTACTGGACGGCTACGAAAATGATCATGAAAAACCTGAAAAATAACCACCGTACGGAACTGGATGTACTGAAGGTGGACTATGACCAGGAATTAAAAGACAATGTATTTACAGAAAGCTTTTTAAAGCGGTTATAAAATTTTAACGTAAATATTTTTAGGAGAGCTTTTATAATCCAAATCGGTCTGAAATTTATAGGTAATTTTATCGGATACCTTTTTCTGAACTGTGAAGTATACTCGTTTCAGGTCAAATCTGTTTATTGCATCTTTTTCGCTTGCGTGCGTGTAATTGAAGAAAGTATTGCCGTTGATATCCTGCCCAGATATCCAAGAGGACGCACCTATTGTCTAAACAACCAAAGCCAGGAAGATTTTTCTCATTGTTTTTTCGTTATTTTTTATAGCCGATAGAGTCGAAAGGATTAACTAAGGTTGTGGTAATATTCTTCAGGTGGGCGCCAATCCTTTTTAAATATCTTGCGTAAAGCGCTATTGCTGATGTTTTGGTAGTAGATCCAAATTCCAGATCACCTCGAAGAATACCATTAACGATGTTATCGGATTTTCCTGTCATCTGTTCCCGGTACCCTTCCATTAAAGATTTTGCTATATCCGAATCCTGGGTGTGGATCGCTTCAATAGTTTTATCAAATCGTTCCTTGACCTCTTCTTCAATGATAGCCAGGTCATTCTCGATATCCTCGGCAATGATTTGATCCGGATAATTTATTGCCAAGTCCAAAATATTTTTACAATAATCCCCGATGCGCTCGATGTCCACAACCATGTTGATTAAGATCAGCCCATTGACCATATCCTTTGTATCTTGTTCAATAGCGTAGTGGGTTAATACTTTGCGGCGAACTTCCTGCTGGAAGGCATTGATCTCCTGGTCACGTTTTTTAAGCGCTTTCAGGGTTTCAATATTTTCTTTATGCCTTAAGTATTGAATGGCCTGGTTGAATATCTCCCGGGATAGTTCCATCATTTCGTAAGAACTGTTCCAGGCTTGAGAAAGCAAATCTTCTGCTTTCCACAGGTTTATGATGTCTTTAATGATTGTCATATTGTTACCTCACAGCGAAAATTAAGGATAAGGGGACTAAAAAGAATACTACTAGGATATAAACAATTGGAATAATTCGGTTCCTGGTAGCCAGTTTTGCAAACCACTCTGCCATTTGAATTGGAATATTGCGAATTTTTTCGATGGGCCAGATAAGCAGGATGCCGAAAATATTAAATGCCAGGTGGCCGAAGGCCACTGCCAAAGGAGCGTGTGTTCCAGAAACTAAACTGGCAAGGAGGGCCGTGATAGTCGTCCCAATATTGGCCCCTAGGGTATAAGGGAAAATCTGCCGTAGCTGCAAAATCCCGGCACCGGCGAGGGGGACAACCAAAGAAGTAGTGATCGAACTGCTTTGTACCATGATAGTAATAAAAACACCGAAGAACAATGCCCGCACCCAAGTTTTAAAAATATGGGAATCAAAGAAGGCTTCCAGTTTCTCCATAACAAGACTACGAATCAATGTAGTTAAATATTTCAAAGAAATGAAAAGCAGGATTAAGGCCACAACGATCAGCAGCCAGTTGTAATTGATTAAATCCTGCATTTTAAAGAAATCCTTGATGACCTCCACCGTCGGCTTGGTGATCATTTTGATAGGGCTTTTAAATGTGAATGTGCCGGCGCCCAGGAAGAGGCTGGCCATCCAGTTGGCAGTCTTGCTGATGATACCGAAATACAATTGGAGGGGGAAGAGAATGATTACGGAGATCGCATTGAAAAAGTCATGGACTACCGAAGCGGAAAAGGCCCGGCGAAATTCATTTTTATTGACGATATGTCCCAAAGAAACAATGGTATTGGTGATACTGGTGCCGATATTGGCACCCATGATGTAGGGAATGGCCGCCGCCACCGCCACGATAGGATCTTCGCCAAAAGTGCCTGCCGCAACCATGCCCACAACAAGGGATGTGGTAGTAGAGGAACTTTGAATGAGGCTGGTGGCCAGGATGCCAATAAATAATCCAATGAGGGGTGCAGCGGTGCCGGACATGAGTTGTTCGGCGAAACCGCGACCAAGGCCTTTGAAGCCCGAACCGATCATACCGATGCTCACCAAAAACAAATAAAGAATTGCCAGGATGGCAATAATTTTCAAATAATTCAAAAGACTTGCCGGTGGACTTTTTGAATGTGTCATTATCCCATTGAAATTTAGCCGTAAAGTTAAAACTATTAATTTATTTATTGGCAAAAAAAGGGGCGATACCTAACCCATCGCCCCTTGACTCTCTTTGATGTTCGCTGAACTCAGTTCCGCAGGGGTTTACCTTTTTTCAGCATAAACCGGATCCGGTCTTGAGTTAAGGGTTCCCCCGCCAGGGAGACGAAGGCCTCGCGTTCAATATCTAAGAGGTATTGCTCATCCACTGATTTGGTCAAACCGGCTTTATCGCCACCGGTGAGGACAAAAGCCAGTTTTTTGGCAATCAATTCATCGTGGGCCGAAATTTTTCCTTGTGCTTTAAATCCTTTTAACGCCATAGCCATAGCTGTTCGTCCACCGGTACCGGGAAGTTTCAAATCGTTTCTGTATTCGGGAGGTTCGTAGTCATTTTCAATTAATTCCAGGGCTTTTTGTTTGGCCGCCCAGATCCGGTGGTCATTATTCATAACGACTGTATCGGTCTTCAACAAGTATCCCATGAATTTGGCTTCGTCGGCGCTGGTGGCCACCTTTGCAAAGCCGATGGTTTCAAATGCTTTTTGGGCCACTTGGAATGCATTCATTCGCCCTTTTCCGCTGTTTTCCATCAAATTAAGGATCATCCGCAGATTTCCGCCGGCCCCGGGGATCAGCCCCACGCCTACTTCCACGGCGCCGATATAGAGTTCGCCCAAACCCACGCGATGGGCCGCCGGCGCTACCAATTCGAAGCCGCCACCCAATGTGAGGTGATGGGGCGCCGCCACTACCGGGGCTTTGGAAAAACGCATCCGCTGGGTCAAGTCCTGAAGCTGTTTTATGGTCTCTTTCATTTGATCAAAAGCACCCGCTTCGATAGCTTGGATCATGTTAGCTAAATTGGCGCCGGCACAGAAGTTGGGACCTTGATGGCCAAGGACCAGTGCTTTGTATTTGCCCGCTTCTAAGAGGTCCATACCGTCATTAATAGTTTGGCCGATGGAGCCATCAATGGGGTTCAAGGTAGGCTGGAGTACGGAGTGGAACTGCACGTTGAGAACGCCGTCCCCCAAGTCAATGAGGCTGGCACTCCAATCCTTTTTAACCACATTTCCGCCGGTCTTGTGGAGATTTAGGTTGATGGATTTTTCAATGCGTTTTTCTGTTTTTACGGAGCCGGATTGGACATCGTAGTATTCCAGTTTACCGTCCTTTATTTCATAGAATGAAGTTCGTCCCGAGGCCAGCATATCCTTGACCCATTGGGGTACTTTCTTCCCGTCCGCTTCCATTCTCACCACGGACTTCGCCACACCGATAGCATCCCACACTTCAAAGGGACCGGCATCCCAGCCATAGCCCCATTTCATGGCATTATCTAAATTGATAATATCATCGCTTATTTCCGGAATTCGGTTAGCAGAATAGATCAATGAACGGGATAGGACTTCCCAAAAAAACTGGCCCCCTTTATCGTCACTGTATGCCATAGCCTTGATCTTATCGCCGGGGGTCTGGCGGTCTTTCGCTAAACGGAATCCATCGAAGCGAACTTTTTTCTGGGGACCGTATTCCCCCGTTTTTAAGTCAATCGAAAGAATACCTTCATCTGTTTTTTTATAGAAACCTGATTTTGTTTTGGCGCCTAAATTGCCTTCGTCCACCAGTCTCTGGAGGAATTCTGGAATTTTAAATGTTTCCCGTTCTTCATCCTCCGGGAGGTTATCATAAGACGTTCTCTGGACGTTGATCATGGTGTCCAGACCCACCACATCTGCGGTCCGGAAGGTGGCACTTTTGGGCCGGCCCACAACGGTGCCCGTAAGTTTGTCCACTTCTTCAACCGTTAGTCCATGCTCAATGGCTGTATTCATGGTGACGGCCATTCCAAAGACACCAATCCGGTTACCGATAAAGTTGGGTGTATCCTTGGCATGGACGATGCCTTTACCCAAAGCGTCTTCCCCAAATTCAGCAATCATATCATAGACAGCATCATCTGTGTCGGGGCCTTTCACCAGTTCCAACAGACGCATGTAGCGGGGCGGATTGAAAAAGTGGGTGATCAAAAACCGTTTTTTGAGGTGGTCTGGTAGGACGGTTGTTAGATCCTCAAGTGGAATCCCGGAAGTATTGGAGGTAAGAATTACTGATTCTTTCAAATATGGCACAATATTGTTATAAACTGTATGTTTAATATCAAGACGCTCAGCCACAGCTTCAATTACAAGATCGACATCTGACAGTTTCTCAAGGTCATTATCATACGTGCATGCGGTTACCAAATCTGCATTTTTTGGTTTATATAATGGTTTCGGTTTCAGTTTGGTGAGGCCATCAACTCCTTTTTGGGCCAATTCCTGGTTTATATCAAACAGGAGGGCAGGGATGCCAGCATTCGCAAAATGCCCCGCAATTTGTGCGCCCATTACACCGGCGCCAAGGACAGCGACTTTTTCAAATTTTTGACTCATAATATCCTCAATTCTAATTAATTATATTGGGTGATGTAACGATACATGACCCAAAAGTGGCTGGCACTGCCGGCAAGAACACACACATGCCAAATTTCATGGTAACCAAATCCTTTGCGGGGAGATTGTTCTCGATCCATAGAATAGATAATGGCTCCCCCGGTGTAAAATAATCCCCCCGCAAACAGCCAAATCAATGCACCGATTTGAAGGTGTAGAATTAATGGCCATATGGCAATCACGGATAACCATCCCATGAACACATAATAGACGGTGGAAAACCAACTTGGGAATTTGAACTGAAACAATTTCCATAACATCCCAAATAAAGCCAATCCCCAAATGACACCAAATAAACTCCAACCCCATGGACCCCTCAATGGTATTAGGCAAATTGGTGTATATGTGGAGGCGATTAGGACATAGATCATCATGTGGTCAAATCGCCTTAAAAATGATTCCGTTCGTCCTGAAACAGGGATCCAATGGTATAATGTGCTGGCTACATAGAGTAGAAACAAGCCAGTTCCGAATATGGAGAAGGATACAACCTTCCAAGGGTCGAAGGGATTAACTGCCTCCAAAATCAAAAGTATGAGTCCAATAACAGAAAGGATGGCGCCAGCCACGTGGGTCAGGCCACTCATAGGATCTTTTAAATTTCTATTCAATACCGCCTACCGTTTAATGATTGTGGCAATTCCTTGTCCCGTGCCGATGCACATGGTCGCCAATCCAAGGTGTTTATCATTTTGTTCCATCACATTGATGAGTGTGCCTATGATTCGTGCCCCGGAACATCCCAGTGGATGGCCGATGGCGATTGCACCGCCGTTAAGATTTACTTTATTTGCGTCCCAGCCACCTTCTTGGATTACGTATAGTGATTGAGCAGCAAATGCTTCGTTCAATTCAATGACTTCAATATCATCCATAGTAAGACCGGCTTTTTTCAATGCTTTATTCGTAGCCGGGATTGGGCCCATCCCCATGCGTGTCCAATCCACACCGGCTATGGCACGGGAAATAATTTCAGCACGAATGGTTAATCCATTCTCCTTGGCAAAGGATTCGGATGTCACCAATAAAGCGGCAGCGCCCAATGAAAAGGGACTGCTTGTGGCCGCCGTGACGGATCCTCTTTCAACAAAGGCAGGATTTAAACTTTTAATCTTTTCGACGTTAGGTGTTCTCGGTCCTTCATCTTTTGATATGGTGGCTTCGCCGTACACATCAATGGGAACCACTTCATTATCATAATGACCGGCTTCCCATGCAGCCAAGGCTTTTTCGTGGGATTGAATAGAATAATCTTCTTGGGACTCCCGGGAAATATTCCCATCATTGGCCAGGTTTTCAGCTGTTTCTCCCATACCGATATAATATTCTTGTTCCGCAAGTTTCGGGTGGAAATCCGGGGCAAATCCACCGGGAGGAATGGAAAACATATCTTCAACGCCGGAAGCAATTCCCACTTCTATATCACCGCTCTCGATTGCTGTGCTGACTTGATGCAAGGCATCCATGGCGGAACCGCAAAAACGATTAACAACCTTTCCCGGGACTGATTGCGGTAATCCTGCAAGGGTGGCCACTGAACGACCAATAAGCATTCCCTGGGGACCTTCGGGAAAGGCACAACCCATGACTAAGTCTTCAACTTGTTCCAATTTTACGTTTGGATTGCGATCCATTAATCCTTTTACGACCTGTGCCGCCAGATCATCAGCACGGATCCCAACCATTTCACCATTTTTCACCCCAATCGGTGAGCGTGCCGCATCAATAATGACTGCTTTATTTCCCATCATAAACTCCTAATACGGGTAACTATTATTATTAAAAACATATTGTGCAATATTTCGTTTTAATCCAACCACATTGGTTTTTAAGCGCATGCGATTTTCAAACTCAGATATTTCCCGATCCACCAGCGGGGAGGGGGTGCCGTCATAAATTGCGCCAAGTGCAATATGGACCTGACCCATAATCCTGTTTGCCATCTCCATTGTGAACACTTTGGCAATATCAACAACCGTAGATTCAGGAGAATTACCCGCCATTATCTTGCGGGCACGGACAACTGTACTTTCCGCTGAATAAATATCCATAAAAATATCAGCGAGTATTTCGGTCAGTTGCTGTTCGTGTTTTAGATCCTGCCCAAATCGGCATAAGGCCTCATTAAAAAGAAACAATGCTAAGCGTTTTGCCGTTTCGATGGCTTGACATTCTTCTGCCAACGTATTATCTTTAAGTTTCAATTGGCTGTTGGACATGAAGGCCGAAATTTCTTTGATAGCTTCCCGTACTGGAAGTTCCTCCATCAATGCTTTTTTCATTATGAAGCCGGTAATGATTTGGCGATTGATTTCATTGGTGCCTTCCCAGATTTGATTAATGCGGTCGTCGCGGTAAGCTGCTGCCAATGGATATTCTTCCAGAAAACCATAGCCGCCCAAAATCTGAAGTCCCTCATCAATTACATAATGGCTTGTATCACTTCCGTAGACCTTAACCATAGAAGTTTCAATGGCAAATTTTTCCATGGTTTTCCCATGTTTGATATAATAATCGGGATCAGATTTATCCAATTGATTTATTTCATTTTGGAGCAAACCGATAGTACGGTAAGTGATACTGTCGGCGGCAAATGTGCGGATGGTCATGTTGGCAATTTTTTTAATAATTGCATCAAAGTGAGAAATAGATTGGCCAAAAGCACGCCGTTCTTTAGCGTATTCCGCGGTGCCGCTTATAACCATCTTTGAGCCGCCGACACCGGATGCGCCTAGCTTAAACCTACCAATATTTAGGCAGTTGAAAGCAATTGTAGCACCTTTACCGACTTCATATAATAGATTTTCCACCGGGACCTTGGCGTTCTGAAAAATGAGCGGTGTGGTGGAAGACCCTTTCATTCCCAACTTTTTTTCTTCGGCACCAATAGAAAACCCTTCCGTATCCCGGTCAACAAGGAAGGCACTGAATTTATCCCCATCCACTTGTGCAAAAACGGTATAGACTTCAGACCATGCACCATTGGTGATAAATATTTTTTCTCCATTCAAAATATAATGTTTACCATCTTTTGATAATTCAGCCGTGGTTTTAACCGCTACGGCATCAGAACCGTTTGATGGTTCCGTGAGGCCATAGGCGCAAAGGATTTCGCCGGAAACTATTTTTGGTAAATACTTTTCTTTCTGCGCTTTTGTCCCGAACCATACAATCGGAAGAGCGCCAATACCAGTTTGAACTGCCCAAGTCACAGAAAATGAGGGGCTATGGACCAAGGCTTCAGCAACGATAGCGGTGGTAACTTTATCCAAGTCCACACCGCCGTATTCTTCCGGTATGTCAATACCCAATAATCCTAATTCACCCATTTCCTTGATAAGCGATTTTGCCAGCTCCGGGTTATATTTTTCAATTTCTTCCTTTTGTGCCAAAATCCGGTCACGATCAAATTCCATGACCATATTATATATATCGGTATGCTCTTCAGTAAAATCTTCCCTCGAATACACTTGAGCTTGGGTGATCGGTTCCACCAGGAACTGACCGCCGGTTTTTAATTGGGTCAAGGGTTCACTCATAATTATTACCTCATTTCTTTTTCATTAGACCAGCCAGGATAAAATCACTGATTGTTTGTATATAATCTCTGGCGCTTACCCCATGTCTATCAAAAAGGGTAAACCAATTGATGGATTCCACATTCAACATAATAGACATGGCTGTAATACGAACATCAAGTTTTTTGAATACGTTTTCGCGTACTCCTTTGGTGATAATTTTTTCAAGCACTTCAAGAAATTGAGAATAGACTTTCTGAAGTTTGTTGCTAAAATCCGAATCCTTCTGGGCCATGGACCAAAACTCAGTCAGGGCAAAAAAAGGGTCGGGATCAGATTCATACTGATCAATAAAATAATTGAACAGACTTTTCAATTGATCGGGAGCAGACTGATCATTTTCAACCAAGTGGTTCAAGGTAGGGCTATAGCGAAAGACCCAAAAATTAACCAGGTCCAGGTACATATCTTTTTTGGATTTGTAATACCAATAGATAGCGCCCTTGCTTAATTGGGATTCCTGAACCACGTCATCCATACGTGATCCATCATATCCATTTTGAATTAAGACGGTGAGGGCTGCGTCTAAAATCTGTTCCTTGCGTAAATCTTGTCTCTTTTGATCCATTAATAAACCGACTGGTCGGTCTATTTTACGTTCAGTTCAATCTTCTAACAAGGATTTAATTAAAAAATGTAAAAAATATTTGCATCGGAAATATTTAAATTCATATATTTGCAAATGAGATTCAGTCTCATTACTAATAATTAATTACTTTAATAAGAGGAAAATCAATGATAAAGCACATGATAGAGGGGATTGTACTGTTGAGTATAATAGCCAATATGATCGCTGCCCAGGATGAATTTTTTGAGCCGTCCTATAACATCGGTGGTTATGGCGAACTCCATTATAATTCATCCCAAAAAGAGGAAGGTGAAGCAGTTAAAAAAATGGATTTTCACCGCTTCATTATATATTATGGATTTAACTGGACGGAAAAATGGTCCTTTAAATCTGAAGTTGAACTGGAACATAATTATGTAAAAGATGGAAATGGTGAATTAGAACTGGAACAGGCGTTCGTTAACTATCACACAGATAAATATGGTTTCCAGGCCGGTGTTATTTTGCCTTCTGTAGGTCTGTTAAACGACTTTCATGAACCGCCATTGTTTTTATCTGTAGAGCGACCTGAATATTCCAAGTATATCATCCCAACCACATGGTTTGGCAATGGTGTTGCCATTTATGGACAAGCAAAGGACTTTTCATGGAAAGCCGTGATCCATGAAGGATTGAATGGTGATGGAATTGCATCCAACTGGAGTCAGGGCATCCGCGGGGGACGTCAAAAAGGATATAAAGCAAATGCCCAAGAGTTGCTATACAATGGCCGAGTTGCTTACACGGGTATCCCCAGTTTAAGGATCGGCGGGTCGTACTCCACTACGAAAGCTCTCCGTTCTGAAGAAGGACTAAAACCGATCGGTGTGTCCTTGATGGAAACACACCTTAAGTATGATGGGAATGACATCATGGCTGTTGCTGAGTGGGGGAATATCAGCTACACTGATCACAGTGCCAAATCTTCTACCGGTTACTATGTTGACCTGGGTTATGATATTGGAAAAATGCTGAACCTGAGTGGAAAGCTCTATCCGTGGATTCGACTAACAGATATTAATCCTGGTGTAGGGCATGAATCTGAAGATAAAAGGCATTACAGTAAAATGATGTTTGGTTTAACCTATAAACCCACGAATCAAATTGCCTTTAAATTGGATTACGGCACCAAAACATACACCGATAAAGAAGTGGATAAATCAACCCTCATTAACCTGGGTGTGGGATATAATTTCTAATCAAAATTCGAAGCGTGTAACCAAAAAAACCTCCGGTGGGCGAGACATCAGACATCGGAGGTTCTCCAATATCCGTAGATACTTTTTGAGCTGTGGATTATTGATTTTATGGGGGTCATGCCTTTTAGGGGGCATAAGAGAAGATGTTGAAAAACACCTTTACAGGCAATTTGGTGATTCAATAATTCTGACCATGAAAAAGGTATCATTAGATAAAAATATTACAACTAAAATTGAAAAAAAAGTTCATCAACGCTTTTTTAAGGATTTTATTTATACATGGACAATTCATGGGGATAATAATGTCGTTGCTTATGGACTACTTGATAATGTAAAAGGGTTATCCATGCCAATTACATTCTTGGTGATTTACGATGTAAATGGAAATATTATGAATTCCCACGTTGTGAAATATAGGGAACCCTATGGCGGTGAAATTGCCAGCAAAAAATGGAATGGGCAATTTGTTGGTCGATCTGGAAAATCTAAATTTTTAATAGGTGATGACATAGATGGGATTTCAGGTGCAACCATATCAGTGTATAGTATGACCACAGGCGTGATGAAACTCAGTTTGGTGTTTCCTTTCATCAAATCACAATTATCAGTAAGATGAATTCAATTCAATCTTTTCCTAAAGAATTAAAAATACTTATTGCTGTTTTTATAATTGTACTGACCATTGGTGTTACAATCGGTTTAATCTATGTAGGCTATAATACAGATTACTCGGTCAAAGGTACACAAACATACTATACTGGTGATCCGGTTTCCTCTGATTTTGATATCCCAGAAATGTATCCAAAATCAATTGAAGCCTTATTGTTGACCACCCACACCCATATTATTGCCTTTGCAATTATATTCTTAGTCGTAGGTGCTTTAATGTTTTTTACGAATAGTTTACCTTCGAAGTGGAAATTTTTTTTAATGATTGAACCTCTAATTTCTACACTTGTTACTTTTGGATCTTTTTTTGCAATTAGATTTGTCCATTCTAGTTTTGTTTATGTCATCATGGTCTCTGGGATTTTAATGTATGTCTCTTTTTATTTTATGTCTTACATCATATTCAAAGAATCAATTTCTCCTCATTAACCTCCTTCTACAAATCAGGATTCGTTTCCGCACCGAATCCTTTAAAAAAAGAGGGTTGATTTCTCACCCCTCTTTTTTTTGGATCCTCGCGCACAGGACGTATACTTCCTGTGCTGAGTTATCGTTTTTAATTACTCTTCCAAAATCCCCAACTGTCTGTACTTCTCCTGATATTTATGATAGAGCGATTTATGATGATCATTCATATCAATTTTCCGCCCCTGGATGTAGGCCTGCAACACGTTGGTACGAATCTCTAGAGGATCGCCAGTTGAAATGAATAAAGTGGCATCTTTACCGGATTCTAACGATCCGGCCCGGTCAGCAATGCCGATCACTTCTGCCGCTGACAATGTGATAGACCGCAAGGCCGCATCTTTGGGCAAGCCATAAGCTGCTGCCATGGCAGCTTGATTGGGCAAGTTTCGTACACGGTATGCACCGCCGGCAGAACCAGAAGAGGCAATACAGAACTGAACACCTGCTTCATGAAGTAAGGCTGGTCCCTTATAGGCTTGGTCATAATCTTCAAATCGCCGGTTGGGTAGTGCCGTCACACCTTCATAGATGACCGGGACTTTATTTATCCGCAGCAGATCAGTCGTCCGCCAAGCATCTTTACCGCCCACAATAATGATCTTCACTTCGTGGCGGTTGGCCCAATGGACTGCCGCTTCGATTTGGCGCACTTCATTGGCGTGGACATAGATGGGCCGTTTCCCTTGGACGTATGGAATCAGACTTTCCAGGCGTAGATCCTCATGGTGATAATCTTCTGCCTTACGGGATTGGGTTTGGCGTAGTCGCGTATAGGCCCGGCCTTCTTTGATCATATCATCCAAACCTTTGAGTGCTTCTTGGCGCCGCTTTTTTTGCTTATCAGCTGGCATTCGAAATCGTCCACCACTTTGGATCCCCATACCGGGCCAGTTCACATGCAATCCGCTGGGATGAGCAAAAGTGGCATCTTCCCAGGTCCAGCCGTCCATCATCATAATGGATGATTGGCCGGACACCAGTCCTGAACTTGGTGCCACATTGGCAATCAAAACGCCATTGGAACGGGTGGTGGGGATGATCTCTGAATCAGGGTTGTAGGCCACGTTAGCTCTTACATTGGGATTGAAATCACCCCTTTCGGAATGGTCATTGGTTACATCAACGGCATTGATCTCTACCAATCCGATTCCTGAAACAGCGGCGATAAAACCGGGATAAACGTGTTTACCTTCAAGGTCGATGACTTCCGCACCAGCCGGTGGTGAAATATATTCCCCCACATGGGTAATCTTGCCTTTATCAAAAAGGATAGATCCATTGATAACACCATTAGAAACGGTGTGAATGATACCATTTTTCAGAAGGATCGGATGCTTCTGAGGCGGGGCCGGTATCTGGTCATTTGCAAAAATAAAAGAAGAGAAGATCAGTGTTAATATTATCCGTTTCATTATTCTTCTCCTTCAAATGTATATGATTCAAAAGCGTCACAGGAATGGAAGCGGTTGCCCCGTCTTCCTTTGGCTTTCATCTTTTTGCCGCCATTATTGGGCGCTTTCAATATTTTCTGGATAAGATCATTTCTCACTTTCCCATCTCTTTCTCTCAAGTATTTATCATTCTCCAGGGAGAAATATTGCTTCCCGTCCAGCCATGTTTGCTCACAGATGGAATAGGTAGAGAGTGGGTGGCCGGACCAAATGACGAAATCCGCATCCTTGCCCACTTCCAATGATCCCACATGTTTATCGATCTTCAACTGTTTGGCCGGATTGATAGTCACGAACTTCAATGCCTCTGCTTCGTCGAGACCACCATACTTTACTGCTTTGGCCGCTTCCAAATTCATCCGTCGGGCCAGTTCATCGCTATCGGAATTGAAAGAAACGGTTACACCCGCATTAGTCATAAGGGTGCCGTTGTAGGGGATAGCGTCTACCACCTCGTATTTATAGGCCCACCAATCAGAAAATGTTGATGCGCCGGCTCCGTGTTCCGCTAAACGTTCCGCCACTTTATAACCTTCCAATACATGCTGAAAGGTGGCCATGGTAAATCCAAAATCCTCCGCAATGCGTGTCAGCATGAGTATCTCATCCTGGCGATAGGAATGGGAATGAACCAATCGTTTTCCTTCCATGATCTCAACCAAAGCATCCAACTCCAGGTCCCGTCTTGGGGGGATGGCAGACCGCTGTAGTTTCACATCCTTGTTATAGGTGTCCCAGGCTTTTTTATAATCACGGGCAGCTGTGAAGGCGTCGCGAATGACCTGTTCAACCCCCATCCGTGTTTCAGGATATCTGCCGTATGAACGCTTTCGTTTTACATTTTCACCGAGGGCAAATTTGATGCCTTGGGGTGCGTGTTTAAAGATCAGGTCATTAGAAAAACTGCCCCAACGGAGTTTCATGACCACATTTTGTCCGCCAATTGGGTTGGCCGATCCGTGGAGCAAATTGATGGTGGTCAGTCCCCCGGCCAGGGCCCGGTACATAGCCACATCATTAGGCTCAATAACGTCTCTCATGCGAACTTCGGCAGTTACATTCTGGAAACCTTCATTGATGGATTCTCCCGCCATATGACTGTGTGCGTCGATGAGGCCCGGTGTGACGTGTTTGTCTTTTCCATCGATGACCAAAGCATTTCCTCGGGGAATGGAAATATTCTTAGCAATCTTTTTTACCTTTCCGTCTTGGAAGAGGATATCCCACTCTTTCAGTATATCCTTCGGTCCCGATGTCCAGATGGTAGCATCATTGATCAATATAGTCTTTGGATTGGGCACATCGCCATCAAGACCGTAGGCACCTTCCGGGAATACCAATGCAAGATCACTGGCTTTTTCCTTTTTGGATTTCTTTTCTTTCTTTTCAGGCGCTTCATCAAATTGTGCTGACCATAGTCCGGTACTCCCATTGGCATAGGCTACTTGGCCGCTTACCTTTCCATCGATAATGGTGCCTTGGAATCGCGTCACCCCTTTTTGGAGTAAAGTATCGGCGTTAACAGAGAAGGAGATGCGATCCTGGTCCAATTTGAAATTGGCCAGTATCAGTTTTTTTTCATCAGCATTGAGTGAGCCGCCGCCGGATTTAATGGATAAGATCCATGAATGTCCGCCTTCTTTTAAGGTCCAATTCCCTTCCACATCCACCAGGGGATCGGGAGAAACCTCATATTCATTCCCGTCGATCCAAACCGATTTAACTTTAGACTTGCCATCAAAATAATTGCCATCGGTAACCACCATGTTAGCGATAAAACCGGGGGCCACTTTGCCCAGCCGCTTCGTCTGGCCCATTTCCTTGGCTGGATTGGTAGTGAGTGCCGCCAGGGCTGCTGCTTCATCTAATCCGCGTGTCACCGCTCGGGAAAGATTCTTCCTGAAATCGGATCTATTTTTTAATCCCGCGCTGGTGAGGGCGAAACGGAATCCCGCATCGGCCAGTTTGGCCGCATTGTCCGGAGCTATATCCCAATGTTTCAGTTGTTCCGTGGAATACTGAAGGGCATTATGAGGATCGGCTACATCCGGTTTGGCGGGAAAATCCATGGGGATTATCATGAATGAGGCGGGCATCTCCTCGATGCGGCGGTATTCATATCCGTTCCCTTTGATCCAGAGATTTAAATCAAATTCATCGGCAATGTTGGATGATCGGTCTATATACAGTTCGTTGCCCGTCCTGAATATAAATGGTTGTTTATTGTTTTTTGCTTTAGCCAAAATCACCAGGGAACGATCAAATTGAATCGGTTCATTCCCGTCAGGGTACTTTTCAAGAATGTGCTGGGATTTACTATACCAGCCCGCGTCTAGAAATCCCTGGCGAATGAAAGCAATGGCGCCCAACAGGGAGGTAGGATATTCAACACTGCCCCACCCTCTGGCGGTGTATTCGATAACCTGGGCCACGTTGTTGGTTAAGATTTTCGGCGAGCTACCCAACTGGACCAATCCTGAAGTGCCCTGGAAAATGCCTCCTTTGGGCGCAATATGGGCCGTTGTAAATCCCAGGCTGCGAAGTTCATTCAGGCTTTTTTCTTTCGGATGGAACAAGTCCGCTCCACTGAGATAGGCCCGCATATTGGAATTCCAGTTGGCTTGGAGGGATGTATCCTTTTTAACCGTTTTTACATCCAGCCAGCTTTCAATAAAACCGGCGTAGATGTGTTTGCCATCCATGTCTAAAATGGTGGCCTGTTTCGGGATCTTTACATTTGCGCCCACCGCCCTTATCATCCCGTCACGCAGGACGACCGTTCCGTTTTCAATGGTTTTGCCCGGGGCAGCATGGACCATAGCATTGGTCAAAGCCCAGGCTCGGGGTGGATTCCTATGGAGTTCTTTAGCCGGTCCAACCTGAGCGGTCAGGACGGAGATCGTCCACAAGAAAAGAATCATTTTAGTTTTCATAACCCTCCTCAAAAATTGGGTCCGCGTAGATGCGTCGCCGTGATTTTTTTTGTCAAGTATTTGTAAGCGTCATCCACTGTATCGCTGATGTGGAATAACTCCAGATCGGATCGGGAGATTACACCTTTGTCCGCAAGAAAATTCCAATTTACCACATTATTCCAGAATTGGTTGTCAAAGAGTACGATGGGAATCTTCTTGCGCAATTTTTTCGTCTGGATGAGTGTAAGAACCTCCATCATTTCATCCAGGGTTCCAAATCCACCGGGCCAAACCACCATGGCTTTAGCCAGGTAAAGGAACCAAAATTTACGCATAAAAAAGTAATGAAAGTTGATTTCCAGATCATCGGATATCCATTCATTCCCGGCCTGTTCAAAGGGTAGGGAAATGGACAAGCCCACCGCCAGTCCCTTTGCTTCTGCCGCCCCGCGATTAGCCGCTTCCATAATCCCGGGCCCACCGCCGGAGGTGACAATGAATCGTTTTTTTCTATGCTTGAGCTGTTTGCTCCATTTTGTCATTTTATAGGATAATTCCCGGGCCTCTTCATAGTAGCGGCTCATTTCCAGGTCCGTTGTTAAAATGGCCCGTTTCTTTTTGGATATATTTTTTGGTGCCTTGGCTAAAGCGGTTTTGGTCTCAGCTTCCGACTTAAGCCGGGCTGATCCGAAAAAAACAATTGTATCCTGGATATTGTTGCGTTTAAATCGCTGCAGGGGACCGTAATATTCAGATAATAATCGAACAGATCGTCCTTCGGGACTGCCTAAAAATTCCTTGTTATAATAAAAACGGTCTTTGTTTTCTGTATTCATTTTTTACACTCCTAGTGTTTATGCTTTATTCTTTTTATTTGCGGGGAAGTTAGGGTAACTCTGCGATAAATGAGTGTGAATATATTGTTATGATTGAAGGCAAGTTGTTAGTGATGTAGTTTTTACCATGGAGATTAAACGGTTAATATTCCTCTTGATGGTTGTATCATGTACACTTCCACCGCCTGAGCCATTCAATCCTCCGCCCACCAAACAACTCACTGATGGACCCAATTCCTTATCTGAAGGGTTATTAACCGAGTATGACATCTGGGAATTCTTAAAAGAAAACCCCTCGGAAGCGGCAGTTATCGAAATGCTGGGCGCCCCCGATTCGGTCTGGGCCAGTGATGAACAGCCATATTATGTTATGTATTATTATCGGCCTAATTTGCAGGATTACAATTCAATCGAACTGAATACCAAATCCCGCAGGGTGACGGGGTATGAATGGGATGAATGATATCAAATTATGAAGATTAACGATCGCCTTATAGCTTTATTACCATTTTGGATTGTGTCTTCCTGCTACTTTTTGATTCCCTTAATACGAAGTCCCATCCCGGCGCCCCAATTATTTATAGATATCGATAGTTCAATTCCTTTTACCTGGTGGATGATTATCCCCTACTATTTGTATTTTATTAGCCTGTTACTGCCGCTCCTGATATCGGATTTATCCAAGCTGAAAGCATTCGTAAATATTGCCGTGGTTCTTTTGCTTGGTTCGTATTCTATTTTTATCATCTGGCCGATCTCTTGTGAACCTGTCCTTACGAGCATCAAGCCCAATCCATTATCTATACTCTACAGGACTGTTACATTTTCATGGTTACAGCAAAATGCATTTCCGTCTGTTCATGTTATCATTAGTGGTTTTATCGGGTTTATACTTGCCGGTGAAATACCCGGATTAAAGTATCTGTTTTTTATTGGTGTCGGGCTGGTATTCTTTGCTACATTTTTAACCAAGCAACACTTTATTGCTGATTCTTTGGCAGGCTTATTGCTGGCTATGATTGGGTATCGTTTTTGGCTTAAACGAGTAAGAATTGACAGTTAGGATTAATCATGGGACAAATATCAACAGTTGAATATTTAGGGGATCTCCGGACGGAAGCGGTACATTTGGAATCGAGCGATCGTATCCATACAGACGCTCCCAAAGACAATGAGGGGAGAGGTGAAGCCTTTTCACCAACCGATCTGGTGGCCACCTCACTGGCCAGTTGTATGATTACGGTAATGGGTATTAAAGCACGTCAGCATGATATTGATATGGATGGTACAAGGGCAGAGATTGTGAAAGAAATGGGTGCCAATCCCAGGCGGATATCAGCGATTCGAATCAATATTTATTTCCCTAATGATTACACGGATGAAGAGAAAAAACTATTGGAACGGACGGTCCATACTTGCCCTGTGGGGAAAAGTCTTAGTGATGAGTTGGAGAAGGATCTGCGGTTTATTTACCCGGAGTGAAAGTTGAGTAATTATACTTTTCTTGGAAGAAAAGTATCAAAAGAACATTCGCTGTAAGCGAATTAATCCTTCAACGAATTAAACAAGGCCTTGATTTTTTGCCTGCCCACCTTTGCTTTTGTATCAAAACAAAAGAACAGATAAAAAATAATTGTAATATTTGGAATAATCAGGCGTTGAATATCCTTCAACCCAATCCTAATTTCTGATCCCGCAAATGGCCTCGGAATTCAAGTTAGCACCATCGATTTTATCTGCTGATTTTGCTGATCTGCAATCAGCCCTGACCCAATGTGAAAAAGGCGGCGCCCAATGGATTCATGTGGATGTCATGGATAACCAGTTTGTTCCCAACCTAACAATCGGCCCGCCGGTAGTGAAATCATTGCGGCCCCTTACGGAGAAATATATGGATGTTCATATGATGGTGATTGGGCCGGAAAAACTGGTAAAGCCCTTTGCCAAAGCCGGTGCCGATGGGATTACGTTTCACATTGAAGCAACAGAAAAACCGCAAGAGGTTATTGATCTCATTCGGTCTACAGGAAAAGATGTGGGCTTATCTTTAAAACCAAAAACGTCTGTTAGGGATATAGAACCATATTTAGATAAAATTGACTTAGTACTGGTCATGAGTGTAGAGCCGGGATTAGGGGGACAGGAATATATTGATGGTTCTACTGAACGCGTGGCCGAGATCAAACAACTGTTAACAGAAAAAGAATTGCGTGACAAAGTACAAATCGAAGTGGACGGGGGCATTAAACTTCACAATGCCAAGGAAGTAATTGATGCCGGAGCCGATGTGTTGGTTGCCGGCTCTGCTGTTTTTGGGACAGAAGACCCCGCAAAAACGATTCAAGATTTTTATAATTTAGCCAATTAAGCAACAGGTTTAATTCAACTATGAGATCTTACCAGGATATAGATACTTTTTCAGAATGGACCCCGGAGGAGCGGATCCAATTTGCACTGGCGGTGACTAAAGGTTTGATCATGGATATGGTCCGCAAAGCCAATTCCGGCCATAGCGGCGGACCCATGTCTTCAGCCGATTTTACCCAGATACTTTTTACCGAATATTTGAATTATGATCCCCATAACTCGGATTGGTTCAAACGGGACCGGTTCGTTCTCTCTGCCGGCCATGAGTCAGCGCTTTTATATTCCATGCTGACCCAGATCGGTTGGCTGAACATGGATGATCTTAAGAATTTCCGTCAGCTTCACAGCCGAACACCTGGTCATCCTGAAGTGGAAATTCCCGGCGTAGAAGCGACCACTGGACCGTTGGGCCAGGGATTCGGAATGGCAACGGGGATGGCCACTGCTGAATCTATGCTGCGCTCAAGATTTGGTGAATTGTCTGAAAATGCAGATGAACTTGTGGGTCATTTTACTTATGTGCTTGCCGGTGACGGTGATTTTCAGGAACCGATCACGCTCAGCGCCGGATCTATGGCAGGACACTGGGGATTATCGCGACTCATTGTTTTTTATGATTCAAACAATGCCCAGATTTCCGGGAAAGTGGATCGTTCAGACTCCACCAATTACGCCCAGGTTTTTGAAGGCTTCGGCTGGCACGTCCAGGAAATAGACGGCCATGATCACGGGCAGATCAGGGAGGCAATTGAAAAAGCACAGGTAGTAGACCGGCCTAGTTTAATTATCGGTACCACCGTTATGGCCCAGGGTTCAGCCACCATGGAAGGGGATCACGAAACCCATGGGGCACCATTACCCCAAAACGAGATTGATGCCACCAAAGAAAAATTAGGTCTACCCGATGAACCATTTTATTTGCCGGATGAGATCGTAGAACATTTCCAATCCCGTTTTGAATCATTGAAAGAATCGGTTGCTGAATGGAATTCGAATGTAGCTGAAGCATGTAAGGACAATGCCTTCAAAACATTATGGGACGCAACTATTGGGGAACAGATTGGCGATATTGAATTCCCGGAATTTGAAGCGGGTATATCCCTGGCCACACGGAAAGCTTTTGGCGCCACATTAGATAAATTCGCTGAACAAGTTCCATCACTTGTTGGTGGATCAGCGGACTTAGAACCATCGAACTATACGGGCAATTTTTCCAAGACTTACGGTGATTTCACCAAAGAATATCGCGAAGGCCGAAACCTTGCATTTGGTGTGCGGGAATTCCCAATGGCGGCGGCCATGAACGGTATGGCCCTCCATGGCGGTGTGATCCCTTTTGGAGGCACCTTCCTTGTCTTTGCTGATTATTCCCGTCCGGCCCTTCGTTTGGGAGCCATCCAGCATGTACACGCCATCCATGAATTCACCCATGATTCATTTTACGTAGGCGAGGATGGACCCACACACCAGCCCATCGAGCACGCCATGGCCTTAAGAACCATTCCAAACTTCTACGTTTTTCGTCCCGGTGATGCCAAGGAGACAGCTGCCTGTTTTGAGAAAACACTGCAGTTGAAAAATGCACCGTCTGCATTGCTTTTAACTCGCCAGGGAGTTCCCGTTTCAGATAAAACTATGGATGAAATCAAAATGGGTGTGAATAAAGGCGGCTATATATTTCATGATTGTGAAGAATCTCCGGAATTGGTTTTCATCGCCACAGGTTCCGAAGTCTGGCTGGCTGTTTCAGTAATGGAACGAATGGGTGATAAACACATTCGCATTGTAAGTTTGCCATGTTGGGAATTGTTTATGGAGCAGTCAATAGATTATATAAATGATATAATTCCGCCACGGGGCTGCTTGAAAATTTCCATGGAGGCAGGAATTACTCTTGGATGGGAACGCTTTGTTGGACCCGCTGGACTTTCCATCGGATTAGATCATTACGGCGCTTCTGCGCCGAATAAAGATTTGGCCGAAGAATTTGGTTTTACCCCTGAAAAAGTGGAAATGAAAATCAGAGAACATTTAGAAAAATTACTTTAAAAATATGAATATACACTTGGCAACAGACCACGCCGGTCTTGAAATAAAAAACACCATCAAAGATTATTTGATCGGGAAGGGTCACGATGTTACCGATCATGGTGCCCATGAATATGATGCCCAGGACGATTATCCCGATTTTATTTTTCCCTGCGCCAGGGCAGTGGCAGCGGATCCGGAAAGCCGCGGGATTATTTTAGGCGGATCCGGCCAGGGAGAAGCCATGGCGGCTAATCGCATCAAGGGTGTCCGTGCCGCTGTATACTATGGTTCAGAACGGCAGATTGCCCGGTTATCCCGGGAGCACAACAATGCCAATGTTCTGTCCCTGGGAGCACGATTTATTTCAGAGCAGGAAATTTATGATATAATTGAAACCTGGCTGGATGAACCCTTCGAAGGTGGGCGCCACCAAAGACGTATCGAAAAACTAGACGAATAGAATTATTTTACGTTCAGATATTCATCCAACAAATCAGCAATTGAAAAATTGTTCTCCGTAGCAATTTTAAAACTATTGTGTACGTAGTTACCACTTTCATCTACATGATATAATTCAATGAGCTCTTCTTTTCTGGAAACGATCTCTTGCAATGCATCGATCAAAGCATCAACATCTTCGGGCTTATTATAAATTCCAAAAGATGCCCGCACCATACCGGCCAGTAGTTTATATTTTGACTCTATTTCTTCATCAGGAATATCGGTAATGGCATCCAGCATATCATCCAGGATTAATTCTTTCACATAGGGATGAGCACAGAAACATTCGTTACGTACAGCAATATTGAAATAATCGTTTAATACAGCAGCAGCCAGCCCATGATGCATACCTTTAATATTGAATGAAATGGAGCCAGCCCGGGAACATTTATCACTATCGGTTTCACCGTAAATAATAATACCTGGAATTTTTTTCATACGTTCCATTGTATCACGGACTAGTTTCTCTTCTTCCTGGTAAATGGTTTCCATCCCAACGCGATCCATAACTTCAATTGCCGCAGCTAAGGCAATGGCACCAGGGATATTTGGCGTTCCTGCCTCTTCCCGGTCGGGGAAGTAGTCTTTGATTATGTATTTATCAACGAATACATCTTCCACCATTCCGCCACCCAATTCTTCAGGTTCGATGGCCATTAAAATTTCCTTGCGGCATAGTACAGCACCTGGAGATCCAGGGACATAAGTTTTATGCCCGGAGAAAACGAAAGCATCAATATTTCTAGAAGCATTGCTATGTCCTGACATCTGGACAGGCATGTGCGCTGCCATTTGCGCGCCATCAATTAAAACCAATGCACCATAATCATGAGCTAATTCAGCAATATCATAAATTGGATTAATAATTCCTGTCACATTGCTGATACCGGTTATAGCTACATAATTAACACGGTCCCGATATTTCTTCAGATTCTCTTCCAATGATTTCTTATCAAGACAACCGGGCTGTCCTGAAGAATGTGATTTTAAGGGAATATGAACTACTTCACCGGCATGTTTGCGGTGGGGGAGATCATTGGAATGATGTTCCATAATAGAAACAAGTACAACATCTTTATCTTTGCGATAGTCCCGGAACACGCGTGCCAGCCGATTTATGCCAGCCGTTGTCCCACTGCCGGTAAAAAAGCATGTATATTTTTTTGGATCCGCGCCTAGGAAAGAAAGTATGCGCCAGTGCGCCCAGTCATATTGGATGGTTGTGATCTTAGCCGAAAAGTGCAGTAAGCTGTGCGAGTTAGCATAATGATTAAAAAATTCTTCTAACATGTCGTGGGCTGCACCCATCATCAGCGTTGACGCTGTTGAATCCAAATAAACCCGGGCAGTTTTCCGGCCATCCGCCAATGTATAAAGGGTATCTAGGCCGATAAAATCGTTCTGTATTTTTGAAAGAAGTAAATTTTCAGATTGGACAATCTTTGTCATCAGGTTTATTTAATCATGGTGAAGTGTGATTAGAAATTTAATTTACAATAAGTTATTATACTTTGCAGATCCTGCTCTGTATTCATATTCCAGAACCGAATATCATCATCAAATCTAACAACGGCTGGATTAATTTTTTTCAACAATTTAAACAAGCTGTAATCAGAAGTCTGGATCGCTGATGAAATCAACGGTAAAACTTGTTTGTGATAGAAAGCGCATGTCATCTGATGCTTATTATTTGAGAAAGGGACAATAACGTCAACTCTATCATCATGGGCATTCCAAAGATCTTGAAATAAATCAGTATCTGCCAAGGGCAGATCACAGGAGAGTAGTAGTACCCAATCAGTTTTGCTGTGTTCGAGGGCAGTGTACAAACCGTTGATGGGAGCTTGGATTTTTAATGTATCTGATATAAACGGCTTATCCATTTCTTGCGGTTTATCTTTTCCCACAATAAACCGATTTTCAAAATTATCACAGGCATTCCAAATTTTATCCAAGACGGTTTGATTGTGAATCTTTGCTTCCCATTTGGGTAAGCCAAATCGCTTACTTTTTCCACCGATAAGAATAAATGCGGTAGCGGAGATGGTA
>DKQT01000026.1 GCA_002471845.1 Fidelibacterota bacterium UBA7301 | reverse complement strand
TTTGATTGCCGCTATATTTGTTATAGGTTTAATTCTTTTCGCTGATTCACTCCCGCACACAGAATGGTCACCAGTAGACTCTGCAACTTTTAATAAGGTTTTCGGATTATTTGGGCCTGCTGTATTTGCTTCCATGGTGGCGTACTTGACTGCCCAGTTCATAGATATTCGTATGTTTCATTTTTGGAAACGGTTAACCAAGGGAAAACATTTATGGTTAAGGAATAATGCGTCAACAATCGTAAGTCAATTTGTGGATACAGCTTCAGTACTGCTATTATTATGTTTTGCCAATGTGCTCGCCTGGGACCGGTTTCTGCCTTTATTGGAAAACGGATTTTTATTTAAAGTTCTTATTGCTCTCATAGATACTCCCATTATTTATGGTGTGATTCATGCCTTAAAAGGAAAAATTGAAATTGCACCTTACCAAGAAGGAATTGCTTATGAAGGATCATGACAAGATTAAAGAAATAACGAAATCATTATTGGAAGAAATTGGTGAAGACCCAACACGTGAAGGACTCATCAAGACACCGGAACGTGTAGCCAAAGCCTGGGATTTCTTTTCCCGGGGATACGATGTAGATGTTCGGGAAATAGTCAATGATGCTATATTTGAAGAAGAATGCAGTGAAGTAGTAGTAGTGCGGGATATAGAATTCTTCAGCCTGTGTGAACACCACATGATACCGTTTTTTGGCCGCTGCCATGTGGGGTATTTACCCAATAAAAAAATCATTGGTCTTTCCAAAATTCCCAGGATCGTGGATGCATTTGCACAACGACTCCAGATGCAGGAACGTCTCACCACCCAGATTGCTGAAACGCTTATGGATATCCTTGATCCTAAAGGTGTGGGAGTAGTCATGGAAGGACGCCATTTATGTATGCAGATGCGCGGAGTGGAAAAACAGAACAGTTTTGCCACAACGTCAGCCATGTTGGGACAATTCCGCGATTCGGCTGAAACACGCTCCGAATTTTTGAGCATCATTCGTATGAAGCAATTCTAACATGGCCATTCCCACCACTTCAAAACCACCCTATTATGCAGTGATCTTTACGTCCCAACATACTGGTAAGGAAAAAGAAGAATATGATAAATCATCGGCTATAAATAAAGGAGTAAAAGAATATGGCAAAATTTGATATAGCAGTTTTGGGAGGCGGTCCCGGCGGTTATGTGGCGGCGATCCGCGCGGCACAATTGGGTAAAAAAGTTGCTATCATTGAAAAAGACAAATTAGGTGGAATTTGTTTGAATTGGGGTTGTATACCAACCAAAGCACTTTTAAAAAATGCCGAAGTATTACACTATATAAAGAATGCTGAAAAATATGGCATAAAAATTCCAAAATATTCAATTGATTTCCCTTCAACAGTTGCCAGAAGCAGAGCTGTCTCTGATCAATTATCAAAAGGTATCGCATTTCTAATGAAGAAAAATAATATTACCCATATAGAAGGAAGTGGAAAGCTGATATCTAAAACTTCAATTGAAATTGATAAAGGAAAAAATAAGAAAACAGTACAGGCAAATAAAATCATTATTGCAACCGGAGGTAGACCCCTCTCAATTCCCGGTATTGAATTGGACAATAAGCGTATTATTTCATCCAAGGAAGCAATGATACTTGAAAAACCGCCGAAAAAAATGGTAATAATTGGTTCAGGAGCTATCGGTGTTGAATTTGCTTATTTTTATAATGAATTTGGAACCGAAGTACATTTGATTGAAATGCTTCCCAGAATACTTCCAATTGAAGATGAAGCAATATCAAAAGAATTGGCCAGAAATTTTAAAAAGTCCAAAATTAAATTAGTTACTGATGCAAAAGTATCTAATATTGAATCATTGAAGACAAAAGTAAAAGTCCATTTGGAAAGAAAAGGAAAAGAAAAAACTATTGAAGGTGATGTAGCCTTGGTTGCTGTGGGTGTTACCGGTAATATAGAAAATATCGGATTAGAAGAAATAGGAGTAGCAACAGAAAAAGGTGCTATTTCAATTAATAAATTTAATCAATCATCCGTGCCCAATATTTACGCTATAGGTGATGTAACAGGACCGCCATGGCTTGCTCATGTTGCTTCAGCTCAAGGACATGTTGCCGCTGAACATGCATCAGGTCATGAAACTACTCCAGTGGATTATACTAATATTCCCGGTTGTACATATTGTCAACCGCAAGTGGCTTCACTTGGCTTAACAGAATCAGCTGCCAAGGAAAAAGGCCATGATGTAAGGGTTGGTAAGTTTGATTTCAAAGCCAGTGGAAAAGCTATGGCAACGGGAGATACGGCTGGCTTTGTAAAACTGGTTTTTGATGAAAAATATGGTGAATTATTAGGTGCACATATCATTGGGCCGGAAGCAACTGAAATGATTGCAGAACTTGGAATTGCCAAAGCACTAGAATCCACTTGGACTGAATTAGCTGCAACCATACATGCTCATCCAACATTGTCAGAAGCTGTAATGGAAGCGGCCTTGGATGCCTTTGGGCAGGGAGTGCATCAGTGAGAATTAATTCTTGCGACTATAACTTTGCGAAAGTTCTATTTGCCCGCCGTTACCTTGGTGTAGGCAGGAACTTTTGCAAAGTTGCTTAAAATATGAAAAACGATATCAAAGTCCTAGACCTGGGCCGGATGGATTATCAATCCGCCTGGGATTACCAAAAGGGTTATCACCAACAAGTGTTGTTGGGTGAAGCGCCGGATACATTAATATTTGTGGAGCATGAACCGGTGTACACCCTGGGTAAAAATGCGGATGAGAATCATTTGCTTCAATCGGCACCAAAAGATGCAAAAGTCTTTAATGTGGAACGGGGCGGTGATATTACCTTTCACGGTCCCGGTCAAATTGTGGGCT
Source organism: Fidelibacterota bacterium UBA7301 (assembly GCA_002471845.1). GTDB lineage: Bacteria > Fidelibacterota > Marinisomatia > Marinisomatales > TCS55 > TCS55. Next base: position 8,288 of record DKQT01000026.1, on the reverse strand, counting down.
ACCCAATTTTGGATCTTCACCGGTATAAAAAAAGTGTCAGTTGGTATATGCGTTCATTAGAACAAGTCATAATTGATACATTGGCTCTTTTTGGGATTGAAGCGGAACTCAAAGATGGCCTGACTGGAGTGTGGGTTGGTGACGAAAAGATCGGCGCCCAAGGAGTTCGAATTTCCCGTTGGGTGACCATGCACGGCTTTGCCCTGAATGTGAATACGGACCTCACCTATTTCGGGGGCATCGTTCCCTGCGGCATATTTGAATATGGGATCACCTCCATGGAGAAAATTCTCGGAAAGAAACAGGAAATGACCGCTATAAAGAACAGCATCTTCAAAACATTTGATCAAGCATTTCGATTGAGAGAGGCAGTAGGAGTTAATTAATGCCCAGGCTCCACGGATTCCAGAAAAAAGAATTATTAAACGTTTACCGAAAAATGGTATTGGCCCGGCGGCTGGACGAAAAAATGATGATCCTGATCCGCCAGGGAAAGTCCTTTTTTCATATGGCTTGTTCCGGCCATGAGGCGGCGCAGTTGGCGGCTGCATCCAATTTCAAACCCGGTGAAGATTGGTTTTATCCCTATTACCGGGATGCGGCATTAACAAGCGGATTGGGTGTTGACAGTAAGGACCATCTCCTGGCCTTTTTCGCAAGGAGGGATGATCCAAACTCCGGGGGGAGGCAATTGCCCCAACATTTCAGTAATAGGTCATTGAGGATTGTTAGTCAGTCCAGTCCCACAGGCACACAATATCTCCAAGCGGTCGGTTCAGCTTTAACTCGCAAATGGGAAAAAAAGAAAGAGGTGGTTTATGTATCTTCCGGGGAAGGGACCACCAGCCAGGGTGAATTTCATGAAGCCCTGAACTGGGCCAGCCGGGAAAAACTCCCTGTCATTTTTCATGTGGAAGATAATGAATATGCTATCAGTGTTCATATTTCTGAACAAACCTCCGGTGGTTCTGTTTATTCTATGGTTTCCGGTTATCAAAACCTGGCACGGTTTAATGTAGATGGCACAGACTTTTTCGAAACGGATTTAGCATTTCAAAATGCAGTTGAAAGGGCAAGGCGGGGGAAAGGGCCATCCGTAATTGTGTCCAATGTTGTGCGATTGCTGCCCCATTCCTCTTCTGATGACCAGCGTAAATACCGCACGGAAGAAGACCTGGAGGCCGATAAAAAAAGAGATCCCATACTTCGCTTCGAAGAAGCATGTATAAAAGGGAAGATGATAACTCAAAAAGAATTTGATAAAATTCGCAATGAGGTACATAACCAGGTGGATGAAGAAGCAGAATGGGCGGAACAACAGCCTCACCCGGATAAGTCCTCAGCCATGGATTTTAATTATTCCCACGAACCGGGATTGGATGAGACGAAATTTAAAGAAATCAGTGAAAAAGTTGTTTTGATTGATGCCATCAATCATGCCCTTTCTGAAGAAATGGAACGAAATGATAAAATGGTGATTTTCGGGGAGGATGTGGCTGATCCTAAAGGGGGTGTTTTTACCGCTACCCGTGGACTAACCAATAAATATGGAAAAGCGCGGGTGTTCAATTCACCTCTGGCAGAGGCATCTATTGTAGGGACGGCCATTGGTATGTCCTGTTCAGGATGGCGGCCGGTGATTGAAATTCAGTTTGCGGACTATATCTGGACAGCCATGATGCAAATTCGCAATGAATTAGCGTCCATGCGTTACCGTTCCAACAACATGTGGAGCTGCCCGGTTGTGATACGCGTTCCTGTGGGTGGGTATATTCACGGCGGTCTTTGTCACAGTCAGTCCATTGATGGATATTTTTTGCATATGCCGGGGATTCGGATTGCCTATCCTTCCAATGCTGCTGATGCAAAGGGCCTTCTGAAAGCAGCCTGCCGTATGGATGATCCTGTCCTGTTCCTGGAACATAAGGGAATATACCGCCAGGGATTCGCCGCCACTCCCGAGCCGGACGAAAATTATATCCTGCCTTTTGGCAAGGCGCGAATTGTCCAGGAAGGATCCGTTTTGACGATCCTGACCTGGGGAGCCATGGTGCAGAAATCTATTGAAGCGGTGAAAAAAGAAGGAATCGATCCGAGGCTCGTGGAGATTATCGACCTGCGAACTTTAAATCCGTTAGACCATGGGACTATTGGGCAATCCATTGAAAAAACGGGTAAAGTATTGGTGGTCCATGAGGATAATTTAACCAACGGCCCGGGGGCAGAAATCGCTGCCATCATTGCTGACCGCCATTTTGAAGATTTGGATGGGCCGATTAAACGGGTGGGCTCAGCGGACAGCCATGTACCATTCAACTGGTTATTGGAAGAGGAAATTCTTCCCCAAACCGGTAATATTCAAACTGTATTAAAAGAATTACTGGAGTACTGATGATCGTAGATATTGTCATGCCAAAAATGGGTGAATCCATTACCGAAGGCACCATCATCGAATGGTGTAAAAAAGTGGGTGATGCCATAGAATTGGATGAAATCCTGCTGGAAATCGGTACCGATAAAGTGAATTCAGAAATTCCAAGTCCAACCGCTGGAATCCTGGTGGAAATCCTGGCGGAATCCAATGATGTCTTGGATGTTGGTGCGCTAATCGCCCGCGTGGAAACAGATGCCGATTCGGCTGAACCGGTTAAAAAAGCACCCCCAGAAGAGGAGCCGCCTGCCAAGCCTGTTGAAGAAAAACCTGTAGAAGTTCCCGAGCCGGCAGCATCTCCGGTGCCCATGCCAATTTCTGGAGAAAAGAAATTTTTTACCCCGGTGGTCAATAAAATTGCCGCCGAAAATAATATTGGTATAGAGGAATTGATGACCGTTCTTGGCACCGGCAAAAGCGGTCGGGTAACCAAAGTGGATATACTAAAATACCTGGAAACACGCATTGCGGCACCAATCCCGAAAGGGCAGCCATTGACCGGTGCTCCATCGCCTGCGCCGACGTTTATCGGAGAAGAAGCTAGGGTGGAAATGGATCATATGCGCAAACTGATCGCCGATCATATGCGGGCCAGTATTGATACCTCGGCCCATGTGTATGTCTTGACGGAAGTGGATATGACCGCCGTCGTTAATTATGTGGATTCCCAAGGTGATACTTTTTATAAAAAGGAGGGATTTAACCTCACTTATACACCTTTCATCATCCAGGGTTGTGTCAAGGCCTTGAATGCTTATCCCGATGTGAATGCATCCATAGATGGGTCTGCCATTGTTTACCATAAAAATGTGAATATCGGCATGGCCGTGGCAATGGAAAAGGGTCTTATGGTTCCCGTGCTGGCGAAATGTGAAGAACTGAATTTCCTCGGCCTTTGCCGTAAAGTGAGGGATATGGCATTGAGAACCAGGAATAAACAATTGAAACCAGATGAACTCCAGGGTTCCACCTTTTCCATTTCTAATTTCGGGGTCTTTAATGTGACCATAGGAACACCTATAATTAATCAGCCCAATGTGGGCATCCTCGGGGTAGGTGCCGTGAAAAAACGGCCGGTAGTGATCGAGACCGATGAAGGGGATACGATTGGCATCAAAAGTATGATGTTCCTATCCTTAGGATTTGATCACCGCCTGGTGGACGGCGCCGGCGGAAGTCAATTCATCGAAACTGTTCGCCAGAATCTTGAAACCATGGATTTAGGAAACCTTAGCTGATGCCCATCGATCATGTATTGAAACTGTATTCTGAATCCATTCGGTCCCCTTATCTCCATTATGGATTTTGGGATAACCCTGAAGCGGTAAATACCGATGAAATTACATTGGATGAAATGGTGGCTGCCCAGGAACGATATATTGAACATTTGGCGTCCTTCATCCCGGAGGATGTTAAAACGATCCTGGATGTGGGTGCCGGTATCGGGGGCAATTCTAGTTATCTTCTTTCCAGGGGATACCAAGTGGAAGCCCTTTCTCCCGACGAATACCAGGAAAAGGTCTTTGCCGAGAAATACAATGGAGAAGTCAAATTTCATCGAACCAAGTTTGAGAGTTTCGAGCCGGAGAAACAATATGACCTTGTCCTTGAAAGTGAAAGCGTCTGTTACATTCAAATTGAGCTCGGTTGGATTACAGCCCGGAAAACGATTCGGGATGGCGGTTACCTATTGGCTTCCGATTATTTTTTACACCACAATGACGGCAGCGGTGATTGGCATATCAAGGCGGCGCATGACGAAAATAATTACATGAAAATTGCCGAAAAATATGGATTTAAGCTCATTCGTGAATACGACCAGACGGATAATACGATGCCCACTCTCGACGGGACCAAAGCATTCCTGGAGCGGTTTATTTATCCGACAGTCGAGTTCTCATCCAATTATATGGATAAGAGTCATCCCTTTATCCTGAAAATCCTGAAAAAAGCATTTGGTAAAAAAGTAGGCGCCAAAATGAAACAGCTTTCGCTGGTTGACAGTGATGAATTCAGAAAGTATAAACGCTATATGATTTACCTATTTCAAAAAGTGAATTAATGGAAACAACAATTAAAAGAACCGCCGCCGGAAAGCCCAAGATCCGCTTGCAATATGGGGACGAATATAAGTTTGTCCAAGATGCGGTTACCACCAACAGACTCAATACTGTCTGTGAGGAAGCGCGCTGTCCGAATATTTATGAATGCTGGGGCAGGGGTACAGCCACAATCATGATTCTGGGAGATATTTGCACCCGCGCCTGTGGATTCTGCTCAGTGCAAACAGGAAAACCAATCGGCGTAGATGAAATGGAACCGGTGCGTACAGCCATGGCGGTGAAGAAAATGAATTTGCGCCACGTGGTGGTTACTTCGGTGGACAGAGATGATCTCAAAGGTGATTTTGGCGCGGCGATTTGGGCCGAAACTATCCGCCAGATCCATCATTATGTGCCGGACTGTACAGTAGAAGTATTGACTCCGGACTTTCAGGGATACTGCCCGGCGCTGGAAACTGTGTTTGAAGTGGGACCCGAAATATTTTCCCATAATGTAGAATGCGTGGAACGTATCAGCCGCCAGGTCCGAGCCCAGGCTGTTTGGTCCCGCAGCCTGGATGTACTAAAGCACTCAGTGGATTATGGTTTACTGACCAAAACAGGCATGATGGTTGGTTTGGGTGAAACAACTACTGAAGTTGTGGCTACTATGAAGGAAGTGGCGGATCTGGGTGTTGAAATTTTTACTATCGGCCAGTATTTACAGCCGACAATTAAACATTTGCCTGTCATCCGTTATGTTGAAGATGAAGAATTTGAGGCTTACAAAAGGATCGGCATGGACTTGGGATTCCGGGCGGTGGAATCGGGTTCTTTGGTGCGGAGTTCATACCATGCGGATGAACAGGCGCGTTTAGCCAAAGCAGCATCATGAATCAAAATAAAAACCTGATTTACGGGTTAGTTGTAACTGCCGGATTGATTCTGGTTTGGATGATCTATGAGGACCAGGTGGCGGAACCGGAAATCGCCGTTGATGAAGCCCCATTGATCCTGGTGGATGGAATAGTGCCCCCCAAACTTTCGAACTTTGTGGACCATATGCAGTACATTGATGAAAGCACCTGTTTGAAATGCCATGCTACCGAAAGGGAGATGAATTTTGGGTCCGGACCGGTAATAGTAAAGAAAATGGTCCACGAATTTCGTGAAAATTGTGTTTCTTGTCATATTCCGCCAAAGTGACCCGATATGGCAGAGAATACACAAAATATCGGCGTTTTTACGTCATATAAGCAAAGTATTAGTATTGGCACATGGTTTGACTCCTATCTGTCTGACTAAAAAAGGAATGTCATGAGTGACGAATTTGATAAAGATTTAAACGAAGATTTGCTGGAAGAAAGCGAATCTTTTCCTGTTATGCCCCTACGGAATACGGTGTTATTCCCCCAGCAGGTTATACCGATTTATATCGGCCGCGATAAATCCCTGAAATTGATCAATGAACTACCGCCGCAAAGCAAGCACATTGTTGTGGTGGCCCAGGAAGATGGTTCCATTGAAGACCCCAGCCCGGAAGACCTGTATTCATTTGGAACCCTGGCGGTAGTACTCAAAGTATTTGATATGCCCGACAACAGTAAATCCGCTATCGTCCAGGGGATTGACCGGGTTAAGATTTTATCATTTAAAGAAAGTGAACCTTATTACCGCGCGGCTGTTCAGCGAATGGCTGATAAGGCGACGGGGGATGATATTGAACTGGATGCCCTGGGTAACAATTTACGCCAGGTTTTCAGTGACTTGATCAAGGTGGCGCCCAACTTGAGTGAAGAACATACGGGGATGTTATCCAACATTCAGAAACCGGCCCGCTTGGCTGACCGAACTGTTTCACTCCTTACCGTTCCCAATCCCGAAAAGCAGGATGTGTTGGAAGAGTTGGATGTCAAAAAGCGAGTGGAAAAAGCGATCAAAATTTTAACCAAGGAAATCCAGCGCATAAAATTGGGTGAAGAGATCCAGACCGAAGTGCACGATGAAATCGCTAAATCCCAGCGGGAATATTACCTTCGGGAACAAATGAAAGCCATCAAGCGGGAATTGGGCGAGGATGAATCCCAGGTGGAATTGAAGGAAATCGAGGATGCGATTAAGGAAGCGAAGATGCCTGAAGAAGCGGAAAAAGTGGCCCTAAAAGAATTAGACCGCCTATCAAAAATTCCTTCTCAATCGCCGGAATATACCGTTTCCCGTACTTACCTGGACTGGCTCACAGAACTACCCTGGTCCAAGTCCTCGGAAGATACAATTGACGTCAAAGGCGCCCAAACAATCCTAGATGAAGACCATTATGGATTGGAAAAAGTCAAAGAAAGAATTTTGGAGTATTTAGCGGTGCGGGCGCTGAAAATGAAAAAGGATCCCGAAGGCGGAATCCGGGGACCGATTCTTTGTTTTGCAGGGCCTCCAGGAGTAGGTAAAACATCGCTAGGTCAATCAATCGCTCGTTCGATGGGAAGAAAATTCGTTCGCATTTCTTTAGGGGGTGTAAGGGATGAAGCGGAGATTCGCGGCCACCGTCGAACTTATATTGGTGCTCTGCCGGGCCGAATCATTCAGTATTTGAAAAAAGCCGGCACCAATAACCCGGTATTTATGCTGGATGAAATTGATAAGTTGGGAATGGACTTCCGCGGCGATCCTTCCTCCGCTTTGCTGGAAGTATTGGATCCGGAACAAAATAATACCTTTAACGATCATTACCTGGAAGTGGATTTTGACTTGAGCAAAGTTATGTTTATTGCCACAGCAAATTACCAGGATCCCATTCCGCCGGCCTTGAAAGATCGCATGGAAATCATTGATTTCTCTGGTTATATTGAAGATGAAAAAGTCCAAATTGCAAAACGACATTTAATCCCCAAACAGCTGGAAGAAAACGGCCTCACGAAGAAAGATGTTACACTGGATGAAAAGGGAGTTAAGGAATTGATTAATTCATATACCCGGGAAGCAGGTGTCCGAAACTTGGAACGGGAAATTGCTAATGTATTTCGGAAAGTGGCTCGCGATCAGGTTGAAAAAAAATCGAAAAAAGTCCGCGTTAACAAAAAGAAAGTTACTGAATATCTTGGTGCGCCCCGTTTCTATTCTGAAATTGCGGAAAGGACAACAAAACCAGGTGTTGTCACTGGATTAGCTTGGACAGCTGCCGGTGGAGATATTCTCTTTGTGGAAGCTTCCAAAATGAAAGGAAAAGGTACCTTGACTCTTACTGGGCAACTGGGCGATGTGATGAAAGAATCAGCCACCGCCGCAATGACTTATGTAAGGTCTCATACGGATATCCTGGGGCTGGACGAGGATTTCAACAAGGAAACCGATATCCATGTACATGTACCTGCGGGTGCGATCCCGAAAGATGGCCCTTCAGCCGGTGTCAGTATGTTTACCGCCATTGTTTCTTTGCTGATGGGAAAATCGGTTGAAGATAAGGTAGCCATGACCGGGGAAATCACCCTGCGGGGGAATGTGCTGCCTATTGGTGGAGTGAAAGAAAAGGTAACTGCAGCTCACCGCTCTGGGATCAAGACTATTATTTTACCAGACCATAACCGTAAAGATCTGGAAGACATTCCAGAGCATATCAAGAAAGATTTGGATTTTCATTTTGCGAAAGAAATGATGGATGTAATCGATGTAGCATTACCTGGATTGAACGGGCGCAAGAAAACGATCAAAAAGGCTACTTCAAAAACGAAAAAAGTAGCCTAATTTCGCGCCGTAATTTAGGGCGTTTAACTCAGCTGGTCAGAGTGCCTCCCTTACAAGGAGGAAGTCGGGAGTTC
>DKQT01000029.1:1675-32380 GCA_002471845.1 Fidelibacterota bacterium UBA7301 | reverse complement strand
GAGATATTATTATGAGATTAATGACAATATTATTGGTGTTGGTAGGTTCTTTATCAGCACAAGTTACAGGAAAGGTAACGGATGCCCAGACAGGTGACCCTTTGATAGGGTGCAATATCCTTGTGAAAGGCACCTTTGAGGGTACGACCTCGCTGGATGACGGGAGTTATTCCTTGGAAGCCAATCCAGGAGATGTGCTGGTGGTATCATATATCGGATATGTAACCCAAGAAATTAATGTAGAAGAAGGCGCAACATCGATTAACATTTCTCTTAAAACAGACGTGTTGAGACAGGAAGGAGTGGCAGTCGTCGGTTCGCGCTTTAACCCAAGAACCGTGATAACGTCGCCGGTTCCTATCGATAATCTGAAAATTAGAGAACTGTACTCTACGGGTCAGAATGGTTTAGATCATATGTTAACCTATAAAGTACCTTCCTATAACGCTTCGCAACAGACGATCTCTGATGCCACTGCTCATTTTGATCCTGCAGAATTAAGAGGGCTTGGACCCAGCCGTACTTTAGTGCTTATCAATGGAAAACGGAAACATGCAAGTTCTATGATATACATTAATGATACCCCGGGTAAAGGTGAGGTCGGCGTAGATATGAAAAGTATCCCCACCGCGGCCATTGATCGGGTAGAAGTTCTTAGAGACGGTGCATCGGCTCAATATGGATCGGATGCCATAGCGGGTGTTATAAACGTAATTATGAAAGAAAAAGTCGAATATACGGAAGTTAACGTAACAGCCGGCCAGACCGCAGGCGGTCATAAAAATGCAGGTGATGGTTTCAACATGGGTGCAAACATAAACCATGGAATGAATATAGGCGACAAGGGCTCATTAAATATAACGGCATCCTATCACGATCAGGAAGAAACCAGACGTGCGGGTGAACCTGGCGGTGATGGTCTTTTCGGGTTTTTGTATGCTATTGGAGCTATACCAATTCAGGCAGCTGGAGGCTGGGAAGCGAGTCCCGGAGTTGTTGCTACAGGGGCGCAAATTCAATCCGGAGACACAGATTGGCAAAAGGCAAATCCTGATTTAGGTACACATATAGGGATTCCCAATATGACCACTATGGATCTTTTCTTAAACGGTTCCTATGACCTGAATGATGATATGGAGTTGTATTCGTTCGGCGGTTTTACAAATAGAGTTGGTAAAAGTTATGCACTGTATAGAGCTCCTTACTGGCCTGGGGTTTCCGATACTCATAATCTTATTGATGGTCCAAAAATTGGTTTTCAACCAACATTTGAAACCGATATTACAGATAATTCCTTAACGGCTGGTATCCGCGGTACAATGAGCAGTTGGCAATTTGACGTGAGTGCTAGTTCAGGTAGAAATAAGGTGGATTATGCGGTGAATAATTCCCTGAACATGGATCTGGGTGCGGCCAGTCCTACTGAATTCAAACCGGGAGGTTATGAGTTTGGTCATACGGTTGCCAATGCGGACGTGGCCAATGCATTCGGCAAAATGTCTCTTGGTTTAGGTATGGAGTATCGTTTGGATAACTTTGTAGCCCTAGCGGGCGACGAAGCTTCCTGGACTGGTGGCGGCGTACAATCCTTCCCTGGAATTCAAGAGCAGAATGCAGTGAATGAAAGCAGGTCAAATATAGGGTTTTACGGCGATGTGGAATATGATGTGACTGATGATTTGCTTGTTGGTGCAGCAGGTAGATTTGAAAACTACAGTGATTTTGGAACAAGCGTAACCTGGAAAGCAAATGGCCGGTACAAAATGATGGATGACAATCTATCGGTTCGCGGTTCTGTTTCTACCGGTTTCCGCGCACCATCACTGCATCAGATGTATATGAGCAATATTCAGACATTACTTTCAGCTGGTACAGTGTCAAACCAGGGGACCTATAACAACGAAAGTGCTGTTGTCGCTTCTCTTGGTGTGGATAAACTGAAGGAAGAAAATTCTTTCAATATGACCTTTGGTTTCGCATTCAAACCAATGAAGGGATTATACACTTCGTTTGATTATTATGATATTTCTGTGGATGATCGCATTGTGTATTCAAGCAGTATTGCTTCCAGTGATGAGACAACCCAGGTTTATAAAATACTGACTGCAGCAAATATCACCAGTCTAAAATTCTTTACGAATGCCGTAGATACCAAAACCAGCGGTATGGATATTGTTGTAAGCTATTCCGGTATGAAGTTGGGGCCTGGAACGCTAGATGTCAACCTGGCTGCAAACGTCAATGAAACAGAAATTGTTGGTGCCATTGCAACTCCTGCCCCTATTACTGCAGCAGGTGTGGATCTATTTGATCGTAAAGAACAATCGAGGATCGAAACTGCCCGACCGGCACAAAAGGCAACGATTGGTCTTACTTACAATATGGGAGGCCTGTCCATAGCACTTAATAACACAAGGTTTGGAGAGGTGACTTGGAGACATGCCGCAGGGAATGCCTCGCTGGACTATGACGACAAAACCGACCAGACGTTTTCCGCAAAAATGCTGACGGATTTGTACCTGAGTTATCAAATTAATGAGATGCTTGGTTTAAGTCTAGTGGTCAATAATCTGGGTGACGTGTATCCCGATAAAATCAACACAAAAGGTGATTTTGAGGCTGACCTGGGTGGTAGGTTTGAATATCCTTGGGAGGTAAACCAGTTTGGATTTACGGGAATGACTATACTGGGTGGTTTAACGGTTCGGTTTTAAAATATCATATGTCTAAAAAATCAGACACCCAATCTAACCAGATAGGGAATTACACAATCTGATTTCTGATCTTTAGTTAACGAAAAAGGGCTTCATACGGAGCCCTTTTTTTTTAAAGCCGGTTTAATGCTTCTGTAATAGGTTAAATAAAACCAGAGAAACTGATGGAGATGCAACCTGGCCCGTCAGGCTTAATGCATAGGGTAAAACGGCTAAAGTACCCAGCACACAGCTGAGAAAAATAATTAGAAATGATTTCTTCTTTTCATTAAGTATAAGGCATTAATCTACAATCAATTATAGTATAAACAAAAAAGCCCCCGTGAGAAGACTATTTGAGCCAGAGGTGTATCATTTTCAATAATTAAATACTGTATTCCCAGTTTGTATTTCTGTTTGATTTGTATTTAACTCCCTGAAGATACCAGTAAAACTGTATGGAACCTTAAAGTATTTTACAATTGTTCGAGCCGAACTCCCTTCCTTGAAAAATTCTTGAAGGTTGATGCCGAAGGAAATCCCTGCAAATCGTTGCTTTTTCGTATTCAATTCACCGCTATATCCTCTGGAATAATAACTAAATCCTAGCTGAAGATAATCGGTGACACTGGGATGGTCATATTTTAAGATTTTTCGCACACCTTTTCCGTTTAGTTCTAATGTGAATACCTGACCGGCGTAGTCTGTAGTAAAATCTCTTTTGATATTTTTTGTAAAATCACTGGATGGTAAATATGACCAATCCAAGTGAATCATTTCATCTAATTTTGGATTCAAATATAAGTAAGCACCCAATCCGCTTCCCAAGAGATTAAACAGAATATCTTCCGTGGACGCATTGTAATCTGTATATCCATCCAATATTTCTATAATAACACCATTAAACGCTGGAATAGAGAAACCCCAAAAAGCAGAAGATTTTCTGGAAAATCCATGACGCGCATAATTATGAATCAGGCCACGGGTTAATAAAAACCACGTATAAGTATGTCCTAATTTATCAGCACCGCCATTATAGGATTCCTTTCCAAACCAGCCTTCATTTTCGATCCCAAATTCACCGGTCCAGCGTTCAGAATAATTCCAGAAATACGCTCCTCCTAAAATGATGGCACCTTGAATGGCCATCGAATAATAGTGAGCCTTGGGGTTTGGTTTGGAAAGGTTCACCTCTTCCTGTTGAGTGAAGGATAGGCGCTCCTTTTCACTCTGTGGATGAAGAGTAGCCAACCAACATAGGCTCCATGATAATAATATCTTTCTAAATTTCATCATAAACCCAAACTGAATAGAATTTATAACATTAAATCTTATAAATAAATTAGAAGCTTAACCGCCTTTTCCCATTAATTGCATTATCAATTCTGGTACCCCTACCCCTGCTGTTTTCTTTTTGACCTTAAATCCATAAACATTTTTCCCACCTAATCCTTTCGGATCAATATAATATTTTTCGGAAAATGCCGGCGCATAGTTCACCAATCCCGCTGCCGGATAAACAACCAATGATGTACCAATAACTATAATAATATCAGCCATTTCAACCATAGGGATCGCCTTTTCAATCATGGGTACCGCTTCCCCGAACCAGACGATATGGGGCCGGAGTTGGGATCCTTTTTCACAGGTGTCCCCCAGTTTTATTTCCCAATGATTTAGCTCATAAATCAAACTTGGATCAACAGAACTCCTAGCCTTATTCACTTCACCGTGGAGATGAATCACTTTGGTCGAACCGGCTCTTTCATGGAGGTCATCAATATTTTGGGTAATTATGCTAACATCATATTTTGATTCCAGTAAAGCCAGTGCCTGGTGGGCCTCATTGGGCTTTGCGTTGCGAACTTGTTTTCGGCGGTCATTGTAAAAATTCAGGACTAATTCTGGGTTCCGTGCCCAGGCTTCCGGCGTGGCCACATCATATACATTGTGGTTTTCCCACAGTCCATCGCTGTCCCGAAATGTCTTGAGACCGCTTTCGGCACTCATCCCAGCGCCGGATAAAACTACGATTTTTTTCATACCTTATACTTAATTGCTTGAATGAAACAATAATCAGAATAATTCTCCACAAGGAACGGATAATATTAGTATACTTTATTGTATTTAAGGAAGGAATCCCAACTAATTTAAAAATATTTTTTCGGAATGGAGGTTACATGAAATCTTTTATACTGGTAGTCGGAATGGCCGGATCACTATTTGCGGAAGAAGCATCTGATTCATTCTATCAGGCATTTCAATATCGGAATATCGGTCCAACACGAGGCGGGCGGGTCACTGCTGTTGAAGGCGTGGTCAAATCACCTGGGACTTTTTATATGGGCGCTACCGGTGGAGGGGTTTGGAAAACCACAGATTTCGGTATTACATGGGAAAATATCTCAGACCAATTTTTTGAGACACCATCAATCGGTGCCATTTCAGTATCCCAAAGAAATCCCAATGTCATCTACGTGGGCACAGGTTCCGATGGCATACGATCAAATGTGATTAATGGAAATGGCGTTTATAAATCTACGGACGGGGGCAAATCCTGGGACCATATGGGATTGGATAATGCCGGGCTGATTGGTGCTGTTGAGATTCACCCAAAAAATTCTAATTGGGTCTACGCGGCAGCCATTGGTCAACCATTTCAACCCAATAAGGAACGGGGTCTTTTTCGAACGGAAAATGGCGGCAAAACATGGAAAAATATTTTATTTATTGCCGATACAGTAGGGGTCGTAGACATTGAGTTTGCACCCGATAATCCAAATGTGATCTATGCTGCTACATGGCGAACAGAACGTAAACCTTGGACAATCATTAGTGGGGGCAAAAACGGCGGCATTTATAAATCCACAGATGGTGGAGATACTTGGCAAAAAAAATCAAGGGGACTTCCAAAAGGGCTGATCGGCAAAATTGATTTGGCCGTATCACCGGATGACCCGAGCCGGTTATATGCCTTAGTTGAAGCCCCTGACGGCGAAGGAGGCCTTTACCGTTCAAATAACCGCGGAAATTCGTTCCAATTGGTCTCCACACGGTCTGAGATCATCAACCGGCCTTTTTATTATATTAATATCACAGTAAATCCAAAAAACGCCGATATTATTTTTTCATCCGCAAATCGGTTTATGCGTTCCGACGATGGAGGAAAATCCTGGAGCAGATTATCCACACCCCATGGAGACAATCATGATATATGGATCCACCCACAGGATACAGCTCTCTGGGTTCAATCCAATGATGGTGGCGTTAATGTCACATTCAATTCAGGAAAAACCTGGACCACACAGACCAATCAATCCACAGCTGAATTGTACCAGGTAGAGGTGGATGATCAATATCCATTCTGGCTTTATGCGGGTCAGCAGGATAATTCTACCATTGCACTTCCAAGTTTACCCTCCTATAATTCTGCCGGTGGCGGAATTGGATTCTGGAAAGCTGTGGGCGGATGTGAAACGGGTCCCGTTGTTCCCAAGCCAGGAGACCCCAATATTGTATATGCCAATTGTAAAGGGCGGTTTGGTGTTTTTAATCGATTAACAGGACAAGAAAAACAATTTTATGTTGGCGCAGCAAATATTTATGGCCACAATCCAAAAGACATGAAATTCCGGTTCCAGCGCGTTGCCCCGATCCATGTATCGCCACACAACCCAAATTTAGTATACCATACATCCCAATATGTGCATCAAACCACCAATGACGGTGAAACCTGGAAAATCATTTCGCCAGACCTTACCGCTTTTGATCCCGACAAACAGGTCATATCCGGCGGTCCCATAACACGGGATATCACAGGCGAAGAAAATTACAGCACCATTTATTCTATACGTGAATCAATATTGAGACGTGGACTCATTTGGGTTGGGGCCAATGATGGACCAATACACGTGACAAAAGACGGCGGCCGAAACTGGACAAATGTAACACCCCTCTCACTCCCCGGCGGCGGCCGTGTTGATTGTGTCGAACCATCGCCCCACGAAAAGGCGAAAGCGTACGTGGCAGTTTTACGATATCAATTAGGAGATTGGAAACCATATATTTATCGGACCAATGATTATGGGCTAAACTGGACACTCCTCACTACTGGAAACAACGGCCTTCCTGACAATTTCCCGACACGGGTTGTTCGTGAGGATCCAATGAAAGAAGGTGTGCTCTACGCCGGAACAGAATATGGCATGTTTGTTTCACTGGATGATGGCCAAACCTGGGAATCCTTCCAGCAAAACCTTCCGGTTACACCTGTAACCGATATTAAAGTGCATCGGGGCCACCTGGCCATTTCAACCATGGGAAGGGGATTTTGGCTGGTGGATAATATTACAGCTCTCCACGAAAAAACAGATATGCTCCATGTAGTTCATTTATTCACCATTGATGATACTTATCGGTATCGCTACCGGGAATCGGGAAATAATCAAGTACCAAATTATCCTGGATCATCAGTTATCATAGACTATTACTTAAATGAAGAACCATCCGAAGATATTTCATTGATAATTCTTGATCAGGATAGTAACCCAATCTATTCTGCATCCAGTGCAAAACCGGATACATCAAAAAGTGTTACTGATATGGCTACTGGGTTCAGCCGTGAAATTTCCCGGACCACCTTAACAAAGAAAAAAAGAACCAATCGATTCCGCTGGAATATGCGACATGCGGGGGCATGGGATAAAGATCCAAAACGGGCCTTTTTAAACGGCCCCTTGGCTGCACCAGGAACTTACACGGCAAATTTGATTGTTGATAAAAAATTGTTCAAACAATCTTTTGAAATTCTGATGGATCCTAAGGTCATTCAATCCGGTATTCGCATTCACGATCTAAGGGCACAAGAAAAATTGGCCTTAGCCGTAAGGAAAGCCTTGGATGAAAGTAAGATACTGGCTTTTAATGTAAAAGATGCTGAAGCAGGGCCCATGTTGCAAATCAAGAATACATTAGTGACCGCTAAGGGCCCTTATCCCCAACCGATGTTGATTGACCAACTCAATTATTTGAGATCCATGATTGATCGAGCGGACCAACGCCCGGGGAAAGATGCCTATCTTCGCTATGAAGAATTAAAAAGTCAATTAATGGTTCTGCAACAATCCTATGTAGAAACAGGAAATCAATAAACCATGGCATGGATTGACATCATAGACGAAGATAAAGCGGAGGGAGATCTCAAAGATCAATACGCTGATCTGGTTGAACCTTGGGGCGGCGTGGATAATATACTCAAGATCCACAGTCTGAATCCGGCATCCCTGGCGGCCCATGTACAGTTATATAAAACAGTCATGTATGGCAAGTCACCCCTTCGACGGACTGATCGGGAAATGATCGCTGTGGTGGTGTCAGCCATTAACCATTGCCATTACTGAATTGTTCATCATGGGGAAGGTCTCCTCAAACTCACAAAGAATGAATCCCTAGTCACCCAATTAAAATCGGATTACCAATTTGCTGAAATTACACCAGCCCAAATGGCCATGCTGGATTATGCGGTTAAACTAACTGAACGGCCCTCGGATATGATCGAAAGTGATATTGAACAATTACGAGAGGTCGGTTTTAAAGATCGCGCCATTTTAGATATTAATCAGATCGTCGCATACTTTGCCTATGTGAACCGTATTGCTGATGGCCTCGGTGTGGATCTGGAAGATTTCCGGGATAATAGATAACCCTTGGCTGATCAACCAAAACTCCCTCGCGTCCTGTCGCTTATGGATGCCACCATGATCAATGCAGGGGGCATTATCGGTTCCGGCATTTTTATGGTCCCTGCAACTGTGGCCCTTTATACGGCCTCCTCTTCCCTTTTCTTCATGGTTTGGATCTTTGGTGGCATTGTCAGCCTGTTTGGTGCTTTATCTGTAGCAGAACTTGGTGCTGCTATGCCTAAAGCCGGTGGACAATACGTTTATCTTTCTGAAGCTTATGGCCCTGTCTGGGGATATCTGTATGGCTGGTCTGCTGTAGCTGTAATTAATACTGCTTCAATCGCAGCTGTAGGCGTTGCGTTTTCTGAATACCTTGGGTTTTTTATTCCCATGTCCACTTTGTCTATTCAACTCATTGCTGTCTTAACGATCATAATTCTTACGATTATAAACATAATAGATGTTAAGTCTGGTGCACGATTTCAAAACTTATTTACTTTAACAAAACTAGCTGCCATTTTTGGGATAATTGTATTGGGACTCTCTTTGGATGGTGGGAGTGCTTCAAACCTTGAACCCCTTTTTACTGAAAATTCATTTTCCACTTTAATTGGTCCTTTGGGTTTGGCTATGGTGGCAGTACTTTGGACCTTTGACGGATGGATCTTCGTGACCTATGTAGCTGGAGAGATCAAAGATCCCGGACGAAATATTCCGTTATCTATAATATTATGCATGATAATTGTCGTATCAGTTTACTTGGCACTTAATTTTGTTCTCGTTTATATTTTAGGATTCAATGGCATGATTGGTTCTGACCTAGTCATGTCAGATGCTGCATCAGTCTTTTTGGGAGATGTGGGCGCCGCTATAGTAACAATTATTATTTTGATTTCCTTATTGGGAGCCAACAATGGGTTTGTTTTAACTAGCGCCCGGATCAATTACGCTATGGCTAAAGATGGATTATTTTTTAAACAAGCAGGCACAATCCACTCAACATTTCAATCTCCTACGAACGCCCTGATCATCCAATGTATCTGGGCTTGCATTCTAACATTTAGCGGTACGTTCAACCAGTTGATCACCTATATCATTTTTGCTTCATGGATCTTTTATGGCATGTCTGCTGGGGCTGTCATTGTCCTCCGTAAAAAAAGACCCGATCTGAACCGGCCCTACAAAACACCGTTCTACCCATGGATTCCGGCTATCTTCATTTTATTCTCAATCTTTTTAACTATTAATACCATTTTGGAAGCACCCCGAGATGCAGCCATAGGCACGGTACTTATTCTCGCGGGACTTCCCCTTTATAATTATTGGAAGAAGCATGACTGATTACCAAACCAAGATTGATGCAACAGTTTATAGCATGCAAGATGAGATCATTACATTTGTTCAAAAACTAGTTCAATCTCCCAGCGTGGCTAATGATGAAGGACCGATACAATCAATTATCCTGGATAAACTTGAATCTATCGGTCTCAAAGCTGAAAAAGTTCCGGTTCTGTTTGATGAATTAAAAAGTCACCAAGCATTTAATGACGACGGGTATTCTCCAGACTCTCGTTTTAATGTACTAGGTCATTGGGAAAATAACGGTGGGGGGGAATCCCTTATTCTTAATGGTCACGTGGATGTGGTGCCAACCGGGTCGTTGGAATTATGGGATGAATCACCATGGTCTGGGGCCATTAAAAACGGGTGCATCTATGGACGGGGTTCCTGCGACATGAAAGCAGGACTTGCATCTGGAATATTTGCAATCAAAATTCTCCAACAAATTGGGTTTAAACCAAATGGAAATGTGATGGTGCAGTCCGTGGTGGGTGAAGAATCCGGTGGCTGCGGCACCTTAACCAATATTGTAAAAGGTTACACTGCAGATGGAGCGGTTATATTAGAACCCACTTCCTTGAATATATGTCCCCTGCATTCCGGCGCGCTCAATTTCCGGTTAACGATTCCCGGCAAAGCGACACATGGCGGTATGCGCTGGGAGGGTGTTAGCGCCATTGAAAAAACCCATGTAATCCATCAATTTCTTCAGGAATTTGAGCACAAGAGAAATGCCGCCTTTAAAAATGAATATTATAAATCCTATGTCTACGCAGCGCCAATCAACCTGGGTACAATTCAGGGGGGCGATTGGCATTCGTCCGTACCCGATACGGTTGTTGTAGAGGGACGCTTCGGTATTTTCCCTGGTGAAGCGGTAGGTGAAGCCCGTAAAGCTTTTGAATCGAAAATCCATGAGGCTTCACAAAAAGACGAATGGTTGAAAGATCATCCACCCATCGTGGAATGGTTTGAGGGACAGTATGAATCCGGATATACGGATCCCAACCATCTTTTTATACAAATGATTACTGATTGTTATTCACGATCTACCAATCAAGCACCAACCATTAAAGGTGTGACCTATGCAGCTGACATGGCTCTGTTTACTAATTATTGTAAAATTCCTGCTGTTCTTTTTGGTCCCGGGGATGTGCGCCAGGCTCACGCTATTAATGAATATGTTGAAATAGAAGAAGTGTTAACATGTATCAAAATTATATCGAACCTGATCGTAGACTGGTGTGGTGGCTCAATTGAGTAATCTTTACGGCTGCCAAAATATGGTGGATCCCATCCGCCGAGTTTTAATGAAGCATCCCAGGGATGCATATCAAAACCAATCCCAAGTGGACCAACAATCACCTGAATTAAATTATTTCGGGTTTCCGGATTTTGAAAAAGCCCAAACCGATTATGAAACATTGGTCAGTTTCCTGGAATCATCCGGTGCTGAAGTTCATTTTTTACCATCGGATAATTTTACGTCTCTCGATTCTGTATATACCCACGATCCATGTGCGGTTTCCAATGGTGGTGTTATTCTCTATACCATGGGCAAAGAAGCTCGACTCTCGGAGCCAAAGGCAATTGCATCTTATTTTGAATCCATTGATGTTCCGATTCTGGGACGTATCGAAGCACCAGGGACATTGGAAGGAGGCGATGTCGTTTGGATCGATGAACGAACTGTGGCCATTGGCGAAGGATATCGCAGCAATGCAGAAGGGATTCGCCAGTTCAAAGTCTTGTTAGGTAACCTAGTGGATGAAGTCATATCTGTCCCATTGCCCCATTGGACCGGGCCGGCAGATTGTCTGCACCTCATGAGTAACCTGTCACCCATTGACCATGACCTGTATCTCGTTTATTCTCGCTTGCTGACAGTGCCATTTCGGGAATATCTTCTCAGCCGAAATATTTCATTGATAGAAATCCCGGATGAAGAATACAACACCATGGCCTGTAATGTATTGGCAGTAGCCCCACGGAAATGCATCATGCTTGAAGGTAACCCCATTACTAAAAAACGATTAGAAGCAGAAGGTGTGGAAGTCCACACCTATGATGGTAGTGAAATTTCATTGAAAGGCGCCGGTGGGCCCACCTGTTTAACACGGCCGTTTTTAAGATCAGCTGAATGAGCTACTATAACGAATTCACTGCCAACACCCAGTTAAGGCTCTCCCCCTTTTTTGAGCGCACATCCAAGCTCAATGAATCCCAGGAATGGCGGCGTTGGAGTGGCTACTTGGCCGCCACCAATTATGAACTGACCCACGATGATGAATATTTCGCCATTCGCACAAAAGCCGCCCTTTTAGATATCACACCCCTGAAAAAATATATCATCGAAGGTCCCGATGCCCAGCGATTCCTGAACCGATTGGTGACACGAAACATTGGCATCTGTAAGGTGGGACAGGTCATGTACACCCCTTGGTGTGATGAAGATGGGAAGCAGATTGATGATGGAACTGTCCAACGATTATCTGAAAATAAATTTCGCATCACCAGTGCCGAACCCAATCTGGAATGGATTCAGTTTAACGCAACCGGAATGGATTTGTCCATCACCGATGATTCCTATGCTACAGCGGCATTGGCACTCCAAGGGCCGAACTCCCGGGCCATTCTGAATGCGGTGGCATCGGATACATTAGATAGTCTCAAATTCTTCTGGATGATGAATACCACATTTGGCCATATCCCCGTTTCCATTTCCCGCACGGGATACACCGGTGATCTCGGCTACGAAATTTGGATGGATCCCAAAGATGCTTTAACCGTTTGGGATCTACTATTGGAAAAAGGGAAATCTTACGGCATCACGCCCACAGGACTCCACGCTTTGGACATTGCCCGGATCGAAGCAGGGCTGATTTTGTTAGATGTGGATTATATATCATCCCGCCATGCCATTATTGAATCACGGAAATCATCACCCTATGAATTGGGATTAGGCTGGGCCGTGAAAATGAAGAAAAAGGATTTTATCGGTAAACAAGCATTAGAAGCAGAAGCGGCTCGCGGACCGGAATGGGATTTTGTGGGCATTGAGATCCAGTGGAATGAATTGGAACAACATTTCCGCAAAGCGGGATTGGCGCCGGGCCTCCCCTGTACCGCCTGGCGTACCAGCACACCACTGGTTAAAGGCAATGAACAAGTGGGTTATGCCACCAGCGGCGCATGGTCCCCGCTCCTGAAACGGTACATCGCCTTGGCACATGTGAAATCACAATTTGCTCGTGAAGGGTCAGAACTCATGTTTGAGTTAAAGGTGGAACATTTCCGGAAACTCACACCGGCCAAAGTGGTCAAAACACCATTCTTCGATCCGGAAAGGAAACGATCATGCCCGGTGTAAAAAAATACGACGCCATCGTCATCGGCGGTGGACATAATGGTCTCACCGCAGCGGCCTACCTATCGAAAGCAGGGAAAAAAGTGTTGGTGTTAGAGCGACGGTACGTGCTCGGCGGTGCGGCGGTCACAGAAGAAATTTTTCCCGGATTCAAATTTTCAGTCTGCTCTTATGTAGTGAGTCTCATGAAGCCCAATGTGATGCGGGAACTCATGCTGCCAAAATTCGGCCTGGAACTACTCCCGCTTGAAAGCACTTTTACGCCATTGGACAATGATTATCTTATTCGGACGGCTGATGCGGATGAAACCCATCGTGAGATCGCCCGCCACTCCTTAAGGGATGCGGAAGCATACATGCGCTTCGGGCCGTTCATGGGACAGATCGGTATGGCTGTTCGTCCCATCCTGGAAACAATCGCACCTAATGCCATCCGGCCATCTTTGTCAGATCTATCGAAAACAAAAAAATTACTCGACCATTTTAAAACGCTATCATCGGAACAGTTTGAATATTTAACCAAACTCATGACAATGAGTTCAGCAGATTTTTTAGATGAGTGGTTTGAATTTGAGCCCCTTAAAGCCACCATGGCTGCCAGCGGAATTACCGGAACCTTAATGGGACCTCGCTCTCTAGGGTCAGCCTATGTGATGCTTCACCACTACATGGGTGATATTGATGGCGCGTTCCGGGCCTGGGGATTTCAAAGGGGCGGCACCGGTGGCGTGAGCATGGCCATTGCTAGATCCGCAGAATATTTCGGTGCCGAAATTATGACAGAAGCACCTGTGGAAAAGGTCATTGTCAAAAATGGGAAAGCGGTTGGCGTGGCCTTGGAAAATGGTGATGAATACATATCGGATATTGTTATTTCCGGGCTGGATCCAAAACTTACATTTTTGAAAATGTTAGATGAAATCAATCTTCCATCTGATTTTGTGACGGATATAAAGAACTTTCGTATTCGCGGATCATCCGGAAAAGTCAATCTGGCCCTAGATGGATTACCTGATTTCACCTGCCTGCCGGGAGAAGGCCACCACCTGCGGGGGGCAATCATAATCAGCCCAAGTTATGATTACTTAGAGCGAGCTTATGACGATGCTAAGTATGGAAATTTTTCTCAAGAACCTTATTTGGATATTATCCTGCCTTCGATCCTTGATCCTGAAATGGCGCCACCGGGGAAACACGTTATGTCCTGTTTCGTCCAGTATGCGCCCTACAATATTAAGGGTGGCTGGGATGACCAAAAACGGGAAGCGTTTGGGGATGCTGTCATCAACACGATTGCCCGATATGCGCCCAATATCAAGGATATTATTTTACACCGGCAAGTGCTCACACCGGCGGATATTGAATTCACTTTTGGTCTGACTGAAGGTAATATTTTCCACGGTGAATTGACGCTGCAACAATTGTTCGCTATGCGCCCGGCAGTAAAATGGGCGGACTATTCCACACCGATCAAGAATTATTACCAATGCGGTTCGGGGACACACCCCGGCGGCGGAATCACAGGATCACCCGGGGAAATGGCCGCCAAAAAGATCTTGGGGGTTTGGTCATGAGCCGATATAATACCATTGTAATTGGCGGCGGAATAAACAGCCTTGTCACCGCATCCTTTCTTGGAAAATCAGGGAAGAAAGTTTTACTCCTTGAAGCAAGAAATCAGGTTGGCGGTTTGGCATCTACTTCAGAATTTGCGCCCGGTTTTAAATGTAATGTAATTAACGATGTTGTGAAATGGATCGATCCACGGGTTATGCAACAGTTAGGTTTAGACAACCACGGATTATCGTTGTTTCAACCGGATGTCGTTCGGGTTGCATTGGAGAACAATGGTGAGCATATCTCTTTCCACAGGGATCAAAAACAAACTGCGGCATCCATCGCGATCCATTCAGAAAAGGATGCAAAGGCGTGGGAAGATTTCACGGCATACATTGGCAAGCTGACTTACTTTTTAGAAAAACTTTATGAATTAACACCGCCCAATCTCCCCAATGTTGGACTAAAAGAAGCATTGGGAATGCGTTCCTTGTTAAACCCTGTGAGAAAACACGGTACTCGCGGATTGGTAGATCTCATGCGGGTGGTTCCCATGATGATGCCGGAACTCATGGACGAATGGTTTGAGAATGAATTTCTTCGTGGCGCTGTTTCGACGGCTGGGATTCACCATTTATCTTTCGGCCCTTTTTCGGCCGAGACTGGATATAATCTTTTACATCAGCATGTTCATAGTAACGAAGTGTTCCACAATGCACAATTTGTAAAAGGCGGCACAGGCGAGTTGGCTCGTGCGTTGAAATCTTCCGCTGAATCTGTCAATGCTGAAATCCGAATCAATTCAAAAGTCAGCGCTATCAATGTAGAAAATGGTAATTGTAGCGGCGTAACAACGACAAATGGTGAATCATTTCAAGCAGACCAAGTCGTATCCGGATTAGACCCCAATAACACGTTCAAAAATCTGGTTGGACCCTCGAATCTCAATCCTAATTTTAACACTCAACTAAACAATGTCCGTTATCGCGGCAGTACAGCGCGAATCCATTTTGCATTAAATGGACTCCCCAAATTCAAAGGCGTTTCTGCTGACCAAACGATAGCTGTTTTTTCTACATCACCATCCATGGAATATTTGGAACGAGCTTCAGATGCAGTAAAGTATGGCCGGCTTGCGGAAAATCCTTACGTGGAATTCACAATACCATCGATAATAAATTCGGACTTTGCGCCGGATGGGAAACACGTATTATCTGCCACGGTCCAGTATGCTCCCTATCATTTGCGAAATCAAAATTGGACTAATGATTTGAATAACCAATTGAAAAATAATGTGGTACGTGCTTTGGAAAATTATTGCCCTGGATTTCACGGTATGATCGAATCATCTTCCATCCTTTCTCCAATGGATTTGGAGAACCAATTCGGATTGACTGAAGGAAACTTAAATCATGGTGAAATGACATTGGACCAATTCATGTTCATGCGCCCCACTACCAGTTTGGCCCAGTATAAATCACCCATTGAGAATCTCTTTTTATGCGGACCGGGGACCCATCCCGGCGGTGGACTCCACGGTACTAATGGCTATAATGCAGCGCGGGAAATATTAAAATAATGGAATGGTATTTAAAGAAAAAAAATGCTTGAATTAAAAGTCATTGATGATAATCTAGTAGAAAAAATTATTGCTGAAGCCCTATTGCTCCTTCAGGATACGGGAGTTAAAGTCCAATGCGATGCGCTAATGGATCGAATAGAAATGGCTGGTTTAACCGTTGACAAAAATACCAACCGAATCACCTTCCCAAAGCATATTGTGGAGAATAGTATTAAATCTCTTCCATCAGTCATTGATTTATATGACCGTGGTGGCAAATTATTTTCAACTATTGGGGGAGACAGCACTCATTTTGTCCCCGGCTCATCGGCATTAAATATTTTAGATTGGCAAACAGGTGAACGGCGAAGTGCACAAACACCCGATTTTGTTGAATACATTAAAGTGGTCAATCAACTGAAACATATTTCTTATCCTTCTTCTGCTTTTAGTACCAACGATGTTCCTCAAGATATAGCCGATGCCTGGCGACTTTACTTAATGTTGGCTCATAGTGGCAAACCTGTTGTCACGGGCGCATTCACCCATCATGGTGTCAACAGAATGGCTGAAATGATGACTTGTTTTCGCAAAGATAAAAATGATTTAATCGATAAACCCATGGCCGTATTTACCTGCTGTCCAAACAGTCCGTTGCGATGGGGATTGGACTCCAGCCAAAACCTAATAGATTGCGTAGAAAACGGTATTATCGTAGAAGTCGTTCCTGTGCTTATGATTGGTTTAGCCGTGCCTGTAACAATTGTAGGAGCATTGGTGATGCAAACAGCTGAAGTATTGAGTGGTATTGTATTCACGCAATTGATTAAACCGGGTGCTCCTGTAATTTTTGGTGGTGCTCCAGGTGCTTTTCATATGCAGCTCATGAGTGCACCCATGTCTGGTGTCGAAGCATTACAACTTTATAGTGGTTATGCACAAATTGCCCGCCATTTAAAAATTCCTTCACAAGGCTATATGGGATTAGGCGACGGTAAATTTAATGATCCTCAAGCGGGATCTGAAACAGCCAGCGGTGCTTATATCGCTGCCATGAGCCGAATGAATCAAGTGGCTGGACCGGGAATGCTTGATTTCGTCAACTGTTTCAGTTTAGAAAAATTGGTGTTTGATGATGAAATCTGCGGACATGTAAATCATTTTATGCGCGATATTAAAATCAAGGATGATCTACCCATTAAATCATTCGTAGATGAAGTGTTGGTCGAACAACAAATCTGTACGATGGAACACACCTTAGAATATTGGTCAAAAGAATTATATTTACCGGGGCCTATGGTAGACCGAACCAGTTGGGATCAATGGGAACTATTTGGTAGCAAATCTTGGCAGGATAGAGCACGGGAAACAATCCAAAATTTATTAGACCAATATAGTGAAAAACCCATTGAAGAAAATGTAGATAAGGAACTCCGGGCTATTATGAGCCAAAACATTACAGATTTAATATCTTTGCCCGCATTTTAATAATATTTCCTCAATATTAATGTCGCCAAAATCACTTAAAGAGCGATTGAAAGAAGGACCTGTTTTATTGGATGGCGCCATGGGATCCTTGCTCATGGATATGGGACTCCATTCCGGGCAATCACCGGAAGAATGGTCCATGAAATACCCAGAACGCATTGGTAAAGCACATCAATTATATCATGAAGCCGGGAGTGACATTTTACAAACCAATACTTTTGGTGCATCCTATTACCGACTGAAGGAATGCGGGATTGCCGAACACCATGATTTGGTTAACAGACGGGCAGTGGAAATTTGCCGGAAGTATAGTGGTAATTCTTTGGTATCTGGAGATATCGGCCCATCTGGTTTGTTAATCGAACCATTGGGACCGGCGAAACCGGTAGAGCTGAAAGATGCATTTATAAGGCAAGCAAAAGTGCTTAAAGAAAGCAATGTAGACCTTTTTAGTGTTGAAACAATGATTGATCTTCAAGAAGCAGTGCTTGCCGTTAAGGCTATCCGGGAAGTCAGTGATAAATCAATTATTGCAAACATGACATATACAAAAACAGAAAGTGGGTATTTCACAGTTATGGGTAATCCTTTTTCAGATTGTGTCAAACAATTATCGGATGCGGGAGCTGATATTATCGGCACCAATTGTAACTTAGATAGTTTCGAGTTAATTGAATTAGCTGAAGAAGCCTTGACGCTTACCGATCTGCCTTTATCCATAAAACCTAACGCAGGCCAACCGGTTCTTGAAGGGAATACCGTTCATTATGGACAAACAGCAGACCAATTTGTAGAAGGAATGATTGAAATATATAAAATGGGGATTAAAATATTGGGTGGGTGTTGCGGTTCAACACCTGCATATATAAAACTATTATCCGAAACTTTAAAAGAACCCTAAACCATTTCCCTTTTTATGGGGAAGTTCACCAATTCTGCAAACACATCTGTAAAGTCTGGATGCATACTTAAATCAAGGTGGGTTATTATTTCTCTTATTTCATAAAAATTATTTATTTCACTTTGGTTAAATAAGGCCATTTTTGCACCAAGTAAGGCTGTGTTGCCTGCTGTCGTTATTTTTTTCTGCGGGAAATTTAAGAGACCAATCCTTCTGGCGCTTTGCTTACTTATATAATTCCCAAACGCTCCCGACAAATAAACTTTTTCAACATCTTTCTCCGTTTTATCAAACACTTTTAATAACAATCGAATGCCCGTAGCTATGGCTCCTTTGGCCAATTGAAGTCCTCGTATATCCTTTTGGGTAATTACCACCGGATCACTAACTATGATAGATTCTCCATTTAAAAACCTACCGTCCGCCTTTATAGAACCATCATCCAAGTAAGCCGAAATCGCATCTACAAGTCCGCTACCGCATATTCCCCTTGCATTTTCAGACCCCAATACTTTTGGAATTATATCACCATTCCTCGTAATGACACTGGAAATAGCACCTGTAGCTGCACGCATACCCATGGAAATCCCCGCACCCTCAAAGGCAGGACCAGCTGCTGTAGAAGCCGCAAGAATTTTATCTTTATTTCCAACCATGATTTCCCCATTGGTTCCCAAATCAACTAAAACCCTGATCTCATTGCTTTCTACCATATTTTTTGCCCAGGCACCAATCAGGATATCGCTCCCAATAAAACTGCCTACACCGGGGAGAAATTCTATGGTGACATCTTCATTTAGATCCCAACCTAATGTGGATGATTTATATATCTCGAGTTCATTTGAAACCGGTTCAAACGGATGGTATCCCATGGGTTCCACATCTATTCCGCAAAAAATATTATGCATCACTGCATTCCCCACAATAATAATACGTTTCAACTTTGATATTTTTTCATTCGAGTGATGAAATAAATCCACAATCATTTCATTTAGTTTTGACCGAATAAGTCGCTGCATTTCATTCTGTTTTTCTAACCGGGATGCAGTATCAATCCTTGTCATTATATCACCGCCATACTTGGCCTGCGGATTGATGGAAGTCTCCACTGCAAGGACTTCACCCGTTTTCCTATCTACCAATTGCGCAGCCAAAGTCGTAGTACCCAAATCGATGGCAATTCCTAATCCATCCATGGGAGAAAAATGAAAATTGGATCCATCAGATAAAACATCTGATTTCCATTGATCCAGTTCAATAGTAAGATCATTTTGCACAGATCCTTGGCATGCAAGCCGCCATCCTTTATTCAGTTCATCATCATCCAGAATATTTTTCTGGGGCTCTGTAACGGGCAAATGACCTTGTTTTATCCACACGCGGCATCCTCTGCATCGGGCATGACCACCACAGGGAAATTCTACACCATAGTTAAAAAGTATATCATGGAGTTGAGATTCTTTCGCGACCTCAAAACTTTGATTCAAAGGCAATAAGGTGATTCGTACTTTATCCGTCACAGAAAACCAATTTTAAGATTTTGGAGTAGTTACTGTCACTAAATCCTCATCAATAGATTGTTGTACAACCGCACCGGGATTAACAAAAATAAATTCTGAGTCGGACCAATTTCCATTCACAAGATTTTGCAGAAGATTTGTATTCCCCTTTAAAACATCAAAAGTCCATTTGTTTTTTTCTGCCTTAGATTTTGCATGGTTTTGAAAATGATAATCAGAATCCATTCCTGTATCAATAAATGCCATATTTGAATAATGTTTTGTTTGATCCAAAGCACCATTTAAATAACCTAAATTTTCTTCACCATATTGTGCTATAAGTTCGTCCTGTGACATATCCATCCCGTATAATTTTTGCAAAGATCTTTTTTTAATCGAAGGTTCATTTTCTGTATTTTTCACCCATCCTATCGATTGAAAATATGTTCCGGTATTTTCAAAATAATAATCCAGATACTTTTGCTTACTTCCTAAAAGAATTCCAATACAATCGTGGTTCCGGGGAATGACAAGTGGCGTTTTTCTAGCAGACAACCCATATATCCATGAATTGCAAAGGCCGTACCCCAACAGAATTGCATCAAACTTTTTCTGATCTGCTTTTTGAATACATTTAACAATTCGATTCTGCATACCTTTACTATTTAAATCGTGAATGCCCTTTGCAATAAATTCAGCATCAATGTTATTATTGGTTTTATTGATACAATGAAAGAACTCATGTTTGAAAACTTCGCAACTAATCAATTTGAAGTTCATTTTTTCTCAATGCCGAGTAATTCTTTTGCCAATACGACTCCTGCGCTTGCGTTATCCTTATATCCGTCTGCACCAATGTTTTTTGCAAAATGATGGGTAACAGGTGCACCACCAACCAGCATGATCACTTCATCCCTTATGCCTGCATCCTTAAATGCACCAATTGTTGTCTTCATTCCTGGCATGGTTGTGGTTAATAACGCAGACATACACACCAGTTTTGCTTTGTGTGTTTCAACTGCTTCAATAAATTGTTCTGGGGAAACATTTGTACCCAAGTCCACTACCCTGAAACCACCGCCTTCCAAAAGTGCGCCTAGTAGATTCTTCCCAATATCATGCACGTCACCTTTGACTGTACCCGTAATGGCGCAAATTATAGTATCCTCAACACCATCACCGACAAGAAGCGGTCGAATCAAGGCCATGGCTCCTTTCATTGCTTTTGCGGACATTAGCAATTGAGGTATAAAATATTCAAACCGTTCAAATCTGGCTCCCACTTCATCCATGGCCCGAATCATGTAATCGTTGATTAATACATGGGGATCTATTTTTTCTTCTAGAGATTTTTCAGTTATTGAAATCGCTGTAGCAGGGTCGCCGTTTAAAACCGCATCATGCAAATTTTCAAGATAGTCCAATTTTATTCTCCATCTTTTTGGGTGATTTCTAAAACCAATATGATTTTACTTATGATAATCTATCAATCATAAGTAATAATTATTCCCTTTTTTTCTAATTCAATTGTAAAGAGATCAAACAGAATATCATGGATCGGAGACAATAATCCCCTTTTAGTAATTATACCTAAAAAATTGTACATAATAAATAACACCTTTTTAAACTATAAATGATCTGTTTTTTCCATATTTGCTATAAATTCAACAGCCTATTTTCCCAAATATTCACCATATAATAAAGTGTTCAGTCTATATAAATTCACAGCCTGATTTTCACTCAAAATTTTTCTAATTTTAAACGGCAAGAAATAGTACTCCATGTCAACAGACCTTACCCAAATATTTTCGAGAAGACACATAGGCCCCAGTTCAAAAGAGCAAGATCAGATGCTATCTGAATTGGGTTTTAAATCCATTGATGCGCTCATTGAAAAAACGCTCCCAGAATCGATTAGAACTGACTCAAGTCTGAATATTGGCCCCGGGTTAAATGAGTTTGCCCTCCTTAAAGCCATCAAAGAAGTTGCTTCAAAAAACACGGTTGCACGGTCTTATATCGGCATGGGCTATTATGGCACGGTCACACCGCCTGTTATTCAGCGCAACATTTTAGAAAATCCCGGCTGGTATACAGCCTATACACCATACCAAGCTGAAATTTCCCAAGGTCGGCTAGAAGCATTATTGAATTTTCAAACCATGGTCACCGATATGACCGGGTTAGATATTGCAAATGCTTCACTCTTGGATGAGGCAACGGCTGCCGCCGAAGCAATGCTTTTATTATTTCGGTCCGTTAAAAAAAGAAACCGGTTTTTAGTGGCCGATGATTGCCACCCCCAAACCATAGACGTTCTAAAAACGCGGGCGAATCCAATCGGTATTGAACTGGTTATACAACCCAGCGAAGATTTCCAATTCAATGAAGCGGTTTTTGGCGCCTTAATTCAATATCCGGCCACCGATGGGAAAGTAGCAGACTATTCTGGACTTTGCCAAAATGCCCATGACAAGGGTGCCTTCATTGCTGTGGCAACTGATTTGCTTAGTCTTGCCATCCTGCCTTCTCCCGGTGAATTAGGCGTCGATGTTGCCATCGGCAGTTCCCAGCGGTTTGGTGTTCCCATGGGATTTGGCGGTCCCCACGCCGCTTTTATTTCTGCCAAAGAAGCCTTCAAACGGAAAATGCCCGGGCGTATAATCGGTGTATCGGTGGACAGCCACGGCAACCGCGCCCTTAGAATGGCACTTCAAACACGGGAGCAACATATCCGCCGGGATAAGGCTACATCAAATATCTGCACTGCTCAGGTTTTGCTAGCGGTCATGGCGGGATTGTATGCTGTTTATCATGGTGCGGAAGGTATTCGTGCCATCGCTGAAAGGGTTCACACAAAAACCAAAGAATTGGCCAATGCCCTGGCGCATAATGGCCATACAATTATCCATGACCAGTTTTTTGATACAATCCGAATATCCTTGAAGGTCACTTCTTCAACAAAACTTAGAAAATTGGCCGAAGCCCACAATTTGAATTTCCGTTATTTCCATAATGGCGATGTAGGGATTTCCCTGGATGAAACTGTCGCTCCCGGTGAATTAAGTGATATTCTTTCTGTTTTTGGGTGTAAAAAAGCGAACCGCAGTAATAGATTTAATTTAATAATCACCCGCAAATCAAAATACCTAACGCATGAAATATTTAATGCTTATCATACTGAAACAGAAATGATGCGCTATCTCCATCGATTGGAAACCAAAGATTTAACCTTGAATACGAGCATGATTTCCCTGGGCTCTTGCACAATGAAACTCAATGCCACGGCAGAGATGATGCCCATCACTTGGCCCGAGTTTGCTTTTCTCCATCCCTTTGCACCAGCAGACCAAACGGAAGGATATAAAGAATTAGGGAATTCCCTTTCTGAATGGCTCATGGATATGACAGGACTTCAGGGGTGTTCCCTCCAGCCCAATTCCGGGGCTCAAGGCGAATTTGCAGGATTGCTGGTCATTCGTGCCTATCATCTGGACCGGGGGAATAACCAAAGAAACATTTGCCTTATACCGGCGTCGGCCCATGGAACCAACCCTGCCAGTGCCGTTATGTGCGGTATGGATGTTGTGGTTGTAAAATGTGATGATAGAGGAAATATTGATATTGACGATCTAAAATCCAAAGCGGAGGAGTACAGCAATGTCCTAGCTGCTATTATGGTAACTTACCCTTCTACCCATGGGGTATTTGAGGAAGCCATCGGTGAAGTATGTGAAATCGTTCATCAGCATGGTGGGCAGGTCTATCTTGACGGTGCAAATCTGAATGCCATGGTCGGGTTATCCAGGTTGGGTGAATTTGGGGCTGACGTATGCCACATCAATTTGCATAAAACTTTCGCTATTCCCCATGGAGGAGGAGGGCCGGGGATGGGGCCCATTTGTGTGTCCCGTCATCTCATCCCGTTTTTACCGGGACATCCTATGCTTGAAAATAATGAAAAAGCTATTCATGCGGTTTCTGCGGCGCCAATCGGCAGTGCAGGGATCCTGCCTATTTCCTGGGCCTACATTGCCATGCTTGGAAATGAAGGTCTCAGGGCATCCACAGAAACAGCGATCCTGAATGCCAATTACATGGCCCACCGGCTGGAAGATCATTATCCAATTTTATACCGGGGAACAAACGGCTATTCTGCACATGAATTCATTATGGACCTCCGTCCCCTTAAAAAAGAATCAGGCATTTCTGACGAAGATGTGGCCAAGCGGCTGATTGATTACGGCTTCCACGCCCCCACCATGTCTTTCCCAGTGCCGGGGACGCTCATGGTCGAACCGACTGAAAGTGAATCCAAATCTGAATTGGATCGCTTTTGTGACGCCTTGATCTCCATTAAAAACGAAATTATGGATGTTGTTAATGGTAAATCCGATGATAAGGATAATCCATTAATCAATGCGCCCCATACTACTGTTCAGGTTACAGCGGATAACTGGAGCCATCCCTATTCTAGAGTACAAGCTGCCTTCCCCGCACCATGGCTGAAAGAACATAAATACTGGCCACCAGTTGGAAGGGTGGATAATGCATATGGTGATCGGAACCTTGTTTGTACCTGTCCACCTGTTGAGGATTATGAAAATAGTTAGCGTTCTTTTTTTCTGTCTCTTTATAATCCCTATTTCAGCACAATCAACCTACTTTTTGGATTTACTTTGGGACGCAAATGGCATAACGCTGCAGAATTCCGAAAAAGTTAAAGTTGCTGTAAAACAAAACCGGCGTTTCTATATATCCAGTCAAAATATTTATTTTGAGATTACGCAAAACGGTAAACAGGTTTTTTGGTCCTCACTGCCCCATCCACGACATGTCCATGTGGAATATGCAGACGAAAGCGGAAGTCTTCACCGTCAGGATTCAATTTTGGTTGCTGAAAATTCCCATAAATATACTGTTCGGGGTACAGATTTAACTCCCGGAAGCCATTATTTAACTGCTGTGGTCACTGACACAACCACCATGATTCGAACAGATCCCAGGGCCACCCGAATATCAACCGTCCCATGGAAACTAAATGTGGGAAAAAACTTGAGTGTTGATGACAATATAACTGTCCCAGACCAAATTCATCTCTACCCCAACTATCCAAACCCCTTTAACCCAGCCACCACAATTTCGTATAAACTTCCCGAGACAATGGCCGTTAAAATAAGCGTTATAAATATGAATGGCCGTGTAGTTGATACCATAATCAATGAAATTAAACCTCAAGGGGATTACAGCGTCATTTGGGATGCAAATCGTATGAGTTCCGGTATTTATTATTTTAAGCTGGAAACACCGGCAGGGATTAAAATCCGGCAGGGGATTTTAATAAAATAAAAGTATCACCCACGGCAGGGTGAAGTTACAGAATAAAGCCCCCCATAGCGGCGCCGTAGTTTTCCACAAGTTTTACTTTTTCAATTGTATTGATCAATTCCGGCGCCCCGTCCATTTGGACTTGAATATAATTATCAGTATGTCCCAGCAGTTTTCCGTTTTTCACATTTTCCCAGAGTACGGGACGGTATTGCCCAGTAAATTCATCATTGAAGTAACGCCGTTTTTTATCCGATAAAATATGGAGCATTTTACTCCGCTCCGCCCGTTTCTTTTTTAAGACCACCGCACCCATTTCCACCGCAGCCGTGTTGGGCCGTTCCGAATAAGTGAATACGTGAAAATAAGAAACATCCAACTCATTTAAAAAATTATATGTATCCAAAAAATCTTCGTCTGCCTCTCCGGGGAAACCCACAATCACATCCACACCAATACAAGCATCGGGGATGCTTTCCTTTATTTTAGTCACTCGTTCTTCATACAAATCCCATTTATATCTCCGGCGCATGGCGCCTAAAATTTTGTCCGAGCCCGATTGCAATGGCACATGAAAATGGGGCATGAATTTGTTAGAACCAGCACAAAATTCGATAATCTCATTGGTGAGTAAATTCGGCTCAATGGATGAAATGCGGATACGGTCAATCCCGTCCAAAGCATCCAATTGTTGAATGAGATCAAAAAATGTTTCATCCGACCCTTTCCCAAAATCCCCAATATTCACACCGGTGAGTACTATTTCCCGGGCATCGGTGGCGGCAACTTCTTTGGCCACTTTCATGGTTTTTTCAATGGTATCGCTGCGACTTTCTCCCCGAGCCAATGGAATCGTACAAAAAGAACAGGTGTAATCACAGCCATCCTGCACTTTTAAAAAAGCGCGGGTTCGTTCCCCGGAAGAATAAGACAGCGTGAATTTGTGCACATGGTCAATCTCGGACTGAATCACTTGGGTGCCACCATTGAGATCAATACTATCCAAATGATTCAATAAATTAAATTTTTCTTCCGCGCCCAAGATAATATCCACCCCATCAATGGCGGCAATGTCATTGGGTTTAAGTTGGGCATAACAACCGATCACCGCTACGGACGAATCGGGATTCCGGCGCTTGGCCTGACGAATAAGCTTCCGCGCTTCCTTGTCGGCATTTTCTGTAACAGAACAGGTGTTCAGGACGTAAATATCCGCTTCATCCCGGTAATTGACCTGTTCAAATCCATGGCGAATAAAATCGCGGGAAATGGTGGCCGTCTCCGAAAAGTTCAATTTGCACCCCAGGGTATGGAATGCCACGCGTTTGGTTGGTGTACTCATTCTGTAAGTGTTCAGGTGTTAATGTGCGGGAGTGTTAAAGGACGTGAGCACATTAACATGTAAAATAAGGGGCGGAAATTACATTAAAAATGTGTTCCACTCATCCAAACACTAACGTACCTTTTTTCATGGATCCGAAAGAAAAAATAAACCAACTCCGTAACATAATTGATGCTTTTGATGACCAGATGTTGGATCTATTGGTACAGCGGTTCGCAGTTTCAAAAGAGATCGGCGAGATCAAGGCATCCCATGGGCTCAATATGGGCGATCCAAACCGTGAGCAGGAGATCGTTGACCGTCTTGCTGAAAAGCTGAAAGGCAAATTAAGTAAAGATGATATTTCCGCCATTTTTGGGCCTGTTTATAAAATTTCAAAAAGATTACAAAAAAAATAAATAGTGTTGGCATCATAGGGTTTGGCCGATTTGGAAAAGTTCTGGCCAATATTTTACAGAAAGGGTTCACTATCAAGGCCTACGATCAGAAACCTTTAGGCACATTTCCCGGAGTGAAATACACGGACTTGGAATCCATTTTGAAAGAAAAAGTTATTTTCATTGCGGTACCCATTCGGCACTTTGAATCTGTGATCAAGGAAATTGCACCCCAACTTTCTGAAGGAACAACCATCATTGATGTGTGCTCTGTTAAAAAACATCCTGCGGAAATCATGGAAGCCAACATTCCTGAAAATGTGGGCATCATTGCTACTCATCCCATGTTTGGGCCCGATTCATTTATGTCCAATAATCGCCTGAAAATGATGATGGATAATACGAGAGACGTCCACGATCAGTTTAATTTCTGGAGACGGTTTTTCACCGATCAGGGTATCCAAGTAATGGAAATGTCCCCAGATCAGCACGATCAACTGGCGGCCAAGACACAGGGCGTGACTCACTTTTTGGGCAGGATGCTAAAGGAATTCGGTATCCGGAAAACGGCCATCGACACCCAAGGTTTTCGCGATCTTTTGGATCTGGTAGACCAGACCTGTAACGATAGCTGGGAGCTTTATACGGATCTCCAACTTTATAATCCTTACACCGATCACATGATTGATAAACTTAAACTGGCGACGAAATCCTTGGACGATCGCCTGAAGGAATTACAAGATGTGGCAAATTGACAGCTGGAGGAATTTCACCGCCAAACATATTCCTGAATATCCCGATCAGGATCATTTAACGAAAGTTGAAAAAATCTTAAAGACTTTTCCACCGTTGGTTTTTGCTGGAGAAGTACGCTCCTTAAAACGCTCTCTGGCAGATGTGGCGGAAGGCAACGGCTTCCTACTCCAAGGCGGTGATTGCGCCGAGAGTTTTTCAGAGTTCCACGCTGATAATATCCGAGATACATTCCGCGTGATCCTGCAGATGGCTGTGATTCTTATATCCGGTGCGAACCTGCCTGTAGTCAAAGTCGGTCGCATGGCAGGTCAGTTTGCCAAGCCTAGATCCAGTCCAATAGAAACCATCGATGGCGTTGAGCTTCCCAGCTATACCGGCGATATTATTAATGACATTCGTTTCGATGCGGATAAGCGGCAGCCCAACCCGGAGCGGATGCTCAAGGTTTATTCCCAGTCCGCATCAACATTGAATTTGCTCCGCGCATTTGCGGACGGTGGTTATGCCGATCTGCGCCATGTGAATTCCTGGAATATGGGATTTGTGAAAAGCGGCCCCCAGGGTGAACGCTACCGCCACTTGGCCCACCAAATTCAGGAGAGTCTGAATTTCATGGAAGCGCTGGGCATCAATTCAAACAATACCCCCCAGCTTCGGCAGGTTCATTATTACACCAGCCATGAAGCATTGTTGCTCCCTTATGAAGAGGCGCTCACGCGCATGGATTCCACGTCCGGGGATATGTATGATACGTCGGCCCATTTTGTGTGGATCGGAGATCGTACTCGATTCAAAAGCAGCGCCCATGTGGAATTTTGTCGTGGAATCAAGAACCCTATCGGCATCAAGTGTGGTCCGTATTTGAAACCGAATGAACTGATTGAAATTTTGGACATTTTGAATCCCAATGATGAAAGCGGACGCATTACACTCATCGCACGATTCGGCCATGATAAAGTGGAATCTTATTTACCAAAGCTTATTCGAAAAGTACAATCTGAAGGACGGACCGTGGTTTGGTCCTGCGATCCTATGCACGGCAATACAATCAAAAGTGCCAATGGCATCAAGACGCGGCCCTTCGATCAAATCCTGGAAGAAGTTAAACAGAACATCCAAATCCATAAAGGGGAAGGCTCCTGGATTGGCGGTATCCATTTGGAAATGACCGGGCAGAATGTGACTGAATGTACCGGCGGCCTAGATGATATTTCTGAAGCGGATTTGTCAGACCGATACCGCACCCATTGCGACCCAAGGCTCAATGCAAACCAAGCCATTGAGTTGGCTTTTCTTATCGCGGACGAATTGAAAACGAATGGGCATTAAAGGTCAAATCACATTCCCGGGAGATAAGTCTATATCCCACCGCTCACTTATGTTTGCGGCATTGGCGGATGGTGAATCACGTATATCCAATCTGTCCACCGGCGCCGATTTGCAATCCACACGAGGTTGTTTGGAAGCCTGCGGAATCCATATTAGAAATGATGGTGATGATGTGGTTGTAAAGGGCGGACAATTTTCCGATCCCGATCAACCATTGGATTGCGGAAACTCCGGCACCACCACAAGATTATTATTAGGACTTTTGGCTGGGCAAGGCATTACCGCAACACTAGTTGGGGATGACTCCCTTTCATCCCGGCCCATGAATCGAATATTAGATCCACTCTCTCAAATGGGCCTTCAATCTGATAGTAATGATGGGAAACTCCCGGTTACGATTCACAAAAGTAATTTGAAAGGGATTGACTACCAATCCCCGGTAGCAAGCGCACAAGTGAAATCGGCATTGTTATTGGCGGGACTTGGCACCAATGGTGAAACTTCAGTTACTGAACCTATTTTATCTAGGGATCATACCGAAAAAATGTTGAAAGGGCTTGGAGCGAATCTGTCCAACAATGGACTTTCGTCAACCATTTCCCCATTAACGTCTCCCCTTTCCAATTTTAATTTGGCGGTTCCCGGTGACCCATCCACAGCTGCATTCTTTGCTGCCGCCGCAGCTATTGTGTCTGGTTCTGATCTTACTTTTAATCGGGTTTTAAGAAACCCTACTCGGATCGGTTTTTATTTAGCATTGAATAAAATGGGTGCCGGAATGGATTGTCTTGAAACTTGGGAAGAAGCGGGCGAAACAATCGGAAAATTGAATATTTTTCATCAGCCCTTAAAAGGCATCACAATCACAAAAGAAGATGTCCCCGGACTGATTGATGAATTACCCATAATCGCTATTTTAGCCACCCAAGCTCATGGAAAAACGGAAGTCCGTGGCGCTGAAGAATTGCGGGTGAAAGAATGTGATCGAATTCATGCGGTATGTTCTAACCTTAAAAAAATGGGTGCTGATATCGAAGAATTGGATGATGGGTTTATCATCCAAGGGCCAACACCATTGGAAGGCGCGAGGGTTGCTACATTCCATGACCATCGAATTGCCATGGCCTTTTCCATAGCAGGAATCGTTTCTAAAGGAAATGTTATTTTAGACCATCCTAAATGTGCTTCTATCTCATACCCGGAATTCTATGATGAACTGGAGCGATTGCAGTTATGAAGCAATTTGCAGTCATTGGCGATCCTATTGCCCATAGTTTGAGCCCAATGCTTCACCGGGAAATCTATCGTCAATTGGGAATTGATGCTTCATTTGAAAAAGTTCATGTGACGCCGGGATTCCTTTCATTATTCATGAATCAAAACGTATTAGATGGATTTAATGTGACTATTCCCCATAAAGAATCGATCATTCCATATTTAGATGCATTGGATGAATCTGCACAGACCATTGGCGCTGTGAATTGT
>DKQT01000029.1:0-1264 GCA_002471845.1 Fidelibacterota bacterium UBA7301 | reverse complement strand
GAAAAAATTGCATAATAATCGGTGCTGGAGGTGCAGCCCGTGCCGTTGGCTACGCCCTGGTCCAGGCCAAGGCAAAATCGATTATTTTCCGGAACAGAACCAAAAGCAGGGCAGATCAATTAACTACCTGGATTAACAAATTATATCCCAAAAATGAACCGGGTGAGAGACCAGATATAATTATCAACTGCACGCCAGTAGGCATGTGGCCGGATACGGAGGCTACTCCCATAGATATCCAGGATATCAATGAAACCGATGTTTTGGCGGATACTATTTACAATCCGCTGGAAACAGAATGGCTCCAGCGAGGTCTTGCAGAAGGAGCAAAAATTGTCAAAGGGCTGGATATGTTCATTGCCCAAGGACTGGCATCAGCGGACATCTGGTTTGGTGAAAAATTTTCGAAAAAAATTAACTTAGAACTAATCAAAAAGGT
Source organism: Fidelibacterota bacterium UBA7301 (assembly GCA_002471845.1). Taxonomy (GTDB): domain Bacteria; phylum Fidelibacterota; class Marinisomatia; order Marinisomatales; family TCS55; genus TCS55. The sequence continues at coordinate 825 of DKQT01000029.1, read as the reverse complement.
ATTAAAATCAGAATTATGTTAACACGATTGAAATTTTTAACAGCAGGGGAGTCCCATGGTCGTGGACTTTTGGGTATTGTGGACGGCATTCCCGCTGGGCTGGAAGTCGCAGAGGATTATATTGGTATGCAATTGGCGAGGCGACAAATGGGTCACGGCCGCGGCGAGCGAATGAAAATTGAAAAAGACCAGGCGGAGATTTGGTGCGGTGTACGTCATGGCCAGACGCTGGGGGCACCCATTGGCCTGATTGTACGCAATAAGGACTGGGAAAACTGGACGAAGAAAATGTCTGTATCCCCTGTGGATGATGAAATTAAAAAAGTGACACTTCCTCGCCCCGGCCATGCAGATCTGGCCGGTGTGCAAAAGTATGGATTTGATGATATCCGCAATGTGCTGGAACGTTCCAGCGCTCGCGAAACCACCATGCGGGTGGCCCTGGGTTCAGTCTGCCGCAAGTTCATCGAAGATCTGGGTATTCAGGTTGGTAGTCGAGTGATTCAAATTCACAATGTAAAAGATATAACAGCAATCCCTGACGGCATCGCTCCCAATGAACTGAGCCAAACTGCAGATGCGTCTCCTGTGCGCTGCCTGGATAAGGAGATGGAAGTGGAAATGATAAAAACTATTGATGAAGCGAAGGCTGCCGGGGATTCAGTAGGCGGTATTTTTGAAGTTATTGCTACAGGGCTTCCTTATGGGTTGGGCTCGCCCATGCAGTGGGACCGGAAGCTGCAGGCACGAATCTCCGCTATGATGATGAGTGTAAACGCGTTTAAAGGGATTGAAATCGGCGGCGGCGCTGAAGGTGCGGAAAAA
>DKQT01000007.1 GCA_002471845.1 Fidelibacterota bacterium UBA7301 | reverse complement strand
TTGAATACACAACCAAGAAAAATCGCCGGTTTAGCAACCGATCAAAAATCGCAAAAAACAACTAAGGGGTACGGCGGGTACGGAAACTAAATCAATTCTGCTTTAACACAATACCAGACGAGGGTGGAACTAAGATTTTATTTGATACCAATTGCTGATTCTCAAGGTTTACAAGTTTTTCATCGGCTAAAATGTTCCACTGACCTGCCGGTATGTCTAATTCAAGCGTATCTTCATTTCCACCGTTAAGAATAACAATAAACCTGTCTTTTAATAGATAGGCTACTGCTACTTTTTTACCCACGTCTATAAATTCAAAATCATCCGGCTTTGAATGGCGAAACTCCGAATACTGTTTCCTTAACTCAATTAACCCTTTGTAATAATCCACCAGTTCACGGTTCATTTCTCGTTCATTCCAGTTCAGCCAGTTTGTTTCATTGTCTTTTTCGTAGGAATTGTGATCTAATTGCCCCACGTATTGATCCGGGGCCTTAGTGTCTGCGATCACCTTACTCCGGGCCCATTCCTGCCCTTGGTGCATAAAGACGATCCCTTGGCTGGTGAATAAATACAAGGCACCCAATTTGCTCATACTCATTAGATTGCCATCCACTTTTGCATGGGATTTTCGATCCGTGATCACATCATGTTTTTCCACAAAACCGCCAGTGATACGGAGGCGGTCACCAAAGGTGAGATCATCGTGAGATTCAAGATAATTTACACTGTGATCCGATGAAATATATTGACCACCGTGTTTTCTCAAAGAACCCATGGCAAGCCGCCGTAGAAATTTTTGATCATCTCCTTTACGCAGTTTTCCAAATAGGAACCCTTTATCATTAATATCGAAGAGACTGCCTTTTAACCCATCTCGAAATTGGTCGTTGAATGAAGCCCAGCCTTGATCCGAAAATCCATGTGGATTATATCCGCCACCCCAAGGCTCAGCTAGGATGATTACATTAGGATTGATGGCCCGCAATTCTAAAATAATGATATCTCGTGTCTCAGGATCGATCAATTGCCCCAAATCAAATCGGAACCCATCCACATGATATTCTTTCATCGAATATTTCAAACTCTCCAAAATGAGATTTCGCATGGGCGGACTTTCCGTTTTACAGTCATTTCCGCAACCGCTTTTGGTGCTCCATTTACCATTTTTATCAAAACGGAAATATAGGTCCCGATCAATAAATTTCAGCGGATTATTATCGAACTGTGACACGTGGTTATAGACCACATCCAAGATGACGACGATATTTTCTTTGTGGAACGCTTTGACCATGTCTTTTAACTCATGGACTGCGCGACCATCCGTGCCATTCCATGCCTGGGGATCATTGGTACCATTGGATGCATAGTATGATTCCGGTGCAAAAAAGAAGGTGGTCATATAGCCCCAATGATTGCGTTCATATGGATTCCAGTCATTATATAAAGGTGCTTTGTTATCCTTGAATGGTACTTCAAAATTGGCAAAATTTTGAATGGGCAAAATCTGAACAGCGTTAACACCCATGGCCTTGATATGCTCAATACCTCCATTTTGGCCCGCTTCAGCCAGTCCGGCATATGTTCCTTTTTGGTTTGCTGTGGATGTAGGGTGGGCTGTCATATCCCGGACATGCATTTCATAAATGACCAGATCACGGGGATCGATTTCGATCCAGGTATCATCTTCCCAGTCATAGGTATCATCTATAACCAGTGATTTAGCTACGTGACTCATGGAATTTTGAGTAACGGCTGCTTTAGAATACGGATCAGCGATAATAATTGTTGAATCATTAACTGGTCCTGAAAGACGGTAGCCATAGAGTGTACCAATACCCACATCTGATAATGTTAATGTCCAATCTCCAGATTCATTTTTAACCATGGGATGCTTATACCCCGTTTCATCATCCGGCTTTTCAAAAATCACCAGATTGACTTCTGTTGATCGGGGTGCGTGTATTTTAAATGTGGTTTGATTGCCCTGAACAAAAGCACCATAAGAAAGGGTGGGGGATTCTTTAGAATATGCACTCATAAACAGCGTTATAATTATAATTCCAATTTTTAGCATTATTCCTATTATTTTTAATTCCGATAAAGTAATAACTCATACCTTAGTCAGTCACTTACAAACAATGGATTTTTTATCAAATTTATTCTATTCGCGTCTAAATATTCATTGCGATTGATAATTTTACGTGATGTATGATTCCAATGTCAATAAAATAGTCATGTCTTTCTTCTTGTTGATAAGTTTGCTATACACTAAAGTTCCACCCAATAATTTTAATTCATGAGGAGGTTATTCAATGAATTTCTTAAAAAAATATATCATAACCGGTCTATTCTGTTTAGGCAGTTTATGGGCCCAACAAACCATTATCCATGCCGGATCTTTGCTGGACGGCTCATCCAAAAAGGCGCACACCAAACGATCCATCATCGTTGAAAATGGAAAGATCGTGGATATGAAAAACGGCTATGCAAAAGGCGGTGAAGGGGACCAGGTCATTGATCTCAAAGACGCCACTGTCATGCCCGGCTGGATCGATTTACACGTCCACCTTTCAGGGGAAATGAACCCCAAGGCTTACGGCGAAGATTTCTATATGAATATTGAAGATGTGGCCTACCGCGCCGTTCCCTGGGTTGAAAAAACACTTATGGCGGGATTCACCACTGTTCGGGACTTAGGGGGTGAAGTGATGCTTTCAACGCGGAATGCCATCAAGGCAGGCTATATCAAAGGACCGAGAATCTATGCGGCTGGAAAGGCTTTAGGAACAACCGGCGGCCACGCGGATCCCACCAGTGGATTGAATCGTAAACTCCAGGGTGACCCGGGTCCACTGGAAGGAGTGGTCAATGGTACTGATGATGCGCGAAAAGCGGTCCGGCAACGCTATAAAGATGGTTCCGATTTGGTGAAGATTACCGCCACCGGAGGGGTGTTGAGCGTAGCCAAGAATGGACAGAATCCCCAGTTTACGGAAGAAGAAATTCGTGAAGTTGTTAAAACAGCGGCTGAATACGAAATGTTCGTGGCGGCCCATGCCCATGGCGTAGAAGGGATGCAGCGTGCCATCCGCGCCGGAGTACGCTCCATTGAACATGGCACACTCATGGATAAGGAAACCGCCCGCCTCATGGTCAAGCACGGCACCTACTATGTGCCAACCATTAGTGCCGGTGAATTTGTTCTGGAAAAGGCCAAAAAGCCCGGTTATTTCCCGGAAATTATTCGACCGAAGGCTTTGGCTATTGGTCCCATGATTAAGGAAACAGTAGGAATGGCATATAGAATGGACGTTAAAATTGCTTTTGGCACGGACTCCGGTGTGTCGCCCCATGGGGATAATGCGGATGAATTTCGCTTTATGGTTGAAGCAGGGATGAAACCCATTGATGTGATTAATTCTGCCACCGGAGTGGCCGCTGAAGTGTTAGGTGCGGATAATATTGGGCAGATCAAAAAGGGTATGCAGGCGGATATTGTGGCTGTTCCGGGAGATCCCTTAAAAGATATATCCATCATGAGTGATGTGAATTTTGTAATGAAGGGCGGTGTGGTTTATAAGTAACCACAATGTAAAAATAAAACGATTGTAGGGGGCAAACATGTTTACCCGCCGACCGGTAGGCGTGGGCTCGCCCCTACAATCTACTTCATTAAACTATACGGCGGAAACCGCTCGATAACCGTCCGGAATGGTCCCCGGAACTCTCTTGATCTTGCAGATGGCGTTTTAGTGAACTCAAGGGCCCATACCATTTTGAATTCTTCTAAACTCCCAGGATCCAATCCATATTCCCATTCCAACCATACCTTACAATAGGTTTCTCCCTGGCACATATCAAATTCATTGGTCAATTTCAATTCGCTATCGTTTAGCTCATAGGTATAGGCAACTTGATAAAGCCATGTGCCTTGTCCAATCCCAGGGCCATCACCAGCGTTAACCCAAATATCATCATAGCGGTAGGTCACCAATAAAGTATCACCATCCAACTCCCATTCAGCTATCGTTGAATCGGTATAGGTGTGTGTCCATCCGGAAGAGTCGTAGGGGTCCTCCCAGGTGTACACTTCAACCCAGCGGCCACCCTCTTCAATATGTATGGTCCATGAGCCGTAATCCCATGATGTGTCATCCCTATGACTAAAAATCTCTGTGGGTGTATTGGCAGGGATATTAATGGTGGCATGGGTTAAGGTGCCGCCCAAGGAAAGCGAAACACTGTCATTCACGGTAAACGTTTGATTTGGAATATCCAATTTTTTACCATCAAAAGTGAAATCAATTTCATCATTGACCTCAATATAATTTCCGTCATTAAAGTACACGCCGATGAAATCTGAATACCACCATCCAGTCATGGTGTCGTAGGTGCCCGTACTGTCATTATACCAAACGATGACTGAATCCTGGTATTGGTTAGAATAATTATCCATGTATCCTGAAATCATTGGTTTATCAGAATATTCTTGAAAGTCATTCCAGTTATAATTTGTGATAGATACGCCCGCCTCCCCGGTCATTTCATCAAACCATCCTTGCATAAATTTGATCTCATCTTCTACAACACCTGTGATATTGATGGCACCTTCACCTTTGGCCATACGATCGATCAACTCTTGGTTAGAATTAGTGGTAATGACCATGGAATAATTCCACGCATTCAAACTGTGGCTGGCCACATCGTCCACCGATATTCCGGCGGTATGGCGGTTCAATGTCTGGGGCATGTACCAGGTTCCGACAATCTGATTTTCAATAGATACATCCTTCTCACAGGAAAAAATTCCAATAGCCAATGTAAGTAATAATATTTTTTTTATAAGATTTTCCCAGATTAGACAATCAGGGTTAAAATTACGCACATTTATTGATATGATACTGTGATTGATGCCACATCATTTATTCATATCCGGTTCCAGGTCTACGCCAAGTCCCTCCGCAATTCTATTGATATAATTAAAATAGCCCACCACCTGGGCCGCGTCACTGATGGCCATTTGAGAAAACCCCGTCAATTCCAATGCTTCCACATGGGATTTTGACATATCTTCCGGCGTAAGGGTTAATTTCTCCGCCCATTCACAGAGAGCCTTGTCAGCTTCAGAAAGGTCCGCCCCACGCCAATCATGCTTGATATGAGCCGCCAGTTCTTCGTCCTGGACTTCATCCCGGAAGTCGTTCCCATGGGCCTCGATTCAGTAATAACAGTGGTTGCCCCGGGAAACAACCGTGGCCAGCATTTCCCTTTGGGCCCGGGATAGATCAGAAGGGCCGAACATGATGGTCAAATACATCCGCATGGCATCCCGCAGGGCCGCCGGACTGCGGCTCATCACTTTTAAAATATTATAAACACGGCCGGATCGTTTAATTCCTTTTTCATATTCATGTTTTACAACCCCTGACGCATCTGTTTCATCAATCAAGTCAATGTATGCCATTATTCCTCCAATAAATGGTAGTCTGCTTCCATTCTTGCATCATAATCAAATCCTTCCTTTTTTCCCGCTGATCGTCCAAGGAAATAAACGAGCGTACCTAAGGTCACACCTCCCAGTGTCCATAAAAATACGTCTGCAATAATCTGGGCCATAAAAAACCCCATCGATATCACAGTAATACCACCTAATAAATAAAGTACCCATACAGGTGGCTTGAATCCAGCTGATTCATATAATGGTTTATTAATGGTTGGCATGGCAATAAGTGCCAGGCCCTGTATGATGTAAATAATGAAAATACCGATTAGGCCGATGCTCATAAGAAAATAAGCAGATTTACTCCATACCAGGCCAGTGCATATGACACCGCTGATGATAAGGCTTACATGGGGTGTTCGCCATTTAGGATGAACCGCCGCCAGGAAGTGGGGCAGTAGGCGATCTTCACTGAACACAAATAGCATGCGAGAGGGAACTAGGATTGAACCGTTAATGCTGGTTAAAAATGCGCTCATGGCACCCATGGCAACAATACTTGAACCCCATGGGGGTAGGTATACGGCTGATGCATCAGCCATAGCAGATTGGGACTGCGCCAGTGTATCAGCAGGTAAAACGCCAAAGGCTACAAAAGCCATAAAGAAGAAAATGAATACGGAAGCCAATACACCTTTTACAAATATCATTGGCAGCGTTTTGGTAGGGTTTTTGGTTTCACCGGCTACCTGAGCCAGGGTTTCAAAACCTGCATAACTGAAAAATAGCATTGGCATGGCCTTCAGCAATCCACTGAATCCCTTGGGAAGCATGGGATCATAATAACTCAAATCCACGGCGAATAGACCCGGAATGACCAATACTAGAATACTAAAAATTAATACCACCAGCATAGCCGTTTGAATATGGCCGTAATGACGTATACCAAACAAATTAACGCCATAAAAAAATACCATGGTAATCGTAGCCCATAAACGGGGATCTGTACCTGGAATAAAAAAAGTCATGTATTCACCTAGACTAGTGGACATGAATGAAATAGCGCCGATGAAAGCCAACAGTTTCATCCACATAGCAATGAATCCTAGGTAGTAATTCCCAAAAGTTCGGGAGATGTGGATGTATGCGCCCCCTGGACGCATACCCAATGGGGTGGAAGTAAAAACGCTATAGGCCAGAGCTGTACTGATCACAATCGGTGTAAAAAGAAGGTATGCAATGGGTACCGCTGAACCTGCCACAGCCCCTGCTTCACCGGTGACGCGAAATATGCCGGCACCAATCAAAATTCCGATTATGGTGGCGTAGCCGGAAAGTTTACCGAGGTCGCGTTTTAATTTGGCCATTTATGAATTAAACCCAAGGATGAATGATTTCATGGCCTGATAACAATTTAACAGGCTCGATTCACTTACCCATTCATCGATGGCATGGGCACCATGGCCCGCTGGACCGAACAAAATGGAAGGAATCCCCGCTTGGGAGGCCAAGGCTGAATCGGCCCAGTAAGACATGCCATTATAGCCTTGTCCTCCCGCCGCTTCTCGCAATTTTTGGATTAGTGGTTCATCATCTGCTTCATTGGGTGGGCGGCTGTAAATTTGTTTCCCCATTACCTGATGATTTCCCGGAGCATCTGCCACGGCGGAGATCACTCGGGATAATTCAGTATCCAGTTTTTCTTGTGATTCTCCCGGGAGTGTGCGTCTCTCCCAGTTCAATGTCGCTTCGGCAGCTATGACACTTTGGGCCGTTCCGCCATGAATTAATCCGGGGTGGAGAGTGGCATTTCCTAGGTATGGATGGGGTTTTTCTTGCGATAATTCTCTGTTAATTGATTCCAATTCCTTTAAAGCAGATGAAAGGGGAAAGATAGCGCTGGTGCCTTCTTCTGGCCGGCTCCCGTGTGCGGCCAATCCTTTGATCTTCAGTTCATACCAGGTATATCCCTTATGGCTGATGCCGATGGCTTCTTCTGTGGGTTCCATAAAAATCCCTAAGAATGGTTTTGCGGAAAGAGTAGGGAGAAAATTCTGAACCAAATACTCCATGCCCATGCTGAGGTTTTCTTCGTCTGCTACAAAAGAGAATGCCAGGGATATGGGGCAAGGATTCTCAGAAAAATATTTTGCTAATCCCATTTGGACCGCACAACCTGCCAGCATATCATAAGTGCCCCGGCCGTAAAGCCGATCACCATCTTTGCGAAGGATAAAAGGATCATTCATCCCCTCGATACCCACAGTATCTAAATGGCCATTCATCAGCAGAATTTTATCGCAACTATTCCCTTCAAGGAAAGCGGTTGTGTTGCAGCGGTCATCCTGAATGGTATGGACTTCTGATGGGATTCCCAATCCGAGGAAAAAGTTATGAACATATTTGGCGACCTTCCGTTCGCCTTGTCCATCTCTGGACAAATCTGGATTTACTGAATTAATCGCCACTAAATCTGTCAAGTATTTTATCAATTCACTTTTCAATAATTTTCTCCTGTGTTGGATGGAAAGTAGGTGGATTAGAAAAGAGATGCAATGCCCTCGGCTTCATTGTAGATTTACTTGACTGTTATAATACAAATGAAAGAATAATTATGATAAGGAAGATTTCTCTTTTTGCTGCATTAACGATTTTTGGGTGCGAACAAAATACCGTATCAAGATTTGATTTAGCCTCAGCCGAAAAAATTATGGGGTTAAAATTTACGAAAGCAGAGCGGGACTCTCTTAATAATGGTGTAAATGATCGCCTGTCCCAATTTGAAAAACTTCGTTCGGTAGATCTGCCCAATGATGTAGCCTTTCCCCTTTACTATAATCCCCATCCTTCGGGGATGAACCTGCCCACAGGCCGGGATAAGTTTCAGTTTCACGATATACCAACCAAGAGGCCTGAAAATATTGAGCAATGCGCTTTTATGACCGTTCCCCAATTGGCCTACTTATTGCGGACTCAGAAAATTACTTCTGAAGAGCTCACACGCATGTACATCGATCGCCTTAAAAAATACGGTCCAGAACTGGAATGTGTTGTCACCATCACCGAAGAATTGTCCATCAAGCAGGCCCGGAAGGCGGATTTGGAAATTGCCCGGGGGAAATACCGTGGTCCTCTTCATGGAATACCATGGGGGGCGAAGGACCTTTTGGCTGTTCCCGGGTATAAGACTACTTGGGGCGCCGCGCCTTTCAAAGATCAAGTGCTGAATGAAAAGGCTACGGTGGTGGAAAAACTCGAAGAAGCGGGAGCGGTGTTAGTGGCGAAATTAACTTTAGGCGCATTGGCCTGGGGAGATGTTTGGTATGGCGGAAAAACAAGAAATCCATGGAATACGGAACAGGGTTCCAGCGGATCATCTGCGGGACCTGGTTCAGCCACGGCGGCGGGACTGGTGGGCTTTTCAATCGGCTCTGAAACTTGGGGCTCAATCGTTTCACCCGCCACACGGAATGGGGTAACGGGACTGAGACCTTCATTCGGAACAGTGAGCCGGTCCGGCGCCATGGCCCTGAGTTGGTCTATGGATAAGTTAGGTCCTATGACCCGTTCCGTAGAAGGGGCTGCTATTGTTTTTAATACTATACGTGGGGTCGATACTATAGACCGTGCAGTGATGGATGTCCCCTTTCAATATCCATCTAAACGGGGTTTGAAAAATCTAAGGGTGGGCTATATTAATTCTGCTTTTGCCGATTCAGCTGTCAGTGAAAATGATCAAGCGGTTCTGGCTGTACTGGAATCATTGGGTTTGGAACTGATACCGATAGAACTGCCTGAATTTCCTACCCGAGCGCTTTCATTTGTCCTTCAGGCAGAAGCTGCAGCAGCCTTTGATGGACTGACGCGTACAAATCGGGATAATGGATTAGTACGACAGATTAAAAATGCCTGGCCCAATGTCTTCCGTGAAGCACGTTTCATTCCAGCAGTGGAATATATAAACGCCAACCGGGCCCGGACGATTTTGAATCAAAAAATGGCCGAACTCATGGAAACTGTAGATGTGTACATAGTACCATCTTTTTTTGGCGATAACCTCCTTCGGACCAATTTGACAGGTCACCCATGTGTGGTTGTCCCAAACGGGTTTAATGAAAAAGGAACGCCCACTAGTATCAGTTTTATCGGTGATCTGTATGAAGATGGGAATGTATTAGCGGTGGCCAAGGCCTACCAGGAAGCAACGGGTTGGCATAAACAGTATCCATCTAAATTTGACATTAAGTAAGTGATAAGTATTTTAGATAAAAGATAATCATTAATTTCACCGTATTATTAATATCAAATTATTTGGGAATATAAATTTAACTAATAGTAAAAATAATTGTCTAAAATCTCAAAATAAGGAGTTAATAGTAAGATTCATGCGTAAAATTTTATTTATTTCAATACTAATTATTACCAGTCTGTGTTTTGCCCAGCATGGAGGAGGACGCCGTGGCGGTATGTCGCAACGGCAAATGGACCCAACAAAAGTTCCCAAGATTGGTGTAGTCTATGGTACAGTTGTGGATTCTGCTTCAAATACTCCTATTGCATACGCTTCAGTCGCAATTATTAATAATCGTAGCAATACCATAATGACTGGCGGGATTACAAATGAAGATGGAGAATTCCATATTAAAGAAATTGCACTAGGTCGTCATAAAGTTGTTATTGAATATATTGGCTATAAAAAGGTCGAACTTGGACCCTACACATTTATGCCATTCGGGGAAAATCAGACAGAATATAATCTTGAAACAATTTCTTTAACTCAAACAACTTTACAGATGGCTGGTATTGATGTTGAAGGAGAGCGTCCTTTATTTGTCCAAACGGCTGAAAAACGAGTTTTCAATGTAGAAAAAAATTCACTGGCAACCGGTGGCAATGCCATTGATGCCTTACGGCAGGTCCCGGGTGTTGAAGTTGACCCAGATGATAATATCAGTCTAAGAGGTAGTTCAAGGGTGAACCTTATGATCGATGGAAAACCGTCAAGTATTGCAGGCGGTGATATAAAATCATTACTTCAAAGTGTACCTGCTGCAAACATTGCGGATATTGAGGTAATGACCAATCCCGGTGCCAAGTATGATCCAGAAGGGATGGCTGGTATCATCAATATCGTGCTGAAAGAAAATAAATTCGCCGGCTTAAATGGCAATGTAAATACAGGTGGTGATTCGCAAGGGGGAACCAATCTATCTGGACAAGTGAATTATCGCACCATCACCTTTAATTCATTTATAAACCTAGGGATGAACGATCGAAAGAGGGTCTCAGATGGAGACAGTTATAGGTGGATGGATTTTCCCGCCTTTAGGAATGAACTTAATCAAGATAGCGATTCAAAATCAGGAGGTCCTAATTTATTTGTAAAGACAGGTTTTGAATATTTTATCGATCCAACACAGTCATTGGCTGTCTCAACAACCATAAGTAATGGAAATCGAAATAGTGATGGTGAAACTTATACAGTAGACACTGGGCCGGGAGAAAAAAAATATTATCGCACTACAACGAGTGACGGTGATCGAAATGGATATAATATCAATCTGAATTATGATAAGAAGTTCACGAATCCCAAGCAAAAGCTCGCATCATATGTTCGATTTTCTGATGGCCTCAATGATGGTCTAAATGAATATTATAATACAGATGATGGTGGTGCAGATTTTGTAGATTTGGATAAAGCAATAAATGGGCAAGACGGAACAAGTAAGGGTTTTGATTTTAAGTTGGACTATTCTCACCCTTTTAGTGATAATAGTAAGCTAGAAGTTGGGCTGGCCAGCAAATCAACTGATCGAGGTGATACTCAAATAGCCGAAGTCTTTGACCAAACAACCAATCAATACATTCCTGATAGAACATTTAGTAATGATTTCGTTTATAATGAAACCGTGCATGCAGCTTACATCCAATATGGCGGGGCCCTGGGATTTATTGGTTATAACGTTGGCGGTAGATACGAAACTGTTGATATGATGTCTGAACTCAAAACAACCGATGAGTCATTTAATAATGATTATAAAAGTTTCTATCCAAGTCTATCTGTAACATTTGGTGCACCACAATTATTGCAAATTCAGACGAGTTATTCAAAACGAGTGCGTCGCCCACGCTCTCGAATGTTAAATCCTTTTAGCTCTCGTCAAGATACCAGAAATATTAGAAAAGGAAATCCTTTTTTAGGGCCGGAATACACCGATTCATATGAGTTGAATTTTAGCCGTTTTTCAAAAGGAATTTCATTAACCTTGGGAGGTTATTACCGATATACAACAGACAAAATGGAACGTTATAAAGAAATCAGACCAGATGGTGTATCTGTGGCAACCTTTGCGAATATTGGTACTCAAAAAACCAAAGGACTTGAATACAGTGCGGTTGGTTCAATCGGTCAGAAGTTAAGACTAATTTTATCAGGTAGTTATTACTGGGATGAGTTGAACTCGGATTTATATGGCACTGATTATAATAAGACCGCCCAAAACCAACGTATGAGAGTAACGACCATATGGAATATTACACCAACGACTGAGTTCATGTTTTTCATGTTTTATATGCCAGCAAGAGAAATTGCAATTGGTAAAATGGACGCCATGACTTGGTCTTCTATGTCAATAAAAAAGAAATTAATGGATGAGAGGCTGAATTTAACATTGAATGTGAATGATCCATTTGGACTCTCAGGAATGGGATTTGAAACTTGGGGAGATATAGACGAGGACGGGGAGCGGGATTGGTATCAGAATTCTAATCGAAATTGGAGTAGTCAAATAATACGATTAACTTTGGAATATCGTTTTGGAAAAATGGAGGACAGGAGTCGATTTAGCCGTCAGCGAAATGGTCAGGACATGGAAATGGAAGAAGGTGCCGGCGAAATATATTAAACTAATCCCTTATTAATATGTTCTTGAAAGGTGCGGTATCTTTTTAGGTTATTGCACCTTTTTCTTTTTTATTGTTATTAATAACCAAGTATAATTCATGATGATGTCAGATAAAAAATGGGTGATTTATGGGGCCAATGGTTATACGGGCCGACTGGTAGTGGATGAAGCAATTAAAAGGGGCCTGAAACCGATCTTGGCCGGTCGCTCTGAATCCGTCAAAACACTGGCCGATGAAAAAGGACTTGAAGCACAGGTGTTTGATCTTTCATCCGTTGATGTAATCACCGATAATCTATCCGGGATTTCTGTATTAGCTAATTGTGCTGGACCATTTTCTCGTACCGCCGCCCCAATGATGCAGGCCTGCATCCACACCCAAACCCATTACGTGGATATTACCGGCGAAATTTCTGTCTATGAAGCGGGCCATGGCATGGATTCAGAAGCCAGATCCGCTGGTATTGTTATTTGCCCCGGTGTGGGCTTTGATGTCATTCCCACAGACTGTTTAGCTGTTCACCTTAAGGATAAAATGCCCGATGCTACTCACCTGTCATTGGGCTTTGCAATGAAGGGATCTAAAGCCAGTAAAGGCACAGCTAAAACGGGGGTAGAAGGAATGGCACATGGCGGTCGAATCCGAAAAAATGGTGAACTGAAACAGGTGCCGTTGGCTTTTAAAGAACGGACCATCGATTATGGATATGGTGAGACCCATGCGATTACTATTCCCTGGGGAGATGTGTTCACGGCTTATCACAGTACCGGCATTCCCAATATTGAAGTCTATTATCCCCGATCACCTAAAGGTGCTGCTGCCCTGAGAAAGCGCCAAAAATACATGAAGCTAATGAAAATTGATTGGATAAAGCGCTTTGTACAAAACCGTATTGATAAGATATGGAAGCCTAATACAGCCGAGCAGCGGGCCGCCGCCACTTCCTATGTGTGGGGTGAGGTTAAAAATGCTAATGGAAAAATGATTAGAGCCAGATTCACTACGGTGGATGGATATGATCTGACAGCTTCAGGAACGGTGGAAGTATCCCAGTATTTAATGAGAGATCATGGCCAGTCCGGGTATTATACGCCGAGTAAATTAATGGGTAAAGAACTGGTGGAAAAAATGCCCGGTTTTTCCGGAATTGAATATTTGTGAAGCAAATGATGAGAATGATGATAAAAGGTACTTTAGCAATTATGGGTATCTTGATAGCATACTTGTTATTCTGGCCAGTAAACATTGAACCTGTTTCGTGGAAAGCTCCTGTTGGGCCGGAAATGAAAGGGATTTTTGAACCTAATGATTACCTACAGGATGCGGAAATCTTGGGCTTGAATAATGGTATTGGTCCGGAAGATGTGGCTGTGGATGAAAATGGGAATATGTATGCTGGTTATGAAGATGGGCGAATCATTAAATATGATGTCTATGGGAAAAACCGGGGTGTTTTTGTGGATACTGAAGGTCGCCCACTAGGCTTGGATTTTGATGGCGAGGGAAATTTAATTATCGCCGATGCGAAGAAAGGATTACTTCATGCTGATCCATTAGGAAGACTGACTGTTCTTTCGATAGAAGCAGATGGAATACCATTTGCATTCACTGATGATGTGGACATCGGTTTGGATGGTATGATTTATTTTACCGACGCATCTTCACAATACTATATCGGTAATTATCGTTTGGACCTCGCAGCCCATAGACCCTTTGGCAGACTCTTGATGTATAACCCTACAACGAAAGAAACCACCACACTATTATCTGGACTTTATTTCGCAAATGGGGTAGCTGTGAGTCCCAATAGTGACTTTGTATTGGTGAATGAAACATCAGAATACCGTGTTCAAAAATATTGGTTAAAGGGTGAAAAGGCAGGGAATTCTGAACCCATTCTGGAAAACCTACCCGGATTTCCTGATGGTATTTCATCTAATGGAAAAGGAATTTACTGGATCGCTCTACCAGCACTGAGGAAAGATATTATTGATAACCTCGCGGGGAAACCGTTCTTGAGAAAAATGCTTCTACGTTTACCCGAAGTGGTCCAACCAAGCCCAGATCGATACGGTTTTGTTCTGGGTATTGATGGAACTGGGAATATTATTCATAATCTACAAGACCCAGCCCCAGAATCTTACTCTCCTATTACTAGTGTAGAAGAAAAAAATGGCATTTTATACCTTGGTAGCCTCACCTATCCAGGTTTAGCAAGAATCAGCGCGCCTTAATAATTGCCAAATGAAAATTGCACTGATCCAGCAACATGCAACTGAGGACTTGGAAGCCAATATAGTTATGGGCTTGAATAATATAGATCAAGCAGCAACCTTGGGAGCGGAAGTGGCCGTGTTTGCGGAATTGGCTTTCACGCGCTTTTATCCTCAATATTTGGCTGATGGCGATGTGAGTCATTTGGCCGAACCGGTGCCTGGTTCTACCACCGAAAAATTCATGACCAAAGCCAAAGAACATAACATGGTTGTGGTGATTAACTTATTCGAATTGGATAATGGTAAGACCTATGATTCATCCCCTGTAATCGATGCGGATGGTACTTTACTCGGAACAACTCGAATGGTTCATGTAGCAGACTATAAGTGCTTTTATGAAAAAAGTTATTATGCAGAAGGGGACCATGGCGCTCCCGTTTACGATACGGCCTACGGAAAGATTGGTGTGGCTATTTGCTATGATCGTCACTATCCTGAATTCATGAGAGCACTGGGTGTGAATGGGGCGGAAGTGGTAGTTATTCCCCAGGCCGGTACAATCGGTGAATGGCCTGATGGACTCTATGAGGCGGAGCTCCAAGTGGCTTCTTTGCAAAACGGGTACTTTTGTGCATTAGTAAACCGCGTTGGAAAAGAAGATCAAATGGAGTTTGCCGGCGAATCTGTAATTACAAATCCGGAAGGAAAAGTGATTGCCCAAAGTCCTGCCGGTGTGGATGATATTTTGATACATGATCTAGATCTAACTGAAGTACCTAAATCCCCCGCTCGCACCATGTTTTTTCGGGATCGCCGCCCCGATATTTACCCCCTTCATTAAAAGGCCTATTCATTTTATATAATAAAAAGATCCGGAAAAAGTGGTTTTAAGCGCTAGTTATTCCAGCCGAATCAAACCGAAACTGACTGAAATTAATCAGTCGTAACCGACATACCAGAAAGGCCGACGGTAGTACTGCCGGAAAGACCGCCCTACAATAGCTGTATAGATCCATCCTGCCAGCCAAAAAGCAATCGCTGTTGGTAAAATTATATTGATCAAAATCGAGAATACGCCCAATACAAATAGGAGGGCAAAGGGTAGGATCACTGCCATACTGATGTAAGGGTGGTTGAGCATGAATTGTTGTAATTTATTCATCATATTCCTTTTTTGATATTTTATTGGGCAAAAACCATGCTAAAACTGAATGATTGCCAATTTGGTTTCAAGATATGACGGTTTGGCAGTGAAAAATTTGTCACGAAGAATGCAGATTTCTATTAAAAAGAGTTCGAATAAATCTCCTTCATTTTCCCATTCTGCCAATTTAGCTTCACTACCCCAGTAAACCACTCGATTTGAGGAGGATAAAAATGAAATTACGATTAGCTGTATTGATATTGTTAAATCTGGTATGGTCCGGTTGCGGCCAACCGCCGGCAGTTGAAACGAGCGATCCCAAAATAAAACAGATATCCACGTTTGATGTGGCTTTAGATGAATCCGCACAGCGAGAATTGGAATCCCGATTCGACCAAGTATTAAATCCCCAAAATTTAAATGATTGGATGAAACACATGTCATCCAAGCCTCACCATGTGGGCTCCCCATGGAGTAAGCAGAATGCGGAATTCATCGCCAAGCATTTTAAAGAATGGGGCTTCGAAACGGAAATTGAAACATTCGATGTGATGGTGCCCTTTCCCGAGATACGCAAACTGGAATTGGTGGCGCCAAACAAAGTATCCTTTCAATTGAAAGAACCGGAACTCAAAGAAGATGTCACTTCAGGGATCACCCAGGACCTCCTCCCGGGATACAATGCTTTTTCCGCCGATGGTAACGTCACCGCTGAACTGGTATTTGTGAATTACGGCATCCCTGCTGACTACGAAGAACTGGAGCGGTTGGGAATCGATGTGAAAGGCAAGATCATCTTGGCCAAATACGGCGGTTCATGGCGGGGAATCAAACCCAAGGTGGCCTATGAGCATGGTGCTATTGGCTGTATAATTTTTTCAGACCCGAAAGATGATGGTTATGTAAGGGGTGATGTATATCCTAAAGGGCCATTCAGGATGGAACATGGGATCCAGCGTGGATCCGTTCTGGATATGCCCATGTATCCCGGTGATCCCTTAACCCCCGGTTATGGAGCCAAAGAAGACGTGGAACGGCTTTCTGTTGCGGAAGCGCCCACTATTATGAAGATCCCGGTGATGCCCATTTCATACGGGGATGCACTACCCCTGCTTAAAGCTTTGGGAGGTCCTGTAGCCCCTGCTTCATGGCGCGGCGGTTTGCCTGTTACATATCATATTGGTCCGGGACCGGCGAAAGTGAACCTGCATCTGGAATTCGATTGGAGTCTGCGGCGGGCTTACAATCCCGTGGCGAAACTGAGAGGATCAGTTTATCCTGATGAATGGATCATGCGGGGCAACCACCACGACGGCTGGGCCCAGGGTGCAGCGGACCCTATAAGTGGCATGGTATCCCTCATGGAAGAAGCCCGGGCCATCGGGGAATTGGTGAAAACAGGCTGGCGCCCGAAACGGACCTTGGTTTACGCCGGCTGGGATGCGGAAGAACCGGCTCTTTTGGGTTCCTCCGAATGGGTGGAATATCACCGTGATGAAATTCGGAGGAAAATGGTAACCTATATTAACACGGATGGAACAGGTGTGGGTTTTCTCGGTGTGGGCGGTTCCCATTCTTTAGAAAAATTTGTAAATGAAGTGGCTTCCGAAGTGATAGATCCTGTCCAGGATGTGACCTTGCAGGATCGTATCCGCGCCCGGTTGCGGGTAAGCGGGGACAAGGATGCGGAACGGGAAGACCTTCGTATCTATCCCCTGGGTTCAGGGTCGGACTACACTGCTTTCATTCATCATGCGGGCATCCCTGCTTTAAATATCGGATTCGGCGGTGAAAGCAGCGGCGGTTCTTACCATTCCATTTTTGATTCTTATGATCATTACACCCGCTTCAGTGATGGTGATTTTAAATACGGCACCACCCTGGCTAAGGTGAATGGGCGCCTGGTGCTGCGGCTTTCTGAAACGGATATTCTTCCATACCGCTTTGTGAATATGGCGGAAAATATCGGCACCTTTATTGAAAGTAATAAAAAGCTGGCTGAAGGGGTGGCTAAGAAAACGGAACAGCGGAATAAACTGTTGGACCAGAAAGCCTATACCATTGCCCGAAATCCAAAGAAAACGTATCTGCCTCCCAAACGATTGGACGAAGTTCCCGATTTTGATTTCAGTCCCTTAGAAGGGGCCCATAAAAGGCTTGAAGCCAGTGCCTGGAAATATGAGAAAGCATTAGCCGGTTTACAAAAAGGGTCACTATCCGCGGAACAAAAATCCCGGGTGAATCAATTGTTGCGGGAAGTGGAACAAGCTATGACCCGGGATGATGGTCTGCCCCGGCGGGATTGGTTCAAGAATATGATCTATGCTCCCGGTTTTTATACGGGATATGGTGTGAAGACACTACCGGGAATTAGGGAAGGGCTGGAAGAGAGGAAGTGGGATGAGGTCCACTTGTATATCGGTGAAGTGGCCAAGGCCTTAGATAGGGCATCGGCGAAGATCAATGGAGCGGCTAAAATTCTTGAAAAGAAGTAAGTGATTAAGAAAACAATATTAACGCTGCTTATTCTGAGCACGGCAGTTTTTGGTGGTGAACCAAAATCCGTTAAGGCCACCCAGAAGTGGGTGAAGAAAAATGGCCATACCATTATTAAGGATTTTGCCCATTTGCTCTCATTGCCAAATGTTGCTGCGGACAAAGCCAATATCCGAAAGAATGCAGAATACATCCGTGGCCTATTTCAAAAACGGGGCTTTGACATGCAGCTTTTGGAGACAGACGATGCGAACCCTATAGTTTATGGTGAATTCAAAACACCCGGGGCAAAACGAACACTTTGTTT
Source organism: Fidelibacterota bacterium UBA7301 (assembly GCA_002471845.1). Lineage (GTDB taxonomy): Bacteria > Fidelibacterota > Marinisomatia > Marinisomatales > TCS55 > TCS55. The sequence goes on along the minus strand of DKQT01000007.1, from coordinate 10,062 downwards.
TTACGTCCACTATGACGGCCAGCCGGTGGACTTAACCCAATGGACCCATGGCCCTTTCGATCCGGTTCTCTATGATGCATCCATGGATGCGGGTGGGAAACCAATCTCGTTGCCAAAGAAACAAACCAAGATCGATCCGGAATGGCGGCTTTACGCCCGCTCCGCCGGGGATGACAAAGCGCCCATTATGACCATCCTGAATGCAGTGGATGCGCTTCAATCTTCGAAAATCGGATTTACCTCAAACATTAAATTATTTTTTGAGGGAGAGGAAGAAGCGGGTTCTACAAACTTGGAAGCACACCTCACCAAACATAAAGCGATTTTGGATGATATCGACATTTGGCTCTTTTGTGATGGTCCCATGCATCAGAGTCGTCAACCTCAACTGGTGTTTGGCGTAAGGGGCGCTACAGGAATGGAAGTGACAGTTTACGGGGCGACGCGATCATTGCACAGCGGTCATTACGGCAACTGGGCGCCGGTGCCGGGACAATCCATGGCCCACCTCATTGCATCCATGAAGGATGAAAATGGGAAAGTATTAATCGATGGTTTCTACGATACAGTAGAGCCATTATCTGAATTTGAACGACTTGAATTGAGCGAGATTCCTGATGTGGATGCTCAATTAAAAAAGGAATTGGGATTGGCTTTTACTGAAGGTAATGGCCGCTCCATCAATGAGCAATTGCTGTTGCCATCTCTCACAATAAAAGGGTTATCCAGTGGCAATGTGGGGAAGAAAGCAAGGAATGTAATTCCGAATACCGCCACGGCCGCTATTGGTGTGCGCCTCGTAAAAGGGAATGACCCAAAGGATATGTTGGATAAGGTGGAAGCTCATATCCGTAGCCAAGGATTTCATATTGTTTATGATGATCCGGATATGGCGACACGGCGTAAATATCCCAAGATCGCTAAGGTGGATCGCAAAGGCTCAGGTTATATCGCATCCCGCACATCCATGGAAGAGCCTAACGCCAAAGCCATAATTAATTCGGTTAGGGCATTTGTGGGGGATGAACTTATTCTTATGCCGGCGCTAGGGGGATCCCTGCCATTATATTTATTTACAGATTTGCTTCAAAAACCTGCCATTATTGTGCCTGTGGCAAACCATGATAATAACCAACATGCTCCCAATGAGAATCTCAGGATTGCCAATCTTTGGTACGGGATTGATCTCATGGGTGTTATTATGACAATGCCGAATTGAACTAAGAATATGTTGCATAATAATACAATTCCCCTCTGGAGAGGGAACCTGCCTTTAGGCAGGGGGGTGTGTTTTAATAACCACACCCACCCCTTCGACAAGTAGAAGCCCCTCCAGGAGGGGACTTTTCCCTATCCATACGTTTTTTTTGGAAAATGTGGAGGACATGAGCGGTTGAAAAAAACTAATGAAAAAGAATCCATTGAAACAGGTTAATAAAATTATTCTTCCAATACTGATATCCAGTTTGTTATTAGGACAGACCTTTTCATTACAAAAACTGAACAGTGGCGTAGAAGCATCCTTTCGTGGACTATCAGTGGTGAATCAAAAAGTGATTTGGGTGAGCGGAACAGGCGGTACTGTTTTACGCACTGTAGATGGGGGAGCGAATTGGGAAAATGTCTCTGTCCCGAATATGGACAAAACCGACTTTCGGGATGTTGAGGGCTTCGATAAAAATACCGCCATTGTCATGGGAATTGCTTCTCCTGCTCGATTTTATAAAACTACCGATAGGGGACAAAACTGGAAGCTTGTTTATTTTGACGATCGTGAAGAGGTGTTCTTTGACGGAATGTCATTTTGGAATAAAAGGAATGGGATTGCATTCAGCGACCCGGTGAATGGACGTCACTTGCTCATCCGAACCACGGATGGGGGCGATACGTGGGAGGAAATTCCCGCAGATGGTACACCGGAAAAATTAGACCCTGAGTTTGGTTTTGCCGCCAGTGGAACTGGAATACCAGTGAAGGGACGAAATACAGTTTGGCTGGGAATGGGCGGTATAAAATCCCGCGTATTCAAGAGTGAAAATGGCGGATTAAATTGGTCTGTGGCAGAAACTCCGGTAGTTCATGGCGGCCAGAGTACGGGTATATATTCTGTGGCCTTCAAAAATAAAAAGGTGGGCATTGCTGTGGGCGGAGACTACACGAACCAAGCCATTCAAAACACCATGGCCTATACCCAGGATGGGGGCATCACATGGCATCTCCCGAAAAAACAAACACATCAGTATCGTGAGTGCGTGGCCCATTATCGCGGGAATACATTTTTTGCCGTGGGACCATCCGGCTTTGACCGAACCACAGATAACGGCAAGAACTGGGCGCCCCACTATTGGGAGGTGAAAGATCTTACGGCCTTAGCATTTGCTAAGGGTAGCCGTGGCGGGTTTGCAGTGGGTAAGGGGGGACAAATCTATAAAATAAAAGTAGGACAATAATGGGTCAAAAATCAGCTTTAGTCTTGGGCGCTTCCGGTTTAATCGGATCTGAAGTGCTACAATTATGTTTGGCTTCAGACATTTATAACAAGATAATTACGCCTGTTCGAAGGTCATTATTAATTGAACATGAAAAATTAGATGAAAAAGTAATCGATTTTGACATGTCGCCATGGGAGAATTTATTCCCCGTGGATCATGTGTATTGTTGTTTAGGCACTACTATCAAAACGGCGGGGAGCAAATCAAATTTCCGAAAAGTCGATCATGATTATCCATTGGCTTTTGCCGGTGCAGCAAAAAAATGGAATGCATCTGTTTTCAGTATTGTTACTGCCGCCGGCTCAAACGCCAACTCCAAAATATTTTACAACCGGGTAAAAGGTGAACTTGAATCAAACCTTAGATCCTTAGGTTTAAATTCAACGCTCATTTTTCAGCCTTCATTATTATTAGGGATTCGAAATGAATTCCGTCCGGGAGAGAAGATCGCCATGGGTGTGGCAAAATTGACATCCTGGATGACACCCGGTTCTTTCCGGGCGATACACAGCAAAACGGTAGCCAAATCAATGGTTGCGGAAACCTGTTCAGAAAGCGCCGGATTCAACATTATTTCGAATAAAACCATGCATAACATTGGATAAGGAACAAGCCATGATGAGACGAATGATAATTGTTTATTTTTCAGGACTTTTGCTGTTGTCGGCGCAATCCCTCACAGTTGATCCTAGTGTGTATAAAATATTAGATGATATTAGCACGGACCAATTAGAAAAATATGTGACGAAACTGGTCAATTTCGGTACGCGCCATACATTGTCAGATACAGTATCCAATACCCGGGGGATCGGCGCCGCCCGGCGGTGGATTAAGAAAGAATTCGAAGAAATATCCAAGGACTGCGGCGGATGTCTTGAAGTAGAAGAACAGTGGTCCCTGGCCAAAGGGAATCCCAAATCACGAATCAAAAAAGACACCTGGATTGTCAACATTTATGCGGTGAAACGGGGGACGAAATATCCGAATAGGTATGTGATCATGAGTGGTGATATTGATTCCAGGATTTCCGATCCATTGGACGGAAAAGGTGATTCCCCCGGGGCCAACGACAATGCCTCCGGCATGGCCGGCGCCATTGAACTGGCACGTGTTTTATCGAAACATGATTTTCCCACCAGTATCATTCTGGCAGGACTCTCTGGTGAGGAACAGGGATTATTCGGCGGCAGATTTTTAGCGGAAAAAGCCGAAAAAGAAGGCTGGGAAATTGTGGGTATTCTAAACAATGATATGATCGGCAATATCGAGGGGGTGGACGGTGTTATAGACAACCGCACATTCAGAATATTTTCTGAGCCCTATTCTATTTTGGAAACAGAAAAACAATTGAAACAAAAGCGGTTTTATGGGGGCGAGAATGATAGTGAATCCCGCCAGCTGGCCCGCCATGTATTTGCCAGTACCAAAACATACTTGCCGGAAATGAATCCCTTGTTGATCTACCGCTTGGATCGTTTCGGCCGCGGCGGTCATCACCGACCTTTCAATGAAGCCGGCTTTCCCGGTGTGCGGATAATGGAGGCCCATGAGAATTATAACCGCCAGCACCAGGATATTCGGACAGAAAATGGTATCAAATACGGCGATGTGATTGAAGGTGTGAATTTTGATTACTGCGCCAAACTGACGGCCGTAAATGCAGCAGCTTTGGTCACCTTGGTCATGGCGCCGCCTAAACCGAAAAATGTAAAAATCGGTGGGGTGGTAAAGCCGTCCACTGTTTTATCATGGGATAAAGTCGATGGTGCGGCTGGTTACAAACTTTATTGGCGGGATACCACCGCACCCACCTGGCAGTATTCAAAATGGGTGGGCGGTGATGTAACTAAGCATACCCTGGAAGGAATCGTTATTGATAATTATTTATTCGGCGTTGCTGCTGTGGGAAAAAATGGCCATGAGAGTATGGTGGCCTATCCCGGTGGATTGATCGGCAGGTAGATTTGAATAGGATTCTCTCATGGGCGATTACCCTCATCTTTCTTTTCTTTGCAGTAGTAAATTTGAATGACCCCGATGGCTTTATCTGGACGCCCATTTATGTGGCCGTGGCTCTGTTGCCTATTCTTCGGAAAGTAGATCAATCCTATGTAAACCAATTTGCTGTTATTCTTCTTGTTCTGGGCGCACTGATTGCAACGGGTATATTGAATGATGTTATGCCCCAACAAGTGGATGATCGAATGGTGAATATGTGGGAATACCAACGGGAAGGACTGGGGCTTATTCTGGGAAGTACTTGGCTTTGGGTTAGCCGAAAACTTTTATCCTGATAAAAAATATGTAAACACAGGAAGGAAAACATGAAAAAACTATTATTAATATCCACCTTATTATTGAGTGCCTGTATGCAAAACATAACACCCCCTGATGCCGCCAAAAAACCATTCGAAATGACTGAACACGGTCATACCCGGGTGGATGATTATTACTGGATGCGTCTCACGGATGAACAAAAATCCGCTGAGAAGAAAGATGCCCATACCCAAGAAGTGGTGGATTATATCGACGCTGAAAATGATCATACGGAAAAACGCCTTTCTCATACGAAAAAATTCCAAAAAAGCATTTTCGATGAGATTGTGGGCCGTATAAAAAAGGACGATGAATCGGTCCCATATTTAGATAATGGGTACTATTACTACACCCGCTACGAAAAGGGGAAGGAATATGCCATCCACTGCCGGAAGAAGGGTTCATTGGACGGTGAGGAAGAAATCCTATTAGATGAGAATGTGCTGGCCAAAGGGCACGATTATTTTGCCGTTGGCGGCATAGATGTGAGTCCTGATAACCAATGGATGTCCTATGGCGTGGACCTGGTGAGCCGCAGGATTTATACCATCTATTTTAAAAATTTAGTCACCGGCAATGTGCTGGAACAAACTATTCCCAACGCCACCGGAAGTGTAGCCTGGGCCAACGATAACAAAACCGTTTTTTATACATCAAAAAATGAAGTCACCTTATTATCCGAAAAGATCTGGCGCCATAAAGTTGGTACCGATTCGGCCAAGGACGAGCTGCTCTATGAAGAAAAAGATGAATCATTTTACAATGGTGTTTATCGAACCAAATCCGGCGAGTTCATTATCATTTACAACAGCAGTACCCTGGTAAGTGATTACCATATTTTATCTACTAACGATCCCGATGGGGAATTCAAAAATTTCAGTCCAAGAGGCACGGAGCACGAATACAACATTGATCATTTTGAGGATAAATTTTATATTATCACCAATTGGGAGGCCAAGAACAACCGCCTCATGGAGACGGATGAAAATGCCACTGATATGGCCAACTGGAAAGAAGTGATCGCCCACCGGAATGATGTTCACCTCCTTGGGATGGAGATCTTTAAGGATCATCTTGTTTTGAATGAACGAAAGGACGGCCTCCGCGGCCTGCGGGTGATAAATCAAAAATCGCAGAAGGATGAAACGATCGATTTTGGTGAGCAAACTTATACTGCGCGTATTTCTGTGAACGAGGAATTCAACACCAACATTCTGCGCTATGGATATTCATCCATGGTGACGCCCGCCTCGACCTACGATTACAACATGGATACCGGTGAACGGACCCTAATGAAGCAGCAGGAAGTGGTTGGTGGTTACGACCAGGAAGCTTACAATTCTGAGCGCCGTTATGCGCTCGCCCGGGATGGCCAGAAAGTGCCTATCTCCATTGTGTATAAAAAAGACCTTAAAACAGATGAATCGCAAAACGTGTTACTCTATGCATATGGTTCTTACGGCTCCACCCGGGATCCCTATTTCAGTTCAACCCGCTTGAGTTTGCTTGATCGGGGCTTTATCTATGCCATTGCCCATGTGCGGGGCAGTCAGATATATGGTCGTCAATCTTATGATGACGGAAAAATGCTGAATAAGATAAATACATTCAATGATTTTATAGACGCGGGTAAATACCTGATTAAAGAAGGATTTACGGATTCGGACCACCTGTTTGCTGAAGGGGGCAGTGCGGGGGGACTCCTCATCGGCGCTGTGGTTAACATGGCCCCGGAATTATGGAAAGGCGCCATTGCTGCTGTACCCTTTGTGGATGTGGTCACTACCATGCTGGATGCGTCCATCCCCTTGACCTCCAATGAATGGGACGAATGGGGCAATCCATCCGAAAAACAATATTATGATTACATGCTGTCCTATTCGCCCTACGATCAGGTAGTGGATCGTGATTATCCCAATATGCTGGTCACCTCCGGATTCTTCGATTCCCAGGTCCAGTACTGGGAGCCCTTAAAATGGATGGCCAAACTCAGGGATCACTGGCAGGGTGATAATGATCTTTACCTGCATATGAATATGGACGCGGGCCATGGGGGCAAATCCGGGCGCTTTCGCCGGTACCGCGAGGTGGCACTGGAGTACGCCTTCCTATTTGATTTGGTAGGAATTAAAGAATAGAGTTTAATGTAGAACAATCATCCTGATTGTGCTCCTCAACCAAGGATGGTTGAGGTGCACAAGCCACTGAAAAAGTAAATTACACTGATTTGGTTAATTCAAAATTATAGTGTAATATTCCCTGCAATGAAACTGAGAACTTCACTCATAGGCAGCGGTTTGGTTTTCTCCCTTGTGCTCCAGGGGTGTTATACCCAGTTGACTTGGTTTTACCCATCTCCGGAAGAAGAACAGGACCCGTTTTACGAAACCTATTCCCGGGCAAACGTGCGGCCCAATCTAGACATGTATGCCCAGGACCTCAATTCTACTTCCTCCCTTGCTTACTCCATGATGCACCGCCGTTTTGATCCCCTCTACTCGTCCTATTACGGCTATTCAAACTTCTATAACGGTTATGATCCTTATTCTTATTATGGCGGTTATCGCTATGGCTACAGCTATACACTGGGAGGATATCCCATGTTTATCCCCGTGACGGGTGATAAAGAAATTCGGGGGTTTACCACAGATCGAACAAGAACACACGGTACAAACCTGAATGTGGTTCGTACTTCCAACACGAATACGAGTTCACGGTCTTCCTCCGGCTGGTCCAGCGGATCATCCTCCGGCAGAAGTTCTTCAATTTCATCTACCCGTTCCACTGGGGGCGGATCTTCCTCCGGAAGTTCATCCGAATCTTCAGGGGGACGCCGCGCCACACGCCGGAATTAATTTTTAACATAGAGGGGGAATCATAATGTGTTGCCCATCCAAAAGGCGAGCCATTTTTATTTCCTGTAGTTTTTTCTCATTTGTTTTTTCCCAGACTGCTTCTGAAGCTATCCATATTTTAGAGAATGAAATGGGCTTTGGGGCTCGGTCCCTGGCCATGGGGGGTGCTTTTACCGCCCTGGGAAATGACCCCTCGGGGATGTACTGGAATCCTGCCGGTCTGGCGGGAATGACAAACGGCGCTTTTTATTTTGAAAGCAGTAACCTGGGTTATACGAACAAAACCACTTATATTGACAATACAACCCAAAACCCCCTGAATGTGGGCCGCTTCAACGGCTTGGGGGTCGCCATTCCCCTGCCCACCATCCGCGGCAGTATGGTAGTGGGAATCGGGTTTAACCGTATTTTGCATTATGATGGACTTATGTCCTTTTCCGGGTTCAGTATATTTGACAACCAGTTGAGTTTTCCCATTGAACTGGACGGGAAGGAACAATTTTATGATTTTTCAAAAAATGTCAACCGCAGTGAGACTGTCCTAAACGGCGGCGCCCTGGAGCAACTGACCTTTTCATTTGGGATTGCTCTGTCATCAACATCATTCGGCGGCCTTTCCATATCCAGGGTATCGGGGCGGGAGACCTACAGTTTTGAATTTTCCCAGGAGGATTCCCAAAACGAGTACGGGGAGTTCCCGGCGGATTTTAAGCAATATGACTTGCAGCAAACCCTGGTTGCCAGCACAAAAGCCCTGAATTTTCGGCTGGGGGTAAAAACAGCTGTTACCGATTGGTTTCGAATCGGGATGGCTGTTTCACTGCCTTACCACATAAAGGTGGTTGAGAATCATTCCACGGATGAAATCCTACTTTTTGATAATGGGGATAAAAGCGATGCCAGCGTATTGGGCAACTATGATTACCGGGTGCGGACACCCATGGTTTTAGACCTGGGGGGCGCTTTAATCATAGGAAACCTGGCCGTCTCAGGAAGTATGCGCTACCGGGATTGGTCCGCCACCAGGTTCAACCTGGATGATTTCAACAAGGATTCTGAGGACTATGAATTGCTGCAGGATGAAAATGCACTTCTGGCCTTGAATTACCGCGCTGTTTCCCAGGTACGCGGCGGAGCGGAATACTTGTTGGAGTTCAATGATAATTTCGGCCTCAGCCTGCGGGGAGGAGTTGCGGTTTTTCCTTCTCCCAAGGGGAAGGCAGCTGAAGACCGGATGATTATTTCCGCAGGGGTCGGGATTCCTGTGGGGGATAATATTATGCTGGATGCGGCCTTCCTGTCCACCGCCTGGAGTAAGATATCCAGTGATATTTATACACCCTACGGCACTACAGAAGATGTGCATGCCAACCGTATCCTGGTGAATTTCTCTTATTTGTTTTAATTCGTCCAGCGAAAAAAAATATTTCAAATCTAACAAGTGAACTTGAAACAATAATAAGGGCAAATAATCTTATCCTAAAAGATATGCTTAAGGGAGTGAAGGAAGAGCGGGTTAATTATTCCCTTACATGATATAACGATATCTTGTTTGTTCATATATTTTAATATGTTTCATGCGGAATTCCATTTGGAATTCCATTCATCACTCGACTAATTTTGCGGGCATTTTTTCAAATAAAAATGATGTGTTGGCTCGGTAGCTCAGTTGGTAGAGCAGAGGACTGAAAATCCTTGTGTCGGCAGTTCGATTCTGTCCCGAGCCACGTAAATAAAATACCCCCGAAATTCGGGGTTTTTTGTTTACCCATATGGATACCAGTGGCTATCTTTGTATCTCTCGCAATATTAGGAATTTTGGCACTTTATAGTTCCTGGCTTAACCGTTCGTATTCCAACCCAGCCTTACCTTCTAATTCAGTTATATAGTTTTCAATTTGACCACATACATCATCTCTAACACATTTCCCTGCAACTTTAATTGCATTTGAAATTGCTTTTTCATTGGATCGTCCATGAGCAATGATAACCATCTTTTCAAAACCCAGCAGGGGAGCGCCGCCATATTCAGCATAATCGGTTATCTCTTTAAGCATGTTTAATCCTTTTCGTAAAAACAGAAGTCCCAATTTCCACGCGACTCTGGCTTTAAAAGCCATTTTGGTAAGCTGACGTAAACTCCGCGCAGCGCCCTCAAGAGTTTTAATAACAATATTTCCCACAAATCCTTCTGTTACCACCACGTCCACCACGCCGCGTAAAATATCTTTACCTTCTACATTTCCAATAAAATTCAGGTTGGGTATTTTTTTTAATAACTTAAATGCGCTTTGCATATGTTCGCCACCTTTGGTGGCTTCCTCTCCGATGTTCAAAAGGGCGACAGTTGGATTTTCCACACCGCGTATATTTGAGACATACGCAGCGCCCATAATGGC
>DKQT01000011.1:8569-46366 GCA_002471845.1 Fidelibacterota bacterium UBA7301 | reverse complement strand
CCGTTTAAATTTTTCTTTTGCCATCTTGTATTAATCCTCCTGATTAATTTTTCAAATCCTGAAAGAGAGCCTACGGCCGGGATTGAACCGGCGACCTCTTCCTTACCAAGGAAGTGCTCTACCACTGAGCTACGTAGGCACTTCGAGCGGGTGATGAGAATCGAACTCACGCCACCAGCTTGGAAGGCTGGGGTTCTACCATTGAACTACACCCGCAGCGTGGGGAGAGAAGGATTCGAACCTCCGTAGACATTCGTCGGCAGATTTACAGTCTGCTGCCTTTAACCGCTCGGCCATCTCCCCTCTCAGTTTAAGGCCTTGTTAAAAAAACGTTTTTAATTTTCTTGAATCAATCGATTTTAGTAAATGAGCCGGCGAAGGGACTCGAACCCCCGACCTGCTGATTACAAATCAGCTGCTCTACCAACTGAGCTACACCGGCAAGAGGAAAGGCAATCCAAAACCTTTTTTAGTTTTGGTAACCGGATTCGACCCGTTCCATGGAGCGTTCTACCGTTGATTATCAACACACATGGCACAGTTCTTGTACGCACTGAGCCCTGAGACAGCCGAAAAAAGCCTCGAAAAATAGGTCAAAAAAAATTTAATGACAATTATTTTTGAATAAATTAAATGAATTAAAATTGGTATTATTTAGAAGAAAGTTTTTGACCGCCCGAGGTGTCTTTTACAATAAAACCTTTAGAATTGATTAAATCACGAAGTTTATCGGATTTGGCCCAATTTTTATTTTTTCGCGCCTCTTCCCTTTCAGAAACCAAATCCAATATGTCCTGGGGAACGGATTGTTCTCCAGGCAAAACGCCGAATACAGAATCAAAATAAGCGATAAAATTCAATCCTTTCGCAGAATCCTCGTTTGATAATTTATTATTATCCAAAGCGGTATTTGTAGTGCGAATCCAATCAAAGAAAACCGCTAATGCATTTGGCGCATCCAAATCGTCTTCCAACGCTGCATTGAAACCATCAATTTCGTTTGGAAAATCTGCTGTCGGTTCAGTTCCCAAATCAGCCAAACGAGTGCGAAGTTCCAGGATCCTTTGGATGCCCATTTTGGCTTCGTGCTGTTTATCCAAGGTAAAATTAACTTTTGTCCGGTAGTGGACGCTTAGAATGATATAACGAATTTCCTCGGCGCTAAATCCTTTATCAAACAAATCCGAGACACAATAAAAATTTCCTAAGGATTTACTCATTTTACCCCTGTCCACCAATAGAAATTCAGAATGAAGCCACATATTAACGAATGGTGAATCGGTGGCGCAAATGGACTGGGCGATCTCATTTTCATGATGAGGAAACTTATTATCCACCCCGCCGCAGTGAACGTCAAAATGATCCCCCAAATATTCCATAGACATAGCGGAACATTCTATGTGCCAACCGGGGCGCCCCTTTCCCCATGGGGAATCCCAAGACACATCACCGTCTTCATCCTTGTAAGTCTTCCAAAGGGCAAAATCCTGGGGATTGTCCAATCCATACTCATCGGATTCAACTCGTTGGGATTGCTGTATTCCAGCAAGATTAATTTTGGTAAGCGCACCATAATCCTTGTATGACTCTATGGAGAAGAAAACAGACCCATCCCCGGTTTGATAGGCATGTCCCTTATCCATTAAGGATTGAATCAATTTGATCATCCCGCCCACATGATCGGTGGCGGCGGGATATACATCCGCCGGGAGGATCTTTAGCGCCGTTAGGTCTTTATTGAAAAGGTCCGTGTAATAACTGGTAATCTCAGAAAGAGGTTTTCCTTCGTCCTTGGACTTTTTTATTGTTTTATCATCCACATCGGTAATGTTCATTATGTGAAATACTTCAAACCCACGGGCAACTAAGACACGTTTTAAAAAATCTTCAAACAGAAAAGTGCGGAAATTTCCAATATGAGCTTTATCGTAGACTGTGGGACCGCAAGTATAAAGTTTAACTTTCCCCTTTTCTAAGGGAATAAAATCTTCTTTTTTCCGAGAAAGAGAATTATGAAATCGGAGCACGTTTCTTTCCAATTGAGCGAAGAAATTTGGTATCGATATGAATGGCAATAGCCTGTTGTAATGCATCAATCTTAATAACAAGTCGATTTTGTCCTTTTAAGCGGGACACAATTCCTTGGGAACCTTTCATCGGGCCCTCGATTACTTCCACCGCATCACCTACGGTAAAATATTCCGTCGGCTCCAATTCATATCCACCCTCTAATGCCAGGCGGATAGCATTGATAACTTCATTCTGAACTACAGCGATATTCCCGTTAAATTTGACGATTGTACTTACACCGTGGGTCTGGAGAACAAAGATTGAATTCTTCAGTTCAATCCTGGCAAATAAATAACCGGAAAACAAGGGTAACTCCACCCATTTTTTTCTGTCGGACCATTTGCGACGTTCCTTCACCAGGGGAAGATAGGCTTCGATACCTTTTTTAGTTAATTGTTCGTAGGCAACTTTTTCTGCCCGGGGTTTAGACCGGACGGCGATCCACTGTAGTTCCATTAATCTTTTAACGCTTCATTTATTATGTTTTGTATCAATTCGGGAAAGCTTAATCCCGCAGCCTTTGCCGCTTTGGGGACAAGACTTGTCTCCGTCATACCCGGTAATGTATTCACTTCCAAAAACCAGGATTTTCCATGTTCATCCAAACGGAAATCCACCCGCGAATAATGACGACACCCCAGCAATTTATGAATTATTAGGGCATCATCCTGGATGGCTTTTGTCAATTTTTCTTCAATGTCGGCTGGACAATAATACTCCGTCATCCCCTTGGTATATTTGCATTCATAATCATAGAGATCATGGGAAGGTACAATTTCAACGATGGGGAAAGCTTTATCACCAATCACTGTGACTGTAATTTCTTTTCCGGCTATAAATTCTTCAATCAAAACAATATTTGCATATTGGCGGGCTAACCCGACGGCGTCGTTTAATTCAGCAACCTCGTGGACGATAGTAAGTCCAATAGTGCTGCCCTGGTCATTGGGTTTCACGACGACGGGAAATTCAATATCTTTCACCAGAGATATTGAATCATCAATCCCCAAAGAAATCCAATGGGGAGTAATAAAAGCTTTCCTGTGAACTAGCCCTTTACTGACGCGCTTATCCATACAAATTGCCGATGCTTCATTCCCAGAACCTGTGTACCGTACGCCAAGGGATTGAAGAAATCCCGGTATAACACCATTTTCACCATCCCCGCCATGGAGGCCGTTAAAGACCACATCAACGGCTAAGAGATCAGGGATCAGGGATTGTATATTATTTCGTGGATCCAGGTCCAAGACCTCAAATCCCAATTCTTTACAGGCCGTTGAAATGGCCCTTCCAGATGAAAGAGAAACTTCCCTTTCAGCAGAATTTCCACCAAGTAAAATACCGACTTTCATTAGGCTGCCAGCAATTGGTTTGCGCCGTCCAAAAGATCATTGGCAATATAAGTTGGGGAAACTTTATCCAGATCTGCCTTGGCCTGTTGGCCTCTGCCTGTTAATACCAGCATTGTATCCATACCCGAATTTACTCCTGCCTTTATGTCGGAAACAGCATCCCCGATCATCAGGGATTTAGAAAGGACTATACCATGATCATCCGAGGCTTGACGAAACATTCCTGATCCCGGCTTACGAAATTCTGATGCTTCCTCGGGATGGTCCGGGCAAAAATAGATGCCCAACAAATCTAAGCCATTTTCATAGAATTGGTTCAAAATAAAACTGTGGATCTCACTCAATGTATCCAGGTCAACAATTCCTCGGGCAATACCGGATTGATTGGTTACAATACAAAATCGATTCCCTGTATTACCCAATTCTTTTAAGGCTTCCAAAGTAAAGTCATAAAAGGCAAACTGGGCCAAAGAATTAATATAACCCGGATCAGGGTTCAGGGTACCGTCCCGGTCCAGAAATATAGTGTCGTACTTTTTCATTCTACAATGTGGTGCTCAGAAATATCCCTAAGGTGAACGGAACTGCGAAGAAAATAAATCGACCCAATGATAATCAGGGGTACAAATCCAACCGCATGAAGAAGGACCGCATAGGCCTGGGATTCGGCTTTTCCGACAAAAAATAATTCTGTCAGAACATAAACAGCAGCGGCATGATAAGTCCCCACAGCTCCCGGAGCGGCAGGAATGGCAATAGCCAAAGAAGTAGAAATCAATACAACACCTACTTGAATCCAGGTCAGGCTGATTCCTGCAGCAAGAGATATTACATAGGTCATTGCGAAATAGATCGCCCACAAAAAAATCGTGTGAATGACAATCTGCCCCACATGCTTGGTTGCACGGATGGAAGTTAAGCCATCCACCAAACTATTGAGGATTGTAAGAATGCGATGGGCCCACGGTTTTTCGAAAAAAGCCCACTTTTCAATCCGTTCCAAGAGGTGGGATTGGGCTCTTCCCAATGCCAGTACGACACCAAATCCAACCAACGTAAGCACCACCACGGACAGCATTATATTTCGTGCCCCTGTTTCGAAAGGATAAAACCAGCCAAAAACCAGAATTGTACCTACTAGCCCCAACATATCCAAAATTCTCTCAAGGAGTACCGTACCGAAGGCCGCCGATGTATCCACATTTTTTCTGACGGAAATCGTATAAGCCCGGAGTAGTTCTCCCAATCTGAAAGGAAGAACCGCATTGCCAAAATAACCGACCATTGTAGCTGCAAAAAGGGGGTGAAAACGAATTTTCTCAATGGGCTCAAGCAGAAGCTGCCACCTTTCTGCCCGAATAGCCACAGAAAAGACTAGCAACACAGCTGCAATGGAGAACCAAAACAGGTTTACAGATTTAAGATGAAACCATAATTCATTTAAATCCACCTTGCCAAATGCATAATACAGGCCGACGGCACTGATGGCAATGCTGAAAAGTAATTTGAGCCACTTATTAACGTAGATCGATAATCTCCTTAGCGGCCGGTTTGAATGAATAATATAATTTTATATCACCTTTTCTATATTCATTTACTGCCACCGATACACTCTGATCAGGCCCATAAATAATCTTTATAGTTTTGGGTTGCCCATTTTTTAATAATGTCATTTTACCCTTATATCCCATGCTTGGAATGTTATAATCCATGGCCACAAGGTTTTGCCCAACAATGGGCTGACCAAAGATAACATCCCGTAAATCACCTGTAAGCAGATCAAAAATGCTCATGTCCCCTTCAACCATCTGATCAATAATGAGTTGGCCGGTTACTTTGTTCCATGTTTGAATTGTATCACCGGCTACATGTACCGTCTCTGAAATAGTGTCTAGTACATAATGCTTTTCTTTTAATAATTCAATCGTACCTCGTTCAGCCGTACTGGATTCAAATTGTTTCTGTCGAATTTCCACGGAAATTGATACACCATTTGAATCGTTCATAGTCGCAATAAATTTATCTTTCCATAGATTAGATTGGGCCCATATCCCTGCAAAAAACAGACATATAAAAAATAATAGTCGCTTCATGAAAAATCAGTCGAGTGTTTCCAGGTAGGATTCGTCCACTAGGACTTCCCGGGCTTTACTACCCGTAAAGGCACCTACAATGCCCGCTTGTTCCATCTCATCAATCAACCTGGCTGCACGGGAATATCCAACCTTTAACCGGCGTTGTATGAGCGAAATGGATCCCTGCTGATGCATAACAACCAATTTAACCGCTTCATCGAATAATTTATCAAATCCACTGCTGTCACCCCCTTCAACCAATCCACCGACACCTAAAGTCTCCCGCGGACTGGCGATTACCAATTCTTCCGCTTTGGGCTGGGTGGTAATATGCTGCATGAGTGCCTCAATTTCTTCCAGGCTCAGGAAGGCATTGTGAAGACGAGAGGGCTCAGAAGAACCATGCCCAAGGTATAAGAGATCCCCGCGACCGATGAGTTTTTCAGCTCCGGGACTGTCAATAATCGTCCGTGAATCAATTTTGGTAGCGACTTGAAAAGCAATTCGGGATGGAAAATTCGCTTTAATAACACCGGTAATTACATCTACGGAGGGGCGTTGTGTAGCGACGACCAGGTGAATTCCGACTGCTCTGGCTAATTGTGCCAGACGGGCGATGGGTGCTTCAACCTCTTTGGCATTGAGCATCATGAGATCAGCCAATTCATCAATTAGAACAACAATAAATGGCATAATGTCTTCACCTATATCCGTCATCTTTTTATTATATTCATCTATATTTCTAACCACTGCATCAGCCAGCACATCATAACGGCATCCCATTTCTTTTTCTACAGCACGGAGGGCCAATACAGCATTCTCCGGCGTAGTAACAATAGGCTCGGAAATATCTTCAATTTTCAAAAGATGGTAGTCCGCTAACTCCCGGTAAAAGGCCATTTCTACCTTTTTTGGATCAATAATCACAAACTTCACTTCGTCAGGTGTAGCACGGTACAGTAAACTGGCAATGATAGTATTCATGCAAACAGACTTCCCGGAGCCCGTAGTCCCTGCAATTAATAAATGGGGCATTTGACCTAAGTCCAAAATGGCAATTTCCCCGGACGTTGTTTTACCCACTGCCAAAGCCAGTTTAGAATCGGAAGATGCAAATTTTTCGGAATTGATAACGGACTTGAAATAAACCATTTCCGGGTTGCGGTTGGGGATTTCAATTCCTACCGAAGATTTCCCCGGGATGGGTGCAATAACACGGACGCGACTGGCTTCCATTACCCTGGCCAGATCATCGGATAAGGCTACAAATTTATTGACGCGAACACCTTCAGCCGGCTCTACTTCAAATAATGTAATAACCGGTCCTGGACTTACATTAACAACTTTTCCTACCACACCGAACGTTTCCAGGGACTGCTGGAGGAAATTGGCCCGGTCTACCAGTTCGTCCCGGCTCATACCGCTCTGAATATTTACGGAGCTGGCTAATAAATCAGCCGACGGTAATTGAAAGGCTTTTTTCGGCACTTTTCGCTCCTGAACGGTATCAAGATCAACTTCCGCTTCCTCTACTACCTCCCCCACTTCAATTCTCTCTTCGCCTGTAGCATCCTCCTTGGATTCTTCAGTTTGTTCCCCATGATCTTTTGGTTTTTCTTCCTCAGGCGTTTCATCCTCTTTTAGGGTAGTTTCTTCAAGAATATCTTCAGAATTTCCCTGCGGACCAGGTTCATGTTCTTCGGGTCCATCTATCTCGTTTATAGGAGTGTCATCTCCATCCTTTCCAGATTCAATCAATTCTTCTTCCTGTTTTTGCTGTGCATCAATTTTGGAAATTAGGTTTTGTGTATGGCGGTGTTTTTCATCTTCTATGGATTTTTGTTCAGTAACCAGGGATTTTTCATCCTGTTTTTTCTTATACTTTTCTAAAAAGGTACGAATCGGCTCATAAAAACTAAATCCGAAATATCCGCGGATGAGAACCAGCCAAAGAGCCCCAAGGACTATGATAATCCCAATTCCGCCCACAAAATCATGAATCATTCCGGCAACCAGTCCACCAATCATGCCACTGAAACGATAGGTGGTATTTTCAATCCCATAGCGAAAAATCTGGGCCGTACCGAGTGTAATAGAAGATAGGACAACGACGCCGGATAAGTAACCGGAAAGACGGCTGATAGCTTCAAATTCTTTGTGGGTAAAAAACCAGATTCCCCAGGAAATAGCCAATAAAGGGAGGATGAAGGAACTATACCCAAAGGTCAGTTTAATGAAAAAGTATGCAATCCATACGCCGAGGATACCCATTGGATTTTCCACCTGGACATTGGGGGAAATTCCCGGGTCTTCATTAGGGCTATATCCAATTAAACTGATAAAAACCAATAGTGAAACAGCAACAGATAAAATGCCTAATATTTCGAGACGTCTTTCTTTCATGAATACAATTTTCCGTGGGATGCTGTCATGGCGTCATACCAATCTATAAATTGGTCTATGCCCTCCTCGATACTGATCTTGGGATTATAATCCAAACGAGATTTTGCCCGGGATACATCCGCAAAGGTCTGGATTACATCACCAGCGGGCAGTTCCTGCCGATCCAGGACGGGTGTATAACCAATTCGATCGCTGATTACATGCACCAATTCATCCAGTTTTACAGGTTCTGAATTCCCCAGGTTATAAACAGCATATTGATCTTCGGCTCTCATGGCGCCAAATATACCATCAATTATATCGTCAATAAACGTGTAATCACGGGCCGTGGACCCGTCACCAAAAAATGGGATCGCTGCGCCCTTTTTCATCTTGCGGGTGAATTTATGAATGGCCATTTCAGGGCGTTGACGGGGTCCATATACCGTAAAGAATCGTAGACAGGATGTGGGGATTCCGCTTAAATGATGATAAGTATAACACATCACTTCTCCCATCTTTTTAGTAGTGCCATAGGGAGATATTTGAAAATCAACAAAATCGTCCTCGGAAAAAGGGGTTTTCTTATTATTGCCATAGACTGAGGATGATGAGGCAAAGATAAATTTTTCAACACCGGACCCCTTCATTGTTTCAAGCAGTGTTTGTGTACCATTAATATTTACATCGGTATACAGTGGTGGATTTTCAATGGACGAACGCACACCCGCCATAGCTGCCAAATGTACCACAATTTCAAAATCATTTTGATTGAACAGTTTTTCAACCAGTCCTGAATCCCGAATGTCACCCTCAACAAATGCATAATGATCAAAATCCAAATGGGCTTTTTGGTTCAAGCGCTTGATCCCTGGATCATAGAAATCGTTCATGTTATCCAAACAAACAACCTTTTGATTATCAACTAATAAACGGTCGATCAAATGGGAACCGATAAAACCGGCACCGCCGGTGACGAGGATTGTTTTCTCCGAGGTTTTATTCATAAAGTTATACTTTAAGTATTTAGAGTACCTTCCTTGTAAAATGGAGGTTTAACCACAAGACAATTTAATTTTTTATTGCGCACTACCATTTCCAGTTCGGTACCAATTTTGGCATACGGTTGGTCCACATACGCCAGGCCGATACCATGTTTTAAGGAAGGCGATTGGGTGCCGCTGGTAACTGCACCCACCAATTCTCCATTGCAGGCAATTGGATATCCTTTCCGCGGAATTCCTCTATCAATTACCTCCAGGCAAATCAACCTCCTGGCCAAATTTGCTTTTGCGAATACCAATGCGTCCTTACCGATGAAATTTTCTTTATCCAGTTTGGTAATCCAGCCCAATCCCGCTTCAATGGGATTGGTGGAAGCATCAATATCATTGCCGTAAAGGGCATATTTCATTTCTATCCGCAGTGTATTCCGACACCCGAGACCAGTGGGCTCAACAGCATCTCCCCCGCTTGAAATGATCGCATCCCAGATTTTAACTATATTTTCATGATCCGCATAAATCTCAAACCCCAGTTCTCCTGTATATCCCGTTCGGGCTATGGTGGCAGGAAAACCATCTATATTTCCCACACCGAACCAATAAAATTCCATTGTATTAAGATCAATATCCGAAATGGTTTGAAGAATCTCCCGTGAATTTGGCCCTTGCAGAGCAATCAAACCGGTTTGATCACTCATATCCATAATGTCTACCTTCTCGGTCTTATGGGCCATGAGCCAGTCTAAATCCTTTTCCAAATTGAAAGCATTCACTACCAGCATAAAATGATCCGGATAGTGATAAATAAGCAAATCATCTATGAGGCCCCCATCTTCGTAACACATGGCTGAATATTGGGTCTGCCAACACTTGAGCGAAGCAACATCGTTTATGGTGACATAATCCAGAAATGTCTGGGCCTCTTCTCCCGATATAATGAATTCACCCATATGGCTCACATCAAATATACCGGCGGATTGGCGAACTGCATTGTGTTCCTGTGTGATGCCCGCATATTGGATGGGCATTTGATAGCCGGCAAAATCGACCAATTTGGCCCCCAGGGACACATGTTTATCATATAGCGGTGTCTGCTTCATGAAGCTTCAAAATATGTTTTCAACTTTGTTAAACCCTCATTGATATCATCTGCAGAAATTCCAGAATAGGCAAAACGAATGAAAAATTCAGTTTCATCGGACGAAGGCCTGCCGAAATGATCCCGCGTGCAAAAGGATACATTGGCATTCTCAAGAGCCCCATTTTGAAGCTGATTGATTTTATCAAACCCTTTACACCGCATAATTTCTGTAACATTTGGATAGAGATAGAATGTACTCCGGGGTGTGGGAATATTTATCCCCGCAATGGCATTCAACCCTGCTACAGCTGTATCCCGGCGAACCCGCAATGTATTCAGAATATTTTGGGGTCCCGAAGGGTCACCCGTCAAAGCCTCCACCATGGCAGATTGAATAAAATGGGTGGTGCAGGACTCAGCATTTACATTCAATTTTGAAATATATTTTATGATCTTTTCGGGACCGATGGATCCACCTACGCGCCAACCCGTCATGGCATATTTTTTTGAAAAGGTATAAAGAATAACAGTTCGTTCCTGCATCCCCGGGATGGAAACGATGGAGTACGCATCCCCTTCATAGATCATTTCATAATAGGCATCATCCGTTAAGACCCAAAGGTCGTGTTCCATAGCCAACTGGGCAATAGTTTCCATTTCTTCTACGGATGATTCTGCCGAGATGGGGTTTTGATAATTGTTATAAACAATGGCTACTGTTTTGTCCGTAATGGATGATTTAAGACGATCCATGTCTATATCGAATCCTGTACCGGTTTGAACATAGCCGTATGGAACTGCTGTGCCACCTTGATACTCAATCTGGGACTCGTAAATGGGATATCCCGGGTTAGGATACAGCACCTCATCCCCTGGATTCATAACGGCGGCGATAAATTTACCGATGGTAGGCTTTCCCCCAGGCTGAACGGACACATTTTCCGGCCCATAGGTCACACCGCGCCTGGATCCCACATCATAAGCCAGCGCTTCACGAAGAGGCAAAATACCCTCAGATGGACAGTATCCCGTCTTTCCATCACGGATACCCTGCAAGGTGGCTTCAACGATGTTTTCAGGCGTTGCCAGGTTAATATCCCCTAAGTGAAACGGGTACACTTTATGCCCCTTTTCAGCCCAGGCCCTTGCCTGTGCCGACACGGCAAATGCCGTCTCTGTTCCCAATCTGTTTAATTGATCTGCGTATTGCATGCGCTCCTCAAATCATTTTCGCTAATGCTTTACGTATTATATCTTCCAATCCGCCAGTAAGGTCCCCGGCCTTTTCTAAATCTTTTAATGTTTTGTTCACTTGAGATTGCTTATATCCCAGAGACAATAAGGCATTCACCGCATCTTTTACCGCCGAGGATTCATCATCTTCCATGAATCCTAGTTCATCTTTATCCTTCAAGTCCGTGGCAAATTTTTCTTTCAGTTCTACTATGATCCGCTTGGCAGTTTTTGCACCAATTCCCGGAATCACCGTCAGTGATTTCACATCACCAGCCACAATACGTTTTCTAAATTCGTCCGGGTTTGTACCGGATAAAATATTCATGGCGGACCGGGGACCAATCCCACTGATTGTATTCAGGTTCATGAATAGAGAACGCTCCGCAACATCTCTAAAGCCAAAAAGATCGAGGATATCTTCTTTCACATGGAGGTAGGTGAGCAGTTCAACTGGCTCATTTTTCCCCGGCAGGATTTCATAAGTTGAAATTGAAATATGGATGCGAAAGCGAATGCCGCCAATATCCACAATGGCTTCGGTAGGACTTTTGGAAAACAATTTGCCTGATATGGAATCCATTAAACTCATAAGTACTTATTTTGGTTTATGTGACACAGCCCAATCGCTAACGCATCGGAAATATCTAAAGGATTTGGTGGCTCTTTCATTTTTAAAATCTGCTGGACCATATATTGTACCTGTTTTTTATCCGCAGATCCATTTCCCACCACCGACTGTTTCACCTTCCGCGGCGCATAATCCACGGATGGAATTCCTTTTGAAGCTGCCGCCAATAGCAAAACACCCCTGGCCTGTCCCAAAAGCAAGGCCGATTTCACATTGCGGCTGTGAAAGGTGTCTTCGATAGCCATGGTTTGGGGTTCAAATTTTTCTAACAATTCAGTCATATGGCTGTTTAAATATTCCAGGCGGTTTGGTAATGATTCCTTAGCCGGCGGTTTGATCGTCCCATAAGCCACCACCTGAACAACAACGCCCTTGAAATCCAGGATGCCAAAACCGGTTATACTCAAACCAGGATCTACGCCGATCACTCTTTGTATCGCTGCCACCGAGGTTCAATTGCACTTAAAGGTTATAAATCTTTTTCATCCACATCAAGGTTGGAATAGAGGTTTTGTATATCCTCATTTTCCTCCAATGCTTCCACTAGGGTGATGAGCCGTTTTACATCATCCCCTTCCACTTTCATGGTGTTCTTTGGCACCATTTCTACAGCCGAGGATGTTACTTTATAACCTTTTGAGATCAGGGCATCGGATACATTTACAGTCTCGGAAGGAGAAGTGGTTATTAGGAATTCACCATCGGTACTGCTGAAATCGTCAGCGCCCGCTTCCAGAGCTTCTTCAAAAACAGTATCTTCATCATAGCCGTTGGCTGTCACTGTGATTTGGCCCATTTTTTCAAACATCCATGCCACGGATCCATTCTCACCCAGGTTCCCCCCATATTTGTTCATGAGGTGACGAATCTCGGCTACAGTTCTTTTTTTATTGTCTGTGAGTACTTCCATAAAAAGCGCCACACCACCAGGGCCATATCCTTCATAAGTAAATTCATTATAGGTCACACCGGCCAGTTCACCAGTTCCCTTTTGAATGGCACGGTTTATATTATCGTTGGGCATATTGGCTGCTTTGGCTGTGGCTATGGCTTGTCTAAGGCGCGGGTTGGATCCAGAATCACCGCCGCCATCCCTGGCGGCGATCATTAATTCCTTGATCAATTTAGTAAATATTTTTCCACGTTTTGCGTCTGTGGCCGATTTTTTACGCTTGATCGTCGCCCATTTGCTGTGTCCGGACATAAATTCCCTTGTAATGATAATAATAGAATTTGAAAATTACGACCATACAAACCGGATTCCCAACGAACGGATTAAATGAAATGGCCTATAAAACGATAAAGATCAGGCAAAATAAATCATTGGCGCGGGTTGCCTTCAACCGTCCTCATGTCCGAAATGCGCTCAGTGAGGAGATGATTGCGGAGGTGACCCGAATTTTCCAGGATTTGAGCACCGATGAATCAACCCGGGTCATTGTTTTGGAAGGCAATGGTAAGGCCTTTTCCGCCGGGGCCGATCTTGAATATATGAAACGATCAGGAGTACTGGATCTTGATAAGAATACCAAACAGGGAAAAAAATTGGCCGCCATGTACCAATCCATTGAATCCTGTTCTAAACCGGTAATTGTCAAAGCACATGGATATGCCATCGGTGGGGGATTTGGTTTTCTCACTTTAGGAGATATTGCCATTGCGGAAGAGAATACAAAGTTTTCCCTCAGTGAAGTGAAACTGGGGATCAACCCTGCTGTAATTGGCCCCTTTTGTGTTAAAAAAATCGGCCTTTCCCAATTTAAAGCCCTAGGAATCAGCGGTGAAATGATTGGCACTGAACGGGCCTTGCGTATTGGTCTAATTCATGAGATCGCCTCCCGTGGGGATCTTGAAGTGTCCGTCATGAAAAAAGTAAATCAATTATTGTCAGCGGGGCCCAAGGCAATTAAAGCTTTTAAGGCATTTTGCCAAAATATGGATGAGGAAAAAAGCGCCGCCCTCATTGCCAAACTGCGGGCCGGTTCAGAAGGACAGGAAGGATTGGCAGCTTTCCTGGAAAAACGAAAACCTAATTGGGTTGAAACGATTGACTGAATGTTAGATCAGGTTCGCATTATTGAGGTGGGGCCCCGGGACGGGATACAAAGTATTTCTGCATCTATATCCACCAATAATAAAGTGGCCTATATTGATATGCTTAGTGAAGCAAACTGCCCCGAGATCGAGGTCACCAGTTTTGTGTCTCCTAAATGGGTGCCCCAATTAGCCGATGCTGAAGAAGTGTCCGGGTCCATCAAGCAAAAAGATGGTATCACCTACACCGCCCTGGTTCCAAATTTGAAAGGACTGGAAAAAGCATTGGCCAGCGGTTACTGCTCCATCGCTATTTTTACAGCTGCAAGCGAAACTTTCTCTCAAAAGAATACAAATTGTACAATTGATGAAAGTATCCGCCGGTATGAAGAAATGATCCCTTCATGGGAAGAAAACAACCTCCGGGTTCGGGGCTACATATCCACCTGCTGGGTATGTCCCTACGAAGGGGATATCGGAGCCAAGGCCGTGGTTAAGGTCATCCAGGATCTTCTTGATTTGGGTGTCCATGAGATCTCCTTAGGGGACACCATCGGGAAAGCCACCCCGGAAGATGTGGAATATCTACTTGAAATCATTCTTGATAATTGGCCGCCGGAAATTTTTACCCTCCACATGCATGATACCTACGACATGGCCGCTGAGAATATTACAGTAGGATTGGGTATGGGTATTCGAATTCTGGATGCGAGTGCCGGCGGTGTGGGCGGCTGCCCCTTTGCCCCCGGTGCCAGTGGTAACGTATCTACCGAAACTGCAGTCAGGATTTGTAAAGAACAAGGGTTTGATACGGGGATTGATTTTGATAAATTAAAATCTGCCGGAACCTATATTCAATCCATAATTAATTCATAATCCATGTCAGTCATCAAAACACACATTAAACCGGATTCTGATAAGTATAAATCCAATTTTAAATTTCACTCTGATCTTGCCAAGGATCTTGATGCACACCTGTCAAAAATCAAAAAAATGGGCCCACCCAAAAGAGTGGAAAAACATCAATCTCGAGGCAAGCTAACCGCCCGGGAGAGAATCGAAAAACTCCGTGATGCATACACTACTTTTCTGGAATTTTCCCCCTTTGCCGCTTATGAAGTTTATGATGATCACGTCCCTGCCGCCGGAATAATTACCGGTATCATAACTGTCCATGGTCGTCAATGCATTGTCGTAGCGAATGATGCAACCGTAAAGGGCGGCACCTATTATCCCCTTACAGTAAAAAAGCATCTGCGGGCCCAAGAGATCGCATTAGAAAATCACTTGCCCTGTATTTACCTCGTAGATAGTGGCGGCGCCTTTCTGTCCAAACAAGATCAGGTCTTCCCTGACCGGGATCATTTCGGACGGATTTTTTATAACCAGGCCCAGATGAGCGCCAAGGGAATTCCCCAAATTGCTTCTGTCATGGGATCCTGCACAGCCGGGGGTGCTTACGTGCCGGCTATGAGTGACGAAGCAGTCATCGTGGATAGAACGGGTACTATTTTTTTAGGGGGACCGCCCCTGGTAAAAGCGGCCATTGGCGAGGATGCTATACCGGAAGAACTGGGCGGCGCCAAGATGCATACACAAATCAGTGGCGTGGCGGACCACTTTGCTAAAAATGATGATGAAGCATTGGAGATCGTTCGCAATATCATTGACTACTTCCCCACTACTCCCGGAACAAAAGTTGAATATGATCCACCCAAATATGATGCAAATGAGATTTTCGGTATTATTTCAAAAAACCATCGGACGACTTTTGAGGTCAAGGAGATCATCGCCCGCATCGTGGATGGTTCCGAATTCCAGGAATTCAAGGCCGATTATGGAAAAACATTGGTGACAGGCTTTGCAAAAATTGAGGGGCAGCCACTGGGCATCATCGCAAACAACGGTGTACTGTTTAGCGAACCATCTATTAAAGGGGCTCATTTTGTGGAACTCTGCTGCCAGCGCAAACTTCCCCTTCTATTTTTACAAAACATCACCGGATTCATGGTAGGGACAAAAGCGGAACAGGGTGGTATTGCCAAGGACGGGGCCAAACTTGTACAGGCGGTAGCTTCGGCCAATGTACCCAAAATGACCATCATCATCGGCGGTAGCTTCGGTGCCGGGAACTATGCCATGGCCGGCCGGGCCTATCAGCCGCGATTCTTGTGGATGTGGCCTAATGCACGGATATCCGTCATGGGAGGCACTCAGGCAGCGGATGTGTTGGCCACAGTGAAAAAAGATCAACTGAAAGCTGAAGGTAAAGAATTGAGCCAAGATGATTGGGATGCTATCCGCAAGCCCATTTTAGACAAATATGAAACAGAAGGCCACCCTTACTACGCCAGCGCCCGCCTTTGGGATGATGGGGTGATCAGCCCTGTGGAAACACGGACCGTTTTGGGGAAAGCATTACGGGCCGTTAGCAATACTCCTATCCCGGACCATCAATTCCCTGTCTTCAGGATGTAGTTTGAAATTCATTAAGCAAACTATTCTCTTCTTTTTCCCCATACTTTTATTAGTCCATTTAGCTCTGATTTTTTCCAAAATGCCGAAATACATGATTTAAGATAGTGGTTAGAAAAAATAGCCGAAGACTTGGATGGGAACTATGATGGTTGGGAAACTGAGACTTTCACCGATTAACCGGTAATAGCTGAACTTAGTTTTTCAACCAGGGCTTTAGGGGGCCGTTTGGGCTTTCCTTCCTTATCTATAAATCCATGAATTGTATAACCGGTGACCAAAAGCTGATTATCTTTTTTACGATACACTTCATATTCAATTTTCATTCTGGCGCGGGGCAAATCTTTAATCATCGTGCGGACGATAATTTCATCCTCGAATCTTGCCCCTTTTTTATAATCACAAGTGGCAGACACAACGGGCAAGAAAAAACCCTCATCCTCAATGTCGGTGAGAATGATCCCTAAGCCATTGAGGAGTTCCGTGCGGGCCTGCTCAAAATATTCAAAATAACGGGCGTAATAGACCACGCCCATCTGGTCAATATCTTTATAATATATTTTGGTGTGATAGTCGTATTGGACCATCAGGATTCCGTATAAACACCCATCTTTTCATAACGGTCTATCCGCCGTTCTAAAAAGGTGACGGGATCCACATCTTTCAAAGATTCGATTTCTTCTAAAATAACACGCTTTAGGGTGGCGGCCATTTCATCGAATTCACGGTGAGCACCGCCCAATGGTTCTTTAACAATTCGGTCGCAGATGCCCATATTCATGAGGTCGTCGGGGGTGACCTTCATGGCGTCCGCCGCATCGGCAGCTTTGGCAGCATCCCTCCATAGGATGGATGCACACCCCTCCGGACTGATCACCGAGTACCATGTATTTTCCAACATGAGCATACGGTCACAGACGCCGATGCCCAAGGCGCCACCGCTGGCCCCCTCACCGATAATCACGGAAATGACAGGCACTTTTAATTTAGACATTTCCCACAGGTTTTTGGCGATGGCTTCACCTTGGCCACGCTCTTCCGCCCCAAGCCCCGGATACGCTCCCGGTGTATCGATCAGAGATATGATGGGGAGATTGAATTTTTCTGCAAGTTTCATGACGCGTAACGCTTTGCGGTACCCTTCCGGACGCATCATACCAAAATTCCGGAACAGGTTTTCTTTTGTATTCCGACCTTTCTGCTGACCGATAAATACGACTTTCACACCATCCACAGTGCCCATACCGGCGATCACGGCTGCATCGTCACCAAAATAACGGTCACCATGAAGTTCAATGAAATCCGGCGATAGGGATTGGATATAATCCAAAGAGAAGGGTCTTTGGGGGTGGCGGGCCAATTGCACACGCTGCCAGCGGGAAAGGCCTGAAAAGATCTTTTTTAAAGAAGATTCACGTTTGGTCTTGAGCGATGTAAGCTCTGATGAATGGTCCACTAAACTATCATCCGCTTCAAGCTCGAGGATTTTCTGGTCAATTGCCTGGATAGGCTTTTCAAATTCTAAGTAATAATCTGCCACAATGCTTCAAAAATTGAACGTGAATTTAATTATCTTTCTAATCCGCGAAACAAACTAAATACCCGAAAAATAATATTAACGTTTTTCGTGTCTTTTTGCTGTTTTCGTGGGCAATTATTTATTCCATCCGAATATGCGCCAAATGCGGAGGCGCCAAACCATCCACACCGCTTCAAGCATGATTGAACGGCTCATTTTCGACTCACCAATAGTCCGGTCGATAAATATAATGGGATGTTCCTTTAACTTAAACCCCTTGATCCACGCCCGAAAATTCATCTCAATCTGGAATGAATACCCCGACGATTTCACTTTATCCAATTCAATAGCTGCTAACACTTTTTGTGACCAAACTTTGTATCCGCCGGTGGCGTCTTTCAGGGGCATTCCCGTGGCAATACGTGAATACAGGTTGGCTCCATAACTCATAATCAGCCGGCGGATGGGCCAATTCACCACGCTGACCCCCTGAATATACCGGCTTCCAATCACCAGATCATTTTTGTTTAATAGGGAAAGCATAGCGGGGATTTCCATAGGATCGTGGGACATATCCGCATCCATCTGAACAATGGTGTCATAATCTCTTTTTAATGCCCAGTGAAATCCATAAATATAGGCTTTACCTAGACCGTCCTTTTTCTGCCGAATTTCCAAGTGAAGGTTGGGAAATTTCGACTGCAACCCTCTGACGATTTCACCGGTTCCGTCGGGAGAGCTGTCATCCACAATGAGCAAATGATAACCGGGGTTGATGGTGAATACAAGCTCAATGAGGGTGGCCACATTTTTATGCTCGTTGTAGGTGGGTGATATGATCAGTGTTTTCATCTGGACAATTGCTTACGGATTTTCATCAAACAAGTTTCAACAGAATTGGGGACGATTCCCAGTTCTGATTCAATTTTTTCTGTTTTCAGTCCACTTTTCAAGGGGCGCGGCGCCGGCTGGTCCAATTCTGCCGTGGAAATGGGCGATATCAGTGATGCGTCTAACTCAAACACCTTGGCGATCAAATGGGCAAATTCACACCGATTTATGAGATCTTTATCCCCATAATGATAGAGGCCAAAGGCCCCCCCTTCGATCAATCGGCTAATGACAGATGCCAACGATTCGGTCCATGTTGGATTATTCCATTGGTCATCCACCACATTGATTGGTTTGCCGTCATTGAGGGAATCCACCACCCATTTTACAAAACTGGCTTGGGTGCGATTGGTATAGCCATAGACTACATTGGTCCGGATGATGGTTGTCTTTTCCTGATTTTCTAACAACCATTCATCCGCCGCCAATTTCGTTTTGCCATAAACCGATATTGGATTCGTTTCATCCGATTCACTATAAGGCCCTGCCCTACCATCAAAAACGTAGTCCGTAGATATCTGGATGAATTGACCTTCAAATTGGTGACAGAGATTTTTAACGCCATCCACATTGATGGATTCTGCCATTTCAGGGTTCGTTTCACACCCATCCACATTGGTCATGGCCGCCAGATTTAAGATCACATCCGGATTGGTTTTTGCAATTACACAGTGAACGGAATCCGAGTCAGTTATATCCAAGTGAATACCGTCATCAGGCGCGTGCCTTCCGGTGGATTTTATTTCAAAGTTTGACTTTAAGTATTTTAGACATGCTTCACCTAATTGGCCATATGCTCCGGTTATTAAAATGGTTTTTATTATATTTTTTTCTACCATTAAGACTCAAAGTCGTAGCGGATTATTAAGGTGATATTTTCATGCATTAATTTGTTTTTCGTGCCTTCGCGGCTAATTGGCCACCCTAAAAGAATGAGCCACAATATCCACTTGCCTCAGGAGCATATATTTGTCCTTCCCGGGGTGGAAGATCATCAAGTGTATAAAGTATGATCGATCGGTAGTTTCATCGTAAAAGAGGTACGAAATAAAAGGACCGCCCTGGGCTTCTTTAATACTCTCCCACAAGCCCGTGATCTTCCATGCGCCCCATTCATTGAATTCAGCCGGTTCAATCTTGAACAAATGATCGGCATACTGAATATGTCCAAAATATGCCGGTGGGATGGTTTTCACATAATCATGGACAGAGACACTATCCGTAAATGTCAAACCATCGGTCCACTGGACCGCCAGCCAACGATAGGGAATATCGCGCCCCATCCAGAAGAATTGCTGTTCGGCGCTATCCGCGATCACCGTATATCCCCAAGGGATTTTCATGGTCCAGCCGTATTTATCCGCCAGTTCATCCTGGAGCTCTTTTTGTAATGTGGATCCTTCAAACAAGTGCTTACTCTGTCTCTTGAAGAAAAGATCATCATATTGTTTCTTGAGCCACGGCCCTTGGTCTTTGGCTTTCTCCAAAACTTTATCTGTGGTGGGCCCATTGATGATGAGATAATTCTGGTTCCGGGCATAGACATCTTTGGTGAAAATGATCTGGTTCTCCCCTTCCATGGTGGATTTATACTGAGAAGCAGACAAAATCTGTTTCACCAGTTTCGCTCCCAAATTTCGGGGATGATCCCCCACGGCGGCCACAATCACATTCACATGGTTATTCACATCATTGAAATTCTCAGGATCGACCCACAACGTGTGGTAATATGGCTCCGGCTGGGGTGTGTGGAGGGTATCGTTAAAAATGGTGGTAAGTACTTTTTGCACTTGATCCCTGTCCCCCGATGAAGCCACCACCACCAATTCATTATCGGCTCCCATGGCTCGGGGTTTGAACTGGTCGCAACCGGAGGACCAAAACAAAATTGTAGTTATAAACAGTATCAGTCGTTTAAACATTGTCATCCTGTTCATTATCCAATACAAAATTAGCCCGTTGTTTGTCAAAAAGCACATCAAGAAGTTTCACCTTTACCCGGTCACCCAAGCGAAATTCCTGTCTAAATTTTCGTCCCCTTAAACAGTAATGCTCCTGATCATAGCTAAATTCGTCATCCTCTAATGTATCCACGTGGACAAGCCCTTCAGCCAGGGATAATTTCAGCTCCACGAAAAAACCAAAATTCACTACACCAGAAATGATGCCTTCAAAGGATTGGCCGATTCGTTCATTAAGCCAGCGGAGCTGTTTCATTTTGATGTATTCACGTTCGGCGGATAGAGCATGTAGTTCGGCTCGGTTCGAGAATTTTACCGCTTTTTCCATCACTTCATGCCAATCCGATTTCGGATCAAAAGATTGATGCTGAATCATTTTGATCATGCGGTGGACCATCAGATCGGGATAGCGCCGTATGGGTGAAGTAAAGTGGGTATAGTCTTTGAAGGCCAATCCGAAGTGGCCTTTGTTTTTAATAGCATATTCTGCCTTACTCATGGTTCGGAGGGCCACCGTTTCGATCAAATGCCGAAATGGCGAATCTTCGACATGCTTCAGCACATTTTTCATATCATTGGGTGACATCTCTCCTTTTGGGATATTCACCCCGAGATGGAGCAATTTTAGAAGATCGGTGAATTGTTCAACATCCAGTTTATCCGGCTTGGCGTGGACGCGAAAAACAAATGGATATTTCTTCGGCAGCAATTTGGGAATCTCTGCCGCCACCAACCGATTGGCCAACAGCATACATTCTTCCACGATGCGATGGGATTCCATCCGTTCACTGGGACGAATCTCATGGGGAATGCCTTTTTCACCCATTTCAAAGATGGGTTCAGGAATATCAAAATCGATACTCCCCGCATCGGAGCGATTTTTGAAAAGCTGTTTCGCCAAGCGCTTGAGCATATTGATTTCATTTTTAACGGAATGATTCGTTTTTCCATCAACAATATCCTGCACATCTTGATAAGTGAACCGCGCTTTGCTGTTGATTACCGTGGGTAAAATCTCCGTTTTCAGCACACTGAAGTTTTTATTCATTTTGATAATGGTGGAAACTGCGAGGCGATCTACATTGGGCCTTAAAGAACAGAGGTTGGCCGAAAGTGCCTCCGGAAGCATGTGGACCACACCTTCGGTAAAATAGACAGACGTGGCGCGGATGATGGCCTCTCGATCGATGGGCGAATTGGGCGTTACAAAATGACTCACATCCGCAATATGGACACCCAGCACATAGCCGTCCCGATCTTGTTTTATAGAAATGGCGTCGTCAAAATCTTTCGCATCCACCGGATCGATGGTGAAACAATTCCATTTTCTTAAATCCCGCCGATTGGGGATTTCCCTTTCGATGGATTGTTGACTGAATTGTTGAACCGCATTGTTCACCTTCCCTGAAAATTCCTGGGTATAATCATATTTATTCAGGATCATTTTCATATCATTCCCAGGATCATCCGCTTTACCGATGACCGTCTCCAACTCGGCGATGATGGGGTTAAAGGCATTGCCCCAATCCTTCACTTTTGCTTTGACGATTTGACCTTCGCCCAGATCCTTTTTAGCTTTGATGAGTCGAATGCCTCGGCCGGGATTCACAGGCGAAATGGCCATAAACATTTTGCCCCCATAGCGATAGGTAACGCCGATGAATTGGTCCGATCCACGCTCCAGTACTTTTTCAATTCTACCTTTCAATCCTTGTGGACCTTGATTTTTTTTCAGTTTTACCTGCACACGGTCTTTATGGATGGCATCGGCCATGGAGCGGCGGCCGATAAAGATATCTTCCGATTCATCTTCAGTAATGACAAAACCGAATCCCTTTTGAGTGACCGTCAAAATGCCCTCTAATCTGCTCGGCTGGCGAGTCAGTGAATACTGTTTTCCTTTATTGAGAATGATCTCCCCTTTTTTGACCATGTCTTTCAGGAGGATCTTGACGGCGCCGATCTCCCCTTGATTCACCTTCATTCTGTGGAGAATCTCTTTTTGCCGAAAGTGCTTTCCGGGGTTTTGATTAAATATGGCTAGTAGTCTTTTTCGCATTATAAATCTGAACTGAATTTAAGGTGAAGTTTGCTGCCGGACGACCCTTCTGAAAATCCGATTGATATATCCAAGGTCAGGGTACCATTATATTGGCGAAACCCAACACCGTATCCCGACTTAAACCGCGTAAAAGACTCATGGAGTAACATTGGTTCTATCGGTTCTTGGACATCGCTGTGAACCGAATCATGATAAACATCAAGTCCTGTAACCGGCTTATCCAAAAAGAAAAAGAGTTGCGATCGATCCAGATCACCGAAGAGCCATTCAACTTTATGGATTACCACCCAATCTGCACTAAAGTAATTTTCCGCATATCCCCTTACCGAATTCGCTCCTCCGAATTTTACCTTCTTGGCAAAGGCAATATCTCTTCCCTTCACCTTGACCCCTTGTCCCTCCACCGATAAGAATAATACACCGGGTCCCAACTCTCGATATTTATCAAGTCTGATTTGAATTTCAGCCACAGTGGTCTCTCCCACCTTATCTTCAAACCTCCCGAGAACGATCTCCCCTTCCCAAAAGCAGCCTTTGGATGGCATCCACCTATTATTCCGCCGATCGCCCCGCAAGCCGAGAATCACCGATTCTGATTTGAATTCGGTTTCATCTGTTAAATCTTTACTGGATTCCTTCTTCCCGCCAATCTTCCACTGTCCCAATGGGCCAATGCCCGTGGCGGCTCCGGATGTACTTTCAATAATGTATTGGTCTTCTAAAAAATCCTGTTTGAATTCTATATCGGTTCCAAACGGCAAACCGAATGGGAAAGGCATTTCATAAGCTATATTTAAAAACCGGGAGCGGTCATTTGGCTGGCGCCAGTTCAAATCCATAATGGTTCCTTCTTTTCTGGGATTTTCCAAATGGAGGTCCACTTCACCGGTGGTGAGCCATTTCCCATCTTTACCTTTACTGACCCCGAGGATGCCCCCGATCTGGCTTTTGAATTGTGGGTGAAGTTCCACCACAGCCGCCACCTGTTTTTGATCATATTGGGCGAATGATATTTTTGATCCGCCATTGATATAGGGATAGGCGCTCTGGATTGTCTGAAACTGGGCCAAGGACCGGTTTTGGTTTGAAAGTCCCATGAGGGGATGAAATAAGCGCTTCAACACCTTTTGTTTCATCGATCCGTCTTCTAAAAAATAGATCGAATCAATCTCGGCATGCTCAGGAACGAATTCATAATCCACATTTTCATTTAAAAGATAATAGCTTTTCCACTCCCCTTTTGCTTCCAGTTGGGCGTGGAGGGTTGAGTCAATTCTTTGGGCAAAAGAAAGCTGAGTCATGATAATGACAGATACAATTCTTATATTTTTCAAAATCAATTTATTAATGAAAAATTCCACAATATGGATTGCATCAACTATGTTGATGTATGGATTGACATAGTCAATCCACTCCAAATTTATTTTAAAAGTGCGCACGGACTTCTCCCTGCAGTTTAATGAAACCATCATAACGGGCGTCATCCAAGTATATCAATGTGGCATTGACAGATAGGGATTTTCCCAAATAGAAAGAAGCGCGGATATTGCTGCGTAAGGTCCGGCCATGGGACAATCCCTTCAGCGCTTCCGGCGGCATGGATTTAAATCCATTAACGATATAATATTCAAAATTCCCCTCGATCCGTCCGTCTTTCCCGATGAATTGGATCCAATTCGTTTTCATTCCATGGGCCCATACTTTTTCCATATTTAAACCACTAATTGGTGTAACAACTCCTCCAATTCCCGCATGGTCCCAATAATAGATGATCCGTGATTCCCATTGAAATGAACTGGAACGAAAATTTTTAACGCCGGCCTCAAAGGCATAACCATCAACAGATCGCTTAGTTATCCGATCTCTTTCTGACTCAACTCGAGCATCATGGGTATCACCCTGAATAACGAGATGATAATTACCTTTCAGTGCAATTTGGGATTCACCACCCCATTCCTGTTTAAACCGGTACTCCCATCCACGTGGGTCCAATCCGTTAAAATTGAAAGATTTCTGGTTCCAAAACCGATGTCGGTTTTTTTGTTTCCGTTTTTTATGAACTAATTCATGGCGAAAGTGACTTCGATAGACTTCTCCCACGACCATCTGAGGACTCGAAATGGAAAATTTCGATCCATGGTAATCCAACCGATTCAGATTACGATATTGCCAGTTTTTCAGGCGGTCAAATTTCCATTTAGAGAAATCGATTGAAAACCGCGTTAATCCATCTAACCGTGAACCATGCTTGTGGTCCCCAGTAAAAACTGTATGGGCCACGTAGGCGCCGTTGGGGTCGGAAATATATTCATTCAACTGGGGATCGTAACGGTAATGGCCGAGGCCCACACCAATTGAATCATAAACCACCGCCCGGGACTCACTCATGGATGTTTGGGAATTCAGAACAAGATCCAATTGAAAAGGACTGGTCCTGTTTCTGTAATTCAGGGCCGTCCGAAAGGAATTATAGTCATTTTTTGATTGATCTTTTTCTTTTTCCTGGATTCGCTGGCGATACATCCATTCCTGGTGCCAACCTGATTTTTGCCTCGATTTAAAATCAATCTGGACGATCTTTCCCGTCTGAAATGTTTCCATTTTTGTGGAATCATTGTAAGAGGCCAATTGATCTTCACGTTGGCCGATACCCAAAGAGAAAGAACGATTATTTCGGGAAAAATCTATCCCAACCAGGATATCATCAAAGCGATAGGTTTGCTCTCGCATTTCATGAACTATCGTCACAAAAGGATTCAGGGCCCCCTTGAATAATCGCACCTTTCCATACATCTCCTGGAAGGCGATTTCGGACTGAACCTTATTCCACCGCATTTGGGCTGTATTGATAAACTGTCCCCCGTAATCCAAGTCGATTTCAGTCCGGTCTTTTTTACTATCCCCCTGTGTCAGACGTGAAATATCAATTCCACTTTTCAGTCCTTTTCCTATTCCAAACTCGGTTCGCAGAGATGACAAGGATTCTCCATTCTCTTCCTGTTCACTGGCTGTATCCCAGGATTCATTGAAATTGACGTCCCTATCACGGCTCAATGCACGAAACTCCGGTGAATTGCGCCAATATTCAAAATCAAAACCCAGCTTTACTTTTCCCATTTGGATGGGATTTTGATCCAACTCCAATCGGAAGGCATTCCCATTCATACTCGTTTCAGAGCGATTAGAGAACACATTGTTCTCTCGAATTGAAAAGGCACCCTCGGTTGATAATGACAATCCAGGACGAAGCTTTAGATCGGTATCAAACTGTAATAATTGATGACTGACCGGTGCCCGCAGCGATCGTCCCGGGGAATAGCGTTGGCGTTCGTCAATTTCGTCCGTGGGTACAAATTCATAATAAATACGATTTTTTTCAGAAATTTTTCGGAAGTACTCCCCGGTAGGGTCCGGACTGAAGGCGACGGTGTAACGATCTTCAGGTGGTACATTAGATGCAGAATGAATAAATAGAAAAAAATCATTGATCAACAGATAGTCTCCCAAGGAATCTTGAACTACACCCGATTGATAGACCACATCCTTGGATTTAAAGGCCGACCGCTGTTCATTTGACAAAAAGGAACCTTTCGCATTATCGCGTTCATCAATATAGGATATGCTGTATTGACCCTTCTCGCCAATAGCACCCTCCAGCCCTGCCTCCACGTAATTGGATTTATAAGTGGATTCGGAATACTGGTATTCAATATCAATGTCTGAATCAAAATAGATCAAATGTTTGGGTGTAAAAGTTAGTTCACCGGAAGTATAATCAATGGTATAATCTCGATCTTCTCCCCGGGCCAGTTTTTTTCTATTGAGCCACACCGATTCGGAACCGGCGGAAATGATCACATTCCGTAAACCTTCTTTCGATGTTAAAAAATAAGGGCCCTGGTTCCCGTCCTTTCCTTTCATTTCCAAGCGGTGGTATTTTCCTTTGGATTGACCTATCACTGCCCGGAATTTTGTATTATCTCGATTAATGTTATTCTTTATACCTACTAAATTTCTATTGTTATTATTATATTTACCGGATTTATTTACTACCATTATATCCCCGGCGGTCAGTTCACCTGCGGGATGGGACACATTCAGATAAACCTTGTCCAATTCATCCAAAGCGGTGGTGGTCCCTTCTGGTTGGATGGGGATGGACTCATCCGTTACCGTTCCAGAAACGCGGATATTTTCACTGAGCTTTCCAGCCAATTGAAAACGCAATCCCCCACTGAGACCCCCAACCCCCTGGGTACTCATTTCCACCCCGCGGAAGAAAGTCCCGGAAGCATTAATAGGATAGGATTTTAGTTGATTGGTTGATTGCTTTTGATCAACAGTGTCTTTTTTAACAATAATTAAACTATCCAAAACAGGTAAAGCATCTATGATGGGACCGATTTTTTCGGGTAATTCAATCCGGGTGGAATCCTGTGCAGATAAAAGCCCCAAGAGTCCGGCAATGATAAAAGATTTAACGTGGTGCCACATCGATATCAAGAATAATCAGTTCGCTATCAGTGAGGATGTTGAAGAACCCCTCATCAATCATTACATCCTGGATTGCGACACCGTTTTTCATAAGGACGAATGGGGTTTCTCCCAGAATTTGAGCATCACCTTTTTGATTCAGTATGAGCCAGGATTTCTTTATGGGTAGTATAAATTCAGGATCTTCAATCTCAATTCGAAAGCGCCGCGTCAATCTCCCGGAACGGGAAAAAAGATGGACTTCATTTACACAATCATATAAAAGGGCCAGCTGGTCATTCGCTCCAAACCGCAGGGATTGCACACAGTTCTCCCCATCTGGAATTGTATTTAGGTCTAAAAACAACTCCAAGCGGTAAGTCCGAGTATCCACCCGGTTTATTTCGTTCGTTTCGGGAGAATAGACGTAGATCCACCCGCGGCTGTCCAAATCCATAGCGGTGGGAAATAATCCTCCTTCACCATCTTCTATTGGAATGGATTGAATGAAGTTCAGTTGAATATCAAAACGGCTAACCCTGTTTTCCGTACGGTCGAGAATGAAAATATCCAACTGGCGGGCGACCCAATCCATGGGGTCAAACAACTCCGATTCGCCCACGCCGTAGCCTCCATAAAATTGAACCGAGTCAGCGACCCACCTTCCCATCCTCCGGCGGTCTGAATCCATGAAAACCAACCCATCGGGGATCTTTATAAAACGGTCCGGCTGAAATTCCGGTTGGATGACATTTTGGGTGAGGTCAATCCGGCCGACTTCAAGGGTGGTTTGGGGCAGGGCGGCCCCAATAAAAAGCAGGAAAAGAAAGGAAAAGATCGGTCTTTTATTCAGACGGCAATTCCTGCGGCTGTTTCACTGGATGGGTCAGGAACCACGATCCAAGGCCAATCATAATTAATGATAGGAGCTGGGCGCCGCTGAAACTGAATAAATATTTGGGATTTACACGAAGGAATTCCATTAAAAACCGTTCCACACCGGCTAAAACCAAATAAGTAAAAAATAGGCTCCCCACCACAGTGACTGAAGTCCGTCTTTGATAAAGATAGTAAAAAATCCCAAAACCTAACAGGGATTCATAAATCGGTGTTGGATGAACTTTCAACACACCCGGGTCAAATCCTTCTAGGTTTACCCAGGGATAGTAAGTCTGGAATATGGCATAAGTGGACGGCGGCAATCCTTCCGGGAAAGCAATACCCCAGGGCAAATGGGTGGGCAGGCCATAGTCGTCCCCCACCAGCAGACATCCGATACGACCCACAGCATATCCAAGAATTAACAGTGGTGCCACAATATCGGCAAACTTGATCCACGTGAGGTTATTCTTTTTAATCACGTAGGTCACCGCCAAGGTGCCGCCCATGAGACCACCGAGAAAGACCAAACCGGCACCGCTGAATATCATTCCTATGGGATCCACTTTCACGCGGTCAAAATTCTCAATAAGGTAATAGATCTTTGATCCAAGGATTCCACCTAAAGCGGCAGCAAAAACAATATCACCGGCCAATTTGGCCTTATATCCCAAGCGTTTGAGATCCTTGTTGAGAAAATAATAACAGGAATAAAAGGCAATCATGAGCATAAAACCGTATGAATTAATCACCGGGTGGAATTGGAAACCAAAAATACTGATTTCACCAAAATCGAAAATAACAGGCCACATTTATAGTTGTCCCCCGCAATTTGCACAAAATTTATGACTGGGCTGAACGGAAGAGCCGCAATGTATGCAGAATTTTTCCTTTTCCCCACCAAGCTGGTTTAAAGATTCACTTTTCATTTCAGATTTTCGCTGTGAATAGAACATTCTCCCAACCACAGCAGCCACGATGCCCAGGACCAATAAGGGCTGCCACAGAGGCAGCTTATGGCGGATAGGAACTGATTTTGACGTCTCATTCCGGGGCGGGGCAATAGCAGAATCACCGGAAAGCATTGTCTGTAATTCATTTATGGAGATGCCTCCACTGGGATTCCGGTAAGAGAATGACACTGTTTTATTTGTATTAGCTCGAAAGTCATGGAGGTGAATACGCCTGAAATTTAATCTATGCTGATCCTGAAAAGTTTCCGCCTCTTTTTCAGAAAAATTAAAACCCTCAGCCACAAGAGGTTCCTGGATAATTACATGGGCATCTTCGATATGGTGGTTAATCTCAAGCGTGAATGCACCGGAACGATCCACACCATTTTTTTCAATGGCATAAAAGATAAACATGCGAAACTTGAAATCTAAAACACTAACCTGGACAAAGGAACGATTGTTAGTATTGAGTACTGTCAAATGTTTTACATCTACTTCCGAAGCAGCGGTGCCGCTCACAAAAAAAACACTGTCCGTATTGGCAGGCACGCTGATCTCCAGGTTCAAGGGCAGGCTTTCACTTTTTACTTCCCCGTTCATTTCCGCCATGATGCCGTCAAAATAGTATTCCGGATACACCACCACATCAAAGGATTTGAAGGGTGAGTGTTGGGCCATAATTCCACCCAGCAAAAATAGTATGGATAAAACTTTTTTCATTTTAATGGATTTCCCCCGAAAATAGACGGTGAAATTACAGATTCTATAAACTAATTATCATACCGAAGTAGTGAATTTTACTAAAACAAACAGGTCATAGATGGTATGGGTATAGGCGGCTATGCCAAAACCCCGCAGTACATAGATACCTCCCAGCACGATCCCCGCCGCCATACGGATCAAAAACATATTCAAGGATGGCGATTCCCCATAGGCGCCTACAAAATGGAAGGCGGAAAAAAGGATCGCTGCCAAGATCACTGCCCCGGTCTTCTTCCCCACTTCGCCCCATTGAAAAATAAACCCTAGCACAGAAGTCATTCCCAAAATTAGAACCACACGAAATATGAACTCTTCATAAATACCGGCGCCGATGGCCAATACAATTTGCTGCATCAAACGACCATCTTTGCCATTCATTAAAAAGGTTGGTATCCAAATCATTATAATCGTTAACAGAATAGCCCAACCGATACTTTCAAACAGCATGGTAAGTAAATATTCTCCGCGAATGGCAGTAGACATCAATTTCTTCTTTTGGCGCAAAAATGCCACCAGAAAACCAATCAAAAAGGAGCCCCCAAAACCATATACACCAAAGACGCCAAAGACCTCTAATATCTGGCGCATGAGGACATCAGCCCCGTTTCTCAGGAGGGGAAGATCACTGGCGGAAATAGCAAACACCCCCACCTCGTAGATCAGGAACAAAGGCAGGGTGAAAATGAAGCTGTAAAGCGGTGTGTGAGTGTCGCGCCAGTAGTTGGAATTTTCAATCATAGAATAGTGTTATGGTTTTATGGTGGATCACCACGATAACACTGTCATACTTTAACACAATAACACTCCGTCAGTCAGTGTCAATCTGGAGTACCGCCAATAGGGCTTCTTGGGGGATTTCCACTTTACCAATGGATTTCATGCGCTTCTTCCCCTCTTTCTGCTTTTCCCACAATTTCCGCTTCCGCGTAATGTCGCCGCCGTAACATTTGGCCGTTACATTCTTTTTGATCGCTTTTACCGTGGCCCTCGAAATAATCTTATTCCCCAAGGCTGCCTGAATGGGCACATCAAACATCTGTCGGGGAATGAGTTCTTTTAATTTCGTGCACATGGCCACGCCCCGGGAATAGGCATCATTGGTATGAGTGATGAAGGAAAGGGCATCCACTGTTTCATTGTTGATCAGGATATCCAATTTTTTTAGGTCCCCGGATACATAATCGGACAAGTGATAATCCAAAGAAGCGTACCCTTTGCTGGTGGATTTCAGCTTATCATAAAAGTCAAAAATGATCTCGCCCAGGGGCAAATCATAATGAAGCTGTGCTTTGTCGGCCGTGAGGTAATTGGTATTCTTATACATTCCCCTTTTCTTCTGGCAGAGGGTCATAATATTGCCGATGAATTCTTTTGGTGTAATAATTTCCGCTGACACGTGGGGCTCCAGGATGGATTGAATCTCCCCCGTGGGAGGCATTTTGGCCGGTGTATCCACCTCGACGATTTCACCACTGCGGAGTTCAACTTTATAACGCACGTTGGGTGTGGTGGTGACCAGGGCCAAATCAAATTCCCGTTCCAGTCTTTCCTGGATGATCTCCATATGGAGGAGTCCTAAAAATCCACAGCGAAAACCGAATCCTAAAGCTTCACTGGTTTCCGGTTCGTAGAGTAATGAAGCGTCGTTTAATTTCAATTTATCGAGGGCTATGCGCAGTTGGTCATAATCGTCCGCATCGGAAGGATAGAGTCCGGAAAAGACCATAGGTTTGATCTCCTTGAAGCCCGGCAGGGGCTCCACGGCTGAATCCTGTTTGGTAGTGATCGTATCCCCCGGGAGAATATGGGACACATCCCGAATGCTGGCCAGAAGGTAGCCCACATCTCCGGCACGAAGTTCTTTGGCCGGAATCTGCTTCAATACAAAATGGCCTACTTCCGTGATGTCATACTGGCGGTCGTGGGCGAAAAATTTTGCTGTGGTGCCCCCTTTCAGTACACCGTCAAACACGCGTACGTAGGGAATGGCACCCTTATAATTGTCATGGAGAGAATCAAATATCATGGCCCGGACCGGACTGTGGGAACGATCTTCCGGCGGGGGGATACGATCCACAATAGCGTCGAACACATCCTGGATACCAAAACCGCTTTTAGCGCTGGCAGTAATTATTTCATCTTCATCGCAACCAAGAAGTTCAACTAGTTGACCTTTAACCTCCTCCACTCTCGCGCTGGAGAGGTCCACCTTATTGATCACTGGAATGACGGTTAGATTGCTCTCGACGGCCAAATAGGTATTACTCACGGTCTGGGCTTCCACCCCCTGGGCGGCATCCACCAACAATAAGGCACCTTCGCAGGCGGCCAAGGATCGGGATACTTCGTAAGTAAAATCCACGTGGCCCGGTGTATCAATGAGATTCAAGATATAATCCTGTTTATCTTTGTGTTTATAATGCATTTGGATTGGATGGCTTTTAATGGTAATCCCCCTTTCCCGCTCTAAATCCATACTGTCTAGCACCTGGGCCTTCATGTCCTTTTTGGCCAGGGTATGGGTTTCCTCCAACAGGCGGTCCGCCAAGGTGGATTTACCGTGGTCAATGTGGGCAATAATGCAAAAATTGCGGATATGGGTCGTTGGCATGGGGGCAAAATTACCTTACTCCAGACTCAAACTACGATTCAAAAATCAAG
Source organism: Fidelibacterota bacterium UBA7301 (assembly GCA_002471845.1). Classification (GTDB taxonomy): domain Bacteria; phylum Fidelibacterota; class Marinisomatia; order Marinisomatales; family TCS55; genus TCS55. The sequence goes on along the minus strand of DKQT01000011.1, from coordinate 13,865 downwards.
TTATTTCAATCCAATTTTTGTAATTTCAGGAACCTCATTCATTATCCTAAATTGAAAATAATATGAATAAATTGCGTCTCCTTTTTTTAATCGGCCTGTTAGCCTGTGCAGATATGAAAGAGGAGGATTTAAGCCCATTCGTAGGTACATGGAAGGTCACTGAAATGGGAGTTTATCAAATATCAAGCTGCAGCGGTGAAGTGGATGATACGGAATGGCGGGGATTAAAAGGCAAAGGCCTTACCATCACCCTGGAAATAAATAAAGACGGTACCGGGGTTGAAACCATAACCGGGCCTAATCCAGAAGTAACAACCTTCGCTTGGTATGACGTGGGGGAAACTTTCTGTTTCAAAGAGGACTGTTATCCCTACACGATGTCCAACGACAAACGATCATTTCATATCAATATTGTCAGTGACCCTTATTGCATTGATGAAAATTTTGAAATAACCGGCCATTCAAACCAAAGAGAATGTGAATCGGCGAGCTCCAGCAATGCGTGGATCCCGAAAAAATGCCAGAAAATAAAGTACAAAAAACAGATCTAGTCATCAGGATTATTTTTCCTTTACATCTTTCCTTTTTTTAATCTAAAATTCAATTTGATACACTATAAAACAAACGGAGAATCTATGAAACCAGCCATACTACACAATTTACTTGTGAAGCGGCTGGTAACGAGTGGAACCCTGCATCTTGCACGCAAATGGAATTCACTAAGAAATAAATCCTGAAAACAAAAAAGCCCCCTGCATTATACGGGAGGCTTTTTCAATTATATAAGTTTAATTCCGTTAAATCCGTCCGTTGAATTTAACGGATACCAACTTCGACACGCCCTTCTGCTCCATGGTAACACCGTATAGGTAGTCCGCCGCCTCCATGGTGAGCTTATTGTGGGTCACCACGATAAACTGGGTGTCCTCCGCAAAGGTATTCAGCACGCGCTTGAACTTCTGGATATTCACATCATCCAATGGCGCATCCACTTCATCCAGGATACAATAAGGGCTCGGTTTATATTGGTAAATGGCGAAGAGAAGAGCGATGGCCGTGAGAGATTTCTCCCCTGCTGACAGCATCCGCAAGCTCTGGTTTTTCTTCCCCGGGGGCTGTGCATGGATAGCAATATCCGCTTCCAATGGATCCGGGTCCCCTATAAGGGTTAATGAAGCGGTTCCCCCTTCAAAAAACATTTCAAATAATTTTCCGAAATTCAGTTTGATCTGGTCAAAGGTTTCTTGAAATTTCTTCCGCGCCACCTTATCGATCTTCTGGATGGTCTCCCGCAGGTTATCCTCTGAAGCAATTAGGTCATCCCGTTGTTCTATAAGCGTCTGGAGGCGGGCCTGTTCATCCTCGTATTCCTGTTGAACGGCCATATTGATGGGACCGATACTTTCGATGCTCCGTTGGATGCGCTCGATCCGCAATTCAAGGTCGTCCGCCTCTTCATCTACCACCAGGTCTGTGGGCACTTCCATCTCGTAGCGATCCCGAATCCGCTCCCGGATGATATTTATGCGCTGCTCCATTTCAGCGATCTTCAATTCGTTGGCCTTCAATTCTTCCAAAAGCGCTTCACGGGATTGCTGCTCTGAGCGGATCTGCTCCTGGATCTTTTCCATGGATTGATAGGTATCGTTGGAGGTATCCCGTTTCAGATCCAAAATAGAGCGGTCCTTGGTCGACTGCCCCGTAATGGTTCGTAATTCTTTTTCGCCCTCGACGATCTGGCCTGCCAGGGATTCACGTTTTTCCATAAGTCCGGAAACTTCCTGGATAATGGCCGCCTTGCGCTCTTCCAACTCCTGGATGGTTTCCTGGGCCACGCGCTTCTGGAAATTCAGGTTATCCCGTTTATTCTCTAAATTGAGAAGTTCGATACGCAATTCCTGGACAGCCTGCTGGAAGGTATCCCTTTCCACCTGGACCTTCACTAATGCTTCGGATGTTTTTTCAGCTTCTGCCTTCAGTTTGGTGATCACGGCTTCCCCTTTGGCCAGTCCCGGCTCCAACTTTTTCACGGAAGCCTGGAGGTCATCAATATTCTTGGCCGTTTCCTGGACTTCCTGATTCAAGGTCTTCAACGATTCCAGCGCCTGGGATTGACGGTAGTGGTTGCGAATCAGGGCCGTTTCCACTTCATTCAATTCACAGGAGGATTTTTCCAGTTCATCCCCCAGGGATTTAGCCCGCCCGGACTGGGATTCGATTTCACCTATTAATTCTGATAATTCTTTTTCCTGGCCTTCAATCACCGCTGAAAGGGTTTCCATTGCATCCTTCAGGGATTCGATCTTTTTCTGCCGGCCAAGGAGGCTGCCATCCCCATTTTTGTTGCGGTGTTTCAGGATTAAATTCTTCCCGGAATAGGCGCCATTCAAGTCCACGATATCCCAGCCGTTCAGGTCATTGTTCTTAAGGGCTCCATTCAAATCTTCGACGATGAGAAGGTTCCCCACCAGAACATCGGCCAGGGATTGATATTTTTTATCGGCGCCGCAGAGTTCAGCGCCGGTGCCGATGATACCATTCCCTGTGGGTGCTTTTTGAGTGGAAGCCAATTGGGTAAATTCTTTTAAAGGGAGAATGGAAAGATTTCCCGTCTTTCTCTCCCGGGCGGATTTAAGGACTTTCAGGGCGGAAGCTCGATTCTCAGCCACGAGGCATTTGGCCCAGTCTCCCAGGGCGCTTTGGAAGGCAGTCTCCAGTTTTTCTTCCACCTGGAACAATTCGCCCACCGTACCGAGGATTCCCGCGAATTCACGAGGGTTGTCCAAAACAGTCCGCACCCCTTCCGGGTACCCTTCCTTTTGTTCCACCAATTCTGTATAAAAACCCACTTGGGATTGAAGGGATTCCAATTTCGATTTCCCATGGTGGATCTCCATGGAGAGCTCAGACCGCTTTTCCAGGCTTTGGTTCAGGCTGTCTCGCACTCTTGCAAATCCGGATTGAATCTCCCCTTTGGCCTTTTCCAGCTTGGCCTTCTGGGATTCTAATTCTTTCTGTTCATTCCCCGTCTCTTCCTGGTTGGAGTCAATCTCAGCGATCTTTTCTTCCAGCCGGGAGAGGGCATTTTGTTTTTCTTCAATCAGGGATGAAGTGCGGTCCAAAAGGGAGCGGTCGTCCGCCATTTTGCGCTGGGCATCCCAGCGGGCGGTCTGGGCCGATTCCAATTCTTCCTGGGCAGTCTTATAGCGTTCCTGAACTGCATCAAATTCTGATTTTTTGGGTTTATAAGCAGAAAGCTGATTTTCCAGTTGGGGAGATAAGGCTGTTATCTCCTGGTCATACTCACTGACCTGCTGGTTGAGTTGGACCTTTTTATCTTCATTGGAGGCCTCTTCACGGTTGAGGCGTTCAATATTGGCTTCTGACGCTTTATCTTGTTCCGACCAAACTAAAACATTATTGCGGACTGTTTCCCGGGATTCTTCCAATTCCCGCAGGGCGGATTGAAGTCCCGTTAACTCTTTCTGCTGTTCTCCGTAAAGGGATCTCAGGCACTCCAACTCTTTTTCATGAACGGAAGTGTACGATGCTTTTTCATCCTTGAGATGGGTGAATTCAACCACCCGCCGGCGGAGGGGATATATTTCAGCTTCAAATTCATGGACGCGGATGAAAGCGAGGGCCAGTTCTCTCTCTTTTAACTCTTCAGTGAGTTTTTCATGGCGCTTAAAACGCTTCAATTGCAGGTTCAGTGAATGGACCTTTTGCTCCACTTCCTGGACGATATCGCTTACTCGCTCAAGGTCCTGGCAAACCGCTTCAAATTTTCGCATGGCCGAGCGGCGCTGCTGTTTATACTTGTTGATCCCCGCCGCTTCTTCAAACATTCGTTTCCTGTCATCGGCTGTTTCAGAGAGGATCTGTTCGATCATTTTCAACTCAATCACAGAATAGGCATCCGAGCCCATCCCCGTATCCACGAACAGATCATGGATATCTTTCAGGCGGCATGGCGTGCGGTTAATAAAATATTCCGATTCACCGTCACGGTAGATGCGGCGGCCGATCTCAATATCGTTGTATTCCAAGGGCAGTTTGCCGCGATTGTTATGAACCGTGAGAGTGGCTTCGCAAACGGAAAGGGGTTTTAATCCATCAGCGCCGTTAAAGATCACATCTCCCATTTTCCCTGAGCGGAGGACAGAATATTTCTGTTCGCCCAACACCCAGCGGATGGCATCCACGATATTGGTTTTGCCGCATCCATTGGGACCGACAATAACAGTGACACCTTCGCCAAATTTGAGCTTCTCCTTTTTGGCAAAGGATTTAAAGCCATGTAAATTGAGTTCAGATATATACATTTCCGAGGTTAAAGAGGTTCGGGAATCTAATGATTTTTAGAGGGGAAAACCATCAATTGATGTTAGTCATTCATACCCATTGATTGACATTAAAAAGCATGTGTATATTATGTATACAAGTGACTTGAAGCATGGATATTAAATCACAAGAATCCAGAGGTCTGAAACCGATGCCGTTGTGGGAAGCGGGACTCTTTTTTGGCATACCTGCAATTATAACCATTATTTGTGTGTATAGCGTTTTTCCATATCTTGTTGAACATGGTTGTTCGACATTTGTCAGCTACGCTATAGTCTTGGATATCCCTCTAGCCATCATGCTTGTAGCGTCGCTAGTGGCTTACAGGATGGAGGGCAATCCGATGAGCTGGCCAGCATTGCGAGACCGCTTCAGGCTGAATCGAATGGAACGCAAGGGATGGCTATGGACAATCGGGTTGTTTTTATTCATGTTGATCACTGCTGGGCTGCTGTCTGTGCTGCTATTGTCTATCATTCCCGGTTTAGTTGAAAAAGGTGTGCTCACAATATCTGATAGTACACCATCGTTCATTGACCCCCGCATTCCTCAGGGTCTTGAAAGTATGAAAAACCAGATGGGTGCTGAAGCTGTTGGGAATTGGTCTTTATTAGTTATCACTTTTTTTTCACTGATCCTCAATATTTTGGGAGAGGAGTTTCTCTGGCGAGGCTATGTCCTTCCCCGTCAGGAGCTAACGTATGGCAAACGTACATGGATGGTCCATGGTGTTCTTTGGACGCTGCTTCATGCATTTAAGTGGTGGCAGATGCTTGCGTTATTGCCGGGTGCTCTGGCATTGTCATTTGTAGCTCAACGTTTTCAGAACACATGGCCTGGGATCATTGCCCACTTTGTAACCAATGGTATAGGAATGATTGGTGTTTTGTTGGTAGTTATGGGTGCAGGTGCCTAGCGGGAGTAGACCGGAAGTTAGTTTTTCCCTTACCGT
>DKQT01000011.1:354-8237 GCA_002471845.1 Fidelibacterota bacterium UBA7301 | reverse complement strand
CGTCCCCGAACTTTTGACCCATCGAAACCGGTCCCATCCTTCCCGCAGAATCAGGAAAGCTTCCACACTATCCAGCGATTCCACCAGCTGGAGGCCCTCCTTTTCCCCTATAATGATCAGCGCCCTGGCAAGTGCGTCGGCATCTGTACAATTAGGGGCGGTCACGGTGGCTGAGTTGACACCCGTGCGCTAACAAAATATATTTCATATAAAGATAAATAATTCAACTGTCGGCCTCCGAATGCCTCAGGACTCAGAATGAGTTACCCCGGGGGCCAAGTCATTTGGCGTCCACCAAGCAAATGCATGTGAATGTGAAATACAGTTTGCCCGCCATGGGCATTCGTATTGAACACGGTCCGGAACCCAGAGGCGTCAATGCCTTCATCCCGGGCGATCTTCTGCCCTGCCATGAGCACTTCACCCATTAACGCTTTTTCTTCATCCTTCAATACATTGATTGATTCAATATGCTTTTTAGGAATTACCAAAACATGGGTGGGCGCTTTAGGATCAATATCCCTGAAGGCCAAAACCGATTTATCTTCATAAACCTTATTGCAGGGTATATCCCCCGCCACCATTTTGCAAAATAAACAATCTTCCATCATTAATTTCCCATAAGTTCGTTTAGTACGGATATAGCCATGATCGCAGCGGATTCACTGCGCAAACGCCGGGGGGCCAAAATCGCAGATTCAAATTGCTCTTTCTCCATTTGGTCCAATTCTTTTTTGGAGAAATCACCTTCAGGCCCAACCAATATAAATACTTCTTTTTTTTCATTCCCTAAAGCATCTGCTAGGGATTGTGATCCCATGATATGAAATAGAATTTTATGGTCATTTGCATGCTTTTTTATCCATGTGGATAAATCAATAGGTTCAAATACAATGGGGAAAAAACTGCGCCCTGCCTGTTTGGCAGCAGAGATTATAATTCGTTCAGCCCTTTCCAAATTCAATTTATTTTTTACGCATCTATCCAATAATAAGGGCTGGATTGACTTCGCACCGAGTTCTGTGGCCTTTTCCAAAACCATGTCCATCCGGTTCCCTTTGATAAGCCCAATTGCCAAATGGATGGAATAATCAGATTCTCCGTAGTTTGGGAATGAATCCCTTATAATTCCGGAAACAGACCGACCGTTAATTCCAGAAATGGTACCATTGTAGGCCGTTCCCGCCCCATCCAGGAGCCACAAGTCATCCCCGACTTTTCCCCGAAGGGAATTCAGGAAATGGTGCGATTCTTCTTCAGATAACTGGAATGTGTTTTTGTGGATGGCTTTTTGCTGGAGGTAGAAGAAATGGTTTTCCATCAGCGGCGGCTATTACCAATAATCCAGGTAATATTGATGGCTGTCCCATCATAGTTCCGGCGACCGTCAATTTCTTTCCCCATGGGAAGGAATTCAAAACCAATAGAAGGTGATATTATCCCGCCGCCTCTTTGGCGAAAGGCTACACCAATAACAATCTGGCTCCCAAAAGATGTTGAGGTGGACGCTTGCCCCCAGCGTTTTGTGAATTTGCGGTATTCTTCCTGCCCATCTATAGCTAAAACAGGGCCGAGTTTTAAGGTCACGAAGGGCGAAAAATTATTGGCAATTTTTCCCTCGAAAGGAAACCATGTTACAGTACCAAAAAATGGAATCATAAACAGGGCTTTATCACCTACATTATAACTCTGGCCGGTGTATTGATTATAAATGGGCAATTCTGAATCATTTTTAATATCATAATAACGAGTTTCAAAACCAACTTCTAAATCAGATTTTATTTGCCATTGCCCAGAAAAAACGATCCCGAAACCACGGGTTCCCATCATACCTCCAAGGCTTTTCTTCATTTGGGCCTGGCTAGACGAAACCAATCCTATGATAATAAAAACAGTAATTAATTTTTTCATGCTTCTACCCTTTTGTTATTCCTGATACGCATCATTTCCGCCCAAGTTTCTTTTGTGGCGGCAATGCGTTCCACAACTTCTTCCCCTAAAACAGAAGTGTTAAAAATTTCTTCTACGTCATCCAATTGGACTTCAGTATACCAAATCCCCTGGGGATAAATCACCACGGCGGCACCCATTTCACAGGCATCCAAGCAGCCGCTTTTATTGGCGCGGACCTTACCTTTTAATCCATGCGCATTAATGAGCTGAACAAATTTCATGCGGATATCTTTCCCGCCTTTTCGGGAACAATCCCCCTTGGCACTGTATTCGTCCCGCTCATTGATACAAATAAAGATATGTTTACTGTACTTCATTCAGGAATTAGGATGACTTTACCAATTTGTCCGCCATTTTCCAAATGTTCATGAGCCAGCTTGATTTCACTTAAAGGAAATGATTTATCCACCACCGGTTTGATCTTTCCGTCTGCAACCAAAGTTAAACAATCGTCAAAGGCAGCCACATCTCCCATAGTGGACCCCATTATTGTCTGCTGCTTAAAAAATAAATGGCGAATATCAATCCCCACCGCAGGGCCGGTTGTGGCGCCACAGGTTACTAATCTACCCCCCTTCCCAAGGATGCGCAGGCTTGTTTCCCAAGTGGCTTTTCCCACATGTTCGAAGACCAAATCGGCACCTCGGCCTTCTGTGAATTCTTTCACTGATTTTGCAATATCGTCATGATAATGATCCAACACTAAGTCTGCGCCGATTGATTTGGCGTGGGCACGTTTCGCTTCATTCCCACCTGTTGCTATAACTTGGCATCCTTTTACTTTGGCAATCTGGATAGCCATGGTTCCCACACCTGAACCGGCGCCCCAAACAAAAATGGTTTCTCCCGTTTCTATTTTTGCCCGGCGGACAAGCATACTGTAAGCCGTTTGGGAAGTCAAAGGGAATGCAGCCGCTGCTTCAAAACTTATGTGAGCCGGTTTCAATCTAACATTTTGTTCCGGGACGGCGATGTATTCGCAATTGGTGCCGTCCTGCATCTCACCCAGGATACCCATTTTAATACAATAATTTTCCTGTCCCTTGGAGCAAAAGCGGCAATGGCCGCAATAGGTGAGTGGCTGAATACAGACTTCATCATCCACGCTGAATTGAGTGATATCATCCCCGATTTCAGAAATTACGCCTGCGCCGTCGCTCCCGAGGATCATCGGTAAGGGCACCCCGGCTATACCGCGCCGGACCCATAAATCCAAATGATTCATGGCCGAGGCCTTTATCTGGATGACAACCTCACAGACATCGGGTTTGGGCTCGGGGACCAATTCATATTTTAGTACTTCCAGACCCCCATGCTCGTGGATGCGAGCGGCGTGCATTAGTCCTCAGACTTGGAAAGAAACATTTTATCAATACTGTATTTTCCCGGTCCTGCCGCTGCAATAGCCGCAAAAATGGAAAAATAAATTAAAGCGTTTTCAGGGTTGCCTGTGCCTGTAATATGGTATAGGGCGGCAAAGAACATGGTACCACAAACTAAAATAGCCGCCGGTTGGGTGAAAAGCCCAATCAAAACCAGGACGGCACAAATGGATTCGGAAAATGCCGCTAAAAATCCAAATACAGGATCCATGAAATCAAGCATTCCGCCAAAATGTTTAGATGCAGCACCACCCAGATTTGTCCATTTTTCCGGATGTGTTATTTTATTCCAGCCATGATTAACGGCCAAAAAATACCCCGGCAATATTCGCAGGATGAGCAAGCCCACCTGGGTGCATTCACATTTCCCCTTTAAAAAATCACCCAATTTCTTCATTTATCTTCCTTCTGTTCAAGGTCTTCAAAATCAGCATCTTTAATATCCAGGTTTTTATATGAATTTTTTCCTTTTACAGATTTTTGGTTTGGTTTTGAAATGAGCTTTGCTTTCTTAAATAATGTAAAAACCAAATAAGCCAAGGCACCGAAAATCAGAATCCTGATCATATTTATAACCCGGTGGTAGGATTAAAAAATTTGGTGCCTGCAACAGGCTGCCGGATATAATTAATGACTTCTTCCAAATCTCCATCATTGCGAACAAAATCAATATTATTGGTATTGATAATCACCAAAGGTGTTTCCTGGTAACGAAAAAAATATTCGTTATAAACCTGATTCAGGGCATCAATATAATCCTCCGACATATTTTTTTCGAACTCTCTCCCCCGGCGAGCAATATTGCGCATGAGTATATCTATATCAGCTTGGAGAAAAATAACCAAATCAGGATGAATCACATTACGCTCCATCATGTTTGCCACAGTATCATAAAGGGACATTTCTTTTTCATTCAGATTCAACGATGCAAACAGGCGGTCCTTTACAAACATATAATCGGTAATGATCAAATTGTGAAACATATCTACCTGGCGCAAATCCTGCTGCTGCTGATAGCGCTGTAGCAAAAACCAAAGCTGAGTCTGGAAGGCATGGCGTTCAGGGTCTTCATAAAAATCCGCCAGGAATGGATTATCCTCGAAAGATTCAAGGACTAACTTTGCCCCCAGCCTGTCAGCCAGCAGGTTTGCTAAACTCGTTTTCCCGACACCAATAGTACCTTCAATGGCTACATAATACAAATTTCTCATGCGGATTTTTCCAAATGGTGCAGCCGGACCTCAGATGTATCCGGACATAATGCTAATAATTCTGAAACAGTTCGGCCAAATCCCTGCACGGTGAAATCCGGTGCAAGTTCTGCCCATGGAACAAGGACAAACTTACGGGCAATAATCTCAGGATGGGGAATAATTAAATGTTCTAATTCAATCATTTTGGTTTCATAGGCGAGGATATCCATATCAATTACCCGAGGTTCATTTTTTTCATTTTCTTCGGGACGGCCTAACATAAGTTCAATCCCCTTGCAAACCTGTAGCATCACTTCAGGATCCAATTCCGTTTTTAGTTCCACAACTGTATTGAGGAACGAAGGCTGATCGGTATTATACAATGGGTCGGTTTCATAAATGGAAGCGGTGCGGCTCACATGTATTTCATCCCTGACCTCAAGGGCAGCGATGGATGAAAAAATGTTTGTTTCCCTGTCGCCGATATTTGATCCAAGTCCGAGGTAGACTAATTCAATCATAGTCCGCCTTGAAGCGTTCAAGCTCCACTTCCACCGTATCCAATACACCATGCACGGGGGCATGGGGTTTTCTCACCCGTACGGTTATGGAATCAACAGGGTGGTTTTTTAAAATATCCCTGGCAATGGAATTGGCCAATGCTTCAATCAGGTAAAATTTATCATTTTTCACACAAGCGTCAACTGTATGGTAAATCGCTTCATAATTGATAGTGTCTTTTAAGTCATCTGAATCACAGGCTGCTTTCAGGGAAAGTTTCATTTCTGCATCCACTTCAAAACGGCCGCCTAAATGTTTTTCCGATTCGCTGACACCATGGAAGCCGTAGAACTGCATATTTTTTAAACGAATGATACCCATGAGATAAAGAATTTACTCGAGGAGGTCTTCGCTAGTCAAGGCGGGTAATAAAAATAATTGTCATTCCCAAACCATCCTGCTTGTGCGCCCTAGTATGCAGGCTGGTAAATGTGACACCATGCAGTTTAAGGGTGGTCCACTGGCACCATTGATTTAATAATAACAAAAAAGCCCCTTTCGGTTTCCCAAAAGAGGCTTTTTAAAGAATGAGTAATCCTCAGATTACATCATGCCGCCCATACCGCCCATGCCTGGGTCCATTGGAGGCATCGGCGCTGCTTCCTTCTCAGGAATTTCCGTAACGGCAGCTTCAGTCGTCAAAATCATACCCGCAATTGAGGCAGCATTTTCAACCGCCACACGGGCAACTTTAGTCGGATCAATGATGCCGGCTTTGAACATGTTAACATATTCACCTGTGCGGGCATCAAAACCATAGTCACCTTTACCTTCACTGACGGCTTGCGCTACGATTGACGGTTCAGCACCAGCGTTGGCGCAGATCTGACGAATGGGAGCATCCAGTGCTCGGCGCATAATATCAACACCGACTGCCTGGTCACCTTCCACTTTTAATTTAGCCAAAGCAGAAACAGTGCGTAGCAGAGCTACACCGCCACCGGGGATAATCCCTTCTTCTACAGCGGCACGGGTGGCATGCAAGGCATCTTCCACACGAGCTTTCTTTTCTTTCATTTCTATTTCCGTGGCAGCACCAACATTAATCACTGCAACACCACCGGATAATTTTGCCAGTCGTTCCTGCAGTTTTTCACGATCGTAATCGGAGGTTGTTTTATCAATCTGGACCTTGATCTCATTGATACGTGCTTTTATGGAATCCCCGGTACCGTTTCCGCCGACAATCGTTGAGTCGTCTTTATCAGAAACAACACGTTTCGCTGTACCAAGGTAATCCAAGGTCGCATTTTCCAGTTTATATCCTGCATCTTCAGAAATGACGGTTCCACCGGTCAATACAGCAATATCTTCCAGCATGGCTTTGCGCCGATCACCAAATCCAGGTGCCTTCACAGCCAATACTTTGAATGTACCACGGAGTTTGTTCACCACCAAAGTGGCCAGGGCTTCGCCCTCTACATCTTCAGCGATGATCATAACCGGTTTACCGGTTTGAACGACTTTTTCCAATAAAGGAAGCAGGTCTTTCATGTTAGAGATCTTTTTGTCGTAGATCAGGATGTAAGGATCTTCCAGTTCCGCTTCCATATTGTCAGAATTGGTAACAAAATAGGGAGACAAGTATCCGCGATCGAACTGCATACCTTCAACTGTTTCCAAGAAAGTTTCAGCTGTTTTGGATTCCTCAACAGTGATGACACCATCTTTACCCACTTTTTCCATGGCTTCGGCAATTTTTTCACCGATTTCCTGGTCATTGTTGGCAGAGATTTTACCGACATTGGCAATCTGCTCTGAATCGGGTAAGTCTTTGCTTTGGGCTTGGAGTGCGTTAACCACAGCACCGGCTGCGGCATCAATACCGCGTTTGATGGACATGGGATTAGCGCCGGCAGTCACATTTTTCAGGCCTTCAGCAACTAGGGTTTGGGCCAAAACAGTAGCGGTTGTAGTACCGTCACCGGCAACATCAGATGTTTTGGAAGCAACTTCCTTCACCATCTGCGCTCCTACGTCTTCCAATTTGTTATCTAATTCAATTTCTTTGGCAACTGTTACACCGTCTTTAGTAATAGTCGGTGCGCCAAATTTCTTTTCGATTACAACATTTCGACCTTTAGGTCCGAGGGTAACTCTTACCGCGTTGGCAAGTTTATCCACACCGGCCTTTAGGGCGTTACGTGCTTCGAGATCGTATGAGATTTCTTTAGCCATAATTTATTTTCTCCTTATAGGACAGCGAGAATATCACTCTCGCGCATGATGAGATAATCTGTTCCTTCAAATGAGAATTCAGTCCCGCTATATTTACCATAGAGGATCTTATCTCCTTTTTTTACTTCCATTGCAACGGTGTTGCCCGCATCGGATACTTTACCGGGGCCTGTTGCGATGACAGTACCTTGCTGTGGTTTTTCCTGGGCGGTATCGGGAAGAATAATTCCACCAGTGGAAACTTCTTCAGCCGCAGCCGGTTCGACCACAACACGATCAGCCAAAGGCTTTACTTTTAGTGCCATTTCGCTTTCTCCTGTTTTATTTTAATTCGTTAGTTATATTTTCGTTATTATACGTTTTCTGCGATTATGCAGCGCGGAAGTTAGCAGTGAAAAATATGATTTTTCAACTATTTTTAGCACTCTTTTAGATAGAGTGCTAAAACACAATAATGGTCATGCCCTCTTATAATATTAATTGTTTTATTTTTTATTAACTGTCTCAATCATTGTCAACTATAATCAAATATACCCATTTGGAGGACACAAAAGTGGAGGACACACCTCCCATCCAAGGCTTGGATACTTAATATAGGGGTGCATAACAAGGACAC
>DKQT01000011.1:0-130 GCA_002471845.1 Fidelibacterota bacterium UBA7301 | reverse complement strand
GGACACAAAAGTGGAGGACACACTTTTTCAATATTTATTCGTAATTTTCTGTATGAAGCATCCTCTTTCAACATTTGCTTTAATCCTCACCCTTTCAAATATAACCGCCCAAGAATCTCAAACAACTCTC
>DKQT01000022.1 GCA_002471845.1 Fidelibacterota bacterium UBA7301 | reverse complement strand
TATTCTACAATCTCAGTGACCACACCGGCGCCCACTGTATGACCGCCTTCACGGATGGCAAAACGCAGTTCCTTATCCATGGCAATTGGCGTAATCAATTCTACTTCCAACTCTACATTGTCACCGGGCATCACCATCTCAGTACCGCCGGGCAGGGTGGCCACACCGGTTACATCCGTGGTGCGGAAGTAAAACTGGGGTCGGTAACCGTTGAAAAACGGGGTATGACGGCCCCCTTCATCTTTCTTCAAGACATACACACTGGCTTTAAACTTCGTGTGCGGGGTAATGGAACCGGGCTTGGCTAATACCATACCCCGGGTTAATTCTTCTTTATCCACGCCGCGAAGCAGCAATCCCGCATTATCACCGGCACGGCCTTCATCCAGAAGCTTACGGAACATTTCCACACCGGTTACGGTGGTCTTCTTACTGGCGCCCATACCGATCATTTCCACTTCATCACCCACTTTAATGATTCCGCTTTCAATACGACCCGTTCCTACTGTACCCCGGCCCGTGATGGAAAATACATCCTCAACCGGCATCAAAAAGGCTTTATCAATATCCCGCTTGGGTTCCGGAATAAAACTGTCACAGGCTTCCATCAGTTCACTTATACAGACTGTGGCCACTTCATCATTCACATTATTCAGTGCATTTAAGGCACTGCCCTTGACAATAGGTATATCATCACCGGGAAAATCATATTCATTCAAAAGGTCCCGCAGTTCCATCTCTACCAGTTCAATTAGTTCTTCATCATCCACTTGGTCTGTTTTATTCATAAACACAACAATGGAAGGTACATTCACCTGGCGGGCCAAAAGAACGTGCTCACGGGTCTGGGGCATGGGACCATCAGCGGCTGAAACCACCAGAATCGCACCGTCCATCTGGGCCGCACCGGTAATCATGTTCTTGATATAATCTGCGTGACCAGGACAATCCACATGGGCATAGTGGCGGTTAGCCGTTTCATACTCCACATGGGCGGTCTGGATCGTGATACCACGCTCTTTTTCTTCCGGGGCATTATCTATGCTGTCGAAAGAACGAACTTCACTTAAGCCTTTATTGGCCTGCATCATGGTAATCGCCGCCGTCAGTGTCGTCTTCCCATGGTCCACGTGACCAATCGTCCCAATGTTTAAATGGGGTTTACTCCGTTTAAATTTTTCTTTTGCCATATCTATTTTCCTTATTCTTAAGAAGCTTTTCCATGTACCTTTTCAAGGATTTCATCTTTTACTGAGTTAGGTACTTTATTAAAGTTTGAAAATTCCATGTGGAATACTGCTCGACCCTGAGTAATAGATCGTAAGTCTGTTGCATAACCAAACATCCTGGACAGAGGCACAATGGCATTAAGCACATGAGCATCTTTGCGCTGATCCATGCTGTCAATGTTGCCGCGGCGTGAATTGATATCACCCATGACATCACCTAGATATTCCTCAGGGACGACAACTTCTACTTTCATCATGGGCTCCATCAAAACAGGACCTGCTTTTTTACAGGCTTCCTGGATGGCCATAGAACCGGCAATCTTAAAGGCCATTTCCGAAGAATCCACGTCATGGTATGAGCCATAAACAAGCTCAACGCGAATATCTTCAATAGGGTATCCTGCCAAAACGCCATTTTTAATGGCATCCTGCATTCCCTGACTCACAGGCTGGATGTATTCACGGGGAATGACACCACCAACAATTTTATTTTCAAAATGGTAACCCTTACCGGCTTCATTTGGTTCTACGTTGATCACGACGTGACCATATTGACCTCGGCCTCCAGACTGACGTACAAATTTAACATCCACTTTTTCAACACGTTTTGTAATCGCTTCTGTATAAGCCACCTGGGGTGTACCTACATTGGCCTGCACTTTAAATTCACGCAGCAAACGATCCACCAATACTTCTAAGTGGAGCTCGCCCATTCCGGCAATAATGGTCTGACCAGTGTCAGGATGGATAGAAACTTTAAATGTAGGATCCTCTTCTGCCAATTTCCCCATTCCTTTGGATAATATATCTTGGTCGGCCTTGGTAGCGGGCTCAACAGACACTTCAACTACCGGTTCAGGAAATTCCATTGATTCTAATAAAATTGATTTCTTTTCATCGCAAAGGGTATGACCAGTATGGGAATTCTTAAGACCTACTGCAGCAATAATTTCACCGGCGGATACTTGTTCTAATTCTTCTCTTTTATTTGCGTGCATGAGTAGAAGACGACTGATTCTCTCTCGCTTGCCTATATTTGGATTGTACACATATGAACCGGAATTCAGGGTGCCTGAATAAACACGCATAAAAGTCAATTTACCGACATAAGGATCGGTCATTACCTTAAAAGCAAGAGCGCTGAATGGTTCCTCATCATTGGGCTCACGTTTCATTTCTATGTCCGAGTCATTTGGATCAAAGCCGCTGATGGCACCGATATCAATTGGCGAAGGTAAAAAGTCATTAACTGCATCCAAAAGACGTTGAACACCTTTATTTTTAAAGGCAGAACCACAAAGAGTTGGAATAAATGTATTATCCAAACATCCTTTACGAATCGCGGCCTTCAGTTCATCTTCTGTGATTTCTTCATCAGCCAAATATTTTTCCAGCAAATGTTCATCATAACTGGCGGTTTCTTCAATAAGATGATGGCGCCACTTTTCTGCTTCTTCTCTCATATCATTTGGTATTTCACCCACATCAAAATGGGCGCCTAAAGAAGATTCATTGTAAAGAATGGCTTTCATTGTAATCAAATCAATGATACCGGTAAAAATATCACCGGCACCAATTGGAAGAACGATCGGCAGCGGATTTGAACCAAGACGTTCTTTGATCATATTTAATACATGATAAAAATCTGCACCTGTACGATCCATTTTGTTGACAAAAGCTATGCGCGGTACATCATATTTATCCGCCTGGCGCCATACAGTCTCACTTTGGGGTTCAACACCACCTACAGCACAAAATACAGCACAAGAACCATCAAGCACACGGAGGGATCGTTCAACTTCCACAGTAAAGTCGACATGTCCCGGTGTATCAATTATATTAATTCTATGATCATCCCATATGGCCGTAGTAGCAGCAGAGGTAATCGTAATTCCTCGTTCTTTTTCCTGCTCCATCCAATCCATAGTAGCGCCACCTTCATGGACTTCTCCAATTTTATGGGTACGCCCGGTGTAGTAGAGAATACGCTCAGTTAATGTTGTTTTACCCGCATCAATATGGGCCATAATGCCAATATTACGAACGTCGTTTAATGCAATTTTTTTCATATAATTTTATATATTTTTATCTAAAATGAGCGAAAGCGCGATTTGCTTCTGCCATGCGGTGCGTATCTTCCTTTTTCTTAATTGCACCACCTTCATTATTTGCAGCAGAAATCAATTCTACAGCCAAACGATCAGCCATTGCTTTTCCAGATCGGCCTCGGGCTGCATTAATAATCCAGTGAGAAGCAAGAAAAAACTGCCTATGCTTTGGCACCTCAATAGGAACCTGGTAGTTTGCACCGCCAATTCGCCGGGATTTTATTTCTAACGTTGGTGTTGTGTTTTTAATTGCCAATTTGAAAATCTCCATACCATCTTTTTTTGTACGGGTTTTCACTGTACCCATAGCACCATAAAAAATCTGCTCTGCAATTCCTTTTTTACCACCAAGCATAAGGTAATTCATGAATTTTGCTACTTCCAAATCATTATAGATTGGATCGGGCAAAATTTTTCTTTTTTCTGGTCTTCTTCTTCTCATATTTAAGCTTTTGGACGTTTGGCGCCGTAACGTGAACGACTTGTTTTACGGTCAGATACACCAGCAGTATCCAATGTACCGCGAACAATGTGATAACGAACTCCAGGCAGGTCTTTTACACGACCGCCTTCAATCAATACGATTGAGTGTTCCTGTAGATTGTGTCCTTCACCGGGAATATATGCCGTAACCTCAATTCCATTTGTTAACCTCACCCGCGCCACTTTACGTAAGGCTGAATTCGGTTTTTTAGGGGTAGTTGTATACACACGCGTGCATACCCCGCGTTTTTGCGGATTACCTTTTAAAGCAGGCGTTGCATTTTTCTTCTTCACCCGCTTTCTTCCTTGGCGAACTAGTTGGTTTATCGTCGGCATTTCAGTTCCATAAAAGCCGAGAAATTTACGATAAAATGAAAATTCACAGCAATTTCTTTTTGTTTCATTTTTATTTTATTAAGCTACTTCTGCTTCAACTTCTGTTTCAGATTTTTTCATACCACTTTTCAATATAGAAGGGTCTGAAATAATAATATCTTTTATATGGGGGGATCCGGATCCGGCAGGGATCAAACGACCCACAGCAACATTTTCTTTCAAGCCACGGAGAAAATCTGTCTTCCCTGATGTAGATGCATCAGTCAATACACGGGTTGTTTCCTGGAAAGAGGCAGCTGAAATGAAGCTTTCTGTATTCAGAGCAGCCCTTGTAATCCCCATCAATAAAGGATTAAAAGTGGCTGGTTTTACCTTGCGGGACTTTGCAGGAGTTTTCCCGTCCTCTTTCAGGGCTTTATTAATCTCTAAAAATTCTTTTCTGTCAACCAAGGTCTCCTCTTCCAATTCGGAATCGCCGGAATTTGTAATGACGACCATGGATTGGAGTTTTTCATTGATTTCGAAAAAGTCTGCCCTATTAACGCGATCCTGAGGCAGGAAATGAGAATCACCTACTTCGTCAATACTCACTTTCTGCATCATTTGGCGGACGATAACTTCAATATGTTTGTCATCAATCTTTACGCCCTGCAGTCGATAAACCTCCTGAATTTCATTCACTAAATATTCTCGGACTTTATTCGGCCCCAAAACCTTAAGAATATCCGTTGGTGAAATACTGCCTTCACAAAGGGAAGTACCAGCTGTGATTTTATCGCCTTCGTGTACCACAACATGTTTACCATAAGGAATGGAATATGTTTTTACAACACTATCTACACCCTCAACCTGGATTTTACGAATACCACGTTTGGTTTCACCAAATTTGACCAATCCATCTATTTCAGAAACAACGGCAGGATCACTTGGCTTCCGTGCTTCGAACAATTCTGTAACCCTTGGCAGTCCACCAGTAATATCACGGGTTTTACCAATTGCCCTGGGTATTTTCACCAATGTTTGACCGCGTGAAACTT
The DNA here is from genome assembly GCA_002471845.1 of Fidelibacterota bacterium UBA7301. Taxonomy (GTDB): domain Bacteria; phylum Fidelibacterota; class Marinisomatia; order Marinisomatales; family TCS55; genus TCS55. The sequence continues at coordinate 10,297 of DKQT01000022.1, read as the reverse complement.
TATCACCTTTCCGCACAACAAGGTTGGCATTAACAGGCAGAATTGTACCACCGGCTAAAATAGAACCATCTTTATCAACGATTTCCACGTGTGGACTTAGATTGCGATCTTTAGATTCAACGATAACCATCTGTTTTTTACCGCCTTCAACGGCTTCAACTTGGTATGTTTCGTTTTCAATAAAGTCTTTCAATTCCACAATACCCGTTTGTCGAGCCAAGATGACATCTGTATACGGATCCCATTGAAACAGGATTGTACCTGCTTCAATTTTTTCGTTATTTTCAACATTTAGGTTTGCGCCATAGGGAACATTGTATTCGGCAGTGACTCGCTTATCTTTATTGGTAATCGTAATTTTCGCATGACGCACCATACACCTGTGAACAAGAACACCAGCTTCATCTTTTGCTTCAGCAACTTCAAGATTATCAGAATATTTAATTATCCCCGAACGCTTGGTATGCATTTCTGATTGTTCAATAATGCGGGTTGCTGTGCCACCAATGTGAAAGGTACGCAGCGTTAGCTGTGTTCCTGGTTCGCCAATACTCTGGGCAGCCTGAATACCAACGGCTGTACCTAAATCAACCAATTTATGATTCGAAGGATTCCATCCATAACATTTTGCACATACACCGCGAAGGGATTCACAAGTAAGTACCGAACGAATGCGAAGGGATTCAATATTACTGTCAGCAATGATTTTTGCTTCATCATCACGGATCATGGTACCGGCTTTAATCATGGTCTTACCATCTTCAATAAAACCTTCCAAAATCGTCCGACCGAGAATTCTTTCGGACAATGGTTCGATAATATCTTCTCCTTCTTTCAGGTCATCAGCCAAGATACCATTAATTGTACCACAATCTATTTCTGAAATCACCACATCTTGGGCTACATCAACAAGGCGGCGTGTTAAATATCCTGCATCAGCAGTTTTTAATGCTGTATCAGCCAATCCTTTGCGCGCCCCGTGAGTGGAAATAAAATATTCCTGGACAGAAAGCCCTTCCTTAAAGTTGGAGGTAATCGGTGATTCAATGATTTCACCTTTACTTCCGGTCATGGATTTTTGTGGTTTTGCCATTAATCCCCGCATACCGGCTAACTGCTTGATTTGGTCCTGACTTCCACGAGCCCCAGAGTCGGCCATCATAAACACAGGGTTGAAACCCTGGTCATTGGATTTCATACCATCCATCATGCTGGCGGCAACATCATTGGTAGCATGAGTCCAAACATCAATGACTTTATTGTATCGTTCACCATCCGTCAGGACGTGACGTTTAAACTTATCCTGGATACTATCCACTTCTTTTTGTGCTGTATCAATGATACCATGTTTGGCTTCAGGAATTAAAATATCACTGATCGCAATGGATATCCCTGCCTGAGTAGCAGCGTTAAAACCAAGATTTTTGAGTTTATCAAGGAAAATAACTGTCTTTTGGTTGCCGGCAATAAGATAGGTTTCATTAACCAGCTTACTCAAACGCTTTTTATCAATCCTATCATCAACATAGCCCACTTCATCAGGAAGGATTGAATTAATGATTACGCGACCTACAGTTGTATCTTTGTACCATTTTCCATTGTGGCGAACATTAATAATTGCATTTATGTGAACAGATTTATTCTCATATGCTAAAGCGACTTCCTCGAAGGACCCGAATGTTTTACCTTCACCCTTAACGCCTATTCGTTTCCGTGTAAGATAATAAGTTCCCAAAACCATATCCTGTGAAGGGAGCGCCAGCGGTTTACCGTTTGCAGGATGCAAAATATTATGGCTTGAAAGCATCAGTATGCGTGCTTCCATTTGCGCTGCCAGCGACAGCGGCACGTGAACAGCCATTTGGTCGCCATCAAAGTCAGCATTAAATGCGGCACATACCAATGGATGGATTCGGAGTGCTTTCCCGTCAACTAACACTGGTTGAAAAGCTTGAATACCCAAACGGTGAAGCGTCGGAGCGCGATTAAGCAGTACGGGATGATCCTGTACAACATATTCAAGAACCTTATAAACAATAGGATCCTTGTCCTCGATTAACAGTTTTGCACTGCGAGGTGTCTGGGCATAACCGCGAGCCATGAGCTCATTGATCATATGGGGCTTGAAAAGTTCAAGGGCCATATTTTTTGGAAGACCGCATTCATGCAGTTGAAGCTCAGGTCCAACAACAATAACAGATCTCCCAGAATAATCAACGCGTTTTCCCAATAAGTTTTGACGGAACCTACCGGTTTTTCCCCGAATCATATCTGAAATTGATTTTAACGGGCGTCGTGTACCACTTCGAATAGCAGTTTTCCGACGGTTGTTGTCGAACAGTGCATCTACCGATTCCTGAAGCATCCGTTTTTCATTTCGCAATATGACGTCGGGAGCCTTGATCTCCATTAATTGTTTCAGGCGATTATTCCTGATAATAATTCGACGGTATAAATCGTTTAAGTCACTGGCGGCAAAACGACCCCCATCCAAAGGCACCAAAGGTCTTAATTCCGGCGGAATCACCGGTAAAATCGAAACCACCATCCATTCAGGTTTATTTACCTTTTTTACAGTTGTAATATCAACTAAAAATGTTTTAACAACCTTTAGCCGCTTAAGTGCTTCTTCCCGCTTTTGTTTAGATTTGGAATTTTTGAGTACATCTTCTAATTCACGACGAAGTTCAACCAGGTTCATGCGGGCCAACATTTCTTTCAGTGCTTCACCACCCATGGTGGCATAGAAAAAATCTTCATTATCTCTTTCTTCTTCACTTACAGCATCAAAACCATAAAGCTGCTCCAATTCCAGGTATTCCGGTTCGTCAATCATTTCAAACTTTTCTTTACCACTTTTACCCGGTTCAATTACCAGAAATTTTTCGTAGTAAACGATTCTTTCGAGATTTTTAGTACTGATACCAGCGAGGTAACTCAGCTTAGATGGGATTGAACGAAGATACCAAATGTGGACTACAGGTACAGCAAGTGTAATGTGCCCCATCCGTTCACGGCGGACTTTTTTACGAGTAACTTCTACACCGCAGCGGTCACAGATAATTCCACGATAGCGGATTCCTTTATATTTCCCGCAATGGCATTCATAATCTTTTACTGGACCAAAGATCTTTTCACAAAATAAACCATCTTTTTCTGGTTTATAAGAACGGTAATTAATGGTCTCCGGTTTTAAGATTTCTCCATAAGATTTTTGAAGGATGCTTTCTGGAGAAGCCAATCCGATGGTAATTGATGAAAAACCTTTGCTCGTATCCAGTTTATTAGTTTGAATGAAAGTCAATTTATATCTCCCTTAGTCTAATTCGATGTCTAAGCTAAGTCCCTGCAATTCCTTTATGAGTACATTAAACGACTCAGGAACACCAAATGGAGGCAAGTCCTCACCTTTTACGATTGAGTTGTATACTTTGGATCGGCCATCTACGTCATCAGATTTAACTGTTAATATTTCCTGCAAGGTATGGGCAGCACCATATGCTTCCAATGCCCAGCATTCCATTTCACCGAACCGTTGTCCGCCAAATTGTGCTTTACCGCCCAAGGGCTGCTGGGTAACGAGTGAATAAGGACCGGTAGAACGGGCGTGCATTTTATCATCCACCATATGACTCAACTTCATCATATAAATGTTTCCAACAGTAACTGGATTTTCCAGTTTCTCACCCGTTCGGCCATCTATTAAGGTTGTTTTCCCTGTAACGGGCAGTCCGGCTTTTTTCAATTCAGCTTCTACTTCATCAGGTGTAGCACCGTTAAACACAGGTGTGGAATATTTCACCCCAAGTAATTCACCTGCCCAGCCTAACATGGTTTCATACAACTGGCCCAAATTCATCCGGGAAGGAACTCCTAATGGATTTAATACAACATCAACCGGTGTACCATTTTCAAGGAATGGCATATCTTCTTCCGGAACAACGGTGGCTACTACACCTTTGTTGCCGTGACGGCCAGCCATTTTATCACCAACTTGAATTTTACGTTTGTTTGCAATATCAACTTTTGCCAGCTTCAAAATTCCAGGTTGCAGTTCATCGCCAACACGTAGTTTGAAAACTTCTTTTTCGAGTGTTTCTTCAATAATCCGCCATTCTTTCCAGAATGAACGCCAAACGGCTTTAATCCTTCTCCAAATCTGTTTATCGTCGACCCAGGAAGCATCCTGAGCAAAGCGTTCCAAGTTATAAGTATTCAGACGTTTTGCAGTTAGCTTTGTGCCCTTTTTGATCAAAGTTCGGCCAGAAGAAATATCACGAATCCCATCCGACACTTGATCTTTGAGTAACACCATCAATTTTTCATCCCGTGACTCTTTCAATTCCTTTTTACGGATGGATGTCTTCTTCTGAATTTCAATGATATTTTTCTTTTCTTCGGAACGTGCGGTTTTACTCCTTTTTTCAAACAATTTTGTACCGATCACAACACCTCTTATACCGGTATCGGCCCGTTTAGAAGCATCTTTTACTTCTCCAGCTTTTTCACCAAAAATGGCCCGCAGCAGTTTTTCTTCTGGTGTTGGATCCGTTTCACCCTTGGGCGTTACCTTACCGATTAAAATATCCCCATCGCGGACTTTTGCACCAAGCCTTATAATTCCACGATCGTCTAATTCCTTAGTAGCGTCTTCACCAACATTGGGAATTTCAGCTGTAAGTTCTTCTTCCCCACTCTTAGTGTCACGGACTTCCAGTTCAATCTCATTGATGTGCACACTGGAAAACATATCTTCTTTAACCAAGCGTTCGCTGATAACAATCGCATCCTCAAAATTGTAACCACGCCAAGGCATAAAGGCAACGGTAACATTTTTCCCTAATGCGAGTTCACCATTCTCAGTTGATGTTCCATCAGCTATGGGCTGTCCTTTTTCAACTCTTTCACCTTCGGAAACAATCGGACGCTGGTTTTGACAGGTGTTCTGGTTAGTCCGCTTAAACTTTCTCATATATACAGAAACTAGATTCTCTCCCTCGATTAATGTCAAGTCTTCCGGTACATCATAAGTGCGAATCACAATTTTTTCTGAATCAACATAGTGAACGCGGCCACCAACAGGCGCAATAACGGCTGATCGTGAATCCGTGGCAGCTTTAGTTTCCAGTCCGGTCCCGACGATGGGTGCATCTGGTCTCATCAACGGCACGCTTTGACGCTGCATATTTGAACCCATCAAAGCCCGGTTTGCATCATCATGTTCTAAAAACGGAATCAATGAAGCTGCAACCGATAAAATCTGGTTCGGCGCTACATCCATGTACTGTACTTGATCCGGAGTTACAATCGGGAAATCACCTTTGATCCGAGCGCGAATATGTTCATTGATTAAAATATCATCTTTGCCCAATTCTTCATCCGATTGTGCAATCATTACGCGGTCTTCATCATCAGCAGAAAGATATTTAACCGTGTGTGTTGCATAAGCATTTCCATTTTTTACATTTACTTTGCGGTAGGGTGCTTCAATAAAACCATGGCGGTTAACTTTGGCCAATAAAGCCAGGGAGGATATTAATCCAATGTTGGGACCTTCAGGTGTTTCAATCGGACATAGACGTCCATAATGTGTATAGTGAACATCTCGAACTTCAAATCCAGCCCGTTCCCGTGTTAAACCACCAGGGCCTAAAGCGGAAATACGACGCTTGTGAGTCACTTCTGCCAAGGGATTGGTCTGGTCACCGAATTGGGACAATTGACTGGTACCGAAAAAGGTGTTAATCACCGTTGTCACAACACGGGAATTGATCAAATCCTGCGGTGTGATGGATTCCTGTTCCCGGAGGTTCATCCGCTCATAAATTGTGCGGAGCATACGGCTCAAAGCGACAGAAAATTGGTTGGTTAGCTGTTCGCCAATGGATTTCACACGTCGGTTACCTAAGTGGTCAATATCATCTGATCCTCTCTCCCCTTTACGCATATCCACAAGGAAGTTCACAACTTGGATAATATCATCCATTGTCAGGACAGTGTCTTCAACCGGTACATTTAACCCAAACTGTTGATTAAGACGGTAACGCCCCACTTCTCCTAAATCATATTTTTTAGGATTAAAGAAAATTCTCTCAATGAATTTTTGTGCGGTTTCCAAGTTTGGCGGTTCACCTGAACGAAGCAATTGGTAAACAACGCTTAAAGCTTCTTCCGTATTTTTTGTCGGATCCTTAATCATTGAATTAAATAGCATCATGGAGTGGAAATTTTTATTTTGGTTCACTACTTCCACAGATTTAATCTTTGCTTCTTTTAATTCATTAATGTTATCCTGCGTCAGTTCTGCGCCGCCTTCCATATAAATTTCGCCTGTTTCATGGTCGATGACATCTTCAACAACTGTACAACCAATTGCATTGGAAACATCCTCCTTATTGAGCTTGATATCTTCAATACATCCAAAAGCACGAAAAATATCTGCATTGGTTGAATACCCAAGAGCACGCAATAACATGGTGGCAGGAAATTTTCTGCGGCGGTCAATAATTGTAAAAATACAATCATTAATATCGGTGGTAAAGTCAACCCATGAGCCACGGAACGGAATGATCCTGGCCTGGAACAATTTGGTGCCGTTAGGGTGGATGGATTGATCAAAAAATACTCCAGGTGAACGTTGCAGCTGGGAAACAATTACACGTTCCGCACCATTGATAACAAAGGTACCTTTGGGGGTCATATAAGGAATATTCCCAAAATACACTTCTTGCTCGATGGATTGATCGTATTTACTGCGATCATCTTCATTGGTGATGTGAAGAACAAGCCGAACTTTTAATGGAACCGAATAGGTTAATCCCCGATCCATGCATTCTTCCGGTGTGTATTTAGCTAATCCAAGGAAATAACTTTTATACTCAAGGACATAGTTGCGGTGTGAATCCTCAATAGGAAACACATTTGTAAATACTTCCTCAAGTCCGATTTTCTTGCGTTCGTCTTCAGGAACATGCTCCTGAATAAAAGATTGAAAAGCATCAACCTGTACGGATAACAGATCAGGAAATTCAACCTCTGCTTTGGTTTTCTGGAACGATTGACGCTGGGCGTGCGGATTGGGTATAGTAGCCAATTAAGCCTCCATTGTAAAGGTGTAAAAGGGCGATATAGTATCTTTTAAAAAGATAGGTGTAGGTATCGATTTATTTAAGTTCGACCGAAGCACCGGCTTCTTCAAGCTGTGTTTTAACTTCTTCAGCTTCTGATTTTGAAATACCTTCTTTAATTGCCTTTGGTGCACTATCAACCAATTCTTTGGCTTCTTTCAAGCCCAAGCTTGTGAGGGTGCGGACCACTTTGATCACATTGATTTTTGATGAACCGGCAGAAGTCAAGACTACATCAAATTCGTCTTTTTCTTCTTCAGCAGCTTCACCGCCTCCAGCGGGAGCTGCAGCGACAGCAGCAACAGGGGCTGCAGCGGTTACACCAAATTTTTCTTCAATCTCACTGATCAGGTCAGAGATTTCCATCATGTTGGCATTTTCAAGATAGGTTAGTACATCAGCTCTGGTAGTATCAGCCATTGTCTTAGCTCCTTATTTATTTCTTAATTAGATTTTTGGTCTTTTAAATTTCTTAATGCATTTCCCACATCGGTCATTGGCGATTTCAGCGCCCACACCAATTTGGTTAGCGGGGATTGTAAGAGGGCGGCAAATTTCGCCAGTAATTCTTCCTTGTTCGGCATTTCAGCGATGCGTTTGAATTTACTGCCTTCCAAAACATCCCCATCAAACACGATGCCTTTGACTTCAGGCAAATCGTGGTCTTTCGTAAATTTTTTCAGGACACGCGCCGGGCTGGTTGGATCATCATATGAAAGGGCTATTGCCGTTGGACCGCTTAAGTATTGATCCAATCCTTCCAATTCATTATTCTGTGCCGCTAGTTTTAACAGTGTATTTTTCGCCACTTGGTATTCCACATCATTAGCATGAAATTCCCGGCGAAGCTCAGTAATATCTTCAACATTAAGCCCAAGATATTCGGTAATGTAAACTGCTTTTGCTTTGCCGAGTTTTTCGGTTAATACTTCTACTTGTTGAATATTTTTTGTATTCGGCATTTACTTACCTGATGCTTCCTTGATCAACTTTAATTCCAGGCCCCATTGTGGAAGAAACACTCATCTTTTTAAAGTATGTTCCTTTAACTGAAGAGGGCTTGGCTTTCATCACAGTTTCGTAAATGGTACGGATATTTTCAACCAATGCACTTTCCTCAAATGAACTTTTTCCGCATTGGGTATGGACAATACCCGTTTTCTCAACACGAAGTTCAATTTTACCCGCTTTTAACTCTTTTACAGCACTGGCCACATCCATGGTAATAGTGCCACTTTTTGGATTTGGCATCAGCCCTTTCGGGCCGAGGATTTTACCCAGCTTGCCCAATTCCGGCATCATATCCGGTGTAGCGATGATTTTATCCACTTCATCCCAACCACTTTTGAGTTTTTCAAGGAATTCTTTACCTACATAATCAGCGCCGGCTTCCTGGGCTTCTTTTTCTTTGGGGCCCTGGGTAACCACCAGTACTTTTATTTCTTTACCTGTGCCGTAGGGTAATGTTGTTGTTACGCGAATATTCTGGTCTGCATGACGGGGATCAACACCCAAATTGATGGCCAAATCAACTGATTCATCAAAATTGACAAATTTCATTTCTTTAACCAATTTGACCGCATCCTCCAGGGAATATTCCTTCATCCGGTCTAATTTAGCGTGGGCTACTTTTTGATTCTTTGAAATTTTCATTAACCTTGTACCTCTAATCCCATACTGCGGGCGGTTCCGCGGATCATTTCCATCGCCATTTCAACTGAATTGGCATTTAAATCTACCATCTTGATTTTGGCAATTTCCCGCAGGTCTGCTTCTGATACCTTACCCACCTTTTCACGGTTGGGTTCACCGGAACCTTTTGGAACACCTGCTTTTTTCTTCAATAATACTGCTGCCGGAGGCGTTTTCGTTATAAAGGTGAAACTACGATCGACATAAACTGTAATTACAACGGGAATGATCATGCCGGCCTGGTCCTGGGTCGCAGCGTTAAATGCTTTACAGAATTCCATAATATTGACACCCTGTTGACCTAACGCAGGTCCAACCGGTGGTGCCGGGTTTGCTTGTCCGGCGGGAATCTGAAGCTTTATATATCCTGAAACTTTTTTTGCCATTACTTAGCCTATTTTTCTAATTCAACCTGTAAAAAATCCAATTCAATCGGTGTGGGTCTGCCAAAAATACTAACGGAAACTTTCACCTTTTGTTTTTCCTTATTCACTTCGTTCACATAGCCTGAGAAATCTGCAAAAGGACCGTCAGTTACTTTTACAGCATCACCGACACGGTAGGGAGCCATAACAACCTCACGGCCTTCACGGCCTTCTACTTCACCCAGAATGCGTGTAACTTCATCTTCTTTGAGCGGCTGGGGATCTCCATTGGCCCCCACGAAGTTCATTACACCGGAAATATTCTCAACCAGATATCGCGCTTCCTTGGATTCACTCATTTGAATTAATATATATCCGGGGAAGAAAACTCTATTTTTTACCTTCTTTTTGCCGTCTTTCATTTCAACAATATTTTCAGAAGGTACCAGGACGTCCCCTACCTCTTCCGCAAGACCTTGAAAATCCAATTCAAAAAGAACATTATCGCGGACCTTTTTTTCCTTACCGGAAATAACTCTGAGGGTATACCAATTCATAGCTTAAAGAATGACCTGCAAGACGGTTGCGAGAATTCTATCAATAAAAAACAGAAATACACTGATTAAAATTGAGAAGGAGATAACCACAAATGTAGATCCTTTTAATTCATCCCAATTGGGCCATGATACTTTTTTCATCTCAAATCTAACATCGGAAAAAAACTTTTTAATCTTGTTCATTATTCTTTAACTAAATTGAATTCTCAAATTCAGTTTTCAATTTTTGCAGGAGTGACAGGACTTGAACCTGCAACCCCCGGTTTTGGAGACCGGTGCTCTACCAATTGAGCTACACTCCTTTATGAAACTGCCAGCCACCCCATTAGGACAGCTGGCAATATTTCAGGAAGATTTATTTGGTCTCTTTGAAGATGACATGCTTACGAACAACTGGATCGTATTTACGATATTCCACGCGTTCGGGATGCAGACGTTTACTTTTAGCCACTGTATAACGGTAACCGGTTCCAGCTGTACTTTCCAGCTGAATTATTGCACGTTTGCTATTACCAGCCATCTAAGAGTCTCCTATTCTACAATCTCAGTGACCACA